>CAMBBS010000012.1 GCA_945863875.1 Desulfopila aestuarii DSM 18488
GATCGGTCAATGCTTTTCTTTACTCTTTCTTCCCTTTGGCAAACCCGATCCCCGGACAGTCACTCTTGGTGGCCGCCCCTGTTTCGTGTTCCTCAAAGTCCGCGGCAAACTACTTGATTGACGGTGCGCCGTCAAGAGGTTTTTAACCACCAAGGAAATTATTGTCGATGACGAATAGGCCGTGAGACGCTGCTTAGGTACGTAGTCTGTTGTTGTTGTGTGTGAATCGAAGGAGAGAGCATTGTAAAAATAAAAAAAAGCCGTGCAGAATTACTTCTGCACGGCTCGAAAGGAAAAGAACAACTCGACTACAGTTATTCTCTTCGAAGATTACGAATGTAGTTTCTGGTCAGTGCGGGATGATCCTTGATGATTTTATCACACTCGAAAGGGAGGCTATTGGTCAAGTGATCATCAATTTGCGCATAGGTCATATCCTGTACCAGTGCCTGCTGAATTTTCTCCGTGAGTTGGTCAACGAGGTTTTCTATTTCTTTCTCCGAATTTTGCTGATGTGTCAATGACATATTCAGAGCCTCGATTTTCTCGTAAAGTTCTCGTTCTGGGAGCTCTTTATGCAGGGTATCAATACTGCTTCGGGCAAGACTATTGTCGGCAGTCAGCACCTTGATATCTCCCTGCATAATCTTGTGCAAATCCTGAAGCAGGGTAATCTCCTCCTTCACCTGAAATTACAGCGTGGCTGTCTCTTTCTTCAGGTGGAGGAGGAAACGCTGCCTCTGGAGTAGTTGCAACCATCGACAATGTTCTACTCCATCTGGGCAACGCTGCCTTCCGGCGGACTATACCCGTCGCCTCGATTACTGCGCCAGAGAACGCTTAGCGGGAAGTGTTTTTTTTAAGTCTGCGTACATCGCGGCTGCTTGTTCGGAGTCAACCATAGCAACAGCCGCGAGAAATATTGCAATAAGCACAGCGATCGAGAAAGGGACCGCAATCCCCATGCCGATGAAAAAAAGAATGAGATTACCTATACCAAAAATAATTGCGAGAATGCCGCCTCCGGTGCTGCTGGCTCCTGAAGATGCCACAATTGCGAACAGTATCAGCACGCCTCCAAGTACTGCAGCCGATTGAATAAGAGGGGTCCGAAATTCATTTTTTTTCATTTTTTGTCTCCAGTACGTATAAATAAGGAATTATCTTAGACAGATAAGGTCGGTAACACCGCCGGGTTTATTATAATGCTTGCGTATCCATATTACGAAATAAAACTGAAGTGATAGTG
Source organism: Desulfopila aestuarii DSM 18488 (assembly GCA_945863875.1). Taxonomy (GTDB): domain Bacteria; phylum Desulfobacterota; class Desulfobulbia; order Desulfobulbales; family Desulfocapsaceae; genus Desulforhopalus_A; species Desulforhopalus_A aestuarii_A. The sequence goes on from CAMBBS010000012.1 coordinate 1,250, forward strand.
TGAAATAACCATCTAATTATCAATACTGTCAAGTAATTTGTTGCTTTTACGAGTAACCCCCGCAGGGGGTACTGAAAAGAGCACCTACCGAGGCCTGGCCATCTTATATTCCGTTTACCGCGGTTGGCAGAATTGGCGCAGTTTCTCTATTCGAGTCAACACTGGCGGATGACTGTAATGGACTACCACCATTAACGGATGGGGATTGAGATTGCTGAGATTTTCCTTGCTGAGTTTTTTCAGGGCGTTTATTAACCATTCCGGGTTCCCTGTCGTTTTGGCAGCATAGCTATCTGCCTCAAATTCATGTCTGCGGGAGAACAAATTAAAGAGCATCGAAACAACGAGGTTAATTGGTGCATAAAGAAAACCAAAAAAGACCAAGCTGGAATAAATCGAATTTTCCGTCATGAAAAACGCCTCTGCGAGCGAGCTGTTGCTGAGAAAAAATGAAAGAAAGTAAAACATAAACCCGGTTTGGATAATTGAGGCAAAGAGAATCTTGACAAGATGATTGAGTTTGCAGTGTCCCATTTCATGGGCGAGTACAGCGATAATTTCCGGTTCATTGAGCCTGTCGAGCAGAGTGTCATAGAAAACAATTTTTCTGAATTTACCCAAACCGGTGAAGAAAGCATTGAGTTTGGATGATCTCTTCGAACCATCCATAGTAAAGATTCCCTGGATTCTGAAATGTTCCTGTGCCGCATAGTCGAGGATTTTCTGCCGCAGGGGACCGTCTTTCAGGGGCGAGAATTTATTGAAAAGAGGCAGGATGAGTACGGGCGCAAGAAACTGTAATGCTACTGAAAAAGTAACTACGCCAAGCCAGCAATAAATCCAGCCGTTGGCACCAGCATTAATGAAAAACCATAATATCAGTGCCAAAAGAGGAGCACCGAGCAAAATGGTCAGCAGGCCAGCTTTGAGCAAATCGAAAAGGAATGTTTTGCTCGAAGTACGGTTGAATCCGAAGCGCTCTTCTATAACGAATGTGGCATAAACTGAAAACGGCAAGTGTACGAAAAACATGAAAAGACCTAAGGCCCCGGTAAATAATAGCCCCGTCGATATCTCACCGAAACCAAAACCTCTGGCCCAGGCATCGACGCTGTTAAATCCGCCATAGAGAAGAAAAGTGACCGTAATGACAGTCGAAAAACTGTTTTCTAAAAGAGAAGAAAAGGCCGTGGCCTTGGTATATTCCTGGGATTTTTTATACTCTGACGCATCATAGGTCGTTGCAAATTCTTTCGGGAGGTTTGAGTTGAGTGCCCTGATGTTAAGCAGAGAAACAGTAAATTCCAGGAAATATGATGTAAAAATAATGCAAAGTATAACAACTAACCAGGTATTCATGATGTTGATTGTAACCTTGAGTGTGAGGAATGGAGTTGGCCTTAAGAGGAGGTTTTAACACCTGAACCTGCGCAAGGCTAAAGCCAGGGGGGGGGGCGAACAGCAAGACAGACATCTCTTTGTGGCTCTCGCCCGCCGCAGCCCGCCAAGCTGTTTTTGCTTGGCGGATATCGTCGAGGGTATGGTTTTCGCCGTGTTTTTCCGGGAGAACGGACGGCAACGCTTCTGCCGAAGCTCCTCTAAAACGATTGAGAGGAAAGCTTCTCGGTCGTAACGATTTTTCCGAGGCTGAGAGCCTTGTAGCACATCCAGATGGTCGCCAGTCCACCAGGCGTTTTTGGTCTGCACTGCGAAGGTATGGCGGCTGTATTCCTGGAACTGATATTGACCGAGGGCAGCTTTGAAGGCCGCATTGCCAGGTTTTCCCTTGGCCAGAGCCCCTGCGGATTGATACTGCTTCGATTCCCGCATGAGTTTCAGCCGTCTCAGCGACTCCCGCAGACAGGCGTTGCAGAGCTGACGAGCAGCGCCTAAGCGCACATCGAGCCCGGCCAAATCGTCGGGCGCCGCTTTCAGCAGGATTTCGTCGATGAAGGTGTCGCTCATTGGTTCTTCTGGTTGGCGATGTCCTGTTTAATCAGGGCGAGCGGTGCGCCGCCGAAGGTGGAGACGAAAGAGCTGTTGGTCCAAGGTGTCGGCAATCGGAGTCGGCCTTCGACCTCCCCGGTGAGTACCTTTCTTCGCTGTTTGGGGCACCAGACAACGTGGTATTTGCATGAAGATACGGGGTATTATTACTTTTATATCCCATGATAAACATTATGCAGCGGCGGCGCATATAATGCAAGATATATCAAAAGCAGACCGCTTGCCCCCAGGGCGGAAGCGAGGGGCTGGCGAGCTATTTTCGGTCACTGGAGATTCGCCATGCAGGAGTATAATAAAAAAGGCCCTGTGGTTGAAAACCAGGCAGGGCCTTTTGCAACGTATGAAGCATTAGTCACATGATTGTTTGTATTGCGGAGGTTGTCATGGCTATAAATTGCGATGGCAACACGCCCATGACTATCATTGTCATGATGAGCAGTACGGCAAGCGTATTGTTGAGACCGGAGCTGACGACTGGACTACGATTTTCTGAATCTGTGCAGAAGGTAACGCGGACTATGGACAAATAGTAATAGATGGCAATGGCGGTGTTAAATGCTGCGAGAATGACCAGGATGAGGTGCCCCTGCTTCAATGCACCAAGCAGAAGCAGGAATTTGCCGGTAAATCCAACAAAAGGGGGAATACCGGCCAGAGCAAAAAGTCCGACTGTTAACGTTATTGCCAGAAGAGGAGCTCTTTTGTGTAGTCCGGTGAAATCTTCCACAACAACATTTTTGCCTTTTTCCGAGACCGAACAGATTACCAGGAAACAGGCGAGGTTCATAAAGACATATCCCATGATATAATACATGGCCGTTGCATAGCCGGTAACCTGAAAAGTGAGTAAACCAACAAGGACAAATCCTGCATGGGATATGCCGGAAAATCCCAGCAGTCGTTTGACGTCTTTCTGGATAAGCGCGGAGAGGTTACCATAGAACATCGACAGGAGAGCACACACCATGAGGACATTGACGATTACCTCGCCTTCCGAGCTGACCAGAGTCGTGAATCGAATGAGGAGTGCAACTGCAGCCAGTTTGGGAACGGCAGCGATAAAGGCGGTTGTTTCATTGGAAGCACCTTCATAGATATCAGGTACCCAGAAATGAAGAGGAAACAGAGCCAGCTTGTAAAAAAATCCAGCCAGAACCAAAACGATGGCCACGACAGCAGCGGGCTGGCGATACATGAGTGAGAGCTTCTCTGCAATAACCGGCAATTGCGTAGATCCTGTCAGACCGTACATATAACTCATGCCAAAGAGCATCAACCCTGTTGCCATGACGCCGAACAGAAGATATTTAATGCCTGCTTCACTCTGAGACCCGGAAACCGAATCGTTGTTTCTCATTGGTACCATGATATAGACGGCAAAAGAGGAGAGTTCCAGAGCAACGAAAATTGACAGGAGCTCAACACTCGATACGAGCATCATTAATCCCAGAACCGACATGAAGAGAAAGAGGTAGTATTCAGCACGGGTCTCTTTCTTGAGGTCGCCTTTGCTGTCCGTGAATATGAGGATGATGAGTGTAGCCAGGGCGATAAGGACCTTGAAAATCTGTGAGAAAAAGTCGACTTGATATGCTGCATAGAAGAGGTTCCCCTCACTGTTCAGGCATAGGAGTGATGCAATCAGTGTCAAAGCAGCCAGAATTGTAGCTACATTTTTGATTTTTCCACTACTCGGTTTGCCCAAACTGAAAGTGAAAAGTATCAGTCCTGCCCCTAACAGTGTTAATTCAGGTAGAAATAGCATCATGTTACCTTTACGAGGTCTTAGTTATTGAGTGCCTTGAAGATTGGTCTCTTGTTTTTTTGCAATAAACATTTTCTTCAAGGTACTTATCCCCTTTAAGGGGAGGCTGAAAATAGTCCCGTTTGCCGGGGTTAGTATCTCAATGTACAATCGCTCCGGCTGCAGCCACTGCCTGCTGCGCCTGGTGAGCATCAAAATGGTGCAGCAGCTGGGTCACACTTGTGTGTATCAGGTCCAGAAATGGTTGAGGGCCAAGGCCAATCCAGAATACAAAAAAGAGAAAAGGTGCGAGCGTCACTATTTCCCGACTATTCAAATCGGTGATCCAGGACTGATCAGGATTATCGGTGCCCCCCCAGACGATTTTTTGCAGCATGCGCAGCATATATGCGGCTGCGAGAACTGCTCCGGGAATGGCTGCCAGGGCAAGATAAGGAAAGCCGCCGTTGGCGATTCCAAATTGGAAGGCTCCAGCGAGGATCATAAATTCCCCGACAAAGCTGTTTGTTCCGGGAAAGCCAAAAGAAGAGAGGCAGAAAAATGCGAGAAAAGTAATATAAATGGGCATGTATTTGCCGACTCCGGTTGCTGAACGTAGCTCCCGGCTATGGGTTCGCTCGTAGATCATCCCGACGCAGAGAAACAGAGCCCCTGTGGTGATACCGTGATTGACCATCTGGAGGATCGCCCCTTCCAGGCCGTCGACATTGAGGACAAAAATACCCAGTGTTACAAAACCCATATGGCCGACCGAAGAGTAGGCAATAAGTTTTTTCATATCGCTCTGCGCAAGGGCAGTAAATCCGCCATAAATAATTCCGGCAATTGACAGCCAGAGGACATACGGCCCGAGGAGCAGGGTCGCTTCCGGTGTTATGGGCAAGGCAAATCGCAGAAAGCCATAGGTGCCCATTTTTAACAGGATACTGGCAAGGATAACCGATCCGGCGGTAGGGGCTTCAACATGCGCTGCCGGGAGCCAGGTATGGAATGGAAACATGGGCACCTTGATGGCAAAGGCCAGAAAAAATGCCAAAAACAAATAGACCTGGGCGGTCAGAGGATAATCTTGCCACATCATGTCCGGAATGAAAAAACTGTAATTGTTGGTTGTATATAACCAGATTATGCCAACAAGCAGCAGGATGGATCCGGCAAGGGTGTAGAGGAAAAATTTGATGGATGCATATATTTTTCTCGGTCCGCCCCATATGCCGATGAGAAGATACATGGGGATAAGCATTGCTTCCCAGAGGACATAAAACAGAACAAAATCCAGGGCGACAAAGACGCCAATCATGGCGGTTTCCATGATCAGAAGGCACACCATGAAGGCCTGGACGCGCGTTTTAATATAGGACCAGGATGCCAGGACGCAAAATGGCATGATGATCGTTGTCAGGAGGATAAGGAGGATGGAGATGCCATCGACCCCTATGGTGTAATTGATATTAAAGGTTTCGATCCAGCTGTGATGTTCGACGAATTGAAATTTGTCGGTTGTCGTGTCGAAGCCGGTCACCAGGCGAAGGGAAAGCAGACCCACCACGCCGGTCGCAGCCAGAGCAAGGTATCGACACAGTGACTCATTCTTTACAAACAGGAGAACAAGCGCTCCTGCCAATGGCAGGAAGATGAGTACACTCAAAAGGGGGAAGCCGGAGTTAATCAGTAGTTGATCCATTACCAGTGATCCTTGATTTCAAAAAATTATAGCCAGACATACGACATGAGAAGAAGAGCGGCAAAGGTGACAGATATATATATCGTCTGTTGTATCTGTCCTCTCTGCAAGACGATGGTGACTCTCCGGCCTATTGCTTTAATGCATCGGGCACTTCCATCGACGACGCCATCAATAGCATGCCAGTCAAACCATGACCAGAACCTGGCAGTTGTCATCAGTGAATAAAGACCAACAACTCTATAGGCGACACCCCAGACATTATCCAGCCATTGAATAGGGTTTTTCGCCAGCCAGAGAAAACCTCGGCCCCCCATTCGGTAAAACCAGTCCAGGTCAAGGCTGATCGATGCTCTGGGTCCAAGTTTGTCCTTGAGAAAAATAAAGGCCAACCCAGTAAAAGCAAGGATCTGCAGAGTTTCACTCAGGTGATACCCCCCATAGGGATGGTAGCTTACATCGGCGTAGGGCAACATATTATAGAGAAACGGTGTGTAGGAGCCAAGCAGCAGACACAGGAACGACGCTGCGGCCATCGCCGCGTGCATGTTCCATGGTGGATCTTCAGCCTTGGCCCAGGTTTCCTCGCTGCACCGGTTTTCCCCAAAGAAAATCAGATAGGGTAAACGAAGACCGGCGACAAGAAAAGTTCCCACCGACACGGCGGTGAGGAGAAAGCCGGCAAACAGCAAATGAGCTTCAAAGCCGGCCGAGATGATCATGGATTTTGATACGAAGCCGGAAAAGAAGGGGAAGGCGGATACGGAGATTCCGCCAATGACCATAAAAAAGAGGGTGGCCGGCATCTTTTTGTAGAGCCCGCCCAGTTCGGTGAATTTTGATTTTCCGGTGGCATGAATGATGGCTCCCGCAGCCATGAAGAGCAATCCTTTGTAAAGTATATGGGCAAAGGCGTGCGCACAGGTGCCGTTGATGGCCAGAGCGGTACCGATGCCGACACCGGCGACCATGTAGCCCACCTGGCTGACGATCTCCCAGCCGAGCAGTTTTCGTATATCATTTTCCATCATGGCATAGACAATGCCGTAGATAGCCATGACCACCCCAAGCACGATGAGTATGTCAAAGCCGGCAAAGGCCCGGGCCAGAGTGTATATTGCCGTCTTCGTGGTAAAAGCACACATGAAAACCGCTCCGGTCACCGTGGCCTTGCTGTAAGCATCGGGGAGCCATGAATGCAGGGGCGGAACCGCTGCGTTCAGCATCAGGCCGGCCATAATCAGCCAGGTGTAGAGCTGCGTGTTCTGTTCATCAAGCTGGACGAAGGAGAGATCCCCGGTGGCCTGATAGCGAAGGACAAAGCCCAGAAGCAGCACCACGCCGCCGAAGGTGTGGACCAGCAAATAGCGATACCCAGCGGCAAGTGCGCCCTCATCTTTATTGAACCAGATGAGAAAAGTAGAGGCAAAAGCCATCATTTCCCAGAAGAGAAAGAGGACTAAATAGTCGCCGCAATATATAACCCCGAGACTGCCGGAGACATAAAACCAGGAAGCGATGTGCTGCAGGTTGTCTTTTACATGCAGGCCGTAAACGGTGCCAATAATCGCCATAAGCGCCATGATGAAACCAAATACCATCGACAGACCGTCAACTCTGCCAAAGGTCAGTGTCCAGTCACCCATAAAGGTGACGACGCCATGGATGCCCGGGTGCCAGCTGAGATATATCACGTCCAGAAAGGTGAGAATTGGCACGCTGCAGAGGTAAAGTTTACGAAACGGCTCTTTGATAAAGGGCAGAATGAGTGCGCCACAGAGCAAGATGAGCGCTGGATGGATGAAACTAGTTGTCATAGTAGTCCTCTCGGGTCATGATTCCACTGCTTCCAAACCATCGCGCAAAGTATATGAAAACCGCGCAGGACAAGAGGCTGAAGATCGACCAGAAGCCGGGAATGTGTGCTTCCATCCATGTATGTGCGTGATGGGTATCAACCCCGACAATCGACCAGACCACCATGACTGCAACGGCGATATAAAAGCCAATTTTTACGGACTGCAGTCGCTCTTTCAAAAAATCGATGAAATTTATAATCATCCCGTCACCGCCTTGACAAATTGCAACATAAAATCAGGGAAAATACCGATTAATACGGAAATAGTACATGCTATCAGAATAGGTATGAGCATGGATAAAGGTGCTTCTTTAATCCCGGTAAAAGGTTCACCTACCGGTCGTTTACCAAAAAAGGCTCTGTAGGTAATGGGAGCAAAATAGGCGGCGTTTAACAGGGTGCTGGCAATGAGAATGAGAAGAATACCGAGTTGATGTGCTTCAACCGAGCCGATGAGCAGATTCCATTTGGTTATAAAACCGGCAACCGGCGGGGCACCTATCATACTGAGCGAGGCAATGGCAAAGGCGCCAAAGGTAAAAGGCATTGTTTTACCGAGGCCGTCCAGCTCCGAGATATATTTTTTATGGCTGGCGACATAGATAGCACCGGCGCAAAAGAATAAGGTGATCTTCGAGAATGCATGGTTGACGATATGGATAAGCCCACCCTGGATGCCCGGATCGGTCAGTAAGGCCACACCCATTATAATGTACGAAAGCTGGCTGACGGTGGAATAGGCCAGTCGAGCTTTCAGGTTATCTTTGGAAAGCGCAATGATCGACGCGACGATTACGGTAAAGCCGACGAAGTAGGCGGTCGGGATACCAAGGTTCAGGGCATGCATGGTGTCGGTGCCAAAGGTATACAGCATCACCCGGGTGGTGCAGAACACCCCAACTTTGACAACCGCAACTGCATGGAGCAGTGCCGACACGGGTGTCGGAGCGACCATGGCACCGGGCAGCCAGTGGTGGAATGGCATGACGCCATTTTTGGCAAAGCCGAAGATACAGAAGATATACAGCATGATAACCAGCGTACCGCTGACGCCTTCCGGGAAAACTCCGTCGTGGATATTCGAGGCAAAGTCGAGGGTGCCGGTCAGCACATAGATGAGAATCATGGCCGGCAATAAGAAGGCCTTGGCCGTCGTAGTCAAGTAGATGATGTATTTACGTGCCCCATTGTATCCTTCCGCGTCCTGATGATGGGCAACCAGCGGATAGGTGCATACCGAGACGATCTCGTAAAAGAGATACATGGTGAACAGATTGTCCGAAAAGGCAACGCCGATGGCCCCGAATATGGAAAGGGCAAAGCAGGCATTGAAGCGTGTCTGGGCATGCTCCTTGAGCCCTCGCATGTATCCCATGGAGTAGAATACGGCGATGGTCCACAGCGAGGAGGCCACTATGGCGAAAATCATCGACATGGAATCGGCACGCAGGGTGACCGATACGCCTGGCAGAATGGTGAACATAGGGAAAACGAGGGTCTTACCCTGCAGAACCGCCGGAATCATCGAGCCTACAACCAGCAGGAGGAGGATGGAAGAAACGGAAGATATCCCTTCCCGGATGTTTTCGTTGTCCCCCTTGAACATCACTCCCAGCGTACCGATGAGCGGAATGAGCAGGGCTATGAGTAATTTATAATCCATTCCAGGTGGCTCCTTGACTAACCTTTAAGTTGAACAGTGTCTTCGGCGTCTATTGATTTAAACTGGCGATAAACAGCGATAATGATACTGAGTCCTATGGCAGCTTCAGCAGCCGCGATCGCCATGATAAAAAGCGTGAATACCTGTCCTGCAACCGGGTCCGGCGAAGTGAAACGGTTAAATGCCATAAAATTTACTGAAGCACCGGCGAGAATCAATTCAGCGGCGATGAGCATGCCGATAAGTGTTCTTCGGGTAACCATACCGTATATTCCAAGACCGAAAAGGATGGCCCCGATGACGAGGAAACTATTGATGTTATTGTACAGTGTCAGCAGTGACATCAGCCTTCCCTCCCACCCCGGGCAATGACCAGGGCTCCAAGAATTGCAATCAGCAGGACGATGGAAATCAGTTCAAACACCATTGAATACTCGGTTAACAGCTGAATACCGATGGTTTTGACAGAGCCATCATTGATTTTTGCCATGACCTTCCAATCCGTCCGAATGGCAAGGATGGAGAAGCCCCCGGCGAGAAGTGCGGCGGTCGCAAAACCGAAGGGTCCGACAAGAGGCCCGGAAGGGCCGACTCTTTTCTGTTCTTCGGGAGCGGCGAGCATGATTGCAAAGGAGATTGTCACGGCTACCGCCCCGACATAGATGAGAATCTGCATCATGGCGACAAAGGGCGAATTCAAAAAGTAGTAGAGCCCGGCTACGCCAACGAAACAGACTATCAACCCGGCCACTGAACGTACCAGTCTTTCCGAGTTACAGGCTATCAGGCCGCCGATGAGGGTGATCGCCACCATAATTAAGAAGACTGCCCCGACCAGTCCGTCGACACTGAAAAAACTAGGGGATATGACCATTGACGGGTTCATTTGTTTCTCTCCTCCAGGCGTTTGAGAAGATCAAAGATAAAATCTTCTTTTCTGGTGCTCGCCAGGTTGTATTCTTTCGAGAAGGTAAGAGCATTAAAATTGCAGGATTCAACACAGGAGCCGCAGAGGGAGCATCTGGTGAAGTCAAGAATATATGTAGTCAGAACCTTTTTCTTCTCACCTTCCGGTTTTTCACCGGCAAGGGTGATACAGCCCGAGGGGCAGGCTTTTTCGCAGAGTCCGCAGACCACACAGTTCGGTTTTCCTTCCTCGTTTTCGATGAGTTCGGTATGACCGCGGTATCTATCGCACATCGTCAAGGTCTCATAGGGGTAGGCGACGGTGACCGTGGGTTTGAAAAATTCTTTGAAAGTTATAGCCATGCCGATAAAGAGGCTAATCAGGCCATGATAGATCTCTGAGAAATAGGTGACCATCTTAAAACACCTTTATTAATCCCGCGGTAAACAGCAGGTTGAACAGGGACAGCGGGATGAGAATTTTCCAGCTGAGATTCAACAGCCCGTAAATGGTCGTACGTGGAAAAGTCCAGCGTATCCAGATAAAAGTAGCAATCAACAGATAGAGTTTGAGTAAAAACCAGAAAACGCCGGGAATGAACCCGAGGAAAGGCAATGGTGCATTCCAGCCGCCTAAGAACAGGATGGTGGTCATGCAGGAGCCGATAACGATATTGGCATATTCGCCCATAAAGAACAGTCCAAAGCCCATGGAACCGTATTCGGTATGAAAGCCGGCCACCAGCTCACTCTCCGCCTCACCAAGGTCGAATGGTGCCCTGTTCGTTTCGGCCAGGGTGCAGGTGAAAAAGATGAGAAAACTCATGGGCATCAAAATGTTATGAGAATTGCCGAGCAGGGGGAAAATGTTCCAATGTAAAATGGATCCGCTCTGCTGTCGGACAATCTCCATGAGATCCATTGACCCGGAAATCATGACCACGGTAATGGTCGTGATAAGCATGGGAATCTCGTAGGCGACAGCCTGGGAGACGGCCCTCACCGAGGACATCATGGCATATTTGTTACGCGAACTCCAGCCGGCGAAAACGAGGGACATGCCGCCCATGGAGGCAAAGGCGAAGATCATCAGTACACCGACATTCATGTTCTTGGCGACAATGGTTTCGCTGAACGGTATGGTGACAAAACTCATGATGGCAGGAAACATGGCGAGGACCGGGGCAGCAATAAAAAGTACCTTGTCGGCACCTCCGGGAATCGTTAATTGCTTGGCCATCAGTTTGATGCCGTCAAGAGGAGGCTGCAGCAGGCCAAAGGGGCCGTTGATGTTTGGACCGGGCCGGCGCTGTATGCGTGCCGCACCCCTTCGTTCTGCCCAAACCAGATAGGCGGCATTGAGGGCTGCGAAGCCGATGGCAATCACAACAGCGACAATGACATTGAGTAGTGTTAAGCGCATAAAATTATATCCTCCTACCTGTCTATCTCGGGAATGACCAGATCGAGACTTCCCATAAATGCAAGTGCGTCCATGATCATCATGCCTCGGCACGCCTCATCAAATAAATGCATATTCGAGTATGTCGGCGAGCGAAGTTTTAATCGATAAGGTGTCTTGCCTCCGTCGCTGACCAGCCTGATGCCGAAACTTCCCCGCGCCGTTTCCACCGCCTGGTAATAATCTCCGGGGGGAGGTTTGATGAGCTTTGGCTTTTTCTCCGGCATGATCGGGCCGTCCGGCAGTTTATCGAGTCCCTGCTCGATTATTCTTAAGGACTGCTCTATTTCTTCCATTCGCACATTGTATCTGGCGAGGGAATCGCACTCGTGGAAGACGGGGACATCAAAGTCAAATTCCGGGTACACCGAATAGGGCTCATTTTTTCGGACATCGAAATTAATGCCGGAGCCCCTGGCAACGGCACTGGAGGCGCCGTATTTGCGGCACATTTCCTGACTGAGAGGGGCTATGCCCTCGAGTCTTTTGCGAAAAATGATGTTTCCGGTGACCAGCGCATGGTATTTTTTTAGCGATTTGCGCATGCGGGGAATGAAGCGGCGGGCAGCGGAAATAAAGTCATCATCGACATCGTTATAAAGTCCACCGAAGCGGAAGTAACAATATGTCAGGCGTGAACCGGTCACACCCTCGAGCATATCGAGAATATGCTCCCGATCCTGCAGGGCGTACATAAGGGGACTGAAGCCACCGAGATCCATGACGAATGCCCCAAACCAGAAAAGATGTGAGGCGACGCGGTTGAGCTCGACCATAATGGCGCGGATATATTCGGCCCGTTCGGGGACTTCGATGCCCGAGGCTTTTTCGATCAGCAGTACGTGACCGTGGGAATACCCGAGGGCACCCAGGTAATCCATGCGGCTGAGATTCATCAGGAACTGGGGATAGGTTTTAAGTTCTCCCATCTTCTCATGCATCCGGTGAATATAGCCGATGACGGTTTCGGCCTCGACGATATACTCTCCGCTCATTTCCATTTTGACCCGGAGCACGCCATGGGTCGCAGGATGCTGCGGACCTACGTTGAGGATGAAGGTCTCGTCCGGTTGAAGTAGTATTGGAGAGTTCATGCCTTGAAATCCTTTAAGAGTGGATGGAAATCTGCATCTTCAGGAAGAAGGAGGGGAACGAGGTGAGGGTGTCCCTGAAACTTGATGCCGAAGAACTCATGGGTTTCCCGCTCATGCCAGTTGGCCCCGGCGTAAATTCCGGTGATTGTCGGAACGACCGGTTTAGTGCGATCAACCCGCGTTCTTATGACGACGCGGCAGAGGTCAAAGTCATATCTGGAGAAATCGTATATAACTTCCAACTGCTTTTCTTTAATCCAGTCGACACCGGTTATGCTTTCAATAAAAAATTCTGCCTCATCCAAAAGAGTGACTGCTTCAAGGAGTTGATCAGGAGCCACCTGGGCGTCAAGGTGGTACCCATGCACGGCATAATCGCGTTCAAGTAATCCGTTTTGGCGGGTTTCTTTGACAGCTTTTTTGTCCTGCTCTTCTCCGGCTGCTTCAGTCGTAACTTCTTTTGCTTCCGGCACCGGGAAAAGCTTTTGGAGGGCCAGTTTTGTCTTTTCACGAATCATTTTGCAATGCTCCAAAAAACTTCAAAAAAACCTGAAATGGAAGGTGCTGAACGACGGGGTAATGCGAGGCTTAAACTTTGACCACTTTGGCGGCCTCTGGGTCTTTCCACCTCTTCCAGTCGGAAACTAGGTGTTCAAGTTCGATTATGCCCTGAAGAAGGGCTTCCGGACGCGGGGGACAGCCGGGAACGTAAACATCGACAGGAAGGAATTCATCAGCACCTAGAACGATGCTGTACTGTCCTTCGAAGGCGAACGGCCCTCCGGAAATGGCACAGTTGCCAAGAGCCATAACCCATTTTGGCTCCGGCATCTGGTCGTAGAGCGTCTTGATGCCGGGCATCATCTTTTTGGTGATGGTACCGGCGACGATCATGACATCACTCTGTCTGGCGGACGGGCGAAAGACTTCGGCTCCAAAGCGGGACATGTCAAATCTGGCGCAGCCGGTGGCCATCATTTCAATGGCACAACAGGCGATACCGAATGTCAGGGGCCACAAGGAGTTTGCCCTGCCGATATTGATCAGTTTGTCTACCGCTGCGAATTGAACTATCGACGAAGGTACGTTTTGCGTTCCCACTTAAATACTCCCTTGATCCATGCATAGACTACTGCGAGTGATAATATTCCGACAAAAATAACCATTTCGATAAAATCACGTATAGAAGATGCAAAAACAGCATCGTTGTATGCAAGAGCGACAGGAAAAAGAAAGAGAACGTCTACGTCAAAGGCTAAGAAGATGAGAGCGTAAAGATAGAAGACAACCCCGTAGCGAATCCAGCTGTCACCGATGGGGTCCATGCCGCATTCAATGAATTGGAGGGCTTTGTTGCTGATTTGCCTGGTCTTGAGTGGCATCAAAAGATAGACAATGGCGATAGGACCAAGGGCGAATGATAAGCCCCCAATAGTGAAGGCCGCAATCCAGAGAACTTGTTCCGGGTACAGAAATGCAGTGATTTGTTGTTCCATACCGATCCTTGTGTTCGCTTGTATTTTTATAAAATTAATACAATGCCACCAAGTTACATCAAGTTGGCTAACATTTTCCACTGGTCAAATTTGCCTGATATCATAAATAATTGTGATACACGTGTCAATAAGAAACTGAATTGGGCCTCAGTGCTTTGAGGATCTCAGTTATGCGGGTATTCATTGGAAATCCTTGATGTAAAAAGACTTGTGAAACTTTTCAGAAATGCTATATTGCAACCAAGAGACCTAAGTAATTAAGATGATAAGTATCAGCGAAAGTGATCTGTGGTTAAGTGAGGTATTATGTCTATTACCCTAAGACAATTAGAAATATTTATAGCTGTCGCGGAAACAGCGCAGGTCACCAAGGCCAGCAAAAAGCTGTTTGTGACGCAGTCTGCCGTCAGCATGGCCCTGGCGGAACTGGAAAATCAATTAGGCGGATCACTGTTCGACCGACACGGCAGAAGCCTTCTTCTCAACGCCCGAGGCAGGTTTCTCCTCCCTCTGTCAAAAGATATCACATGTCAGGTGAGCAATATTGAAACAATCATGTCGGAGCGAAATGATAAGCTTGACGGTAAGATTGACATTGTTGCAAGTACGACCCTTGGTAATTATATCCTGCCCTATCTTGTTGGTGCTTTCAAAAAAGTACATCCCAATGTTCATGTCAATTTATTGGTGTACAACACAAGATACGCTGAAAAACTTGTTTTTGATAAAGAGATGGATGTCGGATTTGTCGAAGGGCCTCTCACCGGAAGAGAAGAAATCCAGTGGCGTCCCTGGTTTGAAGACGAATTGGTCGTTCTCTGCGGACCGACTGATCCGCTGGCGCATAATGAAATATTTGATATTGACAGTGATCTGAAAGGCAAAAAATGGATCATGCGTGAACATGACTCCGGAACCGCTGCAACAATCAGAGAGCGTTTCGGTAAGTATATGGAAGACGTTAATATCGTGATGGAAATGGGCCATCCTGAAGCAGTGAAGCGGGCGGTTGAATCCGGGGCGGGAATCACCTGTTTGTCCGCTCTCAGCATCTGCCGTGAGGCGGAAAATGGCTGGTTGAAAGGGTTGAAGATTGAAGGTCTGGATATGAAAAGACAGCTGAAAATTATTCAGCGAAAAGATACGGAGATCAACGAGGCGCTTGCCGAATTTCTTTCTTTCTGTGATGTCATGACTATCTGCGACGACTCGAGGATTTGTCTCTCTTCTCCCTGGAAACTGCAGTCACTTCTCGCCAGGCACTCCGCCATGAAAAAATAGATTCGTGGCCATGCGGGTACTTGCATTGCCGCATTGGAAAGTTTTTGTACTTGTCAGTACCTCTTTTTTTAACAATTATTGCTTTTGGTAAAGCACTTCCTTGAGAAATAGGCCATGAGCGGGGGCAGTTGCCGCCGCCTTGGTCCTATCTTTTGCCTGCAGAATCTCGTTGAATTCGTCAACAGACAGTTGCTTTTGCCCTACTTGCAGAAGAGTGCCGATGAAGTTTCGGATCATATTGCGCAAAAATCCATCGCCGACAAACTGAAAAGTAAGCTGGGAAGGTGCTGCTTCAGTGAGGTTGGCACGGTAGAGTGTTCGCACTGCACCACGCCCGGAAATGATACTTTTATCCCTCGAACCACTATTTTCAAACGAAGAAAAATCATGGGTGCCTTGAAGAACGTGTAAGCATTCTTTGATTGCCGGTATGTGAAGCGGGCGAGCGACATGCACGCTGTAGAGTCGCAGGTGAGGCGGCTGGATTTTGCCGGTATATATGTTGTAGTGGTAACATTTGCTGGTGGCGGAAAAGCGGGCATGGAAGGCAAGGTCCACCTCATCGACGGCGAAAATACGGATGGCCCCCGGAAGCATAGAATTCATACCCCTCATAAAATCATGACAGGTAATAGTTGAGCCGGTGGTGAAGTGGGCAACCATTCCGTCCGCATGGACCCCGGCATCCGTTCGGCCGGCACCATGGAGATCTACTTTTTCCCTGGTCATCAGGCGAAGGCAATACTCAATTTCCCCCTGAATGGTGCGTTCGTTTCTCTGGCGCTGCCACCCGCTGAATGATGTGCCGTCATAGCTGATACGCAGCTTGATGTTTCGAAGATCAACAGACATATTCAAAAAATGAAGGACGATTCAGTGCTATTTATGGAAAGAGTGGAGCGCTTGTCAGTCCGGTGGTTTCGGTAAATCCATGCATGAGGTTCATGTTCTGTACTGCCTGGCCCGAGGCACCTTTGACGATGTTATCGATGGCCGACATGATGATTATTCTATTGGTCGTATGGTCAATTTTGAAAGAGATATCGCAGAAGTTGGAACCTCGGACATACTGCGTGGCCGGGAATGTATCTTCTTGCAGCAAACGGATAAAGGGCTCGTTTTGGTATTGATTGCGATACAGAGCGTCAATTTTTTGCCGATCAAACCCGGGGACGAGTGAGGCGTAGATGGTGCTCAAGATGCCGCGGGACAGAGGGAGTAGGTGCGGTGTGAAAGAGATATGCACGTTAGCCCCAGCGAGGACACTCAACTCCTGTTCGATCTCCGGGGTGTGTCGATGGGCTCTGCCGACCTTGTAAGGTCTGAATCCGTCATGCACCTCACAGAAAAGTGAGCCGACCTGGGCGCCTCGCCCTGCGCCTGATGTGCCTGATTTGGAGTCGGCGATTATCGTTTGCGCTTCTATAGCTCCGGCCTTCAGCAGCGGCGCCAGTCCAAGGATGATCGATGTCGGATAGCAGCCCGGGTTGGCCACCAGTCGGCAGGAGGAAATATCATGGCGATAGAGTTCGGGGAGGCCATAAACAGCCTCGGCCAGGAGTTGACTCGAGGAGTGCGGCTGGTACCACTCTTCATATATCGAAACATCTCGAAGGCGAAAATCGGCAGACAAATCGACGACCTTTTTGCCGGCAGCAAGCAGCTGCGGAACCAGATCCATCGCCGTCTTATGCGGTACGGCGGTGAAAAAGAAGTCGGCTTTCTCACACAGTTCGGCAATGGAGAGATTTTCGCAGATAATATCAACCCTTCCCCTCAGGCTGGGGAAGACTTCAGAGAGCGGTTGACCGGCATGCTGTCGTGAGGTTGCCGCAGTAATCCGAACTTCAGGGTGGTTACAGAGTATTCTGGCCAATTCTGCGCCCGTATATCCCGAAGCACCAATAATTCCAACACTAATCATGGTAGGTAAGCTCCCCGATCAAAGATTTGTTCTTGTCTCTGTGCTGCCGTTACCACGCTGGAGCGTGGTAACAATGAAAAAAGGGGAACGACAGCTGAACTGTCATTCCCCTTCAAAAAACTCTCAACACTGAGAGAGCAGTTCCCTGCCGCACAACGATTGTTCCTGATTAAAAACGTTTGCAGAAATATCTTAACGTTTAGAGAACTGGAACTTGGCGCGGGCGCCTTTCTGGCCGTATTTTTTCCGCTCTTTTTCACGCGGATCACGAGTCAGCAGGCCGGACTGTTTTAATTGCAGCCGGATCTCCGGGTTGGTCTCAAGAAGCGCTTTGGAGATGCCATGGGATAAGGCGTCGACCTGAGCAGATTTGCCGCCGCCACGGAGAGTGGCAATGACATCATACTGGTCGAGGGTTTCGGTGACTCTGAAAGGTTTGATGATGCGCTGGCTTTTGAAAATCTGGCCAAAATACGCGTCCGCTTCCAGTTTGTTGACTATTATTTTACCTGTACCAGGAGTAAGCCATACTCTGGCAACAGCAGTCTTTCTTTTTCCTGTGGCATAAAAGCGATCCTGAGCCATCTGTGTATTCTCCTAGATTAAATATCAAATGCAGCAGGTTGCTGAGCTGCATGGGGATGATTTTGTCCTGCGTATACCTTCAGCTTTTTCAGTTGTGCTCTTCCAAGCTTATTTCTTGGCAGCATACCTCTGACAGCTTTAATGATAAGGTCAGTCGGATGCTTCTCTAAAAGCTCTTTTGCTGAAGCCTCTTTAATTCCGCCCATGTACCCGGTGTGGCGATAGTATTTCTTGTCGTCCATTTTATTGCCGGTGAGGTGAACTTTCTCCGCGTTGGTAACGACGACAAAATCACCATTATCAATAAAAGAGGAAAAAGTAGGTTTGTGTTTACCTCGCAACCGGGTCGCGATTTCTGACGCCAGGCGGCCCAGAACCTTGTTCTCTGCGTCGACAACGTACCATTTTTTCTCGATCTCGTTGACTGGGGCAAGATAGGTTTTCATTATATCCCTCAAATGGTCGATCATTTAATAAAAAAAGGTCCGAACAGTGTCGAACCTTTTGTACATTATTGTGGAGCGGGAAACGAGATTCGAACTCGCGACGTCAACCTTGGCAAGGTTGCACTCTACCACTGAGTTATTCCCGCTCGTTTAGTTATTTCGTGTCAAAACTGCGGTGTATTTACAAGGTTTGCAACTGAGTGTCAATTAAAAAATCAATTGAGCTGAGCTGTGCATTGTAATTATTTTCTTCTCGAAAGTCACGAAAAATAGAGATCGAATTGTTGCGATAGAGTATACTCGCTACGTTAATCACATCTTATGTTAATGGATTTATTATAAATAAACTTCTATTTGGGCAGGATGGGAAGAAGTTTTTATTTTTCGCACTTTATATTATGACAGAGAGCACTATGGAAAGAAAGAGTTCTGTAGCCAGAAAAACAGCGGAAACGGATATTGAGCTGCAGTTGAATCTAGACGGCAGCGGCAAAAATGAAATCAAAACCGGAGTGCCTTTTTTAGATCACATGCTCACGCTCTTTAGTGTGCATGGCTTTTTGGATTTATCCGTCAAGGCAGAAGGGGATACTGCAGTAGACGATCATCATACGGTGGAAGACATTGGTATCTGTCTTGGTCAGGCGATAGCCTCGGCCCTGGCGGATAAAGGAGGCATCGCCAGATACGGCAGCAGTTATCTGCCTATGGATGAAAGCCTCGTGCGCGTGGTTGTTGATATTTCCAACCGCCCCTTTCTGCACTACGGTGCTGTGGTCACTGAACAAAAACTCGGAACCTTCGACACCGCCCTGGCGAAGGAATTCTTTCGTGCCGTGTGTCAGCATGGAGGCCTCACCCTGCATATCGATGTTCTGCATGGTGAAAACGGACATCATATAATTGAGGCCATATTTAAGGCTTTTGGCCGGGCAATGCACCTCGCAACAACAGGTTTAAAAATTCAAGGCGCACTCTCTTCCAAAGGATGTCTGTAGGATGTCCGTAACACGGGCTGAAATAATACGGGCTAACGCCCACTGTTCTTTTCTTAAAACAATAGGTGATTTCGTGGGAAAAATATCCAGATTGTGTTTCTTTTATAGTTGTGCCGTTCTCCTGCTCTCATCGTGCTCGCAACATTCCGGCAGTGACGGAAATGATGAGGCTCAGGTGCCAATCCAGCCGCTCTCCTGTATCGCCGTACTGCCGGCGGGCACTTCAACCGGCAATGATGCAACCATTGAATATGAGGAGGCACAATCTCTTCAGGAAGGAGCCGCCTATGCCAACGATGTTATGCGACTGGAGTTGGCAGGGAATCCACGGGTACGTTTGCTGAACTCCAATCAGGTCGCAACCCTCGTACCGGAGATTGCCGGTGGTATGACAGGTACGGTTGCCGCGATTGGAAAAAAAATGAATTGTGACGGCGTGTTGCTGACCACTGTTCGCCGTTATCAGCAGCGCCAGGGAACGGAGTACGCTGCCGATGCACCGGCCTTCGTTGATTTTTCCATGGTGTTGCGTCATTCCGGTACCGGTACTGTTTTGTGGTCAACTGATTTTCGGGAAGAGCAGCAATCCTTTCTGAGTAATGTTCTCACTTTTAGTAAAGCGAAAACCAGAGGTTTTAAATGGGTGAGTGCCGAGCAGCTCATGGAGCAGGGAATGAAACAGCGGCTGGGCGAATGCCCCTACCTGCACGAGTAGATCGGTCATCGTGGTACATCCCCCGGTAAACGGGAAAGTTAACCCGTGGCACCAAGGATCCAAATGCCACGGGTTCTGTCTTCACCGCTTTTCCGCCCCTTTTATGCGACAGCACTTCAAACCTTGACGTTTCCAATGAAAAATGTGTACAAACTCCCTGCCGCGCTTAATAGAAAAATCGGCAAGGCGATGCATGATTTTTCCATGTTTTCAGCGGGCGACCGGGTCCTGATTGGTGTTTCCGGTGGGGTCGACAGTTTGACTCTTGCTTTTGTCCTGGCAATGTGGCAAAGGAAGGCGCCGATACATTTTGATCTTACGGCAATATTTATTGATCATGGTTTTTCTCAAAGACTAACGGGCGCTGTTGATCCCGGTGCAGCCATCGGCAAGCAGCTGCAGGGGTTTGCACTGGATTTCGAGATCATCGAAGAATGGTCGATCGACGAAGAGGACAGAACATGTTTTCTCTGCGCACGAAATAGGCGAAGTCAGCTTTTCGATCTTGCCCGGGAGAGAGGCTACAACAAAATCGCCCTTGGTCACCATAAAGACGATCTTATAGAAACCTTTGTGCTGAATGCGCTTTACAGCGGTAACATCTCCACCATGGTGCCCAGGCAGAATTTATTTGATGGTACCCTTTCCATTGTACGACCGATGGCATATCTTGCGAAGGATGAGGTCTGCGCAATAGCCGCAGGATTGAAGCTTGAAGCGGTCAAAAATCTCTGCCCTCTTTTAAGTGACACCAGACGAGAAAAGGTGCGCAGTCTGCTGCATACGCTCTATCAGGAGGAACCGGCTGTGAAAAACTCACTGTTTGCGGCCCTGTCCAATGTCCGGAAAGATTACTTATTATGAAGACCCATGCCGATTGTCTCCCCTGTCTCATGCGGCAGGCGCTCCAGGTTGCCCGCATTACCAACTGCACACAACAGCAGCAGCTTGACATTCTTCAGGCCGTCTCTGCCGTCATTGCCGAACTGGATGTGACAAAAAGCCCGCCGGCCAATGCCCGTCCGATTTACCGAAAAATCGCCGAAATAAGTGGTTGTGAAGATCCGTATTACGAGAAAAAGTTGGCCAGCAATGCACAGGCCCTGAAGATTGTCCCCGGTCTGCGGCAGGAGATACGGCACACCGCTGGGGAGCTGTCCTCGGCGGTACGTTTTGCCATCGCCGGAAACATTATCGACTACGGCGCTCTGGAGACTTTTGATGTTGCCGCGGCTCTGGAACGCAGCCGCACGTCGCGACCGGCGGTGGATCACCTGCCGCAATTCCACGCTGCCATCAATCAGCTCCCGGAAGGAAGTTCCATCCTCTATCTTACAGACAACTGCGGGGAAATAGTCTATGATTCGCTGCTCGTTGAGTATTTACACCGGCGCGGTTTTGCTCTGACCATCGCCGTAAAAAGCGGCCCGATAATAAACGATGCCCTGGTCGATGACGCCCTTGCCGCCGGCCTGGACCAATATGGCCGGATTATCACCAACGGTGGGAGATGTCCGGGGACGGAGCTAGAGGAATGTTCCGAGCAGTTTATCCAGCTCTTTCATGCGGCAGATCTGGTGATTGCCAAGGGACAGGGTAATTTTGAGAGTTTGTCCGAGGTGGATCGGGATGTTTTTTTCCTTTTGACCATCAAATGTGCAGCGGCGGCGCAGCATATGGCTGCACTCTGTGGCGTGCCTGCTGATACCTTGCCGGGCAAAGGGGAAATGGCGGTCTATTATTCGGGAAAAAAACTGTAGAGGTGGATTTGATGAAAACACGCATTAAAAATATTTTGCAGGAAAAGCCGGTTGGACAGCTGGTCTCGTTAGGCGGGTGGGTGCGCACCAAAAGGGATACCGGCAGCTTTTCCTTCGTTGAGATAAATGACGGTTCCTGTCTGGCCAACCTGCAGATAATCGCCGATGAAAAACTGGGAAACTATGTCTCGGATATCAAACAGGTATCGACCGGATCAAGTGTCATGGTCGAAGGGACTCTGCAGGTATCACCGGCCAAGGGACAGGATGTGGAAGTACATGCCTCCTGCTTCAGAGTCATCGGCAAGGCCGATCCCGAGACCTACCCCCTGCAGAAAAAACGCCATTCCTTTGAGTTCCTCCGGGAGCTGTCCCATCTGCGACCAAGAACCAATGCCCTTGGCGCAGTCAGCCGAGTCCGCTCGCGGCTGTCCTACGCGGTGCATCAGTTTTTTCAGGATCGAGGATTTGCCCAGATTCATACCCCGATCATGACCACCAGCGACTGCGAAGGCGCCGGCGAAATGTTTCAGGTAACAACAGGCCAGGAGAAAACCAAGGCGGAACATTTCTTTGGTCGACCGGCGGGACTAACCGTCAGCGGTCAACTGCAGGCCGAGGTGTATGCGCTTGCCCTTGGTGATGTCTATACCTTTGGCCCGACATTTAGGGCGGAAAATTCCAACACCTCCCGCCATCTGTCTGAATTCTGGATGGTCGAGCCGGAGATGGCCTTTTGTGACCTGCAGGGCAATATGGAGCTTGGCACGGAGATAATCAAATATCTGTTACAGGATGCCCTGACCCACTGCCCTGAGGATATGCAGCTTTTCGACAAGTTTATCGAAAAGGGGCTATTGCAGAAGCTTGAAAATATCGTGCAGAAAGACTTCGTACACATCGCCTACACCGAAGCGGTGGAGCGGCTGCAAAATGCACCAAAAAAATTTGACTATCCGGTCAAATGGGGCCTTGACCTGCAGTCGGAGCATGAGCGGTATCTCTCGGAAGATGTTTTTCAGTGTCCGATAATCGTCACCGACTACCCTGCATCGATCAAACCCTTTTATATGCGGGTCAACGATGACCGAAAAACGGTGGCGGCGATGGATATCCTCGTTCCCGGGATTGGTGAGATTATCGGCGGCAGTCAACGTGAAGAACGGTACGACGTCCTGGAGGCGCGGATGATTGAGGCGGGGATTAATCTGGCCGACTACACCTGGTATCTCGATCTCCGCCGTTACGGATCGGTGCCGCATTCGGGATTTGGTCTTGGCTTTGAGCGCCTGGTGCAACTCGTTACCGGTATGGCCAATATCCGCGAAGTTATAGCCTTTCCGAGGACACCGGGCTCCGCGCCCTGTTAAGACGATTGGCTATGATTGGTTTTTTAGCGGAGGAAGGCTGTTGAGCAAGGGTCCCGGGGTACAAAAAATGTTTGATGCCATCGCCGGTCGGTATGACCTGATGAACCGGGTGATGACCATGGGGCAGGATCAAAAGTGGCGCAGGTTTGTCGTCAAAACGGCGGGTGATCCAGGTGATGGCTTGACCCTTGATCTGGCCACCGGAACCGGCGATATCGGCGCCCTGATGATTGACACCCATCCGCGGGCAAGGGTTGTCGGAGGGGATTTCTCGCTGAATATGCTGAAAGAGGCGAAAAACCGTTTTGCCGATAAGCCGATACACTGGCAGGCCTGCGACGCCAACATGCTGCCTTTTGCTGATGACATGTTCGAATCGGTGACCTTCGGCTATCTGCTCAGAAATGTCGACGACGCCCTCCGGGTGTTGCGGGAAGTACGCCGGGTGCTCAGACCCGGCGGCAGGGTGGTCTGTCTTGATACAACCCCCCCGGCCAAAAACATGCTCTATCCCTTTGTGCGACTTTATTTCCGGTATGGTATCCCTTTTCTCGGCAGGTTTATTGCCGATGATGAGGCAGCCTATGCGTACCTTACCGGGTCAACGATGGATTTCTATACCGCGCCGCAATTGGCTGTCCTGTTTGCAGACGCAGGGTTTATCAATGTCGGCTATCAAAAATTTATGCTTGGTACTATTGGTGTGCACTGGGGAGAAAAATGATCATGGAAAAAACTACCTTTAATCCTGCTGAACTGCCTGTCTATTCCCCCGTGGAAACACTTTTCACTTTTCTGGTCAACAGCGTCCGACGCTACCATGATAATATCGCCTACATCTATAATGCAGGCGATGAGGAGTATCGGATCCCCTACAGTAAATTGTTTGAAGATGTGCTCCTCTTGGCCAAAGCCTTTCAGCGCCGCGGGGTCGGCCACGGCGACAAGGTTATGGTTCTTTCGGACAACCGTTACGCTTGGATTGTCACCGATCTGGCCCTGATGTCTTTTGGCGGCGTCAATGTTCCCAGGGGTTCCGACACGCCCACCCAGGAGCTCGAGTTTATCATCGAGCACTCAGAGAGCTGTTATCTGGTTATCGAGACGGACAAACTTCTCGAGCGGCACTGTGAGTTCATTCAAAGTTGCAAGCAGCTGAAGTCCATTTTTGTTATGACCGGACCGGCACAGCACACGCTCTTCAGCAATGTTTTTTCCTATAATGACTTACTCCTTGACCGACAGTATAGCAAAAAGGATATTGACACTTTTGTAGAAGCGGGCGAGAAAATCACTCCTGACGATCTGCTCACCATCATTTATACATCAGGGACAACCGGCATGCCCAAAGGGGTTCAGCTCTGCCACGCCAATATCATGCACAATGTCCGGGTGGTACCGGAGGTCATCCAACTGAGTGAAAACGATAACTGGCTGTCCATTCTGCCGAGCTGGCATATTTTTGAGCGAACCGCGGAATATGTTGCTCTCGCCAGAGGGACTACCCTCGTCTATTCATCAATTAAAACCTTCTCGCAGGATTTGGAAAAATACCGACCGACCCTGGTGGCGACGGTTCCACGGGTATGGGAATCGCTCTACTCAAAGGTGCAGATGGCGGTCAAAAAAAAAGGAGCAGTCGCACAACACCTTTTTCATGCCATGGTATGGGCCTCTTCCGCCTATCGTCGCAACAAGAGGAAGGTGCTGGGGCGCATGCCGGTCTTCAGAACAGCTGGACTGCTGGAAGGATATGGCGAAAAAATTATTGCCTCGGCCAAAATGGTGCTGCTCTACCCCCTCTCGGCCCTGGCCGATAAAAAACTGGCCATGGTCCGGCAGCGATTCGGCGGCCGGTTGCGTCTGGCAATAAGCGGCGGCGGGACTCTGGCGACGTATCTCGAAGAGTGGATCGATGCCGTCGGCATTCGCATCGTCAACGCCTATGGCATGACCGAATGTTCCCCGGCCATTGCCGGACGGGGCCTTGCCTGCAGAACATATGGCACAGTAGGTCCGCCTGTTCCCTGGACCGAACTCCGGGTGGTATCAGGGGAGGGCAAGGCACTGCCGCCGGGGGAGGAGGGGGCCATTGAGGTCCGTGGTGCCCAGGTGACAAAAGGCTATTATCGTGATGAAGAGGAAAATCGTAAATCCTTCACCCTGGATGGTTTTTTCAAAACAGGCGATCTGGGCAAGATGACCATTAAAGGTGAACTGATGATCACCGGACGCGCCAAGGAGATCATTGTGCTGTCCAGCGGAGAAAATATCGATCCAACGAAGATTGAAAATGCCCTGACCATGTTCCCCTTTATTCAGGAGGCGATATTGGTCGGTCATGATAAAAAGGCCCTTGGCGCTTTACTCGTGCCGAATATGGAGGAATTAAAGGAGTATGTCGCCAGAAAGATGAGTGGACTGCGACAGGAAACATCCGATCTGCTGACCGATGTCAAGGTGCTGAACCATATTCGCGACGATATGAACCGGATTCTGCGTCCGAAACAGGGCTTCAAGCCCTATGAAAAATTGCAGGGGATTATCTTTCTCGACAAGGAGTTTAAATTAGGCGAAGAACTGACCAATACCCTGAAAAAGAAACGACACGTCATCGAGAAAAAATATCACCAGATAATCAACGATCTGCTGCACTGAAAAGAGTACCCCTCAAGGGGGTACTGAACTGAGTCCCGGCTTATTTTCCGTTTACCGGGATCAGCTTATTTTGTCCAGCTCCTCAAGCGTTCTGCAGTAATCGATTATCGAGCCGTTCTTTTCCATGCGGTTTGGTTGATCCGCTTGGCGGGCATAGCCGGTCAGTCTCAGGCCGAGATTTCCGGACGGATCAAAGACAACGATATTTTTTATCCGTTGGGTGGTGGTCAGATCGGCGAGGATATCCGCCAGACTGCCACCTTCCTTGTCGCTGATTGTATCGAGGCGGATAAAAGCCGGGTTGAATTTTTCGCTCGTCAGCCGCTTGAGTTCTTCTCCCGAGGTTGCCTCGTTTGCCTTGCTGCAGATGATCGCCGCTGCCTCGGCAATTGTCCTCTCTACTTCAATATTCTCGCCAACTTCGATTGGGCCACCTTGTATTACCACGCCAAAAATACCTTCTCTTGGCATGACGCAATCTCCCGCCTGATGGTAAATGGCGCAACGGCTATGGCAGATTTTGCCAAGCTGAGAGATGATCAGCTTCGTTTTGCCGATAGTTAAGTGGCTGCCGACCCTGAGGCTGGTCAAATCGTGTCCCTCGGTGGTGATATTTTCGGCAAAATTGCCGGCAACCACGTCAAGCCCCTTGGCGCGCATGGTCTCGATGCTCTCTTGCGCGAGAAAACTCACCTGGCGGTGCCATCGCCCCCCATGCGCATCGCCTTCAAGGCCGAACTCGGCGATGAGGTTGGTGGATGGGATGTTTTTCTTGCGTATACCTTTGCGGTCACTGATGGATATTGCCTTTATTTTGAACATTGTCATACCCCGTAATGATTGTTGGTTGGATTATTGGTGCAACTGAGTGCCACATAGTATCTTTTTATGCCAACAAGAACTACATAATTCCGCATAAAATTTATATTTCATGACATTTCTGTCATTTTTCTGCAGGATTGTTACATCGGTGGTGATAATTTGTTGTGTTCTTGCCGGGATGTTCAGTGTTTTGTTTGGCTAACTATCTTGAATGATATAAATAAATTTACAGGCACATAAATTGCTCTGTTCTCAGGGATGGCAGCGTTTGTCGAGTAAAGCTTTGATAAACTCGTAAAAGGACCTTTCGCTCGTGCGTCGACAGCCAGTGTTTCGTTTGCACCCTGTGCAGGTCAAATATGAAAAGAACTGGAATTACCAATGGATAATGATACACTTATTTTGATTACCCTGCTCGTCGCAGCGCTGTGCTGGTGGATGACAATTCATATCAATGCAGAAAGACATCGCAACAGGCAATATAACAAAAATGCTCTGGAGAAACTGGAACGGGCGGAAAGAGTCAGACGATTAACCAATAAATTGTGACATCAGCTGACCCGGCAGGCGTAGACTGCAGGGCTGGTTCACCAAGGGGGGATTGATGTGGCTCCAAACAAAATGTGATTTAACCTTTGATCTGGCCGTACCGACGCCCTTTGTGTTTATGCTGCGGCCCCGCAGCGGTGCGCAGCAATGGGTCGCCGGCGAAAAATATATGGTACGGCCAAACATTGCTGTTTCGGAATTTACCGATAACTACGGTAATCTCTGCCAGAGATTACTTGCTCCACCAGGCACTCTTTCGGTATGCACCCGCGCCGAGGTACTCCTTGCGGACAGGGTCGATCGGGCACTTGATGCGCCGTTTGTCGAGATCCAGAATTTGCCTGATGCAGTGCTCTGTTATCTCCTCCCCAGCCGTTATTGCGAGGTGGAACATTTTGGCTGGATGGCAAGTGATATTGCCGCCGGCCGACTCCTGGGCTATAACCAGGTGGCCGCCATTGAAAATTATGTGCGCACGACGATCCGCTACGAGTCGCATCTGGGCGACAGCCCGGTATCCGCCGTCGAAGTCAATGCCAGACAATGGGGTGTCTGCCGAGATCTTGCCCACCTGGCAATAGCCCTGTGCCGCAGTCTGACTATTCCAGCGCGAATGGTTGTTGGCTATCTCTATGGCCTCGAACCAATGGAACTGCATGCCTGGTTCGAGGCGTATGTGGGCGGCCGCTGGTATACCTTCGATGCAACGCAGGCCGAGGTTACCGGGGGATACGTCGCCCTTGGCTATGGCCGCGATGCCGCTGATGTTGCCGTGTACAATCAGTTTGGCCCGCCGGTCTATCCGACGACACAGAGTGTCCAGGTCCGGCGATTACCTGATGAACAGCCACCAGGGCAATGATCGAGAAGAGAGTGTGTGTCTGGATTGAAGAATTTTGGTAGCAAACAGCTCGTTTTCTCAGGGTTTGTGTAGAGAACGTATTGAATGAACACGATATATCTAATTTCAGCGAGGAAAGGTTCTATGGCGACATTTAAAACGTATGACCCTGAGGATTTTTACGACGAATTGATCGATGAAACCGGCAAACCCCGTCCGGAAGCCCAGCTGCTGATCGATAAAATCGAGTCACTTCCTGAAGGAGACCTGGTTTTACGCCAGAAAGAGGCGGAAGCCCTGCTCCTTAAAATGGGTATCACTTTCAATGTCTATGGCCGGGATGAAGGTGCGGAGAAAATCTTCCCCTTTGATCTGATCCCCCGTATTGTTTCCAGTGGTGACTGGCAGCAGATAGAAGCGGGTTTGAAACAGCGGATCTATGCCCTGAATCTGTTCCTGCAGGATATCTACAACGATAAAAAAATCCTGAAAGACAAGGTCGTGCCGGAAGACCTGGTCCTGTCCAGCAAGACTTATCGGAAGGAGTGCGAAGGGTTTACCCCGCCCCGGGGGATATGGTGTCACGTCACCGGCACCGACCTGATTCGGGATCGCGATGGACGCTTTTATGTCCTTGAAGATAATTTACGCTGCCCCTCGGGGGTCTCATACGTCCTGGAAAACCGCCAGGTTCTCAAGCGAACCTTCCCCCAGGTCTTTCAGGCTCTAAGGGTGCGACCGGTGGACGAGTATCCTGGAAAACTGCACGAGGTGCTCGAATTTCTCGCTCCCGATCACGTGCAGACGCCGATCATCGGGGTGCTCACGCCTGGGATCTACAACAGCGCCTATTTCGAACATTCTTTCCTGTCGCAGCAGATGGGTGTCGAGCTGGTCGAAGGTCAGGACCTTGTTGTATCAGACGGCTTTGTGCATATGCTGACCACCAAAGGACTGAAGCGGGTTGACGTCCTCTACCGGCGCATCGACGATGATTTTATTGACCCGATGGTTTTTCGTCCGGATTCAATGCTCGGTGTCAAAGGACTCATGGAGGTCTATAAAGCCGGTCGGATTGCCATGGCCAATGCGCCGGGCACCGGCATTGCCGATGATAAGGTTATCTATGCCTATGTTCCTGCAATTATAAAATATTACACCGGGGAAGAAGCCATTCTGCCGAATGTGCCGACCTATATCTGCCGCAACGATCGCGACCGCGAATATGTGCTCTCCCACCTCGATGAACTGGTGGTGAAAGCGGCCAACGAGTCCGGCGGCTACGGCATGCTCATCGGGCCCCATGCCAGCAATGCGGAACGCGCCGTTTTTGCCAAAAAAATCAAGGCGGAACCTCGAAACTATATGGCCCAGCCGACAATTGCCCTGTCAAGGGTACCGACCATCGTCGGCGACGGGATTGAAGGACGACATGTGGATCTTCGTCCGTATATACTTTATGGTAAAGACATCTATGTACAGCCAGGCGGTTTGACCCGGGTTGCACTGACAAAGGGCTCTCTGGTGGTGAACTCATCCCAGGGCGGCGGCAGTAAAGATACCTGGGTGGTGTAAAAAATAACTTACTGGAGGATGTGCAATGCTGAGCCGTGTCGCTAATTCAATCTACTGGATGTGCCGCTATATTGAACGGGCTGAAAACGTCGCCCGTTTCATCAGTGTCAATCTCAATCTGTTGCTCGATATGCCTTCCGAGGAAGGCAAACACTGGAAACCGATTGTCATGACCACCGGCGACCAGGAGATATTCGAAAAGAAAGATCCGGGCTATAACCAGGAGGCGGTCATCCGCTTTCTCACCTTTGACCGGAACTATCCTAATTCAATTGTCCGCTGTCTGGCCGCCGCCAGGGAAAACGGACGATCCATCCGGGAAATAATTTCTTCGGAGATGTGGGAACACCTGAATAATTTTCATCTGGAATTGAGTACGGAACGCAGCCTGTCTATGGCGCTGCAGGACCCGCATACCTTTTTCAAGATAATACAGATGCGCAGTCATCTGTTTACCGGCTTAATGGACTGCACCATGAGTCATGGCGAGGCGTGGAATTTTGCCCGCATCGGCATGATGATGGAACGGGCTGACAAGACCTCGAGAATTCTCGATGTGAAATATTTCATGCTGCTGCCCCAGGCCAGCCTGGTCAATGCCCCCATTGATAATATCCAGTGGATGGCCGTACTGAAGTCTGCCAGCGCCTTTGAGATGTTTCGCAAAGAGCATCACAACATCACCCCGAACAAGGTCGCCGAATTCCTCATTTTCGATAACCAGTTTCCCCGCTCGATCCGGCACTGCATCACCAAGGCGAAGATCTGCCTGCACCGTATTACCGGAACACCTCAGGGGGCGGCGATCAATCTTGCCGAAAAACGGTTGGGCCGTATTCAGGCGGATATTGAATATACCGACATTGAAGAGGTTATTGAAACAGGGCTGCACGAGTATCTCGACAACATGCAGAGCCGGATCAATGAGGTGGGCGGGGCTATCGGTACAACATTTTTTAATATAAAGCCCTGCTCTGAAGCAACGGGCAGTGAACAATAAAACGTGTCGGTAACGGCCGGGAAAAAAAATTAAAACATGGTCGATGGGTCAGTGTTTCGATAAACATGCCCCGGCATAACAGGACGGTGAAATCTTGGGAATACATATCTCGCTCCATCACAAAACCTCGTATCAATATGACCGGCGTATCTATCTTGCGCCGCAGATAGTCCGGTTGCGTCCCGCACCCCATTGCCGCACGCCGATCCTCAGCTACTCGATGCAGGTGGCGCCCAAGGAGCATTTCATCAACTGGCAGCAGGATCCCTTCAGTAATTATCTGGGACGGCTTGTATTTCCGGAAAAGACCGACCATTTTCAGGTGGAAGTCGATCTGGTCGCGGATATGATCATCATCAATCCCTTTGATTATTTTCTCGAACCGGATGCGGAACAATTTCCCTTTACCTACGAGAAGGCGCTCAAGGTCGATCTCGGCCCCTATCTCGCCCGGAAGACACCTGGAAAAGAATTGACAGGCTATCTGAAAGAAATCGACCTTCGCCCCAGGCGGACCATCGATTTTCTTGTCGAATTGAATATGAAACTGAGCTGGGACATCAGCTACCTGATCCGCATGGAACCGAATGTGCAAAGCTGTGAGCAGACGCTGCGCCTGAAGAGCGGCTCATGCCGTGATTCCGCGTGGCTGCTGGTTAACATCCTCAGATCTTTTGGACTAGCCGCCCGCTTTGTCTCCGGCTATCTGGTGCAGCTGAAGCAGGACGTCAAGTCACTGGACGGACCTTCTGGGCCGGAAGCTGATTTTACCGATTTGCATGCCTGGACCGAGGTCTATATCCCCGGCGCCGGCTGGGTGGGCATGGACCCAACCTCCGGACTTTTTGCCGGTGAAGGGCACATGCCGCTCGCCTGCTCGCCCGAGCCGCAAAGTGCCGCGCCGATTACCGGTGCTCTCGATGAGTGCGAGGTTGAATTCAACCATGTCATGTCGGTGCGACGTATTCTCGAGGCGCCGCGTTCTACCCGCCCTTATCCGGAAGATGTCTGGTCGGATATTGTGCGGCTGGGCGATCGTGTGGACGTGGAACTGACGCAGAAGGATGTCCGCCTCAGTATGGGCGGCGAGCCGACCTTCGTCTCCATCGATGACATGGAAGGCGCCCAGTGGAACACCGAAGCGCTTGGCAAAGAGAAGCAGGCCCTCGCCGAAACCCTCATTAAAAAATTGCGCCAGGAGTGGGCTCCCGGCGGTTTTCTGCATTATGGCCAGGGTAAGTGGTATCCCGGGGAATCGCTGCCGCGGTGGGCTTTAGGCTGTTACTGGCGGAAAGACGGGCAGCCGATATGGCGGGAAGGAAAATGGCTGGCCGATGTCGCGAAAGATTATGGTTTCGGCATCGCCGAGGCGAGGACCTTTATCGACACCCTCGCCGACACCCTGGAGGTGAGCAGGGGCTATATTCGCGAGAGCTATGAGGACATCCTGCATTATCTGCAGAAGGAACAGGAACTGCCGGTAAATGTCGAGCCGAATGACCCCCGGCTGGCTGATCCGGAGGAACGAAAACAAATGGTGGCGGCTTTCCAGCGCGGCCTTGGCGCCGTCGTCGGCTATGTCCTGCCGCTGCAGCACGGTTCCTGGAAGAGCGGACCCTGGCCGCTGCGTGGCAGGCATATGTTTCTGCTGCCGGGGGATTCGCCCGCCGGGCTGCGTTTGCCGCTGGATTCGCTGCCCTGGGTGGCCAAAGAGGATCTGCCCGTCGACCATTCTCTCGATCCGCTGGCCGCACGCAGACCACTGGCCGACGACCATGGGGGGCAGGAATTTCTCCTGGGCGCCCCTGAACAAATACAGAGCGAGGCGATCCGGTCCCAGCCCGAACCCTTTGCCGATCCGCAGCCGGTGGTGGGCGAATCCGCCGCCTGGCTGGTGCGCACCGCCCTGTGCGTCCAGCCTCGCGGTGGACGGCTCTACGTCTTCATGCCGCCGATTACCTCCCTTGAAGGGTATCTCGAACTGCTCTATTGCATCGAGCAGAGCGCGCAAAAGACCGGGCTGCCGGTCGTCATCGAGGGCTATGCGCCACCCGCCGATTATCGCCTGCAAAGTCTGAAAGTCACCCCGGACCCCGGGGTCATCGAGGTGAACATCCAGCCGATGATCAGCTGGCGGGAGATGGTCGCCTGCACCACGAGACTCTATGAGCTGGCCCGGGAGAGCCGCCTCGGCACCGAGAAATTCATGGTCGATGGCCGGCACACCGGTACCGGAGGTGGCAACCATATCGTCATCGGCGGGGAGACGCCGGCGGACAGCCCATTTCTGCGGCGGCCCGATCTGCTGCGCAGCTTTGTCACCTTCTGGAACAATCATCCGTCATTGTCCTTTCTCTTTTCCGGTCTCTTTATTGGTCCCACCAGCCAGCAGCCGCGCATTGATGAAGCACGGCACGACAGCCTCTACGAGCTTGAAATAGCCTTTGCCGAACAGGACCGACAAACAGGTCCGAACCAACCCTGTCCCCCGTGGCTCGTCGATCGCCTTTATCGTCACTTACTGGTCGACGTTTCCGGTAACACCCATCGGGCGGAATTTTGCATCGACAAACTCTATTCCCCGGACAGTTCGTCGGGACGACTGGGACTGCTCGAGTTCCGGGCCTTTGAAATGCCTCCCCACGCCCGGATGAGTCTTGCCCAGCAGCTTCTGCTGCGTACTTTTGTCAGCTGGTTCTGGACAACACCGTATCGGCAGGAGCTGGTCAGGTGGGGGACACGACTGCACGACCGCTTTATGCTGCCCCAGTTGATCCATGATGATTTTGCCGATGTCCTCGATATCCTGAATCTGGCCGGTTATCCGGTTTCCATGGATTTTTTCCACCCACACTTTGAATTCCGCTTCCCCATCTACGGCAGGATGAACTATCAGGGTATGGATATCGAGCTGCGCCAGGCCCTCGAGCCCTGGCATGTCCTCGGCGAGGAGCCGGGCGGCGGCGGCACGGCCCGCTATGTCGATTCGTCGGTGGAGCGCCTGCAGATAAAGATCTCCGGCATGACCGGCGAACGGTATATTGTCACCTGCAACGGCCGGCGTGTTCCCTTGCAGCCGACCTCCGTGGTCGGGGTCTTTGTCGCCGGGGTGCGCTACCGGGCGTGGCAGCCGCCATCGTGTCTGCATCCGACAATCGGCATCCATGCGCCGCTGACCATTGACCTGTTTGATACCTGGTCCTGCCGCGCCGTGGCAGGCTGCAGCTACCATGTCGGTCATCCGGGAGGGCGGAGTTATGATGATTTTCCCGTTAACTCCTATGAGGCGGAAGGGCGGCGTAATTCCAGATTCATTGCCAACGGCCACACCCCGGGGAACCCCGTGTCTGTGCCGGGCATGGAAACTAACCGCTATTTTCCATATACTCTTGATTTGCGAACCCCAAGGGGGTAAATAGGCGGCAGTGGCGCCAATTCCGTCGCCCTGTGACCGCATTGAGGCAGTAAGAGTATTATGACGAGTACGGACGTGACCCCATCCCTCTTTGACTCGGTTGCCTTGTCCAGGGGCAGCTATTGTGAGGCGTTCTCCGCCCAGAGACAGCCGCGCGGCCACTGGCAGCCGATTCTTGGTGCCCTCGACGCGATAGGCGGCGATGCGTTGCGGCAGCATCACGAAAGGGCCAAACGCATGCGCCATGAAGATGGCGCGACGATTAATCCGTTCGACGAGACCACGGAGCGATCGACCTCCTGGGCCCTCGATATGATTCCTCTGCCCATTTCAGAAACGGAATGGACGGGAATCGAAGCGGGTTTGACCCAGCGTGCACTTCTGCTCGAAAAGATCCTCGCCGACACCTATGGACCGCAGGCGCTGCTGCGAAATGGCAGTATTCCCCCGGAGCTGATCTTTGCCAATGGCAATTTTCTCCATTCCTGCCATGGCATCCAACCTTCCGGTGGCCGATTTCTGACCGTCTATGCCGCCGATCTTTATCGAGGTGAGGACGGTCGTTTCCGGGTGCTTCGCGATTATGCCTCAAACCCGGCCGGACTGGGCTATGCCCTGGAAAACCGCATCGTCATGTCCCGGGTCTTTGCCGATTTATACCATAGAACCCAGATACTTCGTTTAGCACCTTTCTTTCAGACCTTTCACCGCGCCTTGATCAGCCGGGCGTCTCTTCGCATCGAAGATCCGGGGATTGTTCTTTTTTCTCCAGGGCCGGACAGCCCTCTCTACTTCGAGCACGCCTTGCTGTCCCGCTATCTCGGCTATCCCCTTGTTGAAGGTCAGGATCTGACCGTTCGCAACGGCAAGGTGTTCTTGAAAAAACTGGCGGGACTTGAGCCGGTTGAAGCCATCTTTCGCCATATCCCTGACCTGAGCAGCGATCCCTTTGCGCTACGGCGGGAAACGGCGAACGGCGTGGCCGGACTTATCCAGGTGTGCCGGGAACAGAATATCGATATAGTCAATCCTCTCGGCAGCGGCTTTGTCGATACACCGGTGTTAAAAACGTACCTGCCTATTCTGTGCCGGCAGCTGCTCAGTGAAGAGCTGCTCCTGGCCAACCATCCGGCGTGGTGGTGTGGCAACAGCGAAGGTCTGCAGCATGCCATGGACAATCTTGGCCAATTGACCGTTGAGTCGGCCATGGGCCAGGCCATCGATCTCGCTGGGCCGGTGGATATACTGACGGCAATCAAAACCAAGCCCTCACAGTATATGGTTTCCGCACCCCTGGCTCCTTCGCTGGCTCCTGCCTGGGAACACAATGGGGTGCGTGAAAGTTATACCCTGTTGCGGGTTTTTGCCTGCGCCACGGAACATGGTTTTGCCGTCATGCCCGGCGGCTTGGCGATTACCGCCGGGGATGCGGCAACCCTCAGGAAAAATTGCCCGGAAAAGCAGCAGAGTAAGGATATCTGGGTATTGTCCGATAAACCGGTTGAACCGTTCACCCTGATGGATGGTTTCCATACCATTTCCGAATTCCGCCGTAGCAACGATCTGCCCAGCCGGGTGGCCGACAACCTCCTCTGGCTGGGTCGCTATCTCGAGCGCGCCGAAGGCTTGATACGGCTCCTGCGCTCGGTGTATCGGCGATTATCAGGGGAAGATCGCCCGCAGGACATCCCCGAGCTGCAATTTTTGCTCAATATCCTGCAGACGAAAAATATCATCCCGAAGACCCCTGATGCCGATATCAGCCAGCTCCTCTTCCGGCAATTGACCGAACATCTGCATACCGCCCTGTATCGCAAGGATCGGCCGGAAAGCGTTATCTCTATTTTAAAGCGTGTGCAACAAACCGCCCGGAATGTTCGAGATCGTCTTTCCGTCGACTCTTCCCGTGTCATTAACCGCCTGGACGATTTTCCGGATACTCCGCTCGGCGATCCCCTGGAGCTACTGGACAAGACATTGTTCACTTTGAGTGCCTTCAGCGGACTGGCCATGGAAAGTATGACCCGAGGCCTGGGCTGGCGCTTCATGGATATGGGGCGCAGGGTCGAAAGGGCCATGAACCAGGCGGTGTTGATTCGTATTGGTCTGCCACAGGTGTGCGGTGATTCGAGGAATACCCTGCAAGCGCTGCTGGAAGTTTCTGATAGTCTGATGACCTACCGGGCCCGCTACAAATCCGCTTTTCAATTAGCCCCGGTACTCGATCTGCTGCTGGCGGATGAGAGCAATCCGAAATCGCTGGCTTTCCAGTTCAGCGGGCTCGCCGACCATGTCGAACATCTTCCCCGCCTGAGTGAACGGCGATTTTCCTGTTCGGAGGAACGCATAGCCCTGCAGATGCTTACCACCGTGCGTCTTCTCGATCTCACCGGCATGAAATGCGGCGAAGAAAAGACTCAGCAGGAATCCCTGGCGACATTTTTAGTTTCCATGGAAACGCTGCTGAAGGAATTCGCCCAGCAGGTGAGTGGACATTATCTCAGCCGGGTTCCGGCAACCCCCCATTACACTATGATTTCAGGTGATCGTCTGGAATGAAATACCGTATTCTTCATAAGACCGGTTATAACTATTCTGCCCCGGCCTCGCTCTCGCAGAATGAACTGTTTCTGTATCCGCGGCAGACGCCGACGCAGGAGGTCCTCGACTGTCAACTGACAATCGTCCCCGAGCCGCAATACCTGCACCGTCGTATCGATTATTTCGGCAATACGGTGCACGTCTTCATGGTGCAGCATCCGCACAATGAACTGGCCATGTCGGCAACGAGCATAGTCAGAACTTCGCGACCGGTCACCCCGGCGCCGGAAAAAACCGTCGCCTGGGAAAGTGTGGTGCAGCGCCTAGCGGGCCATAAACAGCCGGTTGAGCTTGAGGCATCGCAGTTTGTCTTTGCCAGTCCGCTGGTAACCGTCAACTCCAGCGCCATTGACTATGCACGACCATCCTTTGCTCCAGGGACCCCTGTTCTGGGCGGGGCCGTTGACCTGGTGCGGCGTATTTTCACCGAATTTTCCTACGATAAGTCGGCGAGTACCGTCGACACCACGGTCGAGCAGGTGCTGGTCAATAGGAAAGGGGTGTGTCAGGATTTTGCCCATCTGGCTATCAGTTGTCTGCGCGGGCTGGGCCTGGCGGCCCGTTATGTCAGCGGCTATCTGGAGACTGTTCCGCCACCTGGAAAACAAAAACTTGTCGGTGCGGATGCCTCCCATGCCTGGATTTCTCTGTTTGTGCCGGATTTTGGCTGGGTGGATCTCGATCCCACCAACAATTTGATTACCAATGAAACGTACATCACCGTCGCCTGGGGACGTGACTACGGGGATGTCGCCCCGGTAAAAGGCGTGGTCATGGGGGGAGGGGTGCACATGCTGTCGGTCATGGTCGACGTCAGGGCACAGTGCGAAGGAGAAAAATAACGGTTACGGTTTTTGAGTCATCTTGTACAAAGAGGTCGTTCCGGCATCGACAATGGCCTTGATCGAACCGGGCTTGCCCAGCTTCGCCAGCCTTTCTATGCAGGCAACAGCGACGAGATACAGCTGGTCGGTATTACTTTCATTTTTTATGTAATAAAGGATTTCTTTTTCGGCCATGGCTTATCTCCTGTTGTCTTCTCGCCAATTTCCAGCAGGTTGACGTGGGGGGTATCGGGTTTTTGCCTTCGAACCTGTCGATGGTGCAAAGCGTATTGTCAGGGCCGTATTATCGCCTTTTTCAGCCGGCTGTCAAGAGCCAGTTTGCTGCAACGGCGAAAGGTAAGTCAAACAGCAACATGCAAAGCAGAAGGAGGAAAAAATGAAAAAAGTCGAATACAGAGAACAGGCGTTGAAGATCCTTCCTTGGGTCTGTGCCAATTGCGGCCGGGATTTCACCGGGAAAAAATTACGCGAGTTGACGGTGCATCACAAAGACCATAATTACAGAAACAATCCGCCCGACGGGAGCAACTGGGAACTGCTGTGCATCTATTGCCACGATAACGAGCACTCCCGCTTAATTGACGCCGAATGGCTGCCAACAGAAAATTCGGACAACGAGAAGTCGGCCACGGTGACGCACACCCCTTTTGCTGCTCTGAAAAACCTGCTGCGCAAGCCTGGTCAAGAGTAAGGCGAGGCGGCTCCTGCTGCGGAGGAATCATCGGCAAAGGCGAGCATTGGGCCTGTCGAATACTTCGACATCTTTCAGGTAAAGGGTTTCCTTTCTGATACGGCTTGATTTGTCCCTGGCCGTCTGCACACTGTTTTCGGGGATGTGGTTTTTCCGGTACCAGGCGTCCGGGTCCCGGGAAAATTCCAATAGCTCATCGAGCGCATCATCGGCATTGCGGCAGGGTTTCACCAGGTTGGGTATAAACAGGGGTCCGTAGCTGTTTTTGGCAATGGCGGTAATTTGTGCCTCCATGTCTGCCCAGAGGTTATCCGGGTCGAGTAGAATGACCGGCGCCAGGGGATTCTCATGGAGTTTCATCGAGGTGATGGTGATCGACAGCTCCTCGGCGCTGCCGTAGCCGCCGGTGTTGACGATGGGCAGGTTGCTCAGTTTCTGGAGATGATCCTGCCGGGCGAGACGCAGGCCCTCCTGGTATTTGATCAAACCGTCGCAGGTGGTTAAAGAGAGCTGGCGTTCCCCCTCCAGGTCAATGGCAATGCCGACACTCATTATATTGTGCTGCCTGGCGAGATCGTTGGCTTCCTTCATCAGTCCCGGTCCACCGCCATGGACGATGCCCATTTCAATGCCGAATTTCAGAGCAAGCTTGTTGATCAGATCAATGGTCAGCTGGTTGTCCGCCTCTTTGGTGTGCGAACCGTAAAAGGCAAACCAGTAGCGCACCACATCGAAACGTTCCCGGTCATCCGGTTCAATGAAGCAACCGTGATAAAAGGTATAGAGCTTGTCGGTCTCGGCATCGTAGCGCAGGAATTCGCAATCCGAGGCAATCGCGTGGGTCAGCCTGATCATCTTTTTCACATAATCATCGCCAAAGGACGGGTTGCCGGTGTTGATGAGGAAGGTCCGCACGCCGCTGATGCGTAAGGCATCGATGACTTCCGGGGACGGAAAGGTGTCGCTGATAAACACCCGGCTGTTGATTCCCCCGAGAACGGAGAGTTTCTCCAGCGTCTTGGTAAATTCGCCATTACCGGCTTTTACCAGGCTTTGTCTCGGTTTGCGCACCGTGCTTTCCAGGACGGCGTTTTTGATGATCTCCAGCTGTGCCTGGCCATGGGGGTCGATGGCACGGGCGATCTGAATAAAGTTATTCTTGTTCAGAAT
Organism: Desulfopila aestuarii DSM 18488; assembly: GCA_945863875.1. Lineage (GTDB taxonomy): Bacteria > Desulfobacterota > Desulfobulbia > Desulfobulbales > Desulfocapsaceae > Desulforhopalus_A > Desulforhopalus_A aestuarii_A. Next base: position 40,431 of record CAMBBS010000012.1, read on the forward strand.
CATGCCCAGCGAGGCATCGTCAACAAATTGAAAGAGGTTGCTCACCTCGGAATTGGTCAAAAGATCAAAGAGCCGGTAGCCGTCCTTTACCTTGTTTTTAATGAGAGGAACGGTCAGGGGATTTTTCGCCCGGAAAAATCGAATTCTTATTTGAATGCGGCTGAGTGGCACCGCCGTCTTGCCAAAATGATAGAGCTCCACCTGGCGGTCCCGGAAGGTTCGGAACGGATCGAGCACCCGGGCGGGCAGATGGACGATGCCCTGGCCTTCCGGCAGGGTTACTGCATCAATAATGCCGTAAATATCACCAAGAGATATTTTGATGGCCCCGATAAACAGATCACCCGGTTTAAGCATCACCTGGTCGAGCACCAGGGAGGTTCTGGAGCGGATTTTCGCCAGGCCGAGACGTCCCTTGTTGATGACGTTGTTGACACTTGAGTCATTAAGTGCACCCGGCTCAAAGCAATATTGATAGGGCTCCAGGTCAACCAGGATATAATCGCTGTCCTTCCCGGTGAGCGGATCGGTTTCTTGCTGTATTTCAAAGCCGTCGTAGTGGCCTTTGTCGTTTTCTCTGCCGACAAAGAGCCTTTTGTGCAGATAATGACGAACATCGTGGATCCTCAGCTCGGGATCCATGATAACCAGCCGGCCGATCTCATCGCCGATTTTAAAAAATTTCAGGGCGTCACCGAGCAGGGGATTGAGATTCTCCAGCTTGCCGTCAAGATGCACATCCAGGCCGTCGATCAACGGCACGGTTTGCGGTGACAGCAGATCGGTCTTGATACCGATCTGGGCATTACCGCTCCGGCCGGAAAAGATAAAAGGCTTCTCTTCCTGGATGGCTCCACGGATATAATCCGAGATATCGAGGAAGGAAAACCGTGCCTGCAGGATATCCGTGCCGTCAATCTTGCCGGGAATGTCGCTGATGTACCCGTCCGGGCTGATGATTTGTTCTATTTTCATAGAACCAGTTTAGCACACTGTCGCAAGGAACACACCAGGAGCTTTTCTACAAATTAATAAAATATCCATGGTGTCTGCTCACCTGTGCAGAATGATAATTTACATGAAAATTACTGGGGATAATAACAGTTCCGCTGCGGTCCAAGGGGAGCATAAATTTATCCTGTCTGCTAGGTGGTTTTTCATGAATCATTTTAAAACGTGCTTTTCAGCGAGGCCGGTGGAATACCTTCTGAGCGATCGGCATGGGCGTGAACTAATGCAGTTACAGTTCCCTGCCTGTGGTTATTTTTTTTTGCTTAACATGAAATATTAACCCATGGCACGAGTTTCCCGTCGGATAGATGATACGCGAGTGCTGAAACTCATTGTTGTCAATTACTTGAAAGAACGCCTGAAAGAAGATAGGTTGTTGGGAATTGGTGATGGATTGGAAGAAATTTTCATAGAAGTCAGGGCGGTCGAATGAGGCGATGTCCTATCATTTTAAGAGAGAGTATATGATTGATGAAAGCACATTGAACAAGAGCAAGGTTCGCTTCAATATTACAGAAGGCGACAAAACGATGAAAGCTGTGGTGACAAACGGCAACGGTGGATACGAACAACTCGATTATCGGGATGTTCCCATACCACAACCTGCAGAAGGGGAAGTGCTTGTCCAGGTACTGGCTGCAGGAGTTAACAATACGGAAATCAATACCCGGCTTGGCTGGTACTCCTCCTTGGTGAAAACCGGAACAAATTCTCTCGGCAGTGATGATGAAGAAAAAACCAGGCAAAAGGCGGACGGAGGCTGGAACGAAGCAACGCCATTTCCCTTCATCCAGGGCACCGACTGTTGTGGAAAAATCGTCGCCGTCGGCCCCGGTGGAGACGAGAGTGCCATCGGCTCGAGGATATTGATCCGTTCCTGCATCCGCACAAAAGGGTGGGGTAGTCTGGAAAATATCTGGATGGCTTCGGATTTTGACGGTGCCTTTGCCCAATTCGTCAAGATTGCCATGGAGGAAGTCTTTCCGGTGAACTGCGATTGGAGCGACGCTGAGCTTGGTACGATTCCCTGTGCCTATGGTACGGCGGAAAACATGATCCATCGCGCCAAGGTAAGCGAGGCTGACCATGTGCTGGTCGCCGGAGCATCCGGCGGGGTCGGTTCTGCTGCTGTGCAGCTGGCAAAACGTCGGGGGGCAACGGTTATCGCCATCGCCGGGAAGGACAAGATGGAAGCTGTTTTGGCAATAGGGGCTGACAGGGTGATTCCGCGTGGTGGTGATGTGGTTGCAGCTCTCGGGGAGAAGTCGGTGAATGTGGTCATCGACAACGTCGCCGGCCCGGCATTCGACGAGATGATGCGCGTCTTGAAGAGGGGCGGACGCTACGCTTCTTCCGGCGCCATTGCCGGACCGCTGGTCTCACTTGACATGCGAACCTTTTATCTCAAGGACTTGACGCTGATCGGCTGTACCGCATGGGATGAGCCGGTGTTTCCCAACCTTATTTCCTATATCGAAAAAGGTGAAATCAAACCACTGCTGGCAAAAACCTTTCCTCTTGATCAAATCGCCCTGGCGCAGCAGGAATTCACGACCAAAAAACACGTTGGCAAATTTGTCCTTATTCCGCCTCCTCTTGATGTAGTTTGAACATCTGCTCAAGCCGGAAACCCTTGCCTATGAAACCCTTTCTTATTTTTGGGTTCAGGATTTAAATATCATTTCAATATTGGTCTAAGATCGGAGAGTTTGTCAAAAAGCTGCCAAATATAATTGCTGGTTCCGTTGATTCTGTGCGGGTGAAGATCTTTGAGAGCTGGATCATTACAATATCTCTCGAATGCCTCACGTGATTTCCATTCGACTAATATAAGCACCGATCTGGGGTTGAGATCACCGGCGATACTTTCTCTGTATTTGCCTAGGGCGACCACATGCCCTCCATAAGTCTGAACTTCCTTTGCCGATCGTCTTGAATACGCTAAGTATTCTTCTTTACTGGAAACATCAAACAAGTTAAGTGCATAAACTGGTTCATTCATTTTTATATCCTGTCAAGTTTCTAACCATCACAAAGGAGGTGAAAATATGGACACTATTACATACACCTCAGCTTGAAATGGATAAAAGGTTTGAAAAAGAGCTGATGGATTGAAACTCATTTTTGCGGAAAATGCTTGGCAAGACTACTTGCACTGGCGGCGCACTGACAAAAGAATTTTAAAGCGTATTAATCTCCTTATTCGTTACCCTAAATTTTCCCAGGGATTTAAGATTGTTGCATTGCTTGCAATAAAATCACTTTCATTTCTTGTTACGATTATGAGGTTGTGTGTAAGGGCAACACCTGCAATCAGGCTGTCTACGGAAGCTGGCGGAGTCCCTTTCGTTTCGGCATGAGCCTGAATGTTCCCCCAGTTTTCTGCAACGGCTAAATTAATAGGGAAAATTCTTGACTCATAATCTTCAAGTAAGGTGTTCAGCCAGTTGGTAAGTTGATTTTTCTTTTTGGAGCCTGGGAGTTTTGTAATGCCTTTGCGTATTTCTCCAATAGTTATGACAGATAAGAATAGTCTTTCATCAGGAGTTTGGTTTAACCACTTTATGACATGTTCATTTGGTATGGGTCGAACTAGCTCTGATATGACGCAGGTATCTAACAAGTAATTCAAAATTCTACTCCCTTTGAGTAGTCTTTTTTTCTTTCGAATTCAAAATCGTTATCCATTTTAGGACAGTTAAGGAGAAATTGTTTCAAAGACGGTTTTTGGGAAGTGATTTTTTTGTATTCTTTTACAGATAGTACGACTACAGCCTCTTGCCCTCTGCGAGTAACATATTGCGGTCCGACTTTTAAGGCATCATCTACTACTTGACTGAATTTAGCCTTTGCATCTTGCAGTGTCCATGATGTGTTCATAGCATCCTCCTTTTTGATTTTCTACTAGTCAGTCTAGTTTCTTTGTCATTGGAAGTCAACGCTTTGCTTTAATGATGCATTTAGGAGGGTAACGAGTCTGAGGAAAAAGGTGTTTTTGCAGTCAGGTTCGGCCCAATGCGGTTTTCCTGCTGACGATCTCTTCAATGCGGCTTTTTTCATAAGAGCATTTTAGCACACTGTCGTCAGGAACACAGCCGGAGCATTTTTGAAAATAGATAAAATGATATGATTCCGGTCTCTTGCCCTTTAGCGGCATTCGTCAAAAATTACCGTATAATACCAGCAAATTGAAGTTTCAGAGAAAAGAGGCAAGTCGTTCAGATATGAAGACGTTGAGGGAGGCTGATAGTATTACGCCTGTCAAATAAAGCAGTTCGAACAGTATTTTTTCGAAATTTTGGAGACAGAGATTGAACCCAAAAGACAAACAGGATCTCAGCGAAATAGATATCTGTGATCTTGTTTATCACCCCAGCCATTAAAAATGCAGGCTGGGACCAGACGAGACAGATCCGACGCGAAGTTACCCTGACCCCTGGCCCGGTTGTCGTCAGGGGCAATATGTCTGCCCGTAACAAGGAAAAAAAGAAATTTGCCGCTTATGTGCTTTCGTGGGAACCGGGCGTGCCTGTTGCTATAGTAGAGGCAAAGGACAATACACATACAGCAAGCCATGGTATGCAGCAGGCGCTTGGATATGCCGGGATAATAGATGTACCAAGTGCCTTCAGTTTCAATGGTGACGCCTTTGCCTCACACAACAAAGTGCCCGGGCCTGGCGAAGATATTGAAACGCTACTCTCCCTCAATGCATTTCCTCCTCCACCGGATCTTTGGCAACGATACAAGACATACCGCTATATCGAAGATCAAAACGAAAGTTTCGTCGTACAGCCGTATCATAGAGACAGCTCTGGAAAAGAGCCCCGTTACTATCAAACCGAAACGATTAACCGTACCATTGAAGCCATTGCTCGTGGAGACAAACGCCTTCTGCTTGTTATGGCGACAGGCACCGGAAAAACCTATACGACTTTTCAGATAATCTGGCGTCTGTGCAAGGCAAAAGCGGAGAAAAGGGAACTTTTTTCTTGTTGATCGCAATATTCTTGCCGACCAAACCCGAGTAAATGATTTTAAACCATTTGGCTCGGTCATGACCAAGATCAAGGGCCGAAATATCGACCCTGCCTACGAAATTCACCTCGGCCTTTATCAGGCACTCACCGTGCCGGATGAGGAAAATAAAATATTCAAGACTGTCTCCCGCGATTTTTTTGACCTGATAATCATCGATGAGTGCCATCGTGGCAGTGCTGCAGAGGATTCCGCCTGGCTGGAAATACTTGAGTACTTCGCAAATGCTATCCAGCTGGGGCTTACGGCTACACCAAAGGAAACAAAATATGTTTCCAACATCACTTTTTTTTGGTGATCCAGTCTATACCTGCAGCCTTAAACAAGGTATCGAAGACGGCTTCCTCGCACCCTATAAGGTTGTCTGTATTCACTATATCGATAAAGATATAGACGGCTGGACGCCACCTCCGGGCATGAAAGACGATCTTGGCCAGGACATAGAGAGTCGCACGTATAACCAGCAGGATGTGGATTGTATTCTCATCCTCAATCAGCGTACCAAGCCGGTTGCCAAAAGGGTCATGGATCTTCTCAAGGCAAATAATCCTTTCGCGAAGACCATCATCTTTTGTGAAAATATCGATCATGCCGAACGTATGCGCGTCGCCATTGGTAACGTTGCCGGATAACTTGCTGGCTGTTAGGAAACAAAATGTTTACGTGCACACCAAGAGTTGCCAGAATTCAGCGTTTGAGCAGGGTCAGTGTACAGTGCTTGTAATCCCAGACGGAGATAGAGTTTTTCAGAAAATGATAGCCTAATTCTAATCGATCTTGTTTTCCGATTGTGAAGGTGAGGTTTTCGGCATCGTGCAGGTCATGGGTTCCGCACCTGACCTCCTTCAAGATGCCGCTCACATGGGTTTCGTAGTTTCCGTATGTGTGTTCTCTTGAGGTAAGGGTCAGGATGCCGTAAACCTCAAGGGCCTATTTCGTCGCCTCTGTCAATTCCAGGCTACCGAGGTTGCAAGTGTCAAAATATGCGGTGGTGGTTGCATATAACCAATGCGCAGTTCGACCTCGGGCATTTTCCCGTCGACGCCCGTTGGGATGAACGTAAGTGTAGCGATTACCAGTGACGGGTCGACGATGCCTGTGACAACTTCCTTGTCCTGATTGAGGGTGTGGAACGTGATTGTTTGTGTATCGTAATCCATGACAAAGAGATAAGGCCGATCATGCCGAGAGAATTTGGGGTGTATGCCTCCTCCAGGAAAGTCCAGTCATTATGAGGCAGGTCGGACACGTTCGTAAAACTGATCTGGCCGGCAATATTAATGTTTTCGATAGCGCGGGTTTGCGTGTAAATCACTACTTGTTGACCGGAACTCGCATTTCCCTGGCCAATGAATGTGTCCTTGGCCAGGGACAAAAAATGATTGTTGAGAATGAATGGGAATTCGGTTCCAGTATCGAACATGAACTTTCCGTGCCTGCCATTGACAGCGCCATCTATCAGAATATGGCCATTGAACAAGTAAAAAGGCAGCGTGAAATGAGGTTTGGCAAATAAATAATCGTTGAAGGTGAAGGTCGACTGTGCAGCGCCCTCGACTTTGTGGAAGCAGCTTTGCAAGAGTTGGGGTATCCATATTTACGTATCATTCGTCCATCGCTACTACAGGGACCACGAGAAGAATTCCGTCTTGGTGAAAAAATTGGCGTTATCCTGACCCCTCTGTTGAAACCGTTTTTGTTGGGTTCGCTGAAAAAATATAGACCGGTTGAAGCTGAAAAAGTTGCTCAATTCATGGTGAAAGTCGCTCGTGAAAAAACTGTCGTCGGAGTTCATGTTTATGAGTCGGATATGATAGAATAAAACTCTTTGAAAATTATGAGGATTTAATTTCAGTAATCTGGAAGTTTAAATCACAAATCAAGCTGGTATAAATCATGAATAAATCTGAACTGATAGAAGCTTTATCACAAGAGCTAAATTTTTCAATTAACACAACCCAGAACATTTTAAATACCATTCTTGACACTATAGCTGAGAAGCTTGTCGCAGGTGAAAATGTAGAAATCCGTGGATTTGGTTCCTTTTCTGTGAGGCATTATGATTCTTATGTAGGGCGTGATCCAAAGTCAGGAGAGAAAATTGAAGTAAAACCAAAGAAGCTCCCATATTTTAAAGTTGGAAAAAATTGAGGGAAGCTGTGGACGCCGGTAGGAAGTGATTCAACACTCATCATAAAAACGATTTTTCCCTGGATAATATAATGCGCAAACTCTCCCTACTCATCCTCCTCCTATCTCTCATCATCTCTGCCAGCTCATTTTCCTCCGCATCACAAAACAGCTTTACCGGTCAGACGATTGATGTGGCAGACGGCGATACGATCACAGTTCTCAATCAAAACAATGAAAGTGTAAAAATTCGATTAGCTGGCATAGACACTCCCGAAGGTTCTCAAATCTATGGCAACCAGGCGACTCAATTTACAGTATCCAAGGTTTCCGGAAAAAGAGTGCGGATATTTCCAGAGACGATAGACAAGTATGGTCGTACTGTTGCCCTGGTCCTTATCAATGGAGAGAATCTCAACGAGCAGATCGTCGCAAGTGGAAATGGATGGGTATACAGAAAATACTGTACCGCTGACTATTGCAATGATTGGTTGAAACTCGAAAAAGCTGCAAGAGATGCACAGATTGGACTATGGGAAGACAAAAATCCTCAACCTCCATGGGAGTGGCGAGCAGAACACCGAAATGGGAATGGTAGTGGAGACAATGTTTCTGTCGTTACTTCTTCAACTGCTGTCATTGCCGGCGCAGGAGGGGGAGTCATTTATCACGGTAATGTCAGAAGCCATGTTTTTCACGGTCCTTCCTGCAGAGATTATAACTGTAAGAATTGCACTGTCAGATTGGGATCATATCAGGAAGCGGTAGGTGCAGGGTATAGAGCGCACAGGGAATGCGTGAGGGAGTAGGGGGTTTTTGTCGGGTGTTATTGAACTTGAAGGTTTCAAAGAATAATTTTCAACCAAACACTCCAGTGGACACGCAAAAAGTCCGGCCACTATGTAGAACGCTGGTTCCAATTTGACCCCCCTCTGCTCTATGTTTAAATAGAGAACCTTGCTCCTTATTATAAAGTTCAAAACTTTGCTTTTCCAATTCATTGCAAGCAAATGCAAATGAACTAAATATAACGCTTACAAGTGTTAAGAGCGTGGCTGTAATTTTTAATGGTTGTTTGTGAGATTTAGCTATTCCTAAAAACTTATCTATTGGTATAACTACCAGTTTACCAAACCAAAAGATTAGAATTAGTAAAAGATAGGTCAACGTTGGAATAAAGGCAGTGTGCATAGCCCAGAAATATGGACCTATTTGTAATTTGTCTCCCTCTGGTGCATACCCAGCTAAGACATAGAATATTTGCAATATTGAAAGTTGATGATCTGTCATTAATAATCCGAAATACAGAGACGATAGAGCAAATAATGCCGCCAGGAGAATATCTAAGACGATGACCTTAGGGATTCTGCTTAAACTGTTACATTCAAGAGACCAACCAAGTAAAAATATTGTAGCTAACAATGTAAAGCTGTCAAATATCACATTTGACAAAAACATTTGGATCGTTTGTGGTACATAATGATTTGGTTCTGCAATATGTCCAAGTGCAAGGGCCCAACATGTCACAGTAAAACTAGCTGATATCGAAAAAGCTAAGTCGAACTTATAGTTGCTACCATCTGATAGTAATGAAAATACTGGTATAAGAAAAAGGCACATAGCAGGTAGAAGTAGGAACATTAATATCGATGCTATGAATATGTTTTGCATAAGTGTTGCGGAAACTAAGAGGAAAGGGCCCACTATAATAAAAAAAACAGCATAACAGACAAGTATAAGTCTTATAAAATAAAATCGAAATGTAATATATTCCAAAATTGCAAGAATACGGACTGCAAATCCAACAGGAATTATTTCTGCATAATATTTGTAATATAGCATTGCTATGTATACCCCTCCAAAAAATGCAGAACTGCATATAACTAATATTGACTTATTTCCCCACTGAAAAAGAATTGGCACTAAAATTAGTGGCAAATATGCCAATAAGAATAACGGAAAATATTTAGCATTAAATATTTTTATTAAAATTATTCTCTCAAATGTTGCTTTTAGAGATAAAATTTCACTTATGATAATCTCTGGGAGATTCCGCCACCTGCTAGTTCTTATCAAATACCATTTATGACCACACCATTCTTGAATCTTTAATTGATCTTTATCCTTAACTGAATCGAAAAAGGTGAACAAAGCTGCAAGTAAAGCAAATATACTCGCCATCACACCGAATAATAATTTCAAAGTAAACCAGCTAGAAGGATTCATAATTTTAGTGATCTTTTGAGGTACATGACTGTATTAAAATTTCATCTTTTATATTTATACACAGTTATCTAAAAAATCTATTAGCTCATGTTATTAATATGCTCCACATTCATTTTTTTATCATAATGATTAATCCTTCTATTTTTTATATTACTTAAAAGCGAATTAATTTATTGCTTCCGGTGGTTGCCCCTCAATAACACACTTGTAACATTTTTCTGAAGTAAGGCCTTTGAGTATATCATCCGATATCACATACTCTCTAAACAATGGGTTAATGGTAACCGTTCACCGGGCCTATAATCACCTCTAAAAAAGTAAAAAAAACACGTGCGTTCGTCAAAGAAATCTGGTACAGATTTTCTTCATGAACGTGATACTCACCTACCGCAAAAGGGTTATAACCCAAGACGACATCTCCTTCATCGGCAAGGTCATCGAAGAGCTGTGGAGCGAAGGTCGTACCACCATTTCACGCAGGCTTTGCGAAGTCTGGGACTGGCGCCAGACCAACGGCTACCTCAAGGATGGCGTCTGCCGCGGGCTGTTGCTCCGACTCGAACAAGACCAGCATATCACCTTGCCGCCACGGCTGAGTACCAACAATAACTCAGGTATCAGGAAAAATAGCCAGGCAATTTTTGATTTCAGCCCAGCGCCGATCACTGGTGCCTTGCGCAGCCTTGCTCCCATCTCACTGCGGCAGGTCCGCAGGACGCCCGAGGAAAAACTGTTCAATACCCTCATTCGTCAATACCACTACCTGGGTTATACCCAGCCGGTCGGCGAACATCTCAAATATCTGATCTATGCCGGTGACAGGTTACTGGCCTGCTTCACCTTTTCCTCGGCACCATACGCCATCGACTGCCGCGACACCTTTCTCGGCTGGTCGCCGGAAGCCAGAGAGCGTAACCGCCACCTGCTCGCCTACAATTCACGATTCCTAATTTTACCATGGGTTACGGTCCCGCACCTGGCTTCCCATCTGCTTGGTCGCATAGCAAAGTCCATCTCCGAAGATTGGCAAAGGCTCTACCACCATCCGATCCTCTGGCTGGAGACCTTTGTCGATACTGAAAGATTTGCCGGCACCTGTTATCGGGCCGCTAATTGGACCTTTCTTGGGTTGACCTCGGGTCGCGGCAAATACAACAAGACCAAAAAACAACTGACCTCCATCAAAGCCATGTACGGCTACCCCTTGTCCCGCGATTACAACCAGAGGCTCTGTCATGGATAGACAGGAAGCCGAACGAATCTACGAGGCCGGCCGGGAGACAGTGATTGCAGCCCTGCTGACGATGGATGCCCGCATCAAGGAAATGGAGCAGGTCATTGCCCGATTGACCAGAAACTCATCCAACTCTTCCCGTCCGCCATCCTCCGACCCACCCGGCCTGAAAAAAAAGCCCAAAACCAGCAAAAAGCCGGGTAAACGCCGTCAGGGCGGCCAACCGGGCCATAAAGGCAAGAAACGGCAATTGCTGCCCGCCGAGGAGATGGATGCCATCCACGATATTTTCCCGCTCAACTGCGAGCACTGCCGGCAACCGCTTTCGCAAGGCTTGCTTGACCCTGCGCGACAACCCTTGCGACATCAGGTCATTGAACTGCCCCCGATCATCCCCGTCAAAACAGAGTATCGCCTGCACTCCCTGCTCTGTCCCTGCGGCCGCCATACCATTGCCCCTTTGCCCGAAGGGGTGCCCGACTCCAACTTCGGCCCTGGCGTCCACGCCGCCATCGCCTATCTGACGGCGGTGCATCGAGTCAGCCGCCGGGGCATTGCCGAAATCATGACAACGCTCTTCGGCATCGAGATCTCAACCGGCGCCGTCTGCAAGGCTACCGAGCGTGTTTCCACTGCCTGCGGGCCGGTGGTTAGCGCGATCAAGCACTATGTGGCCTCCGCCACGGTACTCAATATCGACGAAACCGGCTGGAAAAACAAGGGCGACAGATGCTACCTCTGGTGCTTTGTCGCACCGCTTGCCGTTCTTTTTCATATCTCGGAGAGCCGTGGGGCCAAGGTCCTGCGGAAAATACTGGGCGAGACCTTTGCCGGGATCATCGGCAGCGACGATCATTCGGCCTACAACTGCTACCACAAAAACAGACGCCGCCAACTCTGCTGGGCTCATCTGATCCGTAAGCTGAAAGCCCTGCGAGACGATCGATCCAGCCCGCACGCCTACTGTTTTGCCAAAAAAATGCTCCAAGAGGTGGGAGCCATCTTCTCCTGTTGGCATGCCTTTCAAAGATCAGGCGGTTCCAGGGAGCAGTTGTGGCTGGATACCGCGCCCATGCGCGAGCGCATGCGGGAGTATTGCGAGATCTTTCTCTACAGCACCGATCCCCTGGTAATAACCAGGGCCAAGCGCACTCTGGCCAACTGGGAGAACCTCTTTACCTTCCTCATATATGAGGGCGTCGAGCCCACCAATGACATTGCCGAACGTGCCATCCGGCCGTCAGTGCAGTGGCGCAAAATTTGCTTTGGCTCTCAGTCCGACACTGGTCTGCGCTTTACCGAGCGGATGTTGTCCATTGTCGGCACCTGCCGTATGCACGGCGTCAATCCGTACCATTTTCTGACCAAGGTCATCAACGCCTCATTCTCCGGCAAAGACTCCCTGCCGGACCTGTCCCGCCTGCTCCAGAAATAAAGTAACGTCTCCCGTCTCTCTAGTTTTCCTCGGCTAACGGGAGGTAAGTCTTCCCCGGTGAACGGTTACCATTTTCTGCCTCTCTCCAGCTGAAAGATCAGAAAGTACTATCTGCCAGGAGATATTGGCGAAATGGAGCAATTATCTCGATTGATGTTCTGTGAAGTATCTGCCATTTAGGGTAACAAAAAAGGCAGAGCCATTTCTGACCCTGCCTGTGTATTCCGGAAATAAGGAATTTTATTTTTTCTTTCTTCTAGTTAATCCTGCGAGGCCAATTAAACCCGTACCAAAAAGGAGCATGGTGGCAGGTTCTGGCACAGGATTTAATACTACGTTGTCAATGAAACCACCAACGGTGTCAGCATCAGCGGCAAAATCAGACAGAGATCCGAAAGATTGAAACCAGATATTGTGATCACCTGCTGTTGCGACACTAAAAATCGAGGAATATTGAACCCATGAGTTACTAAATAAAGTATAGCCTAGTGTTGTGTCGTCATACCCATACCTGATACCGTTGGTTCCATTAGCGTCATTGGTCCGTGGGATGTAATAAAAACTTAATTCATAGGAACCAACGCTAAGATTTACAAGCTGCCCCATCTTAGTATCACCAGGAGTTGGGTGTGAGTCAAGTTCAACATACTGGTCACCAAAAGTTGTGGAAATCCCACTCACAGTACCATTCTCCTGAATTTCAATACCTTGCCCACTGTTTGTTGTCCATCCTCCGTCAATTTGGGTAAAAACTGTCCAACTGCTTCCACCGTCACCGCCAGGGCTAATAGTGTTGTTGGCAGCTGTCTCATCTCCACCAATATCGGGAGTTTCAAAGCTACCGTTATGAATAAGATTTGCTTCAGCAGTGTTAATTACAGCAATAACTAAAAAGAAAACGAATAGGCTGGTGAGAATATTTTTCAAAGCGATCTCCCTAAAATTTAAATGATTATTCCAATCTTATTATTTCACAATATGCTTCGGTTCTATCAATCAGCGTATATTTTAATACTGACATGCTTACTATAAGCAAAGCGCATGCCAGTTGATAAAAAATAAAAATATCATATGATTCCAGAATAATAGTACAGTATTGTTTATTCAGCGCAATTGTTGATGTAATTAAATTCCGCAATTATGAAAATTATATGAGAAAAATTTCCTGATTGGCGGAATACGTGGTGGCAAACATAAACTAATGCAGTCTGCCTACGGTGTAGGCAACCCTGAAACGTAAGCTGTTTTTTGCTATTGATATACTGTAAACTCCAGATGTTTCAAGGATTATTTCTTTCAGGTTGCTCTAGATCGAATGTCAGCTGCTCTGCAAGATAGTAACTGAAACACGACATGATCTGTCGAATCGCGCTGCCCGCACTGCTACGAAAGTAGTATCAGTCGTAAGGCTGGTACAGAAATGGAGCAATTGTCTCGGTTGATTTCTTCTAGAATAATCTTTTAGCTGAAAATAAAAAAGGCAGAGCCATTTCTGCCCCTGCCTTTATCTTTCAGATATAAGGAATTATATTTTTTCTTTCTTCTAGCAAACCCAACGAGACCAACTAAACCAGTACCGAAAAGAAGCATAGTCGCTGGCTCGGGAACAGGATTTACTTGTTCAAGATTAATATTATCGAGTAGCATGCCGATATTGTCACCACCTATACCTTCAAAGCTCAGAGATATACTTGTTGCATTAGCAAGGGAGAATGATGCTGTGTAAGTCATAAAATTATCATGCCGTCCGAGTGAATAATCATTTGAAAATAAACTTCCCCCGCTTACTTGAACACTCACAGTCTCGGTCGCGTTATTTCTGTGATTACCGGCTAGGTCAAAGCTGAGAAGATAATCTCCAGCTGCTAAATTCAATGATTGGGTGTTAAACATTTTTCCTGCATTGCTTGTGGAGCCATCCATATCAACAAATAGTCCATAGCTTGCATCTTGGTCAAGTTGAAAATATCCATTCCCAATGAGATCAACTGTACCATCAACCACACTCCAATTTGAAAAATTATTATAATTTAGTACGCCAATGCCACCATTTTCAGTATTAAAATTATCACTAAAAATCGTTATAGCGCTTGCTGTTCCGACCAGCCCAAACATAACTGCCCATATTGCCAAACCTGCTAAATATTTTTTCATGTTACCTCTCTTAGAATATAATTAATCTGTCTGAACTGAATAAGCCTAAATGTCAATCACAGTATTTCGCAAGCAATATATGTTCCATTGCACGACCCAAGAAAAAAGATACGAGAAATACCTCTTTTTTTCGGCCGTTGGGCTAGTACAAGAAGTAATCTTTATATTATGTTTATACTGATTGATGCTCCTTTTTCCACATTTCCGGATTTTTATTTCTTAAATCAGGAATAAATTTCTGAAATCAGGAATACATTTTGAGAGTAATTCACTATCCAATACTGCATGTCACCTAGGTACAATTCCAAGATTGTTCAGAACCTCTTCGGGGTAGAGTGGAATTATTTGACCCGGAAGATGCTGCCGACTCAGACTTCAAAAGTCAACATAGCTAACTGATTACGACACGATATGTCGAATTGCTGCTTGTACTGCTAAGGAAAGTAGAATTGATCATCAAACTGTGAGGACCAAGATGAAAGATCTCTGTGTAGAGCAACCGGTAGGTTTTGAATTGCTGGTAATGATTGGTGAGATTTTGGGAACAGCAGGCGTGAACATTGCGGGCCTCTGCTTGGCGAATGTCAAAGATCAGGGCGTTATTCATTTTGTAGTCGAAGACGATGTTACTGCTAAGCATGTTCTAGAAATTTCAGGAGTAAAAATCAATTCGATTACAGATGCTTACGTTTTAGAAAAAGATCAAAAAAGAATAACAGGTAAACCCGGTTCTTTCGGAGAAATTTGCAAAACATTGTCGGATCGAGGGACTAAAATCAATTTCGGCTATCCAGCGAAAAAAACCGATTCATTTTTGGTGTAACCGACGTTAAACGAGCTTATGAGCTGTTGGGGTGAGCGTTTCCCCTGAAACATCCAGCGATACGGTTAGGCAACGTGGTTGGTGCTAACTGAATATCGAGCACGAATTGGTCTATCGCTCAACCTTTTTCCGACCTTGCTCACATCCAGGATAATTCCGGAAAAACTGGGAGATAGACCAAGTCCCCGCGAGGCTAAGTAGTCACCAGAAAAAGCAACTATACCGGCGATTCCGCTAATCGCAAGGCAATATCGGCTGTACCGGAATGCCGGACTTGCCAACAGGGCGAAGGGGCGCTATGTTGCTGATTATTTTTCGCTACAGATATTGGACACGATCAAAGGAAATATATGACCGGCAAGGTAAACATGGAAAAACTGCAGCTCCTCTGGCTGCAGCAGTTACAGCTTGAGTTTGAAGAAATCTGCATGAGTTACGGCCTGCAGTTGCGCATGCCGGTCTTTGAGATCTCCGAGACGAAAAATGAACTGGGCGCCTGGTGTCCTGACCTGCGCACCCTGCGTCTCAGTCGTCATTTGATCCTTAATTATTCCTGGTCGGTGACCATGCAGGTGTTAAAGCATGAAATGGCCCACCAGCTCTGCAGCGAACAGTTCGGCATTGCCGGCGCTCCCCATGGGGAGGTTTTCCAGCAGGCCTGTGAGCTCCTCGGCGTGCTGCCGGAATATCGCCGTGCAGGCGTCGTCGTGGTCGAGACGGTGGAGCAGGCAGGCGGAGGAGGTAAAATCTCTGCTCAAGGGCGGGAATGTCTGGCCCGGGTGGAAAAACTCCTGGCCCTGTCCCAGTCCTCCAATGAGCATGAGGCGGCGCTGGCCATGCAGAAGGCCAATGAGCTGCTTGAGAAACACCATATCCGGGAGCTCGGCTGCGAGCCGCAGCACCGCTATGGTTTTGGCATAATTGATCGGAAAAGAAAACGAATAGAGGGCTATCAGCGGCGTATCTGCACGATTCTGCACGAATTCTTCTTCGTCAGAGTGGTACTGGCCAGTCTGTATGATCCGCTCGTCAACGATACCTATAAGACCATTGAGCTTTTAGGTACGAGAGAAAATGTGACCATTGCCGAATATTGCTACCATTTCCTGGAAAATCGACTCGCCTCCCTCTGGTCCTTGAATAGAAAACGGTTCAAAGGGTCGGTCAGAACCGAGAAAAACAGCTACTATCTCGGCCTGCTGCGCGGCTTTCACCAGAAACTGCAGGAGCAGAAAATGGGCAAAGATGATCCGCGCATTCAGCCCAGGGTGGGCGATCTCATTGTCGCTGAGGAAAAGCGGCTGGAAATTTTCGTCGGCATGCGCTTTCCAAGACTGAGAAAGATATCAAGACCTGGGTCGAAGGTCTACGGCGGCACGTACAATGAAGGCGTGGCAACGGGAAAAACCATTACCTTTGCCGAGGGACTGACCGGTGAGAGGCCCAGGTTCGGCGGCTTGCTGCCGGGATAAATCTTTGCGGTGATGGAAACATTACCGACCCAGCACACTGCAGATCACTCGGTTACGGCCACTCTGCTTGGCCTGGTACAGGTTCTGATCAGTCGTCTCCAGAAAGGTCTGCGGCGATATCTTGCCATCCATGTCGATGGTTGCAAGGCCGATACTGATGGAAATCCGGTTGGCGGCCTGAGAGAATTCGTGGGGAATATTCAGATCGATAACTGCCTGACGGGTTCGGTTGGCAATGATCCCGCCCGCGGCGGCATCCGTTTCCGGCAGCACCATGACAAATTCCTCCCCGCCGTACCGGGCGATAAGATCTCCCGGTCGCCTGAGGATACTGTTCAGGGCCTTGGCGATTTTCTGCAGGGTCAAATCGCCTTTGGCGTGGCCGTAATGATCGTTGTATTGCTTGAAAAAATCGACGTCGATCATGGCCAGGGAAAAAGGCGTCCTGTTTCGAGCCGACCGCGCCCATTCCTTTTGAAAGACCTCCTCAAAGCGGCGTCGATTGGAGATTTCCGTCAGCCCATCCAGATAGGCCAGTTGATCGAGCAGTTTGTACTGATGGACAATGCGCAGGTGATTTCGGACCCGCATCTTGACGATCGGGGGAGAGAAGGGCTTGATAATATAATCGACTGCGCCAAGCATGAAGCCGTGCTCTTCATCCTCAATCGAGTTCAGGGCAGTAACAAAAATAACCGGAATGTTGTTGGTCTTGTCATTATGTTTGAGAATTCTAATAACCTCATAGCCGCCCATGTGCGGCATCATCACATCAAGTAAGATAAGATCCGGTGGAAAGTCACTAAAAGCGTGCTTGAGCGCCTGCTCGCCACTGCCGGCAAGTACTGGCGTATACTCCTCTTTGAGCAGATCAGCCAGCACCTTCAAATTCATTATTTCATCATCAACGATCAGAATACGTGGGTTTTTATTCTCGTGCATAATCACATCTCACGCTGCTGCAGGAACTTGTCCAGCAGGGTCTCGGTCATCTCTGCTGCACGGTCATATTCTATGTCATTTATCAAGTTCGCCAAAGTCTGCAGAGCGTCTTGTAAATCGGCCCCGGCAAGCTGCCGTTTCACTTTGACGAACTGTTCTTCGGCGGCGATCTCGCCTTTTTTCAGGTGGCCGATGAGCTGTCGCATATCCTCCTCAAGGGCAATTGCCCCGGCGGCTTTCCCCTGCATGAGCTGGGTGTGCGCCGGTCTTTTTTCCGTTACGGCCGGAAGTGTCGCCAGGGCGGCGAGGATATTGTTGAGCGTAGCGATAAAGAAATCGAGATGGCGCTGCGCCTCTTCCCGCCGGTCATTTTTCAGGGTAGCTTCCAGTTTTTGAGCCGCCTGCATGAGTGCCGTCGAACCGATATAGCCTGAAACGCCTTTTATGGCATGGGCTTTATCCTGGATCTCCTGCCACTGACCGGCGACAGCCAGGCCGCGCAGGATGTCCGGCAGGTTGGTGTACTGTTTTTTGAAATCATGGAACATTTTCACCAAAAGATTTTTATTATTATTCAACGCCTTAAGCGCTTCCACCTGATTTATTCCAGGTAGAAAAGGAAGTGAAAGAGCATCTGGCGACGGGACTTCGGCGGCCTTGCCGGCAAGATACGGTGGTGTTGCCGACTGCTTTTCCGGTATCCAGGCTTTTAAGGTTTGATACAGTTCAGCCTGATCGATAGGTTTGGTGATATGTTCATTCATCCCCGCGGCAAGACTCTTCTCCCGGTCTCCGGCCATGGCGTGGGCGGTCATGGCGATTATCGGCAGGTCCTGCAATTGGCCGTTCCGCCGAATACGTCTGGTTGCCTCCAGGCCATCCATCTCCGGCATCTGGATATCCATCAGCACCAGGTCATAGCTTGCCTGCTGCAGAGCCGCCAGACATTCCCGGCCGTTTGAGACCACCGTTACCAGCATACCCGCTTCCTCCAGGAAGGCGGTCGCTACTTCCTGATTGATGCTGTTGTCCTCGACGAGGAGGATCCGAGCACCCTGGAATTTCCGTAGATCTGCCGTCCGTCGCTTCTTGGTAACCGCCAGGGGGTGCGCAATAGATTTAATACCGAGAATATCCAAGAGGGTCTCATACATGACTGAAGCATAGACCGGTTTGACCAGGAAGGCGTTCAACCCTGCCTTGTCGGCTTCGAGATACGCTTCCTCGCGTCCATTGGCGGTGACCATTAACATTGCCGGCACCTTGGCAAAAGCAGCGTTGGCCTTAATCCTCCTCGCCGTCTCAATGCCATCGATGCCGGGCATGATCCAGTCAAGCAAAACAACATCGTACGGTTTTTGCCGCGCTGCTGCCTGCGCCAGCAGAGTCAGTGCCGCTTGCCCATCGACAGCCGTGTCCACCTTGATTTTCAACGAGGCCAGCATTGAGGAGAGCACCTCCCGGGCCGCCTCGTTATCGTCGACGACGAGGGCGCGCAGTCCCTGGGGCAGTTCCGTGGGCTGCCTCGCCTTCCGGTCTATATTGCCGGAAATTTGCAACCGGGCGGTGAAAATGAACTCCGTGCCTTCTCCCGGGAAACTGTCCGCCCGGATCTCTCCGCCCATCAACTCCGTCAGCTGTTGGCAAATGGCCAGTCCGAGACCTGTGCCGCCGTATTTTCGGGTAATGGAATCGTCGGCCTGACTGAAGGCGGAAAAGAGGTTGCCGAGCTGTTCCTGCTGCAGGCCAATACCGCTGTCGCGTACGGAGAAGCGCAGGGAAAGTTCGTCGTCAAAAAGCTCGTCCAGGCTTACTGAAATAACAATTTCACCCTTCTCGGTAAATTTAACCGCATTGCCGGCCAGGTTCATCAGTACCTGGCCGAGCCGCAGGGGATCCCCCCTGAGGGTATTGGGCACCTGGGGATCTATTTGAAAGATGAATTCCAGGCCCTTTTTTTCCGCCTGCATGCCGACAACATTGGCTATATTGCCGAGGATATCTTCAAGATTAAAAGGAACTTTTTCCAATTGCAGCTTGCCGGCGTCGATCTTCGAAAAATCGAGAATATCGTTGATCAGGGCCAGCAGCGTGTTGGCGGAAGAGAGCAGTTTTGCCGTATAATTATGCTGCCTTGGCTCAAGGGCTGTCTTTTGCAGCAGGGAGGCCATGCCGATAATGCCGTTCATCGGCGTGCGGATTTCATGACTCATGCGCGCGAGAAAATCACCTTTCGAGGCATTGGCCGATTCGGCAAGGTCCTTGGCCTGGATGAGCTCAAGTTTCATCTGCTTCTGCAGGGTCATGTCCATCGCCGTGAAAAGGTAGCCGGCAATGCGGCCGTCGGGGTTGTACAGGCTGGTGATCGACAAACTTACCGGCAGGTGCGTGCCATCTTTACAGACGTAAAACCATTCCTGGGCGCGGCTGTGTTTCTGTTTGACAAATTGATCAAAAACCTTCATGTGATGCAGCTCCGAGCCAGCAGCTCCGCTCACCTCTCCGACCTTTTTACCGTAATGCACCAGTTCGTCGGCCAGATGCAGGGAAAGAATACTGCACTTGCTGATCATTTCCGCCGGCTTGTAGCCAAGAAGAGTCGCTGCCCCCTTGCTGAAAAGCTGGATGGTGCCGGACAGATCGGTGGCGATGATCGACAGCTGGGTCGCGGCATCTAAAACAGCCTGCCGTTCCGCATCGGCAGTCTGGAACCGGTGCAGCATGCTTTCCGTTTGTTCAAACTGTTTGACGACGAAATCGGCGGTAATCTCTGCAGCCTCCCGGGCGACTTTCAGTTCGCCGCGCAGCATGTCGATTTCCAGCTGCATGTCATCTCTGCTTTTATGCATTATCCGGTGTCCTTCAAACCGTGCGTTGCAATGTCAAGGCTCAACCGGGCAGCCCGTTTGATCGATTTTTCGGTACATAGACCCTCAAGGCCGACAAGGACAATCTCCTCCGGCAGTTCTCCGTCACAGACCCTGGGCAGCACGGCCAGGAGATAGGCCAGGCCTGCGCCATGATCAAAATGGCCGGCATCGTCGGTGGGCACGCCATCCCGGCAATCGAGCAGGATGATTTCGCCCGGTTGGCCAAAGCCCTTGACCGAATCGACGAAAACCACTCTGCCGCCCTGTTCCAAGAGCGGCAGCAGGTTCAGGCCGGCCACCCCCCCCTCGATGAGTTCTATTTGTGGAGGCAGCGGCTGTATTTTCTCTAATTCGGCAAACACCGCAAGTCCGGCAATATCTTCCTGGACAAAGCGATTGCCGATGCAGATGATACACCCTTTCACGGTGCGCAGCCCAGGGAGAGCAAGCCCTTTTTCTCACCTTTCTGCAGGGTGTGGACTGCACAGACCAGGCAGGGATCAAAGGACCGGACAACGTGTCCCGCTTCCACCGGATTTGACACATCTTTAATCGGGGTGCCGATCAGCGCCTCCTCCCATGGACCACGACCCCCCTGTGCATCGCGCGGACTGCCGTTCCATGCCGTCGGGGTAATCACCTGATAATGGGCAATCTTTCCATCCTCAACCTTCACCCAATGGCCTAAAGCGCCGCGGGCTGCCCCGATCATGCCTGCACTTTCCCCGTCCGGGATGGTTGTTGCCGTGCGATAAAAACTGTCTGTGTGTCTCGCCAGAAGCTCTGCCAGCAATGTTGCCATCGGCTTGAGGAGATGGGCCGGACGTGCCAGGCGGGCCAGTTCCCGGGCCAGGACATTGGCGCCGTCTCCTGCTATCATGCCCTGAAAAAGCGGGTTGCCGGCAATAATCATTTCCGCCAGAGGTCCGGTTTCCGCGGCTTCCCCCGCGTAACGGGGCGCCTTGACCCAGGAATAGGACCGGCCGCTCTGGCCTGCGGCATGGGGCCTCGTCACCCCGACGGATGGATGGAGCGGGCCGGCCGCCTGCTCGTACCAGGCATGCGAGATATCTTCAGATATTTTTGTCGGCAGAAAGGGAAAAACCGCTGTGCCGACGGCAAAGCCCGCACCCAGGAGTCTGCCGTCGATATCCGTCAGGCTGGTTTCTGCGGGAAGGGTAAAGTTGCCGTAGGAGAGGAAACGGCCGGAACCCCTGCCGAGCCGGTCAAGCCCGGCCAGACGGGCAAAACGGAGAAAAAAACCGATCTCGCTTTGGCGATGCGTGGGGCTTTCGTCAAGCCAGTTGTTCAGATCATCCATACAGCGTATTTCCAGCCACCTGTCAATGGAACAGCCGAGAACGATACGTTCATACCAGGAACAGAATCGTTCATAGATAATTCTGCACTGGAGAATTTTGGAAATTTCCGGAATGGAGGTCACTCCTCCGGGGACCATGAACGAGGTATGGGGCCATTGCCCACCAATGATGGCGACTATCTGTAACAGCCGTTTGGTTTCGCGAATGGCTTCGATTGCCGCGCTGCCCTGCAGGGGATTATATCGCTGCCGCGCCTCGGTACCGAGTTGATGGTCCTGATAGGCCTCCTTGTTGGCGAAGTCGACCATAAACATCAACAGTGCCTGGCGCACATCGCTCTGGATAATTTCGACCATCAGTGCCAGATTGCGCAGACGGTAGGCGTTATCGGGCGGCGTCACCCCGGCGATTGCGTCGAGTGCCTCAACCGCCGCGGTGAGATGGGTCAGGCTGCAGATGCCGCAGATGCGCGGGGTGATGACCAGGCCATCGAGCGCTCCACGCCCGCGCATCATGTTTTCGAAACCACGGAACAGGGTACCGGAACTCCAGGCCTCGATGATGATACCGTCTTCAACCTCAACCCGGATTTCAAGATCTCCTTCGGCTCTGTTCAGTGGAATATTGATTCCTTTTAATATGTTAACCATTCAGGTTCTGTCCTTTTGTCGGGGTTAAACCTTTGATTTGCGGTTCTTCAGATGTTCCGGCGCTGCGGCGGCAGCCATTCCCTTATAGACCATATAATGCGCGCGATTGACTCCCATGGGTAGGGAAAGGGGGATGCCTTCGATATTCGGGGTTTTGAAAAACGGCGTGGCCCGGGGAAAATCCGGATCGGTGCAGCCAAAACATGGCACTCCCGCCCTGGGTTTTGAGGAATGCTGGTTCCACAGCAACTTATTGCAGGGGCCCGGCACCAGGGGGCCGGCACAGCCCATGTGAAAAAAGAGGCAGCCCATCTCGCCAAAGTCGGATTCCTCGACCCGATATTCGTGGTATTCGTTGCGCGTGCACCCTTGATGCACCGTCGTGCCATACCATTCAAGAGGACGCTGGTATTTATCCAGCTCAAGAATCACCCCGTTGGCGACGGAGATGATTGCCCCGGCAATGACATCATGATGGCAGGGGCAGCCGGCGAGATTAATGACCGGCCGACCGGATCGGGAGGTGAAATCTTCTCCGAGAAAACCGCCCCGTTCTTTTTTGATAAACTGCAGTCCCGTGGCCTCGATGGCGTCATTGGAGCCAAAGCCGCCGAACGAGGCACAGGTGCCTACCGCTATGACCACCTCGGCCTTTGCCGCCAGGCTGAAAATGAGCTCTTTTTGCGGCCGGCCGCCTTTTGTATGGAACATCCCGGTACCGGCCGGTCCACAGATTACCGCTCCCTCGACCAGGAGGATATCCAGAGCTTGTTCCCCGGTAAGGATTGTTCCGAGAAGTCGACTGTGGTTGTCGGGAGAAAGGTTGGACAGCGAGGGGTGCCAGAGCAGCTGGATGTCCAGGGTACGAAACAGCTCGACGACATTTGGATATTCACTGCTTAAAAAAGAAAATGTATCTCCGCCGCATCCGCCGCCTTGATGCCAATAGGCTGTCTTCAAAATATATCCCTCCGTATGAACGTGCATCCAGCAATGCATCAACCCTGTGTTCCTCTTGCTGTAGGCAAGAGACCGCGCACGGGCGCATGCCCCTTGGTGGGGCTTAAGGTAGTATCACGGATACAACTTCTTATGTCAACTTCCGGGGAGCCTTTTTTATCTTCAAAACGAAGGGAATACCGAGAAAACCGACAACGGCACAGAGGGTGTAGGTTTTTTCAAGGCCGATCTGGTCGGCGACAAAGCCGACCAGGACGACGACTGCCGATCGGGCGAGAAAGCTTATCATCATGAAGACGCCGTTTGCCGAGGAAGAACCGTCCTCTGAAAATTCCTGGATCATGGCCAGCATCACTGGTGTGGTCGAAAGCAGGGAAAAGCCGGTGAGAATCAAAAACGGGAACTGGAGCCAACCGGCGGTGCGGATAAAGAGTAAAAGGGCGATCGGCGCGACAACCAGACAAAAGAGCAGCATTTTTTTTCTGCCGAAACGATCGCTGAGCGGGCCGATGGTCAAGATTCCCGCCACCCCGGCCGCCTCGTAGACAGAGAGAGAAATTCCTGCAAGCCAGAGATCGTTGGTCGTCTGGATAATGTACAGAGGAAGAAAGGTGCCGAGAGACGCATGCATGAAGCCGCGGAAAAGGACAATGGCCGAGAGTGGGGCAAGTACACCTTTCATTTCCCGGCAGGTTTTGCCGACGGACGACGTCTCACGCTGTTTTACCGCCAGGGGGATATCGTTAAATTTGATAAACATGACCACGGATGCAAGAATGCCGATGAGCATGACCGGGTAGTAACCATCAAATCCCAGCAGGGAAACCACGGCAATGATGGCAATCGGCCCGACTGTTCGGGCGAGTTCCCCCCCGGTCATATAAAAACTCATTCCCCGGCCCGTTTTGTTGCCGGCTACGCGGTAAACCATCACCGGGGCGGGAACGTGAAACAGGGACACGCTGATACCGGTGAAAAAAAGCAGGACCATCACCACGCCGTAATGCGGCGCCAGGCCAAGGAGCGACATGGGCACGGCGGTGAGCATCGGGGCCAGGATGATGAAATATCTGACGCTGATGCGATCGGCCAGCTGCCCAATGCAGGGATTGAGCAGGGCAGGTATCTGCATGACGGTGGAAAGCAGCCCTGCCTGGGTCAGCGACAGGGAGAATTTTTCAATGATAAAAGGCAGCAGGGGCGCGAGAAAGCTTGAATATATGTCATGGATAAAGTGACAAATTGACAGCAGCAGTACCCTGCCGGTCTGAAAGGTTGTGTTGGTATTCTCTTTCTTACTGTTCGCCATAGCCGGGTCCTTTCGTTTAATTGATAGAGTCTCCTTTACAATACTGCCCCGGGAAAACCAGCATTTATTCATAGATAAACAAAAAAATGTCCTGCCGGCTGCTGTCAATGCCGTGGCTGCGATTGGTCTTGTGCTTTTCGCGGCAATCATGGTATTATCCACCACTCTTCCCTGACCCCCTGTGTCAGGTCTTCTCTCCCGAAAATCTTCGGGGCTTTTTCACAATTTACCGGGCAACGGTTACATATCTATGCTGCAGGAATTGGAGTTCCAGGTTCTGGAGGTGTATCGGATTTTGGATGCGGCGGTGGCGGGATTTGCCGCCCGGACTGGACTGTGCTGTCCGGATGGCTGCGGCCATTGCTGTTCTTCCGAGAAGGTGGAGGCAACGGTGCTGGAGTGTATTCCCCTGGCATTTGCGTTGTTTCGTTCCCTGCAGGCCGAACTGATTCTGAAACGGCTGGAGAACGACGGCCATGAGCGGCGTTGTGTCCTCTATCGCCCCG
The DNA here is from genome assembly GCA_945863875.1 of Desulfopila aestuarii DSM 18488. GTDB lineage: Bacteria > Desulfobacterota > Desulfobulbia > Desulfobulbales > Desulfocapsaceae > Desulforhopalus_A > Desulforhopalus_A aestuarii_A. The sequence goes on from CAMBBS010000012.1 coordinate 65,513, forward strand.
ATTACACCGAGGCGGGGGTTGGGGGATGTACCCAGTATCAATACCGGGCGGTGGTCTGCCGACTCTTTGGTTTTGCCGGTAACCACGATCGTACTGGACTGCCGCAGCTGGCAATGTGCCGGGTCATGAAGGAGCGGACCCGTGGTGGGCCAGCCACCATTAAAATCGACGATGCCGAGAGTCCCATGCCCCTTTTTGTTGATGCCGGTTTGCGTATAACTACCCTGCACCCAGCTTTGGGGACAGTGCGCCTGCCGATAAACATGGCTCTGCGGGAAGCCTTGCTGAAGGTCGGCATCATGCTCGCCTTGACCACGCCGCGGACACCCTCTGTTCTGAGTGACCATGAAGAGCCGCCGAATAAACCAATGTTTCCCTGCCCCCCGTTAGGTCGACGGGCAGCCTGACCGTCAGCCGCCTGCGGCATTCTCCCGACACCGATTTTTTGCCTCCAGCCAGACAAAGGCACGTTGATTGTTGTAGTCTGCACATTGCAGGTGGTGTACCATTAATGTCTTGGGAAGAGGAATGGCCGTAGTGCGTTTTGCCAAGAGGAACTTCTTTTGAGACCAGCAGATGCAACCGACAAGAGACGAACTGATCAAACAACATTTTGACTCCTTTCCGGTCCTCCCGGCAACCGTGACGCGATTAATGCGTGTTGTCAGCGACCCTGAATGTTCCGTGCAGGATATCGTCGAGACCCTTCACTCCGACCAGTCGCTGTGTCTGACCGTTCTTAAGATCGCTAATTCCGTCCTTTTCGGGCGTCCCCGGAAGATTGATTCCATAAAGATGGCCGTGGTGGCGCTCGGCTTTAAAGAAGTGCAGAGAATTGCCCTGTCCAAGGCACTCATCAACTCCTTCAGCAAATTAGCCGGGCACCATAAACCGGTGGTTGACCGGTTCTGGCAGCATTCTTTCGTCTGCGCCATGGCCGCCGGAAGTATAGCCCGGGATCAGCGGATGGCCCCCGACGTCGCCTTCATGGGAGGGCTTCTGCATGACCTTGGTAAACTGATCATGCTGCAAACCTTTACTGACGATTATGCACCGGAACGCTGGATGACCACCTTCAGCAATGCGGACAGTCTCCACGAAGAGCTGCGGATGTTTTCCTTTACCCATGATATGCTCGGTGGCCGACTGTTACAAAAATGGCTGTTCCCGGAAAACCTTATCTCGGCGGTTGCCTACCATCATCGTCCCGGCGAGGCGGGAAGCGCGAAAGCTTTTGCCCAGATTATCCAGCTTGCCGATGTGTTGTCGTTTTACAGCTGCAACAAGGATTTACTTGAAGAAAAAGATATCTTGACGGCAGTGCATACCTCTCTTCCTGATGTCCAGGGGCGCTGGCATGGTTGTGGTGTCCCTTTGAAAAACAAGGAGATAACCGGTTGGTTTGATTGGCTGGTGGACAACCAGGAACAGACCATTCGCCTCAAAGAAGCCTTTTCCGTTTGACCGGGCCGGAAAATGACGAGGGGGAAAAAAATATATCGCTTTCTGTGGAAATGTGCCGGAGTTTTCTTTGGCTTATCGCTATGTTTTGTCCTGCTGTTCCGATTTTTTCCGGTGTATGTTACCCCGCTGATGCTGATCCGCGCAGGAGAACAGCTGGTTACAGGGAAGAAGCTTCAACTGCAGCACACCTGGGTATCGATAGAGGCAATTTCCAAAAATCTTTCTCTGGCGGTCATTTGCAGTGAAGATCAGAATTTTATGGATCATTTCGGCTTTGACTTTAAGGCCATCGAACGTTCGCTTGACGCAGCCCAGAAAGGCACAAAACGGCTGCGGGGCGCCAGCACTATTTCTCAGCAGACTGCAAAAAATGTCTTTCTGTGGCCGGGCAGGAGCTGGGTGCGCAAAGGTCTTGAGGTCTATTTTACCGTTCTTATTGAAATTGCCTGGAGCAAAGAACGCATTCTCGAGGTGTATCTGAACAGTATCGAAATGGGCAACGGCATTTATGGCGCAGAAGCAGCCTCGCAGCATTATTTTAAAAAGAATGCCAAAAATCTTTCAAAAACACAGGCGGCAGCTCTTGCCGCCGTTTTGCCTAACCCGCGCGAATACCGGGCACACCCCCCCAGCCGCTACATCCGCAGTCGCATTGACTGGATAGTCGGGCAAATGCGTCATTTCCGCCCTCTCGAACGCAAGTAGCTGCCGTGCCGGTGAACGTCAGCGTTTACTTCACCACCAGAACCGAGCAGGAGGTTGTATGCAGCACCCTGTTTGTTACACTGCCGAGCAGAAGTCCTTCAAGGTTGGTGCGTCCCCTGGAGCCGACTATGATCAAGTCACATTTTTCAATCCTGGCCACATCGGGGATGACCGATCCGGCTGGTTCTTCCATCAATCGTTCTTCATAGTCAATGTCCGCTTCGTGCAGGCGTTTGGTGTAGGGGGCAATCGTCGTCTCGGCTTTACGCAGGGTGCTGACAATGGCCTCATTGCGCTGGGGCTCTCCCAAAATAGTGGGAAATTTTTTATGGCAATGGACAAGTATCACCTTCGCCGTCAGCAGTTTTGCATATTCTATTGCCGTATCAATAACCTTGTCGGAATGTTTTGAACCATCAATCGCGACCGCTATTTTTTTTTGCGTCATGACATATCCTCCATCGACATTTTCCTTAAAGATTATTTTCTTATTTTATTGCAAGAAAATAATCTGTTCCAAGGTGGTGATACCCCCAAGGGGGTAGTGCAAAAAAATCTGGCTTATTTCCTGTTTGCCGGGGTTGGGTGAGATCGCCCGCTTGAAAAATTCTCCTATTGGCCTTGCCCGAATAATTGCCCTGCTTCTATTATATTGCCTCTCCTTTCTGAAACAAGGTATAATTCTATTGATTGTTATGATTTGCTGGGGCACACTTCTTGCTAGTCTCTTGACAGCGCCAGAAAACAATTGGTGCAATTGTGCTTTGACGATGACAAGAGGAGGCGGAAAATCATGGTACCGGAAATCCTGATAGTCGATGATGATAAAATGATGCTGGATTCGGTGAGCGCGTTACTTGAATGCATCTGCAACTTTATGGAGATTACAAGGAAATACCCCTCCGCTGGAGTGTTTTGTCAAGCGCAGGGTGGGATGCAGGTGTCAGGATAATTTACACAGTGTTAAATGTTTTGTTTCCAGGAATGGCACGCATAGCCTATGGCATAGCGGTATTTTTCGACTGAACCCATCTGGGGAGGAGAATTTCCTGGAAAAAGAGTGGTCTATAAAAGGAGTCGCCACATGGGACAATATAATCTGGACCGCATAATGAAACCGCGGCAGGTGGCAGTGGTCGGTGCGAGTGAAAGAACGGGAACAATCGGCAATGCCTTGATGGTGAACCTTCTGCATGGCGGCTTCCCCGGCCGGATTTTTCCGGTGAATCTGAAACACCGCAATGTTTATGGCTATCCGGCATACAGGTCTGTTGCCGACCTGGACAGTGGCGTCGACCTGGCGATCATCGCCACACCGATTCATACTGTACCCGAGATTATCGCGGAGTGTGTTGAGAGAAAGATAGGCGGGGCAATCGTCATCTCTGCCGGTGGAAAAGAGGTCGGCGAGTCGGGCATGGAGATTGAAGAGAAAATCGATGCCCTGGTTCGTGCTACCGGCTTTCGTATTATCGGACCGAATTGCCTCGGCATGATACGGCCGAAAGAAAAACTCAATGCGTCCTTCGTCTCGGGGATGCCTCCGGTGGGCAGTCTGGCCTTTGTCTCGCAGAGCGGGGCAATCTGTTCCGCTCTGCTTGATCTGGCGTTCAAGGAGCGCATCGGGTTCAGCAGTTTTGTCAGTATCGGCTCCATGGTCGATGTCGATTTCGGCGATATTATTAATTATTTCGGCAATGATTCCTCGGTAAAAAGTATCCTGCTTTATATCGAAAATTTAACAAATTTCCGAAAATTCATGAGTGCGGCCCGCGCCGTGTCCCGGGTGAAACCAATTATCGTTCTCAAGGCGGGCAGGAGTTCGGCCGGAGCGAAGGCGGCTGCGTCCCATACCGGGGCCATGGTCGGAGAAGATGCGGTTTATGACGCTGCATTCAAGCGGGCGGGTGTCGTTCGGGTGGACACCATTGAGGCGCTTTTTGATTGTGCCGAGCTGATGGCCAAGCAGCCCCGGCCGCGCGGTCAGCGTCTGGCCATAATTACCAATGGCGGCGGGCCGGGGGTGATGGCAGCCGATTTTCTTGCCGGCCATGGACATGAGCCTGTCCCGCTTTATCCGGAAACCGTGAAAGCGCTGGATACCATCCTGCCTTCGTACTGGAGCAGGAGCAACCCCATTGACATCCTTGGCGATGCCCCGGCGAAGAGATTTCGTCAGGTGCTGGATGTCTGCATCCATTCGCGAAACTTTGATGGCCTTCTGGTCATTCTGGCGCCCCAGGCGCTGGCTGACGCAATGACGGTTGCCGGCGCTCTGGTCGAAGCGATGAAAGATGCGCACTTTCCTATGTTTTCCTGTTGGATGGGCGGAAAAAGTATAGAACATGCGGTGGAGATTCTCAATGGGTTTGACATTCCTACCTTTGCAACACCGGAAAGGGCAATCCTCGCCTTCCTGTCTTTGGTGACCTTTGTCAGAAATCAGGAAATGCTTCTTGAGGTACCACCGAAATTGACCCGGAATATGGCCATAGACCATGACGAAGCGAAAAAAATTCTGGCCGGGGTGCCGGAGGAAGGATTTCTCGCCCACTCGGACGTTTATGCCCTGCTTGCCGCCTATGGTCTGCCGATGATCAAGACCCAGAGGGCGGAAACTGCAGAGGCGGCATCGCGACTGAGCCGCGACATGGGCTATCCCGTGGTTATGAAACTCTGCTCCCCGGATATCACCCATAAGACCGATGCCGGGGGGGTCTGTCTCGATCTGCGGAACGATGCGGATGTCCGCCGAGCGTTTCGGCAGATTATCGCCTCTGCCATGCAATATAAGCCAAATGCCCGCATTGAGGGTGTGACGATCCAACCGTACCTGGCCAATGCCGATTTTGAAATTTTGCTCGGGGCAAAACGGGATACGGATTTTGGGCCAGTGATCCTTTTCGGTCTGGGGGGGATTTTCACCGAAGTCCTGCAGGACCGCGCGCTCGGATTGCCGCCGATGAACAGGCTGCTCGCCCGGCGGCTGATGCAGGAAACGAAAGCCTATGGGCTGCTGCAGGGGTATCGAAACCGTCCACCGGCCGATTTTGAACAGCTTGAGGAGATGATCGTCCGTTTATCACAGCTGTTGATTGATTTTCCACAGCTAGCTGAACTGGACATGAATCCGGTCATGATCAAGGATGGCCGCCCCATCGTGGTTGATGCACGCCTGCTGGTGTCGGCAACAACGGTTTCTTCGCCACTACATATGGTGATCAGCCCCTATCCCGGGGAAAATGAATATCGCCTGGTCACCGAAAGCGGCGTTCCTCTTTTCGTCCGCCCGGTCAAGCCGGAAGATGCACCGCTGTTTGTCAACCTCTTCAAAGAATTGTCGCCGACGAGTATTTATTATCGATTTTTCGGGGTCATGAAAGAACTGCCGCGGGAGATGCTCGCAAGCTTTACCCAGATTGATTACGACCGGGAAATTGCCCTGGTGGCCATTGATGAGGCCTTGGAAAGTGAAAGAATTCTTGGGGTGGCGAGGATTATTGGTGATCCGGATGGCAGGAAAGGGGAATTTGCCGTGCTTGTCAGTGACGCCTGGCAGGGCAAAGGCATTGGATCCGCCCTGCTGCAAAAGTGCCTCCTTATTGCAGAAGAACGTGGCTTTGCACATGTCCATGGCATTGTCCTGCAGGAAAATAAAAATATGCTCGCCCTGGGGGAAAAAATTGGCTTCACCATCGACAGGGGTGGCGAAGCCGGAGAATATCAGATGCAGATCACATTCGACCGATCCGCCAAAGGCTGAGGCGCCTGGCGTAGCCCCCGGGCAGGGGGCGATGCAGTCTAAGCCCGGTAAACGGGAAAAAAGCGGGGATTCATTTCAGTGCCTGTTCTTTGCCGGGTTATCCCAGCCCGCATCGGAGGTTCGGCAAAGGGGCACTTCCCTTGATTGTGTTGACCGCGTTCCCTTGTCAAAGGTTGCAAAGCCGCAGCTGTGTATGCATTGCGTAATACTGCACCTTCCGGCCAGTTCTAATTCTGTGAAAAAACCGCGCATTTTTTTTTGCTTGACACCTGGCAACTCCATGTATTAAATCCTGACATGCGATGCCGTTCTGATAATTTTTATTATATGGTCAATTGTCGGAATAATGTCCAAGCTTGGTCAAGCACACGGCGTGATAATAACAAATCAAAGGAGAAAGTTATGAACAAGTATGGTGCAGAGTTTTTCGGAACGTTCTGGCTGGTTCTCGGCGGTTGCGGCAGTGCGGTTTTAGCTGCAGCGTTCCCAGAGGTCGGGATTGGGCTTCTTGGCGTATCACTGGCATTTGGCCTGACCGTGCTGACGATGGCCTTCGCCATCGGCCATATCTCAGGCTGCCATCTCAACCCGGCAGTATCTTTTGGTCTCTGGGCCGGCGGTCGTTTTCCAGCAAAAGAGCTGCTCCCCTATATCGTTTTCCAGGTCCTCGGTGGTGTTGCCGCAGGCGGTGTGCTGTATCTTATTGCCAGTGGCAAGGCGGGCTTTGAGGTATCAGCAGGTTTTGCTTCGAACGGCTACGGTGCGCATTCTCCGGGCGGGTATAGTCTGCTGGCCGCATTGATTACCGAAGTGGTCATGACCATGATGTTTCTTCTGGTCATTCTTGGCGCCACCGACAATCGGGCGCCACAGGGGTTCGCGCCTATTGCAATTGGCTTATGTCTGACGCTTATCCATTTGATCAGCATCCCGGTTACCAACACCTCGGTGAATCCTGCGCGCAGTACGGCGGTTGCCGTGTTTGCAGGAGATTGGGCGATTGCACAGTTGTGGCTTTTCTGGGTGGCCCCCATCATTGGCGGTATCCTTGGCGCTGTTATCTATCGTTTTATCGGTAGCGAAAAGAGCTGATCGAGCAAATGCCCCGGCGAATGTTTAGGGGCAAGGGAACCCTGGTCTGGGGGATAGCAAATTATCTGTCGCAGAAGTGGCGTGACGGTGCTTTGCCGGGGGGAGGCCGATGGAGCACTTTTCGGTTCGCTGCAGCCTGGGGACCACCACGGATTCCCGGGACCTAGCCGAAGGTCGCTGGAATGTCGAGACGGTGGCGTTGGTACGTCCGGCCCACTTCGTCATTATCAAATTCGCTCATACCATGCAGACCTCATAAAAAGAGCAACGACCCTGATCCAGGCTCGACTCGGCAAGAAAGCGGGATCTGTCCGGTGAAAAAACAGGTTCGGAGAAAGGCCGACCCGGCTGTTTACTTACGCCTGCATTTTTTTGAGGAGCCATGTCATATTTTCGCCAAGGAGGCGCATGGTTTTCATGCCCTCTTCATCATCGACGACGTCGCCCATTTCCGGACCAATGCCGATATTCCAATTATTTGACCCCACAACGATCATCTGCCCGGCCAGGAAAAAATGGTTCATTGTGTCAAAGGCGCGTGTTGCCCCGGCTCTGCGGGCCGCCACCACAGCTGCCCCGAGTTTACGCCGGAACATGTCTCCGTTCGCCTGGCTGACCATGCCGCAGCGATCGATAAGTGCTTTCATCTCGCTGGAGACATCGGCAAAATACGTTGGAGAGCCGAGCAGAATGGCATCGGCGGCCGCCATTTTGCCAATACAATCATTGACTATGTCTTTCTTGAGAACACAGGTGCCGTTTTTTTCCAAAAAACAAACATAGCAGGCCATACAACCGCGTATTTCGCTTTTTGCCAGTTCAATTAATTCCGTCTCGGCTCCGGCTTCGGTAAGCGGCACAAGTACGGTTTTCAGGAGCAGGGCTGTATTCCCTTGTTTCCGTGCGCTTCCGCACAACGCGACAACTTTCATGGTGTTCCTTTATTTAGTGTTTATCTCCGCCCAGGCTGTTCATTGGCCCTGCAGGCAAATATTTCCGTATTGCAGCGAGAAGAGGCCATCCGTATTTCCAATATGCCGCCGATCAGGGCATCAACACATATCCCGGCAGTTTTGCTGCCAGGATATCAGTTTTCTCGATTGCCGGCGGCTGCGAAAAAAGTTCGCCGGCTTTGGCCATGAGCGTCGCTGCCACTTTGCTGGCGAGATGTTCTTGCCGACCCAGTTCGTCCGGGAAGGCAGCAAATATGCCAAAGGTGGATGGACCCAGGCGAAGGCCAAGCCATGCGGTTGTGCCAGGCTCGTCCATGACGAAGGGAAGGCCACCGACAAGAAAATGTTCGACTTCCTTCTCTTTCCCGGGCTTTGCTTCAAGGCGGACGAACAGTGCTAATTTAACCATGATTTGTCTCCTGGGGTACGTTTCACCGGTTAAAGCGACGGGTGAGAATGATCTGGTTCCACGAAGCAATACTCTGGTAAAAATAAGCAGTGTTCCTGCATCTGTAAAATGGGACATTGTCTGATGGACAATCCGTGCCGATCAATGATATGCCGGGGTGCGTCGCTGAGGTTTCAGCTGGATGCTTGTCATAGGTGAAGTGCAGTTATGCACTATATGCAACCGCTCGAACCGGCGAGCCATCGGCATCGGCAAAGCTCAAGGGAAAACAGGAAAATTCAAATTGATGGCTGGGGAGATTCGCCAGGTTGGTCAAGTTTTCGATGATAATAATATTGTGCTGCAGCAGGGCCTTGTGTACTGGGTAGTCTTTTGTGTCCGTGATATCGGCAGAAATAGTATCCAGGCCGAATCCCTTGATGTCAAAGTGGCTTAACCATTTTGCCGCCTCAAGAGACAGTACAGGATAATTAATAAAGTACTTCTCTGAACCCCAATATCGGCTCCAGCCGGTATGCAGTAAGAGAAACTGGACCTGCCTGATGGTATCCTGATGCGGTGCCAATTCCTCCACGCCAATCGTTTTGCTTGTTAACTTACTGAAATTAATCAGCACGGCTGAGCCATAAAAATGGTCAAGAGCCAGCATGTCCAAAGTGTGGTGACCTTTGAGCAGGTGGGCGGGGGCGTCGATATGTGTCCCTGTATGTGAATAGAAAGTTATTTTCTTTTCAAGAAATCCGGCCTCTTCAAGAGAACAGCCGGTGATGAATACCGGCGGTTCCGTTCCTGGATAGACCGGCATGTTGGGTGCTATCGGATGTGTTAAATCAATGAGTTTCATGTGCGTAAATAGAAGAAGGATAACGGTTCGCCAAAGGCCATGGCGGATTGACGAAACAGAGGCGGTCGCTGGTGCAACGACCGCCTCTGTGCTGCACATAAAATTTTTCGACAATGGGTGAGCGGGACGATTGTCGAAAAAAGGAGCGGCTTAACGCCAGACCCACTCCGTCTTCAGATCAAGCTTTTTTTCCTCTTCAAACCAGGTTACCTCATAGCCGTCGAACTCGCCAAAAGGTAGATACCAGAGTTTCACAGTAACCTTCAGCTCATCACTTGTCAGCTCACGCTGGGTGACATCCCCCGTTTTCACATCGGCAAAGGGGTAGGTGATCTCGAAATGCTCATGGACGCGAGCAAGCGGTGCCAGGCTCGTTTCCCGCAGCAGCCCGCTTTTTTCATACGGGCCACGGCCCATTTCCTTGCCCCTGCCTAATCGCCCGGGGAACGGCATGTAGATTTTTTCATCTTTGTAGACTTCTTTCCCATCCAGTGTGTTCGCGGTCACTTCCAGGACCAGCCGGTTTGGAGTGGGTCAGCCGTCGGGAATGACATGACCGGTTTTATTGTAGAGCTCCACATCGATAACGCCGATAGGCACGACGCCATCTTCCTTATTCTTGCGCCAGAAGAGCGATCTGCCTTCGACTTTGACATCGACGGCCATGGCTATCATGGCTTCGTCCTTATAGGCCTGAATATCGTGACCCAGTCCGGATTTTACCATATGACATTCCTGGCAGGTTTCGCTGCCGCCATGGGCGACATAGGCAAAAAGATAACTGCCATAGAGAGTAGCGCACTGGGATGGGTGTTCGAGTTCCAGATTCGGACCGAGACCGTGGCACTGGCCGCAGAGAATAGATTCGCGCATCGCCGGTGCGACGGCCATTTTAGGAAATTCCTCGGAGTCATGGTCGCCGTCCAGCGCTCCGTATACGGTGTCCGGTTGCGGGTAGCCGTCGGCGTATTTGTGGATCAGGGCGACCTTGTTGTGACAGACCATGCAGCCGATATTCAGACTGGCTATTGTTTCTTCCAGCTTTTCGGCCTTGTCTTCATCACCGTCTTTACCGGCTTTCTGCCAGGCACGAATGGTGGCAACAATTTCCTGAGCAACTTCGTCGGTGGCTTCATCGAGCTGCGGCAGATGACACTTGGCACAGAGCATCAGGTGTTCTACCTTGAGATCCTTATCCTCCTTCACGCCGGAAAAAGCAAAATTTTTCAGGCCCTTGTCAACGGCGGTAATGATTGTCGGCGCAGTCCGGGGCGTTCCGAGGATGGAGCGGGCGTGCAGGGAATTACTCCACTGCTCATGGGCTTCTTCGTGACATTCCATGCATTTGCTCGAGTCATAGCGTTCCGCCAGCTCCTTGATGGTCTTTGCTTTCGGTGGCGGTTGTACCTTGGCCCCCCCCTCGCTATAGCCGTTGACGGCAAGTAGCAGGATAAGGGCGAAGCAAAGTAACCCTGTACCGAGTATTCTTTTCATGGCTCCTCCTTTTTAGTTGTAAAATTTGATTGTATTGTAACCAACCATCAATCAAAACAACGTCAACCAATACCTGCTCACCAGACGGCAACTGGTTGGCGAATGCTTACCGTGAAAATTAAAAATAAGGGTCGAAGCGAATGGTCAATTCCGTTATGCCGGCAACGTCGGCGAGCATCTGGGTGATGCGGTCATGAATGACTGCTTGTTGATCTTCGGGGACCTTCTGGGAAATTGCCACCCGGCCATTTTCTGCTGTTGCAACTGCATTGGGATAGTCGAGCAGTTTTTCGCTGACCAGGGCGTGCAGGGCTGAATCGGCAAGGGTTGCTTGTGACTCGGCTGTTTCCTGAAAGGCGTGCAGTCCAACCGCGTTGGCAATGATATCGACGGCCTCGTCCTCTGACAAATGGCCGACTCGTATGGTCAGATTATACGTCGAAGGGTCCATTATATCTATACCATAGAGAAACATCGCCCACTTGCGTCGTTCTTCGTCATCTTTTTTTAGAATATAATGGGCTTTTTCTTCGGAAATGTTTTCCCTGGCCATCTCATCGGCCACCCTTTTTTCGGTGTCGGCAATGATGCGTACTTTCAATACGTGTGAGATATTATGGACAAAATGGTGCCCAACAAGACCGTGGTACACAACGTTACCGGTCAGAAAATGTTGCAGGATTGCTGATCGTATCGCCGCTTTAAAACGTTTATTTCCGTGGGGGAAACGATCCAGCACGGAAAAAGCATTATCCAGTCCGCGTATCAGCTTAATTTCCGGCAGGTGGAATTTGTCGAGGTTCTCAATGACCTGGTCCCGGGACAAACATGAATAGCCTAATCTTTTTGCAAGCTTTTCGGCGATTGATTTACCGTGATAGTAACTCCCTCGGGAAATGGTGATGATCGGCATGAGAACCTCCTTCCGGTGTAGGATGTTGACAAAAAAGCACGAAGAAATTGCCTCCCGACGTGGGCTGACGGGAATAAAGCTGAACATTTCTATACCTGCGTGCATAGGGTAGACAATTTTTTGCCATATATCAATGTACAATGTAGGTGCGGGTTTCTTTGCCTTATTTTCTCTCGTCGAGACAACGGTAAAAGAAAATCAGCAAAAAGCCGGTTTGCAAAATTGCAGTAACAGCAGGTGAAGTTGTATCTTATTGAAATAATATGAAAGAATTCTTGACAACGTGTTATTTGATGATGATAAAAAGTCCAGGACTAGTCGAGAATACTCTCGTGTTTTCAACAGGTACAGGTTATCGCTCAGTCATTCAACGAAAGGAGAAAGGGTATGTCGGAAAAGAAAGAGAAAAAAGAGAAGAACGAAAAGAAAGAGAAAAAGGAAAAAGATCCCAAAAGTACTTGTTGTGGTGAAACTGTCTGTGTAACAAAAGACAATAAGAAGGACAAGAAGGGCAAAAAAGAGAAGAAGGACAAGAAAGAGAAGAAGGACAAGAAAAAGTAGAAAGGTGACTTCAACGTGGGACGGCAGTGCTTGTTCGTACGCCGGTTCAGCTTTTTTTCCTGATGAATGGTCGGTAGTTACTGTTATTCATCAGGAAAAAAGATGAAGAGACTGCCTGGTGCCGTGCTGGTCAGTCTTCAGATATAGAGTCGCAGATGTGTTTATGCTGCCTCTTTTTCCAGATAGGCATTTTCTTCTGACAGGCTGGCTTCCTTCATTTCCAGGAACTGATCAAAATTCATCAGCACGTCAAGTATCCCGTCTGGAGTGATTTCGATAATTCTGTTGGCCACGGTGGAGACAAACTGATGGTCATGGGAGGCAAAGAGAACGACCTCCGGAAAAGCCATCAGACCGTTGTTGAGTGAGGTGATGGACTCAAGATCGAGGTGGTTGGTTGGTTCGTCTAGAATGAGCACATTGGCATCGGCGAGCATCATTCTAGACAGCATGCACCGCACCCGCTCACCGCCGGAGAGAACGGAAGTTTTTTTAGTTGCCTCTTCTCCGGAAAAAAGCATTTTTCCAAGGAATCCGCGGATAAAGCTTTCATCCTGTTTCGGTGGAGCATACTGTCGCAGCCAACCAACCAGATCGAGCTGATCATTGTCAAAATACGCAGTATTTTCCTTGGGGAAATAGGCGCTGCTGATTGTTACGCCCCAGCGGAAACTGCCTGTGTCCGGTTGCAGTTCTCCTGCCAGAACCTGGAACAGGGTCGTTTTCGCCAGACTGTTCGGTCCGACAAAGGCGATTTTGTCACCTCCATTGACGGTGAGGGTGATGTTTTTAAACATGGAAACACCTTCGATCTCTTTACTGAGTCCTTTAATCTCCAGGATGATATCCCCACAGGGGCGTTCCGGTTTGAAGACAATGTAGGGATATTTTCGTGAAGAGTTCGGCATGTTGTCGATGGTGAGTTTTTCCAGCAGTTTTTTACGTGACGTCGCCTGTTTCGCCTTGGAGGCATTGGAACTGAAACGTCGAATAAATTCCTTGAGTTCTTCCGCTTTTGCCTTGACCTTCTTACTCTCGGTCTCTTTCTGGCGGAAATGCAGCTGACTGGCTTCGTACCAGAAATCATAGTTGCCGACGTAGATCTCGATTTTGCCAAAATCAATATCGGCCATATGGGTGCAGACCTGATTGAGGAAATGCCGGTCATGGGAGACGATGATCACGGTGTTGTTGAAGCGGGATAGAAATTCTTCGAGCCAGTTGATCGTCTTCAGGTCGAGCTGGTTGGTCGGTTCGTCGAGGAGCAGGATATCCGGGTTGCCGAACAGGGCCTGGGCCAGCAGCACCCGTACCTTGTCGCTCCCGTCGAGTTCCTTCATTCTTTTCTGGCGCATCTCTTCGGGGATGCCGAGGCCTTTGAGTAACACTGAGGCCTCCGCCTCTGCCTCGTAGCCGTTCATTTCGCCGAATTTCACTTCCAGTTCCCCGGAAAGGATACCGTCTTCCTCGGTAAAATCCGCTTTGGCGTAGAGGGCTTCACGGGCCGCCATGACCTTGTAGAGCTTCTTATGGCCCATGATCACGGTGTTAAACACCGTATGTTCATCAAAAGCGAACTGATCCTGGCTGAGCATGGCGATGCGCTGCCCAGGGCCTTTGAATATTTCACCTCGATCGGCATCAAGTTTTCCTGCGAGGATCTTGAGAAAGGTAGATTTGCCGGCGCCGTTTGCACCGATCAGTCCATAGCAGTTGCCGGGGGTAAATTTAATATTGACGTCTTGGAAAATAATTCTCTTGCCATAAGAGAGTGCAATATTCGATGCGGTAATCATGGTTGTGTCCTCAGATAAGAGCCAAAAGGATACATCCCATGGCCTGGAGTGTTCTTTGAAAAGAAATGCAGGGTGTTACTCAGTTAATCTTCCGCCGGAACAGGGGGGTCCATTCCCTCGATGGTTTCCTCGGCAGGGTCCGTCGGTTTTTCCTGTTTGCGCAGCTTTTTTTCTTCTTTTTTCTTTTTCTTCGCTATTTCTTTCTGTCGTTTTTCGTATGAATAGTTTGGTTTGGCCAAGACTCTCTCCTTCCTGTTGGTTCGTGTTCGGCATAAAATTGATAATAAAAAAAAGCCCCCGCTGAGGGCGGGGGCTTTTTGTGGTCGAACTCAGTTCTTACTGCTGAACAACATTGGCAGCAGCGGGACCTTTGGGGCCGTCAACAACCTCGAAGGTCACTCGTGCGCCTTCTTCAAGAGATTTGAAGCCCTGAGCCTGAATTGCGGAATGATGAACAAATACGTCGTTGCCGCCATCTTGCTCAATAAAACCAAAACCTTTTGAATCGTTAAACCACTTTACTGTACCTTCAGCCATCTTGTACTACTCCTTTTTGCTGGGTTCCATCGGAACCCTTTTTTATATAGCCGAACCATCACTTCGATACTTCGACTGGAAGTCTGGATGTCCAGACAAATCACATTATCTTTGTCCAGGTTTGCTCGTTCCGAAATCAAAAGAGCACGCCTTGCTGCGTCGGCTTTTGCCACGGGTGGCTGTCGCCGTTTTGTTTCCTCTCGGCGTTTGCCGAGAGAAATTTTCTCTTTTTTCTACTATATTCGCTTCCTCGTCAGCTCTGGGAGAGACACAGGCTGGCGGAGTCACTTCGCGGCTCATTTTTTTGCCGAGATTCCGTTCGATGAGTGATATCATCTTGCCGTCATCTCGATCGGCAAATGTTACAGCCTGACCGAACCGTGTGGCGCGGCCGGTCCGTCCGGTACGGTGCGTGTAGGTTTCGGCCGTGTCCGGTACATCATAATTGATGACATGGGAAATGCCAAGTACATCAATACCGCGGGCGGCAATATCGGTGGCGACGAGGATTTTAAAGGTGCCGTCGCGAAATCCGTCCATCGCCTGTTGCCGTTTCTGTTGCGAGAGGTTGCCCTGCAGCGAAGTCGCGCTGTAGCCGGCATGCTCGAGCACCAGGGCCAGGCTTTTCGCCTTGTATTTGGTGCGGGTGAAGATGAGCGTGCAGGTCATTTCCCCCTTATCGATAATGCTTTTCAGCAAAGAGGTCTTGCGAGCTTTGGCTACTTGATACAGCCGATGGGAGATCGTCGGGGCCGGCAGCGTATGATTGATCTGCACGGTCACCGGCTGGTAGAGAATCTCCTCTGCCAGATGACGGATTTCCTGCGGCATGGTCGCGGAAAAGACCAGGGTTTGACGTTTTGTCGGCAGTTGCTTGATTATTCGTCGAATATCCGGCAGGAAGCCCTTGTCAAACATATGGTCGGCCTCATCTAAGACCAGCACTTCAACAGCCCTCAGGTTGAAGGCATTCTCGCTCAGCAGGTCGAGTAAGCGACCGGGGCAGGCAACAATAATTTCCGCACCGGAACGGATGCCTTTTATCTGCGGCTGTTTGCCAACGCCGCCGTAAACGACAACGCTGCGCAATCCGGTATTGACGCCCATCTTTTCGATATTGTCATGGATCTGTTCCGCCAATTCTCTGGTCGGAGCGACGATGAGCGCCCGCACTGTTTTGCGGGGACCATCCAGGAGTCGCTGCAGCAAGGGCAGAACAAATGCCGCTGTCTTTCCGGTACCGGTCTGCGCCAGGCCAAGCATGTCACGGCCGGCAAGGATCGATGGGATAGCTTCTTTCTGGATGGGGGTGGGGGCGGTATAACCGCAGGCGGCAATGCCGGCGTTTACCTTGGGATGAAACTGAAATTCATTGAAACTCATTAATACTCCATTATATTTCGTGGTGAGATGCCGGGGTTCTTCCCCTGGTCCCTCGATCTGCGCATCCTTGTGGATTCGCCAGTAAATCGGTAATTTCAAGCCCAACCGGCAAGGTTTTAACACCGGCCTGCGGGGTATACGTACCTTAGCCAAATACTTTCTTGATAAAGAAAAGAATTTCCAAACCACTCAACGTATGTTTGCATTGGTAACGGACACTGTTGTTGACCATCTGCACAGAGCTGAAGCTTTTTGTTTGACGAGAAGTTTGATCTCGGGCGAGTTTTGACTTGCAAAACTGAGCCGTGCGGCTTGAATGGATGCCAAAATCAGTATCGGTCTTCGGTCCTGGTGTATGAGAAAAATTCCGACAAAAAGGTTCATACTGTTTTAAGTAATCAGCATGTGCTTCGACGGCAACGAACGACGCTTGGGAAACAACGAGGTTAACGAGGACTACCTGAAGGGGATGTGCTCCTACTTAATTTGATTCAATGAAGCTATTATACTTGCCTTTTAATATTGTGCAAGGAAATAAAAAAAATAAATATTTTCTTGAGGTGAAGCAGTGGCGGTCGATGCTTGAAATCCTTATGGCTGAGATATCGCTAATAGCCTGGTATGTAACGAGAAAAATCACATGAAAAGGGGGCTTATTTCCATTTAAACTCCGCTTCCGGCTGAATGTCGGGGCGATATTGTATCTGCAACCCCTGCAGGAAATTGCGGAGAATCTGGTCCTTGCAGCTCCGATAGTTTTTGTGATCCGGTTTACGGAAAAAAGCACTTAATTCGTGCTTGCTCATCGGTAAAGCTGCCAGCTGCAAAATCTTCAGTATATCTTCGTCCTGGAGGTTTAAGGCGATTTTTAATTTTCTGAAAGTAATATTGTTATTTAAACGTTGTTCCGGCTTGGGTTGTGGCCCCTCACGCTCGCCTCGTTTGTCGTTGATCAAGCCGTTAAGAAAGGCAGCCAATTGGATGTCACTGCAGTTTTTGCAGGCGGGGTCGTCATCTTTTTTCAGCCATTCACTGATTTGCGTTCGAGTGACCGGGTGGCCGGCCAGGGCAAAAAGAGCAATCATTTTCGAGTCGCTGAAATTGAAGGTAAAGCGGATGCGACGCAAGATATCGTTATTCTTCACAACTGTTTCCTTTGCTGAATCGTAGTTTATTGGTGTTGTTCCCTGCCCGGCAAGACAATTTGTTGCGGGGCAGGTATTTTACCCGCCGCTTTTGCCCAAAGAATCAAGGGGGGCAAGGCGGGGATGTACTTTTGTTTGACAATCTAACTCAAGTCGTGGAATTTAACCTTCAAATTTCTCCAACTAAGCGTTATAGTACCTAAACGGTTTGTTGCATTATGCCCGTCTTTACCTGCCCCTGTTCAGAAAAAACGATTTTCATCTCTCTGCACCAGACCGGATTACAGTCAGAATAC
This sequence comes from Desulfopila aestuarii DSM 18488, assembly GCA_945863875.1. Taxonomy (GTDB): domain Bacteria; phylum Desulfobacterota; class Desulfobulbia; order Desulfobulbales; family Desulfocapsaceae; genus Desulforhopalus_A; species Desulforhopalus_A aestuarii_A. Next base: position 82,868 of record CAMBBS010000012.1, read on the forward strand.
AGTACGTTCGCCAATAACGGTATGGAATTACTTCTGAGCACGTGATGTTGTGCAGGTAGTACCTGTTCTTCATCGAAAATCAGTAGATTCTACTGAAAACCTCAACCAAGGAGAATCCCCATGTCTGAGAGTGTGTATAAAATTATCGAAATGGTTGGTTCGAGCCCCGTATCATGGGAAGAGGCTACCAAGAACGCTGTTGCGTCCGCTGGAATGAGCCTGCGTGACCTGCGTATCGCCGAAGTCGTCACCCTGGATATGAAAATTGACGAAGGGAAACCGGCTGCCTTTCGGGCGCGGGTGAAGCTTTCTTTTAAACTTCTTTCCGACTAAGCGACATGTCTTCCATACCTCTTCCTGGAAATTCTACAGCCAGGGAAGGGGATGCGGGGGGCCGTATTGATGAGGGGGTGGGGATACTGTCAAAACCCCGCCGGTCAATCACGACCCTCTTGTTATTTCTATGCGCGAACAAGGTTAAAGAACCACATCGCTTCTGAAGAAGCCCATGTCTGACACCTTTACTCCGCCATATCTCCTGCGCAATCCGCATCTTCAGACCATGCTTGCCAGTTTGCGTCCCAGAAAATATTTTATCGGCAGACGGGCGGACAATCTTCTTCGCCAGGCAAAAGAGCAGATTCTCGATTGCGGCAAGGGGGTCCGCCTGCTTGGTTCCTACAGTTGCCGGCCGGAACACCTTGAAAATATTGCCGTGCTGATCCATGGGTGGGAGGGCAGTATCGACTCGAGCTATCTCCTCTCCGCCGCCGGGATGTTATTTGATCACGGTTGCAATGTCTTTCGTCTCAATCTCCGCGACCATGGCAACAGCCATCATCTCAATCGGGATCTGTTCAACTCCACCCGCCTTGCTGAAGTGGTCAACGCGGTGGCCGAGGTTTTTCAGCGCTACCCCCATAAAAGACACTACCTCGCCGGTTTTTCTCTGGGCGGAAATTTTGCCCTGCGAATTGGTCTGCAGGCACCGTCAAAGAGCCTTCGACTGGATAAAATTGTCGCCATCAGCCCGCTTATCAGCCCAAGCAGCACCACTTTCAATCTGGAGAAGAACCTTTTTGTCTACCATGCGTATTTTGTGCGAAAATGGCGAGGATCGCTGCGCAAAAAACTGGTGCTGTTCCCCGATCTGGGTTATGACGATACCATCTTGAACCTGAACAGTCTCAGTAGCATGAACGGTTATTTCGTCCCTAACCACACCGTCTTCAGCACGGCTGAGGGCTACCTGGATGCCTATGCTCTTACCGGCAGTCGATTGGCCGGTCTTCTGGTCGACAGCCATATCATTGCCGCGGAAGATGACCCTATAACCAGCATACAAGACCTGGTGCAGATGACCGCCCGCCCGTCCTCCCTGCAACTGGAAGTTACCAGGTATGGCGGACATTGCGGCTTTCTGAAAGATTTATCCCTGAACAGCTGGGTCGATCAGCGGCTGGTGACACTTTTCAGCGGGCCTGCCGCTCCAGAGAGCAACCCACCACCCGCAATAGAGGCAGTCAGCGTCTAACCTTGGTTAGCGGGAGAGAAGCGGGGATTCTTTTCACTACCCCCTTGAGGGGTGTAAAGTGCCAAACCATTGAACATTTGTTCCAAGGCGACCTGTTACTGACCGGCGGCTTTTTTCAAAGACTCCTGAATAATCCGACGGTTTCTCTGGATAATGGTTGTGTCCGTTCCGGCCAGGGAGTTCGATTTCGCAGCGAGAGCCCGGGCCTGCTCATATTGCTGCTGCTGCAGTTTGACCTCGGCCATTTGGGTCCAGAGCATCGCCTCTTTAGGTGCTGCGCGCAGACCTCTCTCCAGAATTGAGATGGCAAGATCAGGTCTGCCCTGAAGGGTCGCCTGCTCTGCCTGTCGACTGAAATCAGCGGCGATCGTGTTGGTCTGCCTTGGCGGTGGCGGTTTGATTGGTTCCACCGGCGGAACCGGCGGCACCGGCGGCTTGGTTACCACCGGCTTGGTTACCACCGGCCTTGTTACCACCGGCTTGGTTACCACCGGCTTTGTTGCGGCCGGCGGTGGCGGATAATAGACAGGTTGTTTGGGAGAGATGGTACAACCCTGAAAGAGCAGGGTAGCTGAAAAGGCGAGGAATAACAGGATAGACGTTGTTTTTGTTGAGTTGTTCATGGCTTTGTTTGGAGTAGATTTTTCGTAATATGCTGCAATGTGGCCGACAGGCTGGCGGGAGCCTTCACCGGAAGACATCAAAAATATTTTTCAAGCCTTTATGCAAGGTTTTTTCCAGGCTATTGCCGGTGTTACTGGTGTTGCTGGTGTTGCCGGTGTTACTGGTGTCGCGGTCCGGCAGACCGCAAGAGACCACTGCGGGGAGCGAGCCGTCGCGCATAAAAGGCAGCAGTGTTGCCTGGTCGGCAGGGCATTTTTCATTGAATATCCGACCGGTGGCAATATCTGCGTAATACCAGTTGATCGTATCGGGCGGCAGCGGCTGCAGGGGGCTGGTACTGATCGCCGCCATGGTCGCCGCCCACACCCCAAGGGCTCCGGTTGCCCCGGTGAGACCGGTTGGCGTGTTGTCGTCTCGACCCACCCAGGCTACGGCAACATGCATGCCGCTGAAACCGGCAAACCAGGAGTCACGCAAATTATCGGTTGTGCCGGTTTTTCCTGCAACGGTGAGTCCTGTAGGCAGGAGACGCTGTAACGAGCGTGCGGTCCCGGTGGTTGTCACACCCTGCAGGGCGTTGGTCAGACAGAATACCGCGGCTGGGTTGACAGACTGCTGCACGGTCAAGGGATAGCGCTGCAGGGTGTTGTTCGCCTGATCGGTGACGGCAAGAATGGCCCGTAAAGGGGTCTGGTAGCCGCCGGCCGCAAGAGTCTGGTACATCTGCAAAACATCGATGGGCGGCAGTTCAATCGCGCCGAGCAGCAGGGACGGATAGGCCTGGATGTTTTCCCGTATGCCGAGATGATGCAACATAGCAATCACGGCGTCCAGTCCCACCTCCATGCCCAGTTGCACCGTGGCGGCATTGTAGGAATGTATCAATGCCTGTCTCAGGGGCAGGGCGCCGTGAAAAATGTGATCATAGTTTTCCGGTCGCCAGGTTTTTCCTCCGGCAATCGGTACGTTAATCGGTGTGTCATAGATCGTCGTCAGAAGATTGTATGACTCGGGTCGGGCCAGGGCGGTAAGGAAAACCGCCGGTTTAATCACCGAGCCGATCGGTCGTTTCATGTCCAGGGCCCGGTTGAAGCCACTCTCATGCGGCAATCTATCTCCGACAACAGCGACCACCTCTCCCTGGTCTACCGAGGCGACGACCAGGGCTCCCTGCAGGGTGTTTTCAGCTGTGTTGCCTCGACGTTTTTCAATGGCGGTGAGTTCGCCGACCAGGCTGTCTTCCGCTTTTTGCTGGATAATCGGGTCAAGGGTAGTAAAAATGGATAGCCCTTCGCTGCGTAAATCCTCGTCTTTGTAGTCCCGGGCCAGCTGACTGCGCACCAGCTGCAGAAATGCCGGGTAGGGAGTTACGCCGGAGGGGACTTCCTCGGTTACGCCGAGAGGTTTATTTTTCAGTTGTGCACTTTCCTCCGGGCTGATCAATTGGCCGGAGGCGAGGCGGTCAAGAACCTGATTGCGTCGAGATTTTGCCCGTTGCGCCTGATGTCGCGGATTATAATGCGATGCTCCTTTGACGATGCCGACCAGCAGGGCGACCTGGTCCGGCTCTAATTCAGCAAGATCTCGACCGAAATAGAAGCGGCTTGCCATGGCGAAACCGTGGATAGCCCTTTTGCCGTCCTGACCGAGGTAGACTTCGTTCAAATAGGTCTGCAGAATCTCGTTCTTGCTGTAGTGGTATTCCAGCAGCAGAGCCATGAGAGCCTCGTTGGCCTTGCGGAGCAGGGTCTGCTCACTGCTGAGAAAGATGTTTTTTACCAGCTGCTGGGTCAGCGTGCTGCCGCCCTGGACAGTCCTGCCCGCCCGCAGGTTGGCAAGGCCTGCCCTGATGATTGCCGTCGGCCTGATGCCCCGGTGGCTGTAAAATTTTTTGTCTTCAACCAGGAGCAGCGCCCTGAGCAGCAGTTCCGGCGTGTTGTCCAGTTTAATAAGCAGCCGGTCTTCGTTATGGTTTGGGTATATGGAGGCGAATTGTACCGGTTCCAGGCGAAATATACCCAGCGCTTCTTTGCTGTTTGCATCCACCAGGGAGTCGATGCTCTGGCCATGTATCGTCAGCTGCACAAGAGCCGCCGGCTGCAGGGCATCCGGAAAGGGAAAACTCCGGCTGTAGATGGTGACCCTGCTGCCAGCTATGCTATACTCACCAGGCTTTTCAGGGACGTCCCGTTTGCTGTAGCGCAGCTGGATCAGTTCTTTTTTCAGGGTACCGACCGAGGCTGTTTTGCCGACATATAACTCCAGGGGCCGGGCATAAATCCGTGCCGGCAGTTCCCAGCGCCTTCCCTCAAAGCGGCTGGTGATCTGTTCGTCGAGTTTTTGTATATACGGTACGGCGAGCAGCAGGCAGGCGGCTGTAAAAACGACCAACAGGACAAGGAAGAGAGTTGGTTTGTTCATGCCCTTATTGGAACCAACGCGACGATTTTTTTTTATTTGATGTGACATGCGGTTTCTCAGGAATCAATTTTTTTCTAGGAGTATCATGGTCGACGGGCACCCCTTCTGTTCACCACAATGAGTCCTGTCACAACAAGAATAATAGCACCGATGAGATTGGGGGTAAGCGGTTCATCCAGCATGGTAACACCAAGAAATACCCCGGAAATTGGCATGATGAAGACAAAAGAATGCAGCGCCGTGGCGCCGAACCTTCGAATCAGGGTATTCCAGGCAACAAAGCCGAACGATGCCGTGATAAATGTCTGGTAGAACATAGCCTTGACAATTGAAGCATCAATAAATCGAACCATTTCGCCATCCCAGAGATATCCGCTCAGCAAAAACAACGGTGTCGCCAGGGATATCGGGTAGAGGGTGACCTGGATCGGGTGAAAGCCGTCTATAATATTTTTTATATAAACAACATGACAGCTCCAGACAAGGACCGCAAGAAGAATGAGCAGATCTCCCTGCAGGACATCGCCTGTTAAAGCGACGTTGTCAAAAAACAGCAGCAGCACTCCGGCAAAACCGAGGACAAGACCGGAGGTTTTTTTCAGGTTGATGGTGTCGCCGGGAATGTAGTAGTGCGCCAGGATCATGACGAAAAAAGGCAGTACATTAGAAATCAGGGTGGCGTGAGAAGCCGTCGTCATGTTCTGGCCAAAATAAAAGAGCGACAGCTGGACAAAAAAGAACATGGCAAGAGTGAGGAGCTGAGGGACTTGTTTTCTTCGCACTGCCAGGGGTTTGCCGGTGCAGACTGCCCATAACAAAATGACCACTGAGGCGATGCCGAAGCGCACTCCCGCGGTGGTAAAGACTCCCAGCCCGGTCAGACTGATTTTTATGGCCACCGCATTGGCGCCAAACAGACCACACAGAAAGATGGTGAATAACGATGCGCCAAGGGGCAGGCCGTGGCTGGCGGCCAGAGGGGTCAAGACATTGCTTTTAGTTTCCAACGGACTGCCTTTTTTGTAGCGGCTGAAGCTTTCGCACCATGGCGTTACTGCACCAACAGGAAGTTACCCCTGTCTATAATATTGTTTTTCGAGGCTCTATAACTCGATTTCCTGGCCAAATTCCATGATAATGGCCTTCTTGCCGATCGCCTCAACCTGTTTTTTAAATTCGTTTGGATTCGCTTCAATGATGGGAAACGTGTTGTAATGCATGGGAATAGCCACCCCGGGTGCGGCAAGTTGCACGGCTTTCACTGCATCCGTTATGCCCATGGTGAAATTATCGCCTATCGGTAAGATCATAAAGTCGAGCGGCGTCATCTCGCCGATCAGTTTCATGTCGTAAAAAAGACCGGTATCGCCGGTGTGATACAGTGACTTGCCGTCGATGGTCAGGACCACGCCGGCGGGTTCGCCGCCATAAGTATTGTCCGGTGTCATCGACCCATGGTGGGCGATGGTGAATTTCAGCCTGCCGAAAGCGAAGAGGTGGGCGCCGCCAATGTGCATGTTATGGGCTCGGAACCCTTTGCCTATGCAGTAGTTGGCCAGTTCGTTGACACAGATAAAGAGCGGGTCGGTGCGTCTGGCGATTTTGAAGGCATCGCCGACATGATCTCCGTGTCCATGGGTCAGCACAATGAAATCCGCACTGACGTCGGCGGATTTGACCGGTGAGGTCGGGTTGTCGTCGAGAAAGGGATCAATGAGAAGGACATGACCGCCATCAGTGGTGATTTGAAATGAAGAATGCGAAAAATATCTGAGTTTCATTTCTGTCTCCTGGTTGAAATGCGTCTTTCGTTCTTTCACCTGAGAGTAGCAGTAACGGTCAATCTTTTCAATTGGTTTGTCCGTCGGTAGCAGTTCAGGATGCAGGGCCGTATAGGTGGACAACGATAAGCACGATCCTGCCGGAATGCAAAGTCGCAAACAGTGACAGCTTTCAGGCAGGTATGCGCCCTCTGGGATTTACGGCAACAGCAGAAATTCCTTGAAGGCCCCGCGCATGCAGTGATTGGAGGCCATCGACGAGGAGTAGGCCCCGGCGTTGATCAGTGCAAGGTATTTCTGCCCGGTCATATCCGGCAGCATGCTCTGTTCAGCCCAGACATCAAGTGCCTCATTGATGTGACCAACCACATGAAAAGGCGTGCGGTTCTGTGCAGTGCTGAAAATTAAAGGCACCGGCTGAAAAGGCAGGTTGTAGTAGGCCGGTTCGGGCGCGATATTAAAGCCGGCGTCCACTCCGAGAAAATAGGTCTGTTGCTTTTTCTCAAGATAAGTCACACCAAGCAGGAGCAATCCTGCATCCTTGACCAGATAATCACCCGGTTCCACATCGACTGCCAGATCACGCGCCGTGAAATGCTTTTTGATGATTTCCGCCCACTTTTGGAGGTTCAGCGGTTGGTCCGAGGCGATATGGGGAACGCCGAGTCCCCCACCGATATTGATTCTTTGCACGGTGGGCAGTTGCTCGACAAACCACAGACATTGCATGACAACAGCCTGCCATTCCGCTAGTTGATCGGTGAGATAGCCGCAGCCGGTATGGAAATGGATCCTTCGGACGGTAAGGTCAAGTGATGCTGCCAGGGCGAGTGCCTCAGGGAATTGCTCCCGGAAAATGCCGAACTTGGTGGTGGTCGGACCGGCGTACTGCAGTAACTGGTTACTCGCCCGACTGACGCCCGCCGCGGGATTGATACGAATACCTATCTCCGCTCCTGGCCGCCTTTTGCCCCATTCGCCGATTGCATGCAGGGAATCGGCGTTAAACAGTAAGCCATCGTAGCGTGCCAGCTGGTCAAAATCCTGCTGTGACAGACTCGTTGCGGTAAAGGAAATGTCCCGAGGGGTAAAGCCGCAACCGAGAGCATGCTCGACTTCCGCAGGGGAACAGGCATCTATGCCGCAGAGCCCGGTTTGTTTCAGGAAAGTCAACAGGGGGGCAAAACGGTTGGCTTTCATGGCATAGAACAATCGGTGGTTCTGCTGTTGACCGACAGTCAGCAAAGCGTTTTTTACCCGCGCAATATTTTCGCTGACCCGTTGGGCGGAATAGACAAACGATGGGGTGCCGAACTGCCAGGCAAGATCGGCAACCTTTTGCCCGGCAAAGTGGAGATGTTGCTGCTGGTAGCAAAGATCGGCTCTTTGCCACCAGTCAGGAGTCTGTCCGGCGTGCATTAAATAACAACGGACAAGCCGACAGGTTCGGGTAGGATGATGTCAGCGGCTGAAGATGCAGGCTTTTGATAGGGTAATTCCAGTCTGCCGGTGATCCAGCCACGGCAGTTTTCCGCGCCGCAGGAGCAGGGAAACTGCTTGAAAAGATAATCTTCCGTCTCTGCATAATCCATGTACAGGTAACTGCTGGCTTCTATATCCTGCAGTGCCGTTACGGTCAGTTTTTGCATGTCGACGGAAACGTTTGGTGCACAGGAGTGCAGGAAATAACCGGAAAAATAGGGATCGAAGTTATGACTTGTTTTGGACAGCTGCAGGGTATGCTGTCTGATATCGGGCACCGCCTGTTTGGCTATTCTGGCCATGATCGTACCCTTCTTAAAAGACCGGTAGGTGATAACTCCCATGCCGGTCATCTCGTCTTTGAAAACAATGGAAAAATCCTCAGCACGAGGAAACAGTGGATCATCGCCTAGTTCAGGGGGATATAGCATTGGGGATACTCCAGATAAAAAGAGATTGAGGAAAAAACCTGCAACCCAGAGAACAGGGTTGAGGGAGTTTAAAAACGACTATATAAACGAAAATTTCAGGAATACAATTATTTTTTTATCAGGCGATAAAAGTAATTGTATTTCTCCGTGGGGAAAAGGTTTTCGGCATCGTTTCTAGGCACCCGGGTAATGGTCAGGTAGTGTTGTCATGTCATTGAATATAAGGCAAATTCTGCTTTTTTCGTTCTCGGAGGAACAGCAAGTTTTTCAGGAAAAGGACCTTGCCGGGCAGTACTGCTTTTTCAGCTCTCTGATATGTGCCGGGCCAATGCCGCAGCAGCCGCCGATTATCTGTGCACCCATTTTGATCCAACGCCCTGCGGCCACGGCATATTCCTCGGGGGAAATAATGCCGTTGAATTCCCAGTTCGGCATGACAAAGCGGCCGGAATGGGCATATACCCCTAACGTCCCCTGCCAGCAGGTCTTGAGCAGGGAAAACGCCTCAGCACTATCGGCGACTTCGGTGTGCATTATGAAGGCGGCGGAACCACCAATTCCGGCAATGGCTTCGACCCCTTCGGTGAGGGTCTGCTCTCGTCCCCACAACATAATGTCGCCGGTATCATTGCGTCTGCAGCTGAAACCGAGCCAAACCGGCAGCCCGGTCGTGCAGGCGGCCTGCACGGCAAGGGATCCCTGTTCGATATCTTCGATCATTTCTATAAGCAGCAGGTCGACGCCTGATGCAGCAAGGAGTTCCGCCTGCTCGGCATACCAGGACAAGGCCTCGTCGAGTGGCGGATAACATTTGGTCGGATCGCCGCAGAAGGTGGTCGGTGCTATTGAGCCGGCGATCGCCACCGGACCGGTTGCTGCTTTTTCCCGTGCCTGGACGGCTAGTTTGACGGCTTCTCTGTTGAGGTGCCGGAACTGTCCCATCAGGCCGGCGGGAAGCAGCATGTGCCTCGCCGTCGAAAAAGAATTCACGGTAATGATATCGACCCCGGCGTTGATGTAGTCTTCGTGAACTGCCTGCACTATGTGCGGATGGGAGAGAATGGCTTCGGCCGACCACGCCTTGCTGTTCATCGGCACACCTCTTTTTTCCAGTTCCGTGCCGGTGGCGCCATCGAGTAATACCAGCTGCTTATGTTGCAGTTTGTCTTCGATAAATTTCATACGATATGCCTTGATTACGTAAGAGCCGTTTCTATCGCTGCCTGCAGTTCCTGCAGCAGGTATGGTTTATTGACGGACGCGCAGAAGCCGTATTCTTTGAACGAGGCCATGACCGGATCATTGGAGTAACCGCTGGAGACAATGGCCCGTATTGCCGGATCGATCTGTCGCAACTGCACCATTGTCTCTTTACCGCCAAGGCCGCCCGGAATGGTCAGATCAACGATGACCAGATCGATGGGATCCGCTGTGTCGAACCGTTCCCGGTAGATGTGTATTGCCTCCCGGCCTTCGCCGGCGAGGATGACACTGTGACCGAGCAGGTGCAACATCTTTTCCAGAACCAGCCGCACCGCCTGGTCATCATCCATGACCAGTATCCTCTGGGGACTGGTTGATGCCGTGACCTTTAGCCGGACATTCCTGGCCTCTGCTGTCCGTGCTGCCGCCGGCAGGAAGATCATGAATTCCGTTCCCTGCCCCTGCTCGGAGCTGACGAGAATATGGCCATAATGTTTTTTGATAATGGAGTGGGTAATGGCCAGCCCAAGACCGCTTCCTTCCTGTTTGGTGGAAAAATACGGGTCGAAAATTTTGCCGAGCAGATCGGCAGGGATGCCGACGCCGGTGTCTTTTATGCTGATTTTCACGTAGATATTCTTTGCATCGAGCAGACTGAACGGATCTTCAGCCGGCAGGACATTTTGACAGATGATGGCAATATTTCCACCTTTTGGCATGGCGTGCCGGGCATTTAAAACAATATTCTGTATGACCTGGCTTATTTGTCCTCGATCGACGACGGCGTACCAGAGGTTGTCCGGTAGCTGATAAGTGCAGGAGACGTTGCCACCGTGCAGGACAAAGGTGGCCGAGTCCCTGACGATTTCGGCAAGGGAGGTCGATTTCCTGATCGGCTCGCCGCCTTTGGCAAAGGTCAGCAGCTGCTGGGTGAGGTCTTTGGCCCTGATTGCCGCTTTTTCAGCGGTTACCAGCAAGGTACGCGTTTTCGGCGACAACCTGTCATCGAAGATGGCGAGGTTGATATTGCCGAGAACGGCTGTGAGGATATTATTGAAGTCGTGGGCAATGCCGCCGGCCAGAATACCAGTCGATTCGAGCTTTTCAAGCTTCAGCAGCTCCTTTTCCGTACGCATGCGCTCGGTGACGTTTTCCACGAGGGAAAGTGCGCCAAGGACTGCGCCGGATGCGTCGCAAATGGGTGTGTTGAACCAGTCGCAGTTGATAATCCGGCCATCCTTGTGGATGTTCTCATTATGGCTGCGTATGCCAACTTCACTGGAGATGAGTTTTTGCCAGATCTTTGTCATATGCGGCTGCATTGTTTCCGGCATTAATTTTGTCGCAGGCAGATCGAGGGCCTCCTCCGGGGAATAGCCGAATATTTTTTCGGCGGCCGGGTTCCACTGTTTGACCTGAAAATCGGTATTCCAGAGGATAATGCCCATGGGCGATTGATCGACAATTGTCCGGAGCCGTTCTTCACTGGATCGCAGGGCCTGCTCCGCGGCACTGCGGGTGGTCATTTCTTTTTTCAGATCGTGGGTGCGTTCCTCGACCAGCTCTTCCAGATGGTTGCGATAGACGGTGATATCATCGAAATTTCGGCGCAATTTTAAAGTCATCTGGTTGAAGATGTCGCCAAGCTGGCCGATTTCATCCCTGGTCTCGAGCGACACCACGGTGTTCAGGTTGCCGTTCACGATCTCCCGGGCGGAGTTTTTCAGTTGTTCGACAGGACGGGTAATGCGGTCCGAAAGGAGGAGGGTGATAACTGCCGACAGGGCAATAGCCGCCAAAGATACCGCTACGGTGAATAACTGGAGTCTGTGGACCTGCCCCTGGGAAAGGGCCAGTTCATTATCTATGAAGGTACGAAGTTCCGTTGCCAGGCTTTGTTGCGCATGGTGTCTGGATTCGATCTTGTGCCGCAGGTTTTCGTCCTCGTCCAGATAGCGGTTAAAAATGTCCCGATAGATGGAGACTATCTTGGCAATTCGATAGGCTTTCAGGCGTCGACTGTTATCAACCGTTTGCTCGAGAACCCTTGTCGCCAGTATTTCAATATCAGCAATGATTTTGATAACGGTCTCGGCGGCGGTCTCTGCGCCGGAGAGCATATAGGTTTTTTCCGCTTGAAACATCCGGCTTGCCAGCAAAAGGAGAGCTGCGCTGATTTCACTCTCCTGGTCGGTCAAACTGCTTGTCAAACTGCTTGCATTGGACAACAACCGGTCCGACTCCTGATTCATCCGGCTCTGCATGGTCTCCAGGTTGAGGACCTGGCGCGCGTAATCGGCAAAATTATCCTGATACTGTTGCAGTTCCATCCGAATGTGTTCCACCATTGGATGGTGATTTCTGTCGAACTGGGTTTCTGTATCGCCGATGATGCGCTGCAGTTCTTCAAGGATGTTGTTGACCGCGTGCGCATAGCGAATTTCCTGGGACGAACTAAAGGAATGTTCTTCCGCGGCCATGGAATTGAACAGCCGGTCGATCTCGAGGCTGAAGGCAAAAATACTGTTTTGCCGTTGTAATGCACTCTGCATGCCCCACCAGCTGGCGACTGCCACGGTAATAGTCAACAAGAGTATGGAACAAAAAGATAAGCCTATTTTCAGGCGAAAGGACATACGTTCTCCACATGTGTTATTATCTGATTGATAATTTTTCTACTTCGTTCTGCAGATTTGTTAAAATCGCCGCACCTTGGTCGGGAAAGGCGATGATTTCGTTAAAGCTGTCCATGCCTTTGTCGGCAATGGCGGAAGCTGTAGCAAGGTCGTAGTTGAAGGCCCAGTGGGCTGCGGCGCTGCTTTCTTTCCAGATGCGCCGTCTGAGGGGTGAATAAAAATCTCTCTCGACCAGGCTGTTCGGGGCAAAAGCACCAGAGCCCGCACTGAGCCGCATTTGTGCCTCAACTTTCGCAAAAGAGCGGAGGACGGTTTTGGCCGGCTGTTGGCCGACGGAGCCTTTGGTCAGCACAATGCCGTCCACCGGTCCGAGGGCGACTTTGGGGACAGTGTCACTCATTGTCGGGAAGACAAAAAAATCGAAGCCGCTCTCTTCGGCCAGGCCGCATTTTTCTCCGCTGAGAAGCGGAATGGCCCATGTGCCCATGAGGGTCATGGCCGCTGCCCCGGCACAGAGCTGGTCAGTAGCTTCGGTCCAGTCGAGATCGTTGGCGTTTTGATTGAAATAGCCCTTTTGCAGTAAGGTTCCCCACAGGGCATAGACTGCGCGGACTTCAGGGTCGGTGTACTTTGCCCTGGTCTCCATCAGCGCCTGTCGATAGGTCGGTCCGGCGGTTCTGAGCAGCAGGTAATCAAACCAGAATTGCGCCGGCCATCGTTCTTTTGCGCCAAGGGCAAAAGGGATAAGGCCACGGCTTTTCAGGTTTTCGGCCAGCTCAAGCAGCTCGGTCCAGGAGCTGGGCGCGGAAAAGCCTTCCCGGGCAAACAGCTGCTTATTATAAAAGAAGACAATAAAATGTTCGGTGATCGGCAGTAAATATTTTTTGCTGTTGTAGGTGCTGGCCGCTTCGGTCACCGGGGTTTTAGCGCGATCGGCAAAGGGGGTCGACGGCCAGATGTCATCGATCGGTTCAAGTTTACCCTGGTCAACAAGGGCCTGGGTTTTCGCTCCGGCCCAGTAGGTGAAGAGTTCCGGCGGCTTGTCCTTGGCAAGGGTGGCGTGGATCATACTTTTGAAGGCCTCGTGGTCGAGGGCGTGGGCGACGACCTGTTCCCCGGTGCCGCTGCTGTTGACGGCGGCGAGCATCTCCGTCATGCCGCCGCTGAGTGGACCGGAAAAATAGTGGTAGAGGCTTATCTGTTGACTGGAGCCGGAGGGAGTGACAACCTCCTGGCCGGCTTTTTGTTCAGCTTGCGGACGGAGCAAAAAAACAGCACAGGCTATGGCTATCCCAAGGAGGATGACGAGGGATGATATGATTAACTTCTTCATTTGACTCCAAAAGTAGAGGACAGCCATTCCTGTCGAAGAGAAACAATGCGTGAAATGGTCGATGAAAGTGACTATGGTTATAACTTTATGGTATCAAAAATTGATGTCGCTGTGAATGTATCAGTGAAAATTACAACTGAAAGCATGTCATGATTACAGGCCTCCCAGGAGATTATAGAGCAAATTGTCGGAGATGCAAAGACCATTCAAGATGTTCTGCCTGGGCAGCTCTTTTCCGGGCGTCTTCGACAGAGCCGCCCAGATAACGAAGAATGAAGCACGTTTCGCTGTCGTTGGCCTATACAGACAGGAAAGGTCGAGGACTGTTTTTCAAAAACGGAGTATTACATGAAAAAAATTACCATCGCCGGTATTGGTGAGCTGCTCTGGGATGTCTTGCCGGAGGCCGAGGTAATTGGCGGGGCGCCGGTAAATTTTGCCTATCACGTTACGGCGCTTGGGGCAAGAGGGATCCCTATCTCGACTATCGGCCGTGATCCTCGCGGGGAAAAGGCCCTTGCCGAATTAAAGGCCCGCGGCGTCGAGATCTCGGCAATCTCGATTACGGAAGATTTTCCCACCGGCTATGTTCTTGCCGCCGTGGATGAAGAGGGGAAAGCCGCCTATAGTTTCCCTGAGGAGGTTGCCTGGGACCATCTGCAGGTAAATGAGTATGCCGAAAATCTGCGCAGCAGTCTCGATGCGATATGTTTCGGCTCCCTGGCCCAGCGGTCCGAACATTCGCGCCGATCCATCCATGGGTATCTCGACTCTCTCGGGCCCAAGACGATAAAAATCTTTGATATTAACCTCCGGCAGGATTTTTTTACGAGACAGGTCATTGAGGCCTCATTACAGCGCACCGATATTCTGAAGTTAAACGAAGAGGAATTGCCGGTTCTCGCCAGGCTGCTGGAGTTGAGGGGACCGGTCGACGCATGGCTCTCGGTCATCATGCAACGATATCATCTGCAGATGGCCATACTTTCCAGAGGCGGCCGCGGCAGCCTGCTTTTGACCCCGTCGGAATCCTCGGATCATCCGGGGATTAACACCCATATTGAGGATACCATCGGTGCCGGGGATTCCTTCACGGCAGTGGTAACCATAGGCTATCTGCAGGGACTGCCCCTGGATGAAATCAATGAACAGGCGAACAGAATTGCCGCCTATGTCTGTACGCAGCAGGGTGGCATGCCGCATGTACCGGATTTGTTGCAGGGTTGAAATGCTGTTCTGCAACGGGGAAGACCTTTAAAAACAGAAAATTGAAAAACAGGGAGTGACAAAAGAAAACATTATGAGCGAAAAATCTTTTCAGGACTACTATCCGGAATCTTTCCGTCATTGTTACGGCTGCGGCACGAAGAATGCGCATGGCCTGCATGTCAGCAGCTTCTGGGACGGCGATGAAGCAGTTGCCACCTTTCATCCGAAAGAGTTCCATCTGGCATTTCCCGGCTATGTCTATGGTGGGCTGATCGCGTCCCTGATCGACTGCCACTGCGTCGGCACCGCAGCGGCTGCCGCATATAAAGAAGAGGGCCGGGAACTTGGTTCTCTCCCGTCATTCAGGTATGTTACCGGCTCGCTGCAGGTGGATTATCTCAAGCCGACACCGCTTGGCCCCCCCATCGAACTGCGGGCAACGGTCGTCGAGATCAAAGGGAGAAAGACAATCCTTCTCGCCACGGTGTCGGTCGACAACATCATCACTGCCAAGGGACGGGTGGTTGCGATCCGTATGCCGGAGTCCATGAAGGAGGAGGTAAAAGAATAACCACAGCGGGAGGAAAGAAGACTGTGGGTTCCGGCATGGCGCTTTCTCAATATGCCTCTAGATCCACTTCCATGAAATTGAACCACATCCCGTTGTGTTGCGCATGATCCAATTCGATCTGCACAACATCGACGTGGCGTTCTTCAATTTCTAGGAATTTTTCAAAGATGGCGTGAATCTCACCCGCTGTTTTTTTGCAGGCATCGCGGTAAAAGGCCGACGTTTCTTTTTCAAGCTTCAGCGCACCGGCCAGCACCGATTTGATATCTCCCAGCATGTGCTGCGGGATCTCCGCCTTCAGCTTCCCGATCTTTGATTCAAGTTGCTTGACGGTCGGGATAGAGGTCACCAGCCGGTTCATATCGATAGCCCCCGTTGTTTTCAGCTGTTCGAGACTGTAGTGCAAGAAATCGACATGGGACTGTTCGTCGTCGGCCAGAGCCCGGAATATAGCCCTGCCGCGTTCATCGTCGATTATTTTGTCGGCCGAACGGTACAGGTCCCTGATCTTTTCTTCATATTGTAATGCCGTGGCGAATATTTCCTGTGAACTCATATGTTTTTTCCTTTGCTGTTGCCTGCGGATAAATGAATATGCGTCATGCATAACAGGTGGTAACGCAATCCCTCTCCCAGCGTAAAAAAATAGTTACGAAAGCAGGATATGTCGACCAGCGTTTTGGCAGCGCAATCAGCCGTAAATCTGCTGAATGCTTGCCGCCAGATCATCATAAAACTCGGTAACGGTGTCATACATGACGCTCGTGCCGGTGCTGAAATGGAGGAGAATATCGTTGAAGCATTTAGGTACGAGGGGATAGAGCTTTCTCAGGTTAAAGACCCTATCCTGAGAGAGCAGCGAGAGGTCGTTCCTGTCCAGGGTGGCCAAGATCTTCTCACCCATTTCCGGATGTTGCAGGACATCGACCGGCCGCCAGTTTTTTCGACCGAGAATATAGAGCAGGATATTGCCGAGGCCGATCAGGTCAAGGGCGAAGGGACGTTCGGGGAGATAGAAGTCATAATCGAAATCAATCCATCGATAGTGGCCGTCCTCCCGGTCGATGAGGATATGATCTCTTCTGATGTCCCCGTGTTTGAAACCGTGCCGGTGGAGCAGGATAATCGCTTCCACCGCTTTGAGAAAGCGGCGCAGGATGCCTTCGACATGGTTTGCCAGATAGTCATCCTGGCTGCAGTCAATGCGGCCGATGGCATTATCCAGCCGTGTGCCGGAGATGATATCGAGAATTCGCACGAGATTACCGACTTCATCGAGAACCGAGTAGCCCTGCATAAACATTGTATTGCCGTGGACCAGATCGAGTACCTGCCCTTCCTTTTCCGGTCGGCGATAGCAGGTCACCGTCAGCGGTCCCAGGGCCAGGGTAAACGTTTCATGGAAGACCAGTTTGAGAATTTTCCTCTCCCCTGATTCCAGATCATAGACCTTCGGCACCCACTGTTTCGGCTGTTCTTCAATGCCGAATCGCCCTTCTTTGGTGTAGCCGACCACCAGGAAATACCTGTTGTCGACATGGATGATATCCCCATAATCTATTCGCGTGAAATCACTGGTGTCGGTAAAGATTGTCGGCTGCCTGCGCGTATTTTTCACGGCGTTGTGGCTTTGCAGCAGGGGGAGGATGTGCGGCGGGAATCGGCTCCAGTCGACCATGGTTCACCCCACTATCCAGGTGGTGAAATCGTTGCAGTGTCTGGCCAGGGCGTTGGAGATGGAACCAAAGAGGAATTCTTCGGCCTTGGAGACGCCGCGTTTGCCGGTAACCACCGTCCCAAAATTGCCGTTTCGCCGTACCTCGAGGACGGTATCGCTGATGGTTTTTCCCTCTGCCATATGGGTAGTGCAGTAGATGGTATCCCGGATAATGTCGGCCCGTACGAGAATTTCCAGGCATCTGTTGAAGATATGCTCGGCCTTGACGATGCGCTGGGCCTGGTATTCTTCCAGCACGCCACCTCTCTGGGCAAAATCAGGTGGTGGTTCGGGATAAACATGTAAGAGACAAATTGACACTGCTGCTCCCTTGCCGGCGACTTGTCCAACATACTTGACCGCCCGGAGTGAGGATTCCATCTCGTCCACAGCAATAAGAATATTGTTCCAATCGGCCATAGCATCCCCCCTGTCTGAAGTTACCTGGTGGCCCTTTCTGTTACATCATTGTTGTTCAACTCCCGGTTTCCAGCACTCCAGCAGCTTAATCAGTTCCAGCATGGTCTGGTGGGTGGGTACCTTCACCCCGTGTTCCTCTGCATAACGACAGATTGCCCCGTTTTGCGCATCGATCTCGGTCGGCATTTCATTGAGGATATCCTGCAGCATGGAAGAGAGGTTGTTGGCGCTTTTTTCACATGCGTCAAAGAGCAGTTCATACAGATCGGGATAGACCAGTTCGATGGAGCAGCTGTCTGCCACCGCCCGCCCTTCGTCGAGGAGCCGTTTCATCAGGGTGATGGACTCCATCTTCGAAGTAAGCGAGCCGTTCGGCACCTGGAGGATGGCCGATACCGGGTTGATGGCCGAATAGGTGATCACCTTGCACCAGAGCCTGCCGATGATTCTTTTCACCATCTGGGTCTCGATGCCGCATCGGTTGAACACATGATTGATGTTCTCCAGGCGTTTGGAAAATGTGCCGTTCAACTCGCCGATATATGTTTTCGCCAGGCCGCCCTGCCGCACTCGGGCGTCGCTGAGCGCGGTCCCCGACATAAAGGTGATGCCCAGAAGGATATTTTCCCGCGGGACGATTTTAGAGGCCACCTCCATATTGCCGAGCCCGGTCTGCAGGCAGAGAAGCGGGCAGGCCTCGCTGATGAGATGAGCGACGTCTTTTACCGCCGCCAGGGTGGCCTGGGATTTTACCAGGAGAAGGACCAGATCCGCTTCCGTGAGAGAGTCGGCCGAGAACAGGGCCCGGACCGGATAAGACTGTGCTTCCTCGGGATGCTGATCGCCATCCTCGATGAGGCCGATCCCTTTTTCCTGCAAAGCCCCGAGGGTTTTTCGGTCAATATCGATCAGGGTGATTTCATTGCCGCCCTTGACCAGGAAATAACCAAAAAGCCTCCCGATTGCACCACCTCCGACAAGGACAATCTTCATAGTCTGCCTCCGCAGGTCAGATATTGTACTAGGCATATATTCCCGAATTTTCCGCAATACTCTGTGAATTTTCAAGAAAAAATGTACTCTTTATTCATTTATAATGCGCCGTAATGAAATTGCCAATCCCCGGACTAATTATTGTCTGTCGTCCATCACGCGGATTTTTTCCGGGAGGGCAGTACATGGGTCGGACTGCCCAGAAAAATTTCCGCCGCTTCCGCCACGGTTTCCGACAGGGTCGGGTGCGGATGGATGGTCAGGGCCAGATCTTCAGCCAGGGCACCCATTTCGATAGCCAGGGCCGCTTCACTGATTATCCCTTCGGCATGGCGGCCGGTGATACCAACGCCAAGGATTCTGCCGGTCGTGTGCTCGGTCAGCAGTTTGGTCAGCCCGTCGGTCATGCCCATGGTCTGCGCCCTGCCGGAATATTTCCACGGGAATTTCTGCACGCCATAGGGGATGTTTTCGGCAAGGGCCTGCTGTTCGGTAAGGCCGCACCAGCTGATCTGCGGATCGGTATAGACCACCGCCGGAATTATCCGGGCATCAAAGGCACCATTTTTGCCGCTGCACACCTCCGCCGCCACCCGTCCTTCCCGGGTGGCCTTGTGCGCCAGCATGACGCCGCCGGCAACGTCGCCGACAGCATAGAGATGTGGGTCTGCGGTCTCCTGCCGCTCATTGATCTGAATAAATCCCCGGCTATCAAGGGTGACGGCCGTGTGTTCCAGGCCAAGCCCATCGCTGTTGGGCACCCGGCCGACGGCCACCAGGACCCGGTCAAAACAACCTTGCTTTTTTATACCCTTGTGTCGGAAGCTGACCCGCACCGCGCCGTTTTCTTCAAGGAGGCCGTCTATCTCTACCTTGAGGAGAATGTCGGCAAACAGGGTGGCAAGTCGTCTCTGAAGCGGTTCGACCAGATCAGGATCAACCTGGGCCAGCAAACGCTCTTGTTGTTCCATCACGGTCACCTGGCTGCCCAGTGCCCCATAGATCGAACCGAGTTCCAGGCCGACATAGCCGCCGCCGACCACCAGCAGGGTCTTTGGAATATCGGGCAGGCGTAGCGCGGCGGCGGCGTCCATGATCCGGCCTCCCGGAACAAAGGCCACCCCCGGTAGCCCAAGCGGCCGGGAACCGGTGGCGATTATGGCCTTTTTAAAGCGTATCCGGCTGATCTCGGCGCCTTCGAGACGCACGGCCGTGGCACTGGCAAAGCGCGCCAAACCCTGCACGCGCAGGATACCCCGATGTCCAGTCAGGCGGACCAGACCCTCGGCCATGGTGTCGACCACCCGTTCCTGCCAACCACGCATGGCCGCAAGGTCCAGTTGCGGCTCGCCAAAACAGATACCCCTGCTCTTTGCCTCTCTCGCATCAAGGAGCAGTTCGGCGAGCTGCAGCAGGGTCTTCGAGGGGATGCAGCCGGTGTGCAGGCAGACTCCGCCGGGGCGCTGGTTCGTATCGACCATGATCACGTCAAGACCCAGATCGGCCGCCCGAAAGGCGCCAGCGTAGCCCCCGGGACCGCCGCCGATGACCAGCAGATCGGTGTTCATTTCCATATCACCCATTACCATAGTGTGCTCACCATATTGCTGTCCTAAATCATGGTAATGAGCAGCTCGTCTGGATCCTCCAGGGCATCGATGACCAGCCGCAGAAAGCGTAGGGCATCGGCGCCGTCGACCACCCGGTGGTCAAAACAGAGGACGATCGGCATGAGCAGCCGGGGGACGATCTCGTGTCTGCCCCCTTCGTCGGTGACGACGGCGGGCCGCATCCGTCCCTGGCCCAGGCCGAGGATGGCTACCTCCGGATGGTTGATGATGGCGGAAAAGTGGCTCCCGCCAAGGGGGCCGGTGTTGGTGATGGTAAAGGTGCCGCCCTGCATTTCTTCCGGACTGTGCATGCCGCTGCGGACTCTGGTCGTGGCGCTGGTTAATTCCACGGCCAGCTCCTTGATGCTCTTGCGGTCAACGTCGCGGATCACCGGGACCATCAGGCCGTTTTCGGTATCGACGGCGATGCCGAGGTTGAAATAGCGCTTGATGATAATCTGCTGCGCCTGCAGGTCCAGGCTGGCATTGAAGCTGGGATAATTTTTCAAGGCGGTGGCCACCGCCTTCATGGCAAAAATTGTCATGGTCAGCTTACCGCCGGCCGCCTCCATGTCGCTCCTGTGCCGCTGCCGGAAGGCCTCGAGCCTGGTGATGTCGACATCGTCCTGACACAGCACATGCGGGATCTCGGCCCATGATCTGCTCATCTGCCTGGCCGTTGCCCGCCTGATGGAGCGAAACGGCAGCCGCTCTATCTCGCCCCATTTACTGAAATCCGGCAGCATCCTGGCCTCGTGTTCCGGCTGCGGCGGGCGTGGTGCACCGGAGTCGGAGGTTTGCCGGGATTGAGGCGCTTGAGGCGTCTCCTTGACCTGCGGGGGCAGAGGTTTTGCCAGCTCTGCCGGTTCGGCCGCCTTTTTCTTTTCGGCATGGTGCGCAACATCCTCCCTGGTGACGATGCCGCCCGGGCCGGTCGGCCTGACGTCATGCAGATCGACGCCTCGCTCACGGGCCAGCCGTCTGGTCGAGGGCGAGGCGGGTACCGGTCTTCCTTTTTGTTCCGGCGGGTGCGGCCCTTGCTTCGGCTCTTGCGGCGCAGCCTTTGAATCGGCCCCGCGCCGCTCAGGTGGGCGGACATTGCCCGCCGTCGCCTCGGGGCTAAAGGTCATCAACACGTCGCCGACGCGGGCCATATCGCCCACTTTCACGAGGATCTCCCGCACCGCCCCGGTAAAGGGAGAGGGGATCTCCACGGCGGCCTTGTCGGTCTCAATTGCCATGATAATATCACCTTCCCGGACGGCCTGGCCAATGACGACCGGCAGGGCGAGTATTTCCGCTTCATGAACACCTTCGCCGAGATCCGGTAACCGAAAGGATGTGGTCATAATTGCTCCGCTTTGGGCTTCATATTGGGTTTCTTGTTCATTGGCGCAGCGTCCTGCGCGCGGCGGCGGCTATCCGTGGTCCACTGGGCAGATAGCTTTTTTCCCGGCTAAAGTAGGGGATGATGACATCAAAACCGGTGACCCTTACGATCGGGGCCTCGAGAAAGTAGAAAGCGCCCTCCATCAGCCTCGTGGCGATCTCCGCTCCGGGGCCGAAACTGCCGGGCGCCTCGTGGACGATCACCGCCCGGCCGGTCTTCTGCACCGAGGCGACCATCAGGTTTTCATCTAAGGGGGATAGGGTGAGAAGGTCGATGACCTCCGCCTCAAGCCTGTCTTTTTCCCGCAATTCCTCCGCGGCTTCCAGGGCCGGCCGGAGCATGGCGCCGTAGGCGATGATGGTCAGGTCGTCGCCCGCGCGGACCATATTCGCCTGACCGATGGGCAGGGTTTCCTCTTCCTCCGGAACTTCCTCGCGAAAGGCGCGGTATAAGGCCTTGCCTTCATAGAAAATCACCGGATCGGGGTCGCGGATGGCACTGACCAGGAGTGCTCGCGCGTTGCGCGGCCCGGACGGGATGACCATTTTCAGTCCCGGGGTGTGCGCCCAATACGTTTCCCGGCTTTCGGCATGGTGTTCCAGGGCCCGGACGCCGCCGCCGTAGGGCGCGCGCATGACCATCGGCACGGTGAGTCTCCCCCGGGTCCGCCAGCGCATGCGGGCCGCGTGGTTTTCCAGCTGATGGAAATTCTGGTAGGAAAAACCGGAAAACTGTATCTCGCAGACCGGTTTCAGGCCGTAGATGGCCATGCCCACCGACATGCCGACAATGGCCGATTCGGCCAGCGGCGTATCGATGACCCGCTCAGCGCCGAACTGATCTATCAGGCGATCGGTTACCCGGAATACCCCGCCGTCACGACCGATATCCTGGCCGAGCAGGACCACCGAATCGTCTTGTGCCATCTCCTGGCGCAGCGCCAGATTGAGGGCCTCGACCATCGTCATCTTAGCCATGGTGGTCCTCCCGGTCGCGGTTTTCCAGCTCATCGGCCAAGGCTGTTTTCTGCACCTGCAGGCGAGGCGGTATGTTGGCGTAGAGATGATCAAACATATCTAGCGGATCGCCGAGCTCTTGCATCCGTAGTTCGGCCGTATCGATAGCGCTCTGGATCTCTTTTTTCACGTCCTCCTCAAGGGCTGTACGGTCGCTCTCCGTAATAATGCTTTTTTGCAGCAGGTATTTTTCATAGCGGACCAGTGGATCTCTTCGTCTCCAGAGTTCGACTTCCTCCTCCGAGCGGTATTTTTTCGGGTCGTCGGCGGTGGTGTGCATCATGATCCGGTAGGTGACGCATTCGATCAAGGTCGGGCCGCCGCCCTGTCGCGCCCGATTGACTGCTTCGGAGGTTGCCGCATAGACCGCCAGGATGTCGTTGCCGTCGACCTGGATGCCAGGCATGCCGTAGGCCAGGGCTTTTTGTGCCAGTGTTGCCGCATGGGTCTGTTTGGCAATCGGCACGGAAATTGCCCACTGGTTATTCTGGCAGACGAAGACCACGGGGCATTGATAGACCGCAGCGCAGTTCAGTGCCTCATGAAAGTCACCCTCCGAGGTCGCACCGTCGCCGAAAAAGGTCATGACCACCGCATCAGTTTTGCGGTATTTTACCGCCAGGCCAAGGCCGACGGCGTGCAGTGTCTGCGAGGCCACCGGTATCGCCATTGGTAAATCCCGCTGGGTGGCCGGAATTATGGTGCCTTCGTTATAGCCGTTATAGTAGAGCAGGACACTTTCCATTGATCGGCCGCGCATGATCTCCGCCGCGGTTTCTCGAAAGGCGGGGACCAGCCAGTCGCTGTCGCGGAGCAGGGCTACCGAGCCGATCTGCGCGGCCTCCTGTCCTTTGATGGGCGGAAAGGTGCCGATGCGGCCCTGGCGCTGCAGGTCGAGCATTCGTTCATCGAACCGTCGCCCGAGCAGTGCCGCCCGAAACATTTTGCGGTGCACTTCCTCGGGAATATCCGGTTCCAGCGCACTATCGAGGGTATGGTTTTCGTCGAGTATGGAGAGGTAATCAATATTGTTTGGCAGAGCGAGACGTTTTCGACCCATAAATGATTCCTTTGGACGCCATAGGAAGCAATCGATACAACTCGTAACAGGAGAAGAACTTGTTGTAGACTATATGCATGGGAGCGCTATTTTCAATTATATCCTCTGTTTCTCCTTCAGTGGCTCATTGTTTTCTGCCGGATGCACGCGGGCGGGATTTATTCAAACTGTGACCGGAAGATGGCCAGTTCGTCGCGCAGACTTTGCATTTCCCGGCGCAGTTCGTCTATCTGTTGCTGCAGGTCGCCGGTGCGGTCGACTTCGGGGACAGCTTTGGCACGAATGATGGTTTCCACCGGCTTCTCCTCAGGCTCGCCGCTCAAAAGATGCATGTAGCGGGACTCTTTGCGCCCCGGTTGCCGGGGCAGCCTGCTGACCAGTTGCATGTCTTCAAGGTTGGCTATGCTTGTCTGCACCTCGTCAAGGCCGGGAAAAGGATACAGACGTTCGGTGCGGGTACGGATTTCGCCGACGGTTTGCGGCCCGCGCAGCAAAAGAATACAGATGATTGCCTGCTCCCTCGTCACCAGTTTCAGATCCCGGGCGAAAATCTGTTCATATTTAGCCACCCGGCTGACGTTGCTCTGTCTGATCAGGTTGCGCTCTCGCAGGCCGTTTAGCGCATAACTGACTGTTTCTTCGTCAAAAGATACCACCGGGTCGCGGTTGGATTTTTGGTTGCAGGCATTGAGTAAGGCGTTCAGGGTGAGGGGGTAGTAGTCCGGGGTAGCCATTTCTTTTTCCAGCAAACAGCCAAGCACCCGGACCTCGTCGTCAGTAAGCAAGATATCCATATAAGCTACGTGGAATGAGTTTTGTGAAGACTGAAAACACCCCAAGAAAACAGGGTGTCGCGGTCAAGAATAAAAATATCGGCCGAGGCGATCAATAATTTTTGCGGGCATCTCGAAGACATTGATTGCTTTTTCGCGCAGGCCGTTTTTTCCACCTGTACCCAGCTTGAAGTCGGAATAAAACTTCTTGCCGCACGAGGGGCAGGCCATGAGCATCCCGCCGATATTTGTCGGAAATCGTAACCGCTGGCCGCATTGAGGACATTTCTTTTCAATATAATCAGTCATTGTTTCGAGAGAATAACACCTTGCCGGTGATGAACATTGTTAAGCCGCCTGGAGAACGCTTTTACACTTACCATAGGATACAGGGCAAGATACGTTTATCGCATCATTGCTCTTAGTATACTACAGGTTGGGGCTGCTTGAGAAATATTTAAGAAAATTATCGTATTTTTCGACGGCCCCGTGCCGCTTGTCAGGCGTAGACAACGGCAACGCAGCAGTTCTTGCCGGATTGTTTCGCTGCATACAGAGCCTCGTCGGCGGATTTAATAAAACCAGGCAGTGATGTGTTTGCAAAAGATACCAGCGCGCTTATTCCCAGACTGATCGTAACCGAGCTGGAGACAAGGGATGAGGCGTGTGGAATGTGCAACTCTTCGACCGCTTTTCTGATGTTTTCGGCAATTTCAGCCGCTCCTTCTTGGGCGGTATCGCTGAGAATGACGACAAATTCCTCCCCGCCGTATCGGGCCACGAAGTCGGTGGAGCGTTTGAGCGAGCCGGACAGAGCTTTGACGATTTTTTTCAGGCAATCATCGCCCGCCGGATGGCCATAGGTGTCGTTGTAATTCTTGAAACAATCAATATCCAGGATGATCAGCGACAAAGGATGCCTGTGACGTATGGCGACCTTCCATTCGTGGTGCAGGTAGTCGTCCATTTTTCGCCGGTTGGCGATACCGGTCAAGCCATCCAGGTTGGAGAGGAGTTCGAGCTGTTTGGTTCGTTCTTGAACCTTGTGCTCCAGGTCAATGTTTGCTTTCTCAAGTTGTTCATTGGCCAGATGCAGACCTGCCATATAGTGCTTAATTTTCAGGATCATCTGGTTGAAGATTTTAATAAGACGGCCAATTTCGTCGTTTCGGCCGTTATTGATTTTAATGTCGAAATTCCCGTCTATAACTCGTTCCGTTGCCTTGATGAGCATTCTAATCGGCTGC
Source organism: Desulfopila aestuarii DSM 18488 (assembly GCA_945863875.1). Taxonomy (GTDB): domain Bacteria; phylum Desulfobacterota; class Desulfobulbia; order Desulfobulbales; family Desulfocapsaceae; genus Desulforhopalus_A; species Desulforhopalus_A aestuarii_A. Next base: position 108,319 of record CAMBBS010000012.1, read on the forward strand.
AGCAGTGCTTTACTGCAGACAATTGACATGAAGATGGAAACAAAGAGGATGCCCAGGGAGATCATGAAGAATTTCATTTTCATCAATTGCACGGGCTTAACCAGTTCGTTGATGTACACCCCACTGCACAGATACCAGTCCATCGGCTCATAATATCGATAGATAACTATTTTTTCCCGTGCTTCTTTTTCCCCTGGATTTTTCCAGGGATAGACGACCATGCCGTTTTTGTTTTTGATGATTTCCCGAATAAAATAGTTCCCCTGGGAATCCATCGAATCGTAGATACTTATTCCTTCCTGCTTCGGATGAATGACCAGCTTTCCGGCGGAATTGATGACGTACATGTAACCGGTCTCGCCGATAACCCTCGACAGGATGTTGCTCTTGAAATCCTCGGTATTGACCAGGTTGTTAAATTCCGATTTGTAGGAAGAAACCGATATTATATAATCCCATGGCTCGAAGTAGGTCATGTACAGGGCTTTTTTTCTTTCTTCGATGTCGGCAGGGTTTTTCCACGAATACTCGATGTAGCCCTGCTTTTGGTCAATCTGGGTCTTGATAAAATCGTAACTGGAAAGATCGGCATTTTTGAGGAACGGATGCTCTTGCAGAATACCCTGTGAATTGACGATATAAATATAGGCCGTCTCGCCGACTTTCTGACTGAGCAAAATTCGTTCAAGCTCAATTTTTGCTGCCTCTTCAGAGAGTTCACCGGCTGTAACGCGTAAGTAATAAGCCGCGATAATTTTTTTATTCATTTCGGCAATAGCGCTGAGATAATTTCTGATGGAGGTGTTTACTGCCGAGTCGATGAGGTTGTAGGTGGATTCGGTCTGGACCTGGAGGTTATTCAGCACGAGATCTCTGTTGAGTTTATCGGTGATGTTGTAGCCGATGACACCCATCAAACTGGTGCAGATGACGCTCAGTGATACCAGAATGAGCATTATCTGCTTTCTAAAACCAATCGGTCTTGTCCTGAAAGCGCTGATAAACCCAGCTGTCCAAGCCCTTTTTTCAGCCATGCTCAGTTCAATGTTTCTCTTACTTTAACGGAGAGTTGGGAGACGTTAAACGGTTTTTGAATAAACCCTTTACAGCCCCTGTTGAGAATTTCTCGCGCCTGCCCATCAATACTGTAGCCGCTGCACAGCAGCACCCGGACGGCCGGATGTATTTGTTTCAATAGGTCATAGAGTTCTCCTCCACCCATCTGGGGCATGATCATATCAAGGATAACCAGATCAATCCGGTGCCGGTTTGCGCTGTACACCTCAAGAGCCTCCCTGCCCGATGCTGCGGTGAGCACTTTGTAACCAAGGAGGGTAAGAATCTCTTGCCCGATCTCAATAATCATCGGCTCGTCATCAACCAGCAGAAGAGTCTCCGAGCCTTTTTGCACAGTGGCGGGCGTGCGGATATCAGGTGTGACTTTTTTGTCGGTTGCCGGGAGGAAAATGGTGAAGATGGTCCCTTTGTGCAAGGCGCTTTTGACGGAAATTCCACCGGCATGGTTGCGTATAATGCCATAGACCATGGCCAGGCCAAGGCCGGTGCCATGGCCGATGGCCTTGGTGGTGAAAAAAGGATCGAAGATCTTCTGCATCGTCTCGTCATCGATGCCTTCACCGGTATCGGAAATCGTCAGCTGCACATAGTTGCCCGGCGCGAGACCATAAAAACCAACGTCACGCTCCGCCAGCACCATCCGACTGGTGGCAATGGTGATAAATCCTCCTCCGGCCATCGCTTGACCGGCATTGACCAGCAGGTTGAGGAGAACCTGCTCGATCTGGCTGGTATCCGCCTCGATCGGCCAGAGATCGCTCTGTAACGCGGTGGCAATGGAGATTTCTTTTTTGGTCCGGCCGAACATCTCGATGCTTTTTTCGACGAGCATGTTCAGGTCGACCGGTCGGACCTCGTATTTGCCGCCCCGGGCAAAGCCGAGCAGTCTGGTTGTTAAATTGGCTGCGCTTGCCACGTATTCTTCAATAGATCGCAGTTGTGCAGAGTGCGGATGGGTGACGGCCAGTTCACTCAGCATAAGCGCGGTTCTGCCCCCTATGCCCATGAGCAGATTATTGAAATCGTGGGCTATGCCACCGGCAAGGGTGCCAAGGGATTCGAGGCGTTGTGCCTGCTGCAGCTGTTCCTCAAGGGCCTGGCGGGATTTTTCCGCCGCCTTGCGGTCGGTTATGTCCCGGGCGATGCCTCGGTAACCGGTGAGCTCGCCATCCCCGCTGCGAATGACCGAGACAATCGTTTCGGCGTATCGCACCTTACCGTCATGGCGTTGAAATTCGAGTTCCAGTGTCTTGCCGAGCTTTTCCGTGGTAAGGACATCCGGCAGTCCTGCATGGATTTTACGGGCTGTCTGGGTATCCAGGTAGTCGGCAATATTTTTGCTCAGCAGATCCGATTCGCTATAGCCAAACATATGGCATAACGCCTGATTGACCAGAGTCAGTTTGCCGCGCACATCTATTTCATAATAGCCGTCTTCTATGCTCTGGATAATGTTGCGGTATCTTTTCTCACTGGCAACTATAGCCTGTTCGTATCTCTTTCGTTCGATGGCCAGAGCCACCTGGGCGGAAACGGAGTGCAGGACATCAAGGTCGATCAGATCAAAATGATGCGCGTCATAGTAACTCTGGGTGGCCATGACGCCAATGACTTCCTCCTTTATTTTTAACGGAACACCGAGCCAGATTACTGGAGTTGTGCCGATAATGCGGCTCTCCTCGCCTCTCCGCTGCAGATCTGCCTGTGTTAAAAAAAGGGGCTTCTGGGTGAGAATAACCTCCCCGGTCAGGGAGTTTTCTTCACTGAACCGTTCCGAGTAAGTACCCTCGAAATCGAACTGGTCGACGAAGTAGGGAAATGAAATCCGCCGGGCCTGTTTGTGGTAGAGGGCAATGTAAAAATTACTCAGATCGATGATTTCCCCGAGTATAAGATGAATAGAGGCATAAAGTTCCGCGAGATCTTTCGCGGTGTTGACGGCATTTGAGATGCGAAAGAGGGTGTGCGTTATCTGCTCTGCGCGTTTTCGTCCGGCAATTTCCTGATTGAGCTGCTGCCTGGCTTGTTCGAGCTGGCTATTGGCCAGGCAGATCTGTTTTTGAAGATTTCCAAGAGTTTCCAGAGAGAATTCTCCTTTGGTGCTGGTTTGGTCGATATCGTTCAGAGTGGCAGGCGCAAAAAAATCCTGTCAGTTGTCAGCATACTTATATGCATTACCGTTTGCAAGTCGGATGCGGCCCTAATTAAAGGTGATTAAACCGTTCTCTGAAAGTATGATGCATCGATAATAAAAAAGATTGCCGGACGTCGAGAGGCGGTGGCAGTTATCAGTTTGGCCAAGTGAAGGGTATGCAGGGGGAAAGATGGTACAGATAGGCAAGATAAACAGGCTTTTGGTAAAAGGCACGCAGGCATATGGCATTCATCTTGATGGTGGTGTGGCGGGGGATATTCTCCTGCGGGACAAGTTTGCCGTTGAAAAATACCAGGCCGGGGATGAAATTGATGTCTTTGTTTATGTCGACAGAGAACAGCGCCTGGTGGCAACGACACTAACACCGACGGCAATGGTCGGTGAATTTGCCTTGTTGCGCGTGGTGACCAACAGCGCGGCAGGTGCCTTTATGGACTGGGGGCTTGAAAATGATCTGTTTGTGCCGAAAAGTGCGCAACAGGACAACATGCGGGAAGGTCAATCATATGTTGTCTTTATCTTCCTCAGTGAAAAACACAACCGCATTACCGCCTCTTCCAAGCTGGATAAGTTCCTTGATCTGCAGCCGCCACCCTATGCAGAGGGAGAAGAGGTTGATCTTCTTGTCTATGCCCGGACTGATCTCGGCTACAGTGCGGTGGTCAACAGTAGCCATAGTGGCATGATCTATGAGAACGAAGTCTTTCAAAAGCTTGTTGTAGGGCAGCGGCTGCAGGGCTTCGTAAAAAAAATACGTGAAGACCGTAAAATTGATCTGAGGCTGCAGCAGACCGGCTACAAGCACGTCGATTCTCTTTCCCAGACCATTCTGAGCACGCTCAAGGATCGCGGCGGTCTGGTTGCCGTAACCGATAAAAGCCCGCCGGAAGAGATCTACGCCTTGTTCGGGGTGAGTAAAAAGGTTTTCAAAAAGGTTATTGGCGCCTTGTACAAAAAAAGACGTATCATCATCGCCCCCGGGGGCATCAGCCTTGTTGATTGATGCGAACCGACCATTGGAGTTACCTTGCCCCCTCAGCTCGCTTTCGTTGCCACGACGACGACAAAGGCGCATTGGCCGTAACCCGGCCTGAGGGATTCGATCTGTCGTGTCTCGCGCAGCGGAAGCGCCAGCGTCTGGCCCCAGGCGTGAATTGAAAAACCTGCTTGCCGTACAAGGTGCCCCACCTCGGCCGCGGAATAAAAAGTGGCGGCGCGGTAAAAGACACTTTCCACCTGATGCGCCAGGTAGTCTTGACCCAAGTCGCTCTCTCGATCAATTAAGCCGATGACGAGACGGCCGCCTGGCTTGAGCACTCTGCGGGTTTCGGCAAGCATGTTTGCCGGGGAATCGACAAAACAGATCGTCGTCACCACCAGAGCGTAATCGAAGCTCCCGGCCGTGAAAGGCAGGTTTTCCGCCGCCGCCTCTATGGCCTTGATACCCCGGGTAGCCGCGTAGGCAAGCATTGCCGGCGACGGATCAATGCCCACCTCTATGCCGAGCGGCGCGGCGAAACGACCGCTTCCCACGCCGATTTCAATGCCCCGTCCTTCCCAGGGCACAAAGGGGCGCAGGGCCAGCAGCTCAGAAATATAGGCCGCCGCATTCGTGTCGAACCAGGCCTCATAGCGGGGATGGTGCGCCTCGAAAGGGTTCACTCCGGACATGACAATACCTCCCGCAACATGGCGACAAAGCGGCGGTTGTTCTCGGGCAATGCCGTGGTGATGCGCATATAACCCGGGCCAAGCTCCGGGGCGTTGACCGGTTTGCTGCAGTGTGGCGATGGCGGCCGCCTGACTGGGACGGGCAAGCGGGTAGGCGTCGTTGCGGCTGTTCAGGTCATCGGCGATGGCTTCGGGAAAGATGCCGTAGCCCACACGAAAGCCGGCCAGGCTATGGGCCTTGGACAGGGTGCGGGTGACCAGCAGGTTGGGGTGCTCGGGCACGAGATGGGCCACCGATTGCCCGGCCACGTCGAGCAGCCGGGCGATGAGCGCGCGCAACGGCGCTGAATATGGTTCGGTGTAATAGTTGCCGTGCGCTGCCTCGGCCTGGGCGGCGGCAATCGCATGGTCTATCGGCGGCAGCGGGTTTTCACACAGCAGCAGTTTGATGCCCTGAAATGTGCCGCCGCCTTTCTCCGATAATGCGCTCATCTTTGCCTCCTTCCCCGACTCCTTCCAAGAGGTTTACGCACTGTGTCCGCCCGGAGGTGGCGACAGTGCTGCCGTATTGTCGTGTTACATGAGGCAGCTATGCCTTGGAAAAAACAATTATTACGGCGACGAGGACCCCGCCGCCGAGGGCAACGAAACTGTATTTTTTCTGTTCCTGTTCCGCCCTCGGTAAGAGATGCGTTGCCCCGGCAGACACCAGGGTGGCTGCGGAGAGCGATAACAATGCGCCCAGTGTTGATTGGTCCAGTACACCCATTATCGGGTAGGAGACAAGCATCCCGGGCGGCGTTGTAAAGGCGGCGGCAAGAAAGGCCAGAATCAAGGCATTTCGCTCCCTGAAGCCTCCTTTGAGCAATAAAAGACAGGTGATTATCCCTTCGGGAAATTCATGTAGGACCATCCCGGTGGTTGCCACAAAACCGGTAAAAATATTCACCGTAAAGGCAATCGACTAGACAAACCCATCTATGAACGAATGAAAACCAATGCCTATCATGGGAATAAGGCCAACATGGTACTGGGCTTTATCGGGGTCTTTTTGACAGACAAAGGCGGTGAGAAATCGATCGAAAAAATGCAGACCGAAATAGCCGAGGAGCAGATACATCGGCGCCTGGGCATTCATTGACAGGCATATTCTCTCTACCAAGAGATCGTTACATTGGGCATATTAATGTGTCGTATACAGATTATTTATTCCTTAGTTTGTTAGAAATCAAGTGCCACAAAGTTCTCCATCTGAATAACCCTCAGGCTTATTTTCCAGCACCTGCCGAAGTTTGACGGCCAGGTCCTTTTTGGCAAAGGGTTTCTGGAGAAAATAAACATCCTTGTCTAATACCCCATGGTTGCTGACGATATCGGCAGTGTAGCCTGACATGAACAGGCATCTCATTTGGGGATAATCTTCCAGAAGCAGGTCGGCTAGGTCGCGGCCGTTTAAGCCGGGCATAATTACATCGGTCATGAGCATGTCGATTTCGCCAAAAAAATCGGCAGCCCGGC
>CAMBBS010000013.1 GCA_945863875.1 Desulfopila aestuarii DSM 18488
GTGAGTCGTTACAAAGGGCGCATCAAGGAATGGGATGTGGTCAACGAAGGTGTTTATCTCGAAAACGGTCACCCCAACGGATTGCGAACCAGTTATTGGCAACAGATTATTGGCGACGATTACATCGATTCGGCTTTTGTGTGGGCACATAGAGCCGACCCAAGTGCTTATTTGTATTACAATGAGTTTGGTGCCGAAGGAGCCATTTCGTCGGAATATGCAAAGCGCGATACAGTTTATAATTTAATGAAACGATTGTTAGCTCGGGGAATTCCCGCCCTGGTTCTCGAGCCCTCGGTATTACTCCTTGACGAACCACTGAGTAATCTCGACGCGGAGCTTCGCCGGCAGATGCGGGAACTGATCCGCAGCGTGCAAGGCCAGACCGGAACGACCATGCTCTTTGTCACCCACGACCAGAGTGAGGCCTTTGCCATCAGTGACCGGATCTGCCTCCTGCTCGACGGCAGCCTGCGCCAGACCGGCACGCCGATGGAGCTCTTCTATCAACCGGCCGATATTGATGTCGCCCGGTTTTTTGGCTGTACGAATTTCATGCATGGCAAAATCCGCAACGGCCTCTTCGCCAGTGACCTGGGCAGCTGCCCGACATCCCTTGGCGATTGTCCAGAGGCTACAGCGATGATCAGGCCGGAGGATATCATGCTTTCTTGCCAAAAAAAAGACAACACCACCGCCGGCAAGATAAGCGCGCTGCAATTTGAGGGCTCGACAACCCGCCTCTATGTCGAGACTGCCGGCATAACTTTTACCGTGGTCAGCCTCCGCGCCGATTTTCGCCCGGAACAAGTCGTCTGGCTGCATTTCCCCCCGGAGCGACTGCATATTTTTGCCAAGGCCGAGGCATCATGAAGCGACCCCGCGACCCTTTTGCTCACTACCTTGTCAGGGTACAGCATTACCTGCGGGAGCAGTGCTGGGATGACGTGCCGACGATGGCCGGACAGCAATTCACCGTCGCCCCGCTGGCCAAGGGCGAATATAACCTCAACTACCTTTTGCAATCGGCACAGACCCACCTGGTCTTTCGCGTCAATATGGCCAGCCAGATCAACCGGCAGGACCAGATTATCTATGAATACAAGGCACTGCAGCTTTTGCAGCACTCAGGAGTTACCCCGATCCCCTGTTTTGTCGACGACGGTCGCCGCCTCATCGACCGGGGCATCTCGATCCTACAGTATCTACCGGGGGCTCCGCTCGACTACCAGCTCGATCTGGCCGGAGCGGCAAAAACCCTGGCAACTGTCCACCAGGTGGAGGTTGCCAACTCGGACAATCATCTGATTGTTGAACGAGAACCCCTGTCGCTGATCTATGACGAATGCGTCGGCCTGCTGCAGACCTACTTGAGCTCGGAGCTGGCCGATCCGGATATTTGTCGCTTTCTCCGCGAGGTGACCGCCTGGGCGGCAGCGGCAAAGGCAAAAGAGCAGTATTTTCTTGACGATCCGTTGTGGTGCATTGTCAACACCGAGGTCAATTCCAGGAATTTTATTGTCAACCGCGCCAGTCAGACAATCCACCTCATCGACTGGGAGATGCCGCGCTGGGGAGACCCTTCAACCGATCTCTGCCATTTCTGCTCGCCGCTCACCACACTGTGGAAAACCAGCTTTTGTTTTGTCCCCAAATCCATTGCTCTTTTTCTCGACGCCTACGCGCACTCTATTCGCTCGGCCCACCTGCGCAACACCCTGGAAGACCGCATGCGACTCAAATTCCCCTTTATTCTGCTGCGCGGCATCTCCTGGTCAGCCATGGCCTGGATCGCTTACCAGACCGGCTACAACGGCATCCACAACGAGGACACCCGACGAAAACTGCAAGAGTATATGGATCTTGCCTTCATTCGCTCTCTCTTTGAACCGTTCATGAAAAGCTGAAACGACTCCAAAATTATGTACACCAACAGCCGACTGCTGCTTTTTACCAGATATCCCGAAGCGGGAAAAACCAAGACCAGGCTTATACCACAACTCGGCGCCGACGGTGCCGCCCTGCTGCAAAAGCGCCTTACCGAGAGAGTGGTCGTGCAAACACAGCTGCTTGCCAAGCGATGCGGTACGCAAACTATCGTGCACTATAGCGGCGGCACCAGGGAAGAAATGATTTCCTGGCTGGGACCGGTGCGCTGCGTTGCCCAGACGACGGGGGATCTCGGCCAACGCATGCGTGCTGCCTTTGCCCACAGCTTTATAGAAGGGGTGGAAACGGCCGTGCTTGTCGGCAGCGATATTCCGGATATCAGTGCGGACCTTCTGCATCAGGCCTTTCACTACCTGCTCGGCGGCAAAGAGGTGGTCATAGGTCCGAGTCAAGACGGCGGCTATTATCTCGTTGGCCTCGTCGCCCGGTGCGCAGCACAGCTCCTGCCTCTTCTTTTTGACCAAATGCCCTGGTCGAGCACGAACCTTTTTACTGTTACCAAGGCTCGTCTGCGCCAGGCAGGCTATGATGCCGCCACCCTGCCTGTTCTGCGCGACATCGACCTGCCCGCCGACCTGTCCTTGGCGCAACACCATGGTTTGCTATGAGTTTCGCTCTTTCGATCATCATCCCCACCCTGAACGAAGAACAAGTTCTCGGCCAAACCCTTGCCCGGCTCGAAGACCCAAAAAACTCCAAGGTGATCGAGGTGATTGTCGCCGACGGGGGCAGCAGCGACACAACGCTGGCCTTGGCTGAGAAATTCGGCTGCAGAACCATTATCAGCGCAAAAGGGCGGGGCAGACAGATGAATGCGGGAGCTGCGACGGCAGAAGGCGAGGTGTTGCTTTTCCTGCACGCGGACACCCTGCTGCCGGATAACTTTTCACGACGCATCCTTGACACCGTCCGCCTGCCATCCTTTGCCGCCGGCGCCTTTTCCCTGGCCATCGACAGTCCTGCAAGAAGCCTTGCGACCATTGCCTGGTTCGCCAATCTGCGCTCTCGCTTGCTGCAGCTGCCCTATGGTGATCAGGCGCTTTTTGTCAGCAAAAAGATGTTTGACGCCATAGGTGGATTTCCCGAGATGGCCATAATGGAGGATTTCGTTTTTATACGGAATCTAAAAAAAGCGGGCAAGATCATCATCCTGTCGGAGCGGGCCACAACCTCGGCCCGTCGCTGGGAAAATATCGGTATCGTGCGCACAACCCTCATCAACCAGGCCATCGTTTGCGGCCATAGCCTCGGCGTCCCTGCAACCACCCTTGCCGGATGGTATCGTCGCATGCGCGGGGTCGGCAGACAGCCCCAAGGTAGAGAAGAAAGCAGGAAAGAAAAACCATAGCGGACATGCTCATTTCGCGCCGTTGATATTCAATAATTTCAGGGCGCTAAAAAACAAATATTTTCATTCCCGCGCTAACACTTTTTTTTTTCAGAGGATATACTACCTCGTACCATTAATTTTGCGGTTTTGAATCCATTCCCATGACTTAATAAGGAAAAAAAGATGTTCAACAAGCTGAAAAATATGCAATTCACCACCAAACTCTTTGTAGCCGTGGTGTGTATCTCCGCCGTCTCCATCCTGATAACCTCGGGCAACGCCATCAGGATGGCCAACAACGGCCTTTTTACCCTGGGAGAAGATGCAATCAAGGATATCCATCAAAGTGCCTATAACTCCCTGCTCATGTACGATAAAAACATGCGGTTGAAACTCGATGGCGACCTGCTCCTCCTGGAACAGCAACTGAAATCAAAAGGGGCCATCTTTCTCGACGAAGGGAAAATGCGCCAGGAAACACTGGTCAACCAGATTACCGGGGACACAACAACCAGGGAAATCCCCCACCTGCAGGTGGGCGTCCTTTATATTAACGGTTATTACGATATCGTCGACAACATTGAAGCCATCTCCGGCTCTTCAGCGACTATTTTTCAATTGGTCGACGATAAACTCCTGCGCATCTCCACCACCGTAAAAAAACTGGACGGCCAGCGAGCGATCGGCACCTATATTCCTTCCGACAGCCCGGTGTACAAGGCCATCATGCAGGGAGAAACCTTCCGAGGCAAGGCTTACGTCGTCAACAACTGGTACCTGACCGCCTATACCCCCCTGCGCGATATGGACGATGAGATAGTCGGGGCAATCTATGTCGGACAGGTGATGCTCAACTCGCAGGTGAAAGACTTCATCTCCAAGACCCAAATAGGCCCAGGCTATTTCTTCGTGTATGAGGACTCAGGAAAAATCCTCATTCACCCAACGCTGGATGAGAAAACAAACCTGTATGAACTGCTGCCCCAATTTAAAGATTTCAAGGAAGGTTTCATCAGATACGACTGGAAGGGAGACGAGAAAGCCACCTACGTCAAAAACCTCGAGGCCTGGGGGGTCTATCTGGCCGTCGGACTAAACAGAGATGATATTCTTAAAGGCCTGGATGTGACCATGCTGCGTAACAACCTGCTGGTTGGACTGCTTGTCATTGCCGCGGGCATTCTAGTCACCATTTTCCTGGTCCGCTCCATCAACAAACCCCTGAAGGAACTGGCGACAAAAAGTGTCCGCGTGGGCGATGGCGATTACACTATCAATTTTGCCTCGGAGAACAAGGATGCCATCGGCCAGCTGACCAATTCCCTTGGCATCATGGTCGCCAAATCGAAAGATATGCTGCAGGATATCATCATCTCCTCCCAGGCACTGGCCGCGGCGTCACAACAACTGGCCGACATTTCCGAGCATATGGTCACCAATGCCGACGCAACTACGGCCATTGCCGACCAGGCTGCGGTGAATGCCGGGGAGGTATCGGACAACATGGACTCGGTCTCCGCGGCGATGGAGGAATCAACGGTCAATCTGGATATGATCGCCTCGGCTTCGGAAGAGATGGGCAATACCATCAGGGAGATCGCCGAAAACAGTTCGCGGGCACGCCTTACCACCGAACAGGCGGTGATCAGTGCCAAAAAATCTCATGAGGGTGTCCAGGAACTTGGTGAAGCTGCCCGGTCAATCGGCACGGTGACCGAGACAATCACCGAGATTTCCGAACAGACCAACCTGCTGGCCCTGAACGCCACCATCGAGGCGGCAAGGGCGGGAGAAGCCGGCAAAGGTTTCGCGGTCGTTGCCAATGAAATAAAAGAACTGGCCAAGGAAACCGCCGCCGCAACCAGTAAAATTAAAGCAGCCATCGACGAAATCCAGAAACAGACCGGTACCACCGTCAAGGATATTGAAACCATTACGACGGTCATCAGCGACGTCAATGACATCGTCACCACCATCGTTACCGCGGTGGAGGAACAGTCGATCACCACCAATGAGATTGTCAGCAACGTGACCCAGGCCTCGACCGGCATCATGGAGATCAACCACAACGTCGCCAACAGCAGCCAGATGACCACGATGATGTCGGAAAATGTCGGACAAGTCAAAGCACGGTCCATTGAGGTAAAGGAGAACAGCCAGCAGATCCGCGCCTCGGCCGATGAACTGTCCACGCTGTCGGACAAACTCACCCGGCTAGTGGCAAAATTTAAAATTTGATGGCGTCATAAAAACGCTGATCCTCCCATGCAAACATTTCACTATGATTTCATAATCATCGGCACCGGCCCCGCCGGGCTGGCCGCAGCAATGACTGCCTGCAATTCAGGGAAAAAGGTTCTCATTCTGGAAAAGGAGGACTCCCTCGGCGGCGTGTGCGTCAATACCGGCACCTTTCCCAGCAAGACCCTGCGGGAAGCGGTTCTGCATCTCACCGGCCATTTGAAGCGCAAGGTATTTGCCGAGGATTACTGCTCCACCCATGATGGGGAAATTTCCATGGAACGGCTGCAGCAGAGACTGCATCACGTGCGCATCGAGGAACAGGCGATTATCTCCGGGCAACTTGAACGTAACGGCATCGATATTCTCCGCGGAAATGGCCGTTTTGCCGATCCCCGGACTATTCTTGTCGAGCAGCTAAACAAGAAAGAAGAAATTCGCATAGAGGGTGACCGGATTCTCATTGCCACCGGGTCGCAGCCACGCAATCCGCCATCCGTGCCCTTCGACCATAAAGTCATCGTCGATTCGACTTCCATTCTGAAGATCAACCAGATTCCCAGGAGTCTGATCATTCTCGGCGGTGGGGTGATCGGTTCCGAATACGCCACCATCTTTGCCGCGCTTGGCGTCAAGGTGACCCTGCTTGACAGGGGTGACCGGCTGCTGAAATTTCTCGACCATGAAATCTCCGCCGAGCTGCAGAAAAATTTTCCCCAAGGCAATGTCGAGTATATCCCGAAATGCGGCGACTTCAAGATCGAAAAAAATAGTCAGGGAGCCCAGGTAACCCTGGCTGACGATCGGGTTATCAGCGCCGACTGCCTCTTTTTCGCCCTCGGCCGCGAGGCGAACACGGCGAGCCTGTCCCTTGAAAATGCAGGAATCCGCCTCAACGAACATCATTATATTGAGGTGAACGAATTATACCAGACCTCAACTCCCGATATTTATGCGGTGGGTGATGTGATCGGCTGGCCGAGCCTGGCCGCCACCTCCATCGTTCAAGGGCGGCTGGCGGCTCTGAACGCGTTGAAACTGCGGGTCGAATCATTTCCGAAGATCTTTCCATTCGGCATATACACCATCCCGGAAATCTCCTATGTCGGCATCACTGAAGAGGAGGCAAACGCCAGAGGCTACAAGATAGTTATCGGCAGGTGCAGATACGCCGAGCTGCCCCGGGGCCAGATCTCCGGGGAATGTGAAGGCATGCTGAAGATGATTGTCCATGCGGACACCCGTGAAATTCTCGGGGTGCATATCCTCGGCGGCGGGGCAACCGAGGTAATCCACATCGCCCAGATTGCTCTCATCCATAATGCCAAAATCGATATCTTTCTTGATAACATCTTTAATTATCCGACCTACTCTGAGGCCTTGAAAATCGCTGCCTTTTCCGCATCCAACAAGATCAGCAACACGCATATCGAGCTGTAACAAAAAGATATCCATGCACGACACCAGTTGCTGCCGGCACAAAAGCGCCTCCTGCCCCCTGACTTCCCTAAATTGCAGTCCGACAGAAACTGTACCCAAAACGCGCCGTAAAGCCAGGTCCTTCAGGTCGGCGCTACAAGGCCTAAGCTGGTACTCCGGTATCTGGTCACAAAGACCAGATGGACGTGCATATTGAAAATGCAATGTCTTCGGTTCGAATCTCGTTGTTTTTCTCCATAGACCAATGTATAATTAAACCTACAAAGACACGCAAGGCATATAAATAGAGACTGAAGGTCAAACAAGATCAAAAGAATCCGCAGCGGTTTCCCCGGTTCAAGAAAAAAGGCCAGGGCGTCGATTCCTTTCGATACCCGCAAGGTTTCAAGCTGGATGGGGATCGGGTTTTCCTGCCCAGGAGAGGATGGGTTCGGTTTATCAACAGCCGGGAGATCGAGGGAACACCGGGAAATGTCACCGTGTCCAGGCGGGGGGATCACTGGTCTGTCTCGATTCAGACCGAGCGGCAAGCTGCGAACCAAGACATCCATCCGCCTCTTCCGTCGGGATCGAGTTTCGCAGGCAACTTGAGTACACGCTCGCCTGGCATGCGGTTTCGAGGAACACGCCGATCTGGTTGGCGCCATACATATCAAAAGGGCAGGACATGCCCGTTTCGCCTGTGAAGTGCGTGATGCCGTCATGCCGCCAGCAGCAGGAATCCACCAAAGCAACTGCTCTGAAGCCTATGCTCATGGGTCGGTGCTGGTGCAATCCTCGGTCTTCAGGCCGGGGAGAATGTCAAAGACATTGATTTCATAGACACTGCAGCAAACCAAAACGCATTCATCGGTTGCAGGAACCTTTTTGTAACTTTAGGGTAACATCAGCCATTATTGAGAGGAGAATTCTTCATGTCGAGCAGTTTCGGTACACTCTTTCGTATAAGTACTTTTGGTGAGTCCCATTGTAAAGCAGTCGGGGTCGTCATTGATGGCTGCCCGCCGGGGCTTTCGCTCGCGGCAGAAGACATTCAGCCGCAACTCAACCGGCGGCGCCCCGGCCAGAGTGCCCTGTCGACGGACAGGCAGGAGGCCGACCAGGTCATTATCCTGTCCGGCACGGAGAACGGTAAAACCTTGGGCACACCCATTGCCCTGCAGGTGGCCAACAAGGATCAGCGGCCGCAGGATTATGGTACGATGCGCGACATCCCCCGTCCCTCCCATGCCGACTATACCTACCAGATGAAATATGGCATCAGGGCATCTTCCGGCGGCGGGAGGTCAAGCGCCAGGGAGACCATCGGTACAGTTGCCTCGGGGGCGGTCGCCGACAAAATTCTGCGGGAAAAATTCCATATCGAGATCGTCGCCTGGGTCAGCAGTGTTGGGGAAATCGATGCCGGCCCGATAGACAGCAAGGCCATTACCCGACCCGACGTCGATGCCACGGTCATCCGCTGTCCGGATCATGCCGCCGCCGCAAAAATGGCGAAAGTGGTCGCGGAACTGAAAGAAAAGGGTGACTCGGTGGGTGGTATTGTCTCCTGCGTTATCCGCAATGTACCAGTTGGCCTGGGCGAGCCAACCTATGAGAAACTTGAGGCAAAACTGGCTCAGGCCATGCTGGCCATCCCGGCGACGAAAGGTTTTGAAATCGGTTCAGGCTTTGCGGGCACACGAATGCGCGGCTCCGAACACAACGACCCTTTTACCCAGAAAGGTGGACGGCTGGGGACAACCACCAATAATTCGGGAGGGGTGCAGGGCGGGATCAGCAATGGCGAGCCGATAGAGCTGCGCATCGCCTTCAAACCACCAGCAACCATCTCCCTGCCCCAGAATACCGTGGATTTTGCAGGGGAAGCGGCGATACTTGAGGCAAAAGGACGCCACGATCCATGCGTCGTCGCCAGAGCCGTACCCATTGTCGAGGGGATGGCCGCCCTGGTCATTCTTGATATGCTTCTTCGTCAGGAGGCGCGCAAGGCCGTGCAATTTCGTTAGGAGGTTGGCCAGAGAAAAGGCCGACGAAAATTTCCTCCTGAGCCAAATTCGCCTGTTTGGGCATATGCTCAATAAAAACTTATTGAATCTCTTGGCGGAAAGCAGTATTAATTCCTGGTTCAGGGCTGAAGATACGTGTGCCTTTTTATAGGTATACCGCCCCATCGTATCCCCCTACACCCTTTTATTACGGCGGTTGAGCTGTCGGTTGTCGGCATCACATCATAGAGCAGACGCAACGGCACTGTTTTTCCCTGACGGAACCCTAAATGACCCCTAAACGTTCGATCCTCAGCTGGTATCTCGACCGCTTTTCTCCTCCCGAAGGACTTCTTCTTCTCATCCTCTCGGTTATTGTCGGGGCAAGTACCGGTCTGGCTTCTGTTTTCTTTGTCAAACTGATCTTTGCCATCCAGGATCTTTCCTACGGCTCATTCTCCGATCTCCTTCCTTTTCTCGGGAAATGGATCTATCTGATAGTGCCGATGCTCGGTGGTCTGCTCGTTGGTCCTCTTATCCTCATGGCGCAGGAGGCAAAAGGACATGGGGTCCCGGAAGTTATGCAGGCCCTTATCCTGCGGGGCGGCCGTATCCGGGCCCGGGTGGCCGCCGCCAAAATCGCGGCATCGGCACTGTGTATCGGCACCGGCGGATCCGCCGGTCGTGAAGGCCCGATCATTCAGGTCGGGGCGGCGCTCGGTTCCTCCATCGGCCAGGTCCTGCGACTCTCCGACGAACGTATCCGGAATCTCGTCGCCTGCGGTGCGGCGGCAGGAATTGCCGCAACCTTCAATGCACCCATAGCCGGTGTGGCCTTTGCTATCGAGGTTCTCATGTGCGGCCTGCAGATGCGCGCCTTCGGCAATGTTGTCATCGCCGCGGTTTCCGCCTCGGTGGTCAGCCGAAGCATCATCGGCGACCGGTTTGCCTTCCAGGTTCCGAGCTACAGCATCAACAGCTCTCTAGAGATTATTCTGTATCTCATTCTCGGCCTTGTCGCTGCCCTTGTCGGCATCATGTTTATGCGCATGCTCAATTTTTCGGAGAACGTTTTTGACCGCTGGAAATTCCCCCAGCTTTTCAAACCGGCGGTCGGCGGCCTGCTCCTCGGGGTCCTCGGTCTGCTCTATATGCATCTGCCCAATCTTACCTTTCCGGTCGCTTCCGCCGCGCACGGATCCGGACTGGATACCCCGATTCCCCATATGTACGGCTCCGGTTTTCCCTTTATTGAGGCGGCAATTCAAGGCAATGCCCCTCTGTGGATTTTAATACTGCTCATTTTTCTCAAACCGCTCGCCACCTCCTTCACCCTCGGTTCGGGAAATTCCGGCGGTGTGTTTGCGCCATCACTTTTTACCGGTGCCATGCTCGGCGGTGCCATGGGCCACCTTTTCAGTTATTGGTTTCCCTCTATCGGTAATAATACCGGGGCCTTTGCCCTGGTCGGCATGGCAGCGCTCTTTTCGGCCACCGCCCGGGCGCCACTCACCGCCATGCTGATCGTTTTTGAAATGAGTAACGACTATTTCATGATCCTGCCGCTGATGGTCGCCGGAGTTACCGCCAGTTACTTCTCCCAGTGGCTGCATCCGGAATCCATTTACACCATGAAACTTGCCAAGCGCGGCGTCCGTTTCTCCGAGGGCCGGGATATGGATATCATGCAGGGCGTCAAGGTGAGCGAGGTAATGAAGAACAAACCGGTAACCGTGCACAAGGACGCCTCTTTTTCCGAGGCAATGGCCCTGTTCCAGGAGACCAACATCCTCGGTTTTCCGGTCCTTGCCGACGACAACAAACTCTGCGGCATCATAACGCTGCAGGATGTGCACCGGGCACAATCACAGGAAAATTTCAGTTCAAGGGGCTTGAAGGTGTCGGACCTGGCCGTGGAAGATCCGATTACCGTCTTCCCCGACGAACCTATCTGGGTCGCTATCCAAAAAATGTCTCCCCGGGATCTGGCAAGGCTGCCGGTTATCTCACGCGACGGCTCCGGCCGACTCTGCGGCATCATCAGCAGAAGCGATATCCTTCGTGCCTACGATGTCGGTATTGTCCGGAAACAGCGAGGACAGATTGTTGAGCATCAGGTTGAACTGAGAAAGCAGAAAGAAAACGGCTATGTTGAGTTTGTCCTGCAAGAAGAGGACACCTGCAGTAATGCGACGATCAAGGATCTGTCCCTGCCCGAGACCATCAATATGGTTTCCATCAAACGAGGCGGCCAGATCCTCATCCCCCGTGGCCATACGCAGCTGCATGTCGGCGATGTGATCACCGTCTACGGTCGTCTCAAGGATATCGACGGCATTAAAAATTTTCTCAACACCTGTACGCTGCCCCCGCCGACATCCTGAGCCTACTCGGCGGAGTCCTTCACGCCGCCGAGGAGAACACTGCCGACGACAAACAGCAGGAGAACACTCAGAATTCCCCAGCGTGTCTCTCCGGTCAGACGGCCGACCAGGCCCATCAAGAGAGGCCCGCTTATCGCCGCGAATTTGCCGAACACATTATAAAATCCAAAATATTCGGCACTCTTTTCCGCCGGAATCAGTTTACCGTAGTAGCTTCTGCTGAGTGCCTGAATGCCGCCCATGGAAGAGGCGACGAGAAAAGCGATGCACCAGAAAGTTATGGTTTTAGGCAATGGATCACCGATGACCGGCAGCAAAAAAGCCATAAAGGTCGCCACACAGTAGACGCCGATCCCGGCAAAGAGCATCCGCCTGGTTGAAAAAACCTCCGCCAGCCGGCCAAACAGCAGGGCAAAGGGAAAGGCGACAAGCTGGATAAAAAGTAGCATAACGATCAACATGGTCACGCCGAAGCCAAGATCCCGGCCGTAGGCCGTTGACATGGTGATTATCGTCCCGACCCCGTCTATATAAAAAAAGTAGGCCGCCAAAAAAACAAATACCTGCTTATGCTGCCGGATCTCTTTCACCGTACGCCAGAGCCTTGTCAGACTGCCAATAATTGGGCTGGCGTCGGCTGGGAGATAATATCTCTGGCGCAGAGTTTTGATTGCCGGCAGCGAAAACAGCAACCACCAGCAAACAACGATGACAAAAGAAGCCCGGATGGGGCCGACCGGCAAGCCGTCCTGCATACCTTCACCGAGGAT
The DNA here is from genome assembly GCA_945863875.1 of Desulfopila aestuarii DSM 18488. GTDB lineage: Bacteria > Desulfobacterota > Desulfobulbia > Desulfobulbales > Desulfocapsaceae > Desulforhopalus_A > Desulforhopalus_A aestuarii_A. The sequence continues at coordinate 12,104 of CAMBBS010000013.1, forward strand.
GAGGCCGATGATGAGCAGAAAAGGCACGACACTGCCGACATAACCATACCCGTAGCCCCGGGTGGAGACGATATCCATCCGTTCTTTACTGGTGACGTCCACCAGAAAGGCATCATAAAAAATATTCGCGCCGGCCCACCCCACCCGGGCGAAAACAAACAAGACAAGACACAGCAGCCATTGCCCTGGCCCGACAAAGAGCAGCAGGAGGGTAAAAATCATGCCAAGAAAGATGAAGAAGAGGAAAAACCGTTTCTTCATACCTTTATAATCAGCCAGGGCGCCAAGAATCGGCGAGAGGACGGCGAGAATAAAAGAGGCGGCAGAATTGGCAAAGCCCCAGTTCGCCGTTGATTCCGCGCCACTCATCCCGGCCGCCGCGACATCCTTGAAAAAGATCGGCATCAGTGCCGTGACCATGATCAAGACAAAGGCGGAATTCCCCACATCATAGAGAATCCAGCTGATTTCTTCCTTTTTCGATTTTCTGTCCACCCGCCATCCTCTCTCAATTTTTTTAACCATCCTGCCCCTTGGTACCATGCCGTGCCAACCGGATCAAACGAAAAAGTTGACAGCCTAGGCAGTGGAAAGTATATCCATCTCTGATAGAAATCGGAAACTATGAACATACCACCTTTAAAGAACCCCGTTTATGCCTTTTTTTACCTATTTTTCTCTGGTCCTCACCATGCTCCTGTGGGGCGGCACCTTCATTGCAGGAAGACTGCTGGCCGATTCGGTGGCACCGGCCAGTGCCGCTTTTTTACGATTTGTCATCGCCTCCGCGGCAATGCTTGTCGTGACACTGCTTGTCGAGAAAAAACTCCTCTGGCCGCCGAAAAAGCAGTGGCTGTCGCTTGTCCTGCTGGGGATGACCGGTGTCTTCGCCTACAATGTCTTTTTCTTTAACGGCCTGCACCATATCAGTGGTGGTCGCGCCTCACTCATAATTTCCTGCACCCCCCTGGTCATTACCATTTTCGCGACCTTTTTCCTGCGCGAACGGCTCACCACCCTGAAATCCTGTGGGGTTCTCCTCTCTCTTTGCGGAGCCATCACAGTTATCAGCAATGGTCATCCCGGTTCACTCTTTACCGGTGGTTTCGGCCCCGGCGAACAGGCCCTGCTTGGCTGCGTCCTCAGCTGGTCCGCCTACTCGATTATTGGCCGATCCGTTCTCCGGACGCTTTCCCCGCTCTGCGCCGTCTGCTACTCATCGATGATCGGAACTGTGCTCCTTGCCGTGCCTGCCGCCGGTGAAGGGTTGTTCAGCCGACTGTCAACCATAACTTCCGTCGACTGGACCAGTCTGGCATACCTGGGTTTTTTCGGCACCGCCATCGGTTTTTCTCTGTATTATCAAGCTATAAAGAAAATAGGTGCGACAAGGGCCGGTATCTTTATCAATCTCGTGCCCTTGTTCTCCATCCTGCTCTCCTGGCTCATTCTCGGGGAATCGGTAAAACCGGTCGTTCTCGCCGGGGGCCTTCTCATCCTTAGTGGAGTGAGTCTCACCAATATTCAGGCACCCGGAAAGATATCGTCAAGCAACAGCTGAGAGGTATTCCTTCTTTTCACTATGCCACTTTTTGCTAACCCGCCATTCATTTTTCCTTCAAACGACAAAGGGACGAGACGTGCATCGACATTTTTATGGCAAAGAATTTTCATCCCCTTGACCCGGTCCCCCTTTCGGATTAATCTTTTTTTGCAAAAACGCGTCGCAATCCCCTCCCTTCCGGCAGGGGGTCAGGACGCACCTTTGGGCATTCATTCAACAAGATATCGAAAAGCAGAAACGGGAAAGATATGATACCAGGTCAGCTCAAGCTCAAACTGACTAAAAAGCAGCAAACCGCTATCATCGAGTGGCTTCCATTGCCCACGCCTCTGTGGAATTGGGCAATCCGAAAAAAAGAGCTGGATGCCAAGGGAGGGACTTATTACACCCCGAAGGGATTACAGAATCTCGCTTTCAGTAAAGATACTGGCCGTGGCCAGTTCAGCGCTGGCCACGGCCAGTCCGCTGCCGCAGCAGTCCACGGACATCCTCGATCAATGTTTTCCTGGAAGAGCCGTCTCGGCGGTATGCAGTACGTCGAGGTTGCCAGCAAAGGTTCCACCAGGATCTGTTCTTCTTGCGCCAGTACCGGACCGCAAGGAAGGGCAGGACTGTCGGTAAGGCAAGGGACGTGTTCGGCGTGTGGAGCGCACCATGACCGCGACGTAAACGCCGCGGTCATGGTGCGCATTGCTGCGGTTGGAATAACCGGCGAGAGGGTTGCTTGAGGTCCGTCAGGAATCCCCCGGATTCATCCAGGGGGAGGTTCAACTTAAGCCCTGCTGTAACCACAACCGAGGACGATCGACTCCGGAAAATTGTCAATCATTTACAGGAAAGCGGCCACCGTATCACCCCGCAGCGATACAGTATTTTAAAGGTTCTTGTAGAGAGCCGGGAGCACCCATCAGCTGAAGCCATCTACAGGGAACTCGGCACTATTTTTCCTACCATGAGCCTCGCCACAGTCTATAAGACCCTGGCGCTGCTTAAACAGGAAGGGGAAGTGCTCGAACTTGGCTTCAGCGACCTTGGTAACCGCTACGATGGCAATAAACCCTACCCCCATCCCCATGTTATCTGCACCGACTGCGGTGCGGTCGTTGATCCGCCGCAGTTTGATTTGGAAAAAATTACCCGGGAAATCATTCGTGCAACCGGATTCACCATTATGACACATCGTCTCGATTTTTACGGCCTCTGCCCCGCATGCCAGGAAAAATCCCAGCATTTTGCACCCACCACAGATAAACAGGGAAGCACATGAACATCCAGGGTCCCAGGCTTTTTCACAGGGCCTCCGCCACGCAAATAACACCCGCATCGGCAAGCTCTGCCAAAACCTGGACCTGCGATGCGGGATCGACAGGGCGGCTGCCCTGAAGCAGAACGCGAGTTTGAAAACCAAGGGATGCCGCATCGAGCGCGGTATATTTGACACAATAGTCCAGGGCCAGACCAACAATGTCCACCTCTTTAATGTTCTGATCCAGAAGGATGGTGCGTAAGCCGGTATCATGTCGCCGCGCATTGTCGAAAAAGGCCGAATAGGAATCGACGTTGCGGTCCATGCCTTTTTTGACCCGGTGGATCCGGCGTCCTGCGGCCGCCTCTTTTGTTAAAAGTTCTTCAATTTCCTCGGCCAGACCTGCTCCTCTCGTCACCGCGACACAATGGTCCGGCCAGAGCATCTGCGGCTGACCGGCAAGCTCACCCAGGGTAAACGGTTCAGCTCCAGCATGGGTCGAGGCAAAGGACCCATGTCCAGGCGGGTGCCAGTCCTGGGTAACAACCAGAAGATCATAGTCATGCCCGCTGCGCACGAGATCGACGACAAAGGGCAGGATTGCATCGCCATCGGGTACCGCCAATGGCCCGCCGGGAAGAAAATCATGCTGTATATCTACCAGCACAAGTGCCCTCTTCACGTTATCCTCCTTATCTTATGGAACGTGCTTATGGAACGAGCGGCTGCATCTCCTGCCGCCCGCTGTCCTCGAACATCTCCTCCACGGCTATCCTGTCTCCTGCCGGCCAGTGAAAGGTACGTTGCGGAAAGGATATTTACCAATTGTCCAAGGTTGCCGCATCGACACACCGGCTCATGACTGAGGCTGAGTACTCTGGTTCCGGGCCGATCTCCCGCCACCCAGTCTCCCTTTTTGCCGGGAAACCAGGGTTTCCCCCGGCGCATACGGCCTGGAAACCATGCCGACAATCTGCTCTATCGGCAGCCGCAGGTGCATTCCCAGGGTCGGGTTAAACAGACGGCAGAAGAGATGAATGTTTTCAACCTTCCAGGGGACACCTGCAGCAGCAATCTTTCTCCCTCGCGGACCGAACCAATGTTGAGCATCAGCCGCCCCTGCTGCCAGAGCCTCGGCACAGTCTGGCGTACGGTCCCAAAAAGGCCGAGAAAAAAGATGATGGCCATACTGAACAGGAACCAGTCTTCCGCCTCATACAGCACAAAAAAAGACGCCGATAACGCCTGCAACCAAGGTGTGCGCATGCAGGGCCATCAGAAGACACAAGCCGCGAACACGAAAAAAATCACGAATGGACTTACGGAACCCCTCGACAATACTGCCTTCTCTGTCCTGCATCTGGCGCAGTTCAAGCTAAGTGAGCTCCAGTTTGTTGCGGATCCTGTTTTCAGTATTGCGCCATTCCGGCAGCAGTTCCTTGATCTGTTTTTTGATGTCCGGATCCTTGGTAACCTCATGCAATCGCTCTAGCTGAGTGACGGCGTTGGTGGCAACGGGCGTCAAATTTGACAAGAACACGCACTAACAATCGACTAAAAAGCAGCATTTCTAGCACTCGGCAGGCAAAGAATGAGGAAATTTTTGGGCAATTTACCAAAAACGCGATGTCTTCCTGTTCGAATCTCGTTCTTTTTCTCCATAGACCAAAGTATAATTTACCTTATAAAGATACGCAAGGCATATAAATAGCGACTGGTTCTCTTTGTCAACAGCCCCGAGATCCATGGAACACCAGGAAATGTCACCGTGTCCAGGCGGGGGGATCCTTGGCATGTCTCGATTCTCAGACCGAGCGGGAGGCTGTCGAACCAATACATCCATCCGCCTCTTCCGTGGGGATCGACCTGGGCATCGCCAGGTTCGCCACCCTCGGTGGTGTGTATCGAGGATGCAAAGATAAGGGATATGTCCAGACGGCATCGGCGACAAGCGAGGCACCAGGTAAGAAACTCCGGGCCAGGTCCCGTTTGAACCTCTCCCTCCTCGGCCAGGGAGAATGTCGAACAAGCGCGAAAAAGCTGCAACCATGGTCGATGTTGCCAAGAGGAACGAGCTGTCAGCCTCCGTCAGGGCTTCTCGTCGCCCCAGCGATCGCCGAAATTTTTTGATTCTCGGTATTGATATATGGTTGTATGACCGGAACCATTCCCTTCAGCACCTGAAGAGGCAGCGCAGAGGTAAAACTAAAAGCGTTGGCGGATCGACCGCTGACAAAAGCGATCAATGTACCAAAATGATTATCGCCAAGATAAAAAACGAAGGTTGCGGTCCGGTTCAAGGTCCTTGATGAGCTTTTGTGCCCGGACGAGGATGAATTTATTATCCGGTTATCTCCAGTGCCGGTTTTACCGCCAATGGCCAGCGGCAGGCCATCCCCTTGCTGAAAGCTCTGCGCCAGACGCTTGGCTGTCCCCTCACTGACGACTTTGCCCAGGGTTTCCTTGAGAACCTGGGCGATTTCCGGGCGAAGCACCTGGACTGGTTTGGGCGTTGGGCGCAGGGCAATAGTCTCGTAGGGAGTATCCCTGGCAAAGGCGACCTCGGTAAACCTGTGCGTCGGGATGCGTTTCCCATCATTGAGAATAATACCCATCAATTCAGCCAGTGCCGCCGGTCGATCTCCCGAACTGCCGAGGGCAGTGGCCAGTGACGGCACCAGATGACCAAAGGGATATCCCATATTTTTCCAGCGGCGGTGGATATCCGAAAAGGCGTCTATTTCGAGCACGATCCTCACCCGGGAATCTCTGGCATTTTTCGCTTTGGTGCGCATCAGCCAACCGTAAACCTCACGCCGCACCTCCGTGCTTTTCATTATTGCATCCTGGAGAGTCAGATCACCTGGTCGCCGCAGGTAGTCAAGCAGCCACAATTCCAGGGGATGGACCGCAGCGAGATACCCCATATCCTGCAAGTTGTAGGAGCCTGGCTGGTATTTTTCATACATCGCCGCCAGTTGTCTGTTCGTCAAGGTACTCGTCGGCAGGTGGCCGCGAATAAACCGGATGTAGGCATCCTGATCGGCCTCCGGCAGGAGATGGCGATGGACGATAGTCAACCTCAGGGCTCGCGGATTCATGCCTGCCAGGAGAGTTTCCAGCCGTTGGTCAGCGTTCATGTTGCGGTACTTGTTCCAGAAACGTGTAAGGAAGACTTTACTTTCCCGATCAATAAATTTATCGAGCATCTCCTTGCGCCTGGGGTCATTGTCGTCGATGACGATCTGCCGGTTGTTCTCCCATTGGCTGGCCTGGGTGTACCGGACGATATCCTGCATGATCCGGACAAAGGGGAGGTTGAGTGAATACTGCAGCGCTTCGGTGACGGTGGCTATTCGGTTATTGTCTTCATTTCTAAAATTACCGAAGGTGTGCAGACCGCCACCGGTAAAAAAACGCTCGCCCGGGTGTGCAGAATATGGTCGGAGCATGGCGGCTTCAAGCAACGCTTTCAGCTGCAGGCTCGGATTCTGCAGCAGCTGAAAGCCGACCCAGCGGGAAAGAGTATCCCGTGTCTGCTCCATCAGGTTTTTGAGCTCGTCCTGCGGCCGCGCGGCCAGATCCGCATGCAGCTCGGCTATAATTTCGAGATAGGTGGCCAGCGTGCGCAGCTTGGCCGTCGAACCCAATTCAAGTTTACTTCCCTCGTTGATATCAAAGGGCAGTGGCGTGGTATCGGTCTGCACCCGCACCATGTTGCCCATTGGCGTGCGCTCGAACAAGGTAAAGCTATAGCTGAGTTCATCGGCTTGGTCCGGGGTCAGCAGATACTTGCCGACCAGCCCATACTCGTCGGCGACATCGCTCTTTTCCAGATTTTTCAGATAGAGATTGACCTGCTCCTGTAACCGGCTGTTCAAGGTGGAGGTGACAGTGACGTCCATCCGGTCAAGCGAATAGAGAGAGGTGGCAAAAAGAGGGCCGAGGCGGTTCCGAACGACATTTACCCCCTTATTGTTGACGATCTGCCGCGCCGCTCCATTGTTACTGAAATTACGGAAGAAAAGCGGCTGCGCCTGGGCCGCTTCACTGAGGGCCTCGGAGATGCTGCCATTCTGGGCCAGCAGCCTGACATAACTGTTCGACAGTATCGCCAGCTCCTTGCGTCCCTCGACAAGATAGAAAGATGGCCGCCGATGGGCAATCATCAGGCTGACAACCTGCTTTATAAGCAGAGCCTGTCTCTCGAGATCCGCCCCCGTCGGGTCCTTCAGATTCAACAGCCGGTTCATTTCGTCAAACTCCGTCCCATACCAGACGAACAAACCATCCCCAAGACCATTGACTTCCCCGAACCCTGGAGCTGCGGAAAGAGGGACGGAGTTGACATAGTCAAGCACCAGCTGTCTGCGGAACAGAGAGGTATCCTCCCCATCCTGATAGGCTCGCACACTCGCCGAAACCATCTGGATAAGTTTTTCCTTGGCCGAGACGGTCATACCGTTATCCGAATGACGGAATTTTTCCATCTGGGTGGCCAGGGTGCTCCCGCCCATTGCCGGCATGTCGAGACTTACCAGTTCGCCCGCCTGAACAACCAGTGCCTTGGCAAAACGTCCCCAGTCAACGGCCGGATTTGTTTTCGGAAACTGATCTGAAAGTAACGTCCTGTTTTCGATAAAGAGCAATGTCTGTACAATCTTGTAGGGGATGTCAAAAAAATCATTGTACACCCGTTTCGGATTGATCATCCGGTACATCGACTCTCCTGTGGCGTCGAGAATATGCAGGCCTGCCTGGCTTTTTTCGCTATAGGGTATATGAAAACCTTTTTCCGCATAATTTTGCAGAGGCTCACTAAACCGGGCCTGCCTGCTGATGACCATGCCGTTTTGCTGCAATTTGTCGAGAAAAGCCGGCAGCTGGACATAGCCAAGACGAATATCGTAGGGGCCTTTTTTGGGAAAGATTATTTTGTCACTTGCTCCATCGGCTACCCGGTAGCGCAGGTTGGCTGCATAGCCACTGATGAATTTTGCCTGCATGGTGGAAGTTTTAATCTCATAATATCCAACGGCAAGACATGCGGCAGTGATGATCAGCACAAAGGGCCACCAACTTAAGCGATGCCGACGTGAAAGGCGCCTTGTTGATTTTTTTTCAATCATCTTGACTTCTGCCGGAGCAAGGCGGGGTGGAAAATTCTTGGTGGATTCGCAATTGACATGGAGAGGAATTTTCTCGAAATGTGTCGACAGGTCGTAAGTAAGTTGTGCATTATAACTGTTACCGGGACTGGACCCGATGGTTGGAACGTCCAGGAGTTCAACCGACACGATTACGTTCTTCTTGCTTATTCTTTCGGCGTGAAATAAATCGACAAGATGAGGAATTTTCATCCGTGCTGGACAAGCTGGAATAATTACGGCAAGCATATCCGATCCGCCCTGTTTCGTCAAGATTTGCGGCAAACTACCCAGCGACCATTGCATGTCAGGAAAAGCCTCGCCCCTCTTCTTGTATCAAATTTATTTATTGACTCGATCATCTACATTGTTATGATAAAAGAAAACAAGCAACCAACACCCACAAGGCCTATGGAACATACCGTCTCTTTCCTGCCGGACAACATTACCGTTCGTGTTTCTCCCGGGGAAAACCTCCTGACCGCGGCTGCCTTGGCCGGGGTCTATATCCCGGCCTCGTGCGGGGGAGACGGCGTGTGCCGGAAGTGCAAGATCGAACTTGTGCAGGGCGAACTGCACGCGCAGAATACCAGCAGCCTCAGCCAGGGTGAGATCAGCAGGGGCACTCGACTGGCCTGTATTTCAACGGTTTTTTCCGATGTGACCATACGTATTCCGGAAATCGTACGGTCAGACGGGACGTCACTCAAAGCAAAACCGAAAACCACCAGGACAATTTCCACCAGATCGCAGGAAAACCTTGTCGGTACCTGGCAGATAGCCCCCCCGGTTCGTAAACTGTACCTTACACTGCCACCACCGACGCTCGATGACAACATTCCGGATATGCAGCGTCTGATCAGAGGAATCAGCCGAACCGGGCCGGCGATGCACGAGCCGGATTATGACCATCCGGAGCTTATCCACGACCTGTCGGTTACCCTTCGCGAAAGTGACTGGCGGGTGACCGTCATCCTGTTGCAGGGCAAGCTGGCCAATGAACCGGAGCGAATTATTGCCGTTGAACCCGGCGACACCACCGACCAGCTGTATGGCCTGGCCCTCGACCTCGGTACGACAACGATCGGCGGTGTGCTCATTGACCTGAACAGTGGCCGGATTATTGCCGAAGCCTCCGCCTACAACTCGCAGATCGGTTATGGCGAGGATATCATTTCACGGATCATCTACTCGCAACGCACCGGCGGTTTGCGCGCCCTGCAGGAAAAGGCCGTACACACAATCAATAACATCATCGAGGAGGTGTGTCGCACCGTCATCATCAGCCCCAGTGATATCAGCTACATTATGGCCGCAGGCAACACGGTGATGGCCCATCTGCTGCTCGGCATTAACCCAAAATTCATCCGGGAAGCGCCCTACGTCCCAGGCGTCAGTCAATTCCCGCTCACCAAGGCTGCCGCGCTGGGGATCATGGCCCATCCTTCCGTCCGGCTCTTTCTCTACCCATGCATCGCCTCCTTTGTCGGCGGCGATATTGTTGCCGGGGTTCACGCCTGCAACATGCACAGGAGCGAGAAGATCAGTCTTTTTATCGATATCGGCACCAACGGAGAGATCGTCGTCGGTAATCGCGACTGGATGGTCTGCGCCGCCTGTTCGGCCGGACCCGCCTTTGAGGGAAGCGGCATCAAATACGGCATGCGGGCGAGCAGCGGGGCTATCGAAAACGTTCATATCCATCCGGACACCCTGGACCCGATGATCATCACCATCGGCAACACCAACCCCAGAGGGATCTGCGGTTCCGGAGTGATCGCCATTGTTCCGGAGCTGCTCGAGGCGGGAATCATCGACCGGCGAGGCAAGTTTAACGATCGTAAAAAACACCACAGGATCAGAAAGGGTGCCGATGGCTGGGAATACGTTATCGCCTGGGCACACGACACGATGATCGGAGAAGATATCGTCATCACCGAGATCGACCTGGATAACCTGATCCGGGCGAAAGGGGCCATGTTCGCCGGCTGCCAAACCCTGCTCGAATCTGTCGGCATCGGCTTTGCCGAGGTAGAACAGATCATTCTGGCCGGTAATTTCGGCGCCCATATAGACCTCGAACGGGCCATCGCCATCGGGTTGCTGCCGGACATCGACAGGGATCGATTCTATTACCTCGGCAATGCGTCCATGCTCGGCTGCCAGATCAGTCTGACCGATCACATCCGGTTCAGAGAACGAACAGAGGTGCGCAGGATCATGACTAATCTTGAGCTGTCCGATAACCTCAACTTCATGAACTACTACGTGGCAGCGCTGTTTCTGCCGCACACCGACAGCCGTCTCTTTCCTTCATTATCTTACTGATCCCCGCCCGCTCGTCCCGTTTTTACACCAGGCTGCGGCCCTGCAGCCGTCATATCCCTCCGCATGCCAACATTTTTTTCGCGGGGACGAGAGGAAAATCTTCAGTACATATTTCGTCATTCGATGTACCCTGTTATCTGCTTTTCTGGACCAAGTATTGCAAAGCAATCAACCAGGCCGCAGATAAAAAACTGTTAATTCTCAAAACCCTCAGCTCGACGCCCCGGTAGGTCATGATCCCAAGGACAAAAAAACACATTATCACCCTGGCCGTCCTGACAGCGGTTATTTTCGTCGTTGCCGGCATCAATTATCGAATCACCCAGCATATAGTTGAAAGAACCATCGCCGCCCAGCAGGAAGATCTGGCAATCAAGGCGGCGGATACGGTGGAAATGTGGCTCGAGCAGCAGATGAAAATTCTCACCGCCACCGCCGACTCGGTCGTGCTCGGTTCCCTCGGGCAGAACGAAGAGACGATGAAACCACTCAAAATGGCCATGAAAGCCGGTCATTTCACCGATGTGTATATCGGCAGAAAAGACGGCGTGCTGCTCGACGGTGCGGACTGGCTGCCGCCCAACGGCTATGATCCCCGCAACCGTCCATGGTACCGACGGGCCGTTGCGGTTGGGGATATGAGTTTTACCACGCCGTATATTGACTTGGTGACCAACAAGATGGTCATTGCCCTGGTGAAACCTCTGATCGCCGATGGGCAAATCGTCGGCGTCATGGGCGCGGATACGGTCCTCGACAGCCTGGTGCGGAACGTTTTAAACCTCAAGGTCGGCGAGTCCGGTTACGGATTTATTGTCGAAAGAAACGGCACCATCCTCGTCCATCCCAGCGAGGAGTATGTCATGCGCGAAAAAATACAGAATATTGAACTTGATCTGGCGGACAAACTGGACCGCTTCATCAGCGGCGATATCGGCACGGTCACCTACCTCGGCAAAGACCGGCAGAAACATGTGCTGTCCTTTAGCCTCATTGCCAATTCCGACTGGTTCATGTGCGTGACCGCCCCCCGCGACGAGGCCTATTCCCTCACCCGCAAGACGACGATGATCTTTGCCACGGAAATAGCCCTCAGGGTTTTAGGCATCCTGGCGCTTATTGCCCTGGTGGTGGTCAGCGGCAGCGGCCTGGTGCTGTTTTTTTTCAGCAAGAGATACAGTTCGGCCATCCAGCAGCACCAGGAAGAGCTGACCGGCATAAACAAGGATCTCGAATGGAACATTATTAAAAGAAAGGAGGTCGAGACCTATTACCAGACCTTATTTAATGTGGCAAATGACGCCATTCTCATCAGCAAGGGGAGCCGCATCAGTGAATGCAACCAGAAGACCATGGAGGTCTTCGGCCTTGCCAAAGAAGTGATGCTCGGCAAGAGCATGCTCGACCTCTCCCCCGTATATCAGCCGGATGGCGAGCTGAGCAGAGAGAAGCTGCAGGACATCCTGCACGCCTCCCATAAAGGGGAGCAGCAGATCTTCAGATGGTCGTTCATCAGGGCTGACGGCGTGGAATTTCCCGCCTCGATCAGTCTGAAGATCTTCCGGCTCAACGATGAGGAGCTCACCCTGTCAAGCATCAGGGATATCTCCAAACGGGTCGATGCCGAAGGACAGCTGATGCAGGCGCAGAAGATGGCCGCGGTCGGCGAAATGCTGGCGATCATCGCCCACCAGTGGCGCCAGCCCTTAAATACCCTTTCGACCTATATTTCCAGCCTACAGGCGGCGCAATATAATGATATGCTCAACAAGGCGTTTGTCGAAAAACTGGTGTCCGGCGCCAATGGCCAGATTCATTTCATGTCGAAAACGATTGACGACTTCAGGAATTTTTTTAAGCCGTCCAAGGCGAAAGGACCCGTCGATGTGCTGGAAGTGGTGATCAGTGCGGTCAAGCTTATGGAGGCGCAGATGAAACATGGCGGCATCTCGCTGACCGTCAACAATAAGAGCGGATCGAGCTCCCTGCTGGTCTTTGGCTATCGGGGCGAATTTGTCCACGTCCTGGTGAATATTATCGCCAACGCCAAGGATGCGATCAGCCAGCATGCCGCCGAAGCCGATGAGCAGCCGGCAGCCAAAAAAATTGCCATCACCGTCAGCACCGACGAACAGACGGTTTTGCTCCACATCAGTGACAGCGGCGGCGGCATTCCCGAGCACCTGCTGCTGCAGATATTCAATCCGTACTTCACCACCAAAGGTGCATCGTCCGGCACCGGCATGGGGCTGTATATGGCCAAAATGATCGTGGAAAAAGAAATGAACGGCGAACTGCTGGCGGAAAATACCGAGACGGGCGCGAAATTCACCATCAAACTGAAAAAAATGATAACGGACTAGAAGGCATGATTACCTCGAAAATGAAAAACTGTCAGATTCTGCTAGTCGACGATGAACCTGCGGAACTTGAAGCATACAGCCTGCTGCTCACCTCCCTCGGCATGAAGAATGTCCGGACCCTCAGCGACAGCCGCCATGTCCTGGCCACGCTGGAAAGCATGCAGTCGCCGGTGCTGTTTCTCGATCTGAATATGCCGCACATGAGCGGTCAGGAGGTTTTGCGGCAGCTGAAAATACACAGGCCGCAGATCCCGGTCATCATCGTCACCGCCGACTCGGAGATCGAAACAGCCGTCGAGTGTTTGAAGCTCGGTGCACAAGACTATCTGGTGAAACCGATCGATTTAAAAATGTTCAGCTCGGCCCTGCGCAACGCCCTGGAGATCGGTCTGCTGCGCAATGAAGTGATGTCGCTGAAGGGGATTTCTTTCAGCAGCAGGGAGTACAGCAACAAGGCCTTTGACCGCATCGTCACCAAGAGTCCCCTGATGTTCGGCCTCTTCCAGTACATTGAGTCGATTGCCACTAGCGGCCTGCCGACGCTGATCCTTGGAGAGACCGGATCGGGCAAGGAACTCATCGCCAAGGCCATTCACGAGGTAAGCGGCCTGGCGGGTGAGTTTGTCGCGGTCGACATCTCCGGCCTCGACGACACCCTGTTCTCCGACACCCTGTTCGGTCATGCCAGAGGGGCCTATACCGGTGCCGAGACGGTACGCGCCGGAATGATCGAAAAGGCCGCCGACGGGACCATTTTTCTCGATGAAATCGGCGATCTCAGTGAGGTCTCCCAGGTAAAACTTTTGCGCCTGCTCCAGGAAAAGATCTATTATCCCCTGGGCTCGGATCAACCGAAACAATGCCATGCACGCATCATTACCGCCGCCAATAAGGATCTCACCAGGCTCGCCGGCCAGGATGGCGAGTTCAGGATGGATCTGTACTATCGACTCAGTACCCACCTGCTCAAGGTACCGCCGCTGCGTGACCGGCGGGAAGACATTCCTCTCCTCGTCGAGCATCTGATAGCCGATGGCGCTGCGACAATGCATAAAGACATCCCGACAATCAGCCAGCAGGCCATGAACCTGCTGCTGCGTCACCCATTCTGGGGGAATATCCGGGAATTGAAGGCGTATATCTCCGATGCCGTGGCCCGCTGTACCCATGGCCACATCCAGGAACATCTTATCGCCGAGCGACTCGCCGGGGTGACCCCAATAACCTCCAGTGTACTCGGAAAGACCAATCCCCTGGAGGCTTTGTTCGGCCACTTCCCTACCCTGGACGAACTGGCCGACTATGCGGTTGAAATGGCTTTGAATGTCTCGGAAAACAACCAGAGTCAGGCCTCGCGCCTGCTGGGGGTTTCCCGGCAGGCCCTGAACAAGAGAGTAAAAAAGAAAACGGCAACCTCTATTGACGATGGTCTCTGATGGGCATTCTTTCCATGCGCCATTGTTGTCGCCTTATCGAACAAATTGTCAACGCTGGTTTACAGCGTCAACCAGGGTTGACGCCATGGGTTGACAGCCCCTGTGTCAAGGGCGGCCAGAGTGCTGATTTCCCCCTGCAGTTCCCGAAAAACTCTCGCCCAGGTAAATAGGAACCGTGGCACACAAATTGCGTTAATGTCCGACTAGAAGAGTCTGCACCAAGGAAAAGTCTGCATCGTTTTCCCGGTGCGGCAAACTCCAATTCATCAACAGTGCCTGGTGAATGTATCCACGCCTATCAGGGCGGAAAATCAAACCGAGAGGAACCTATGCACATCTTACGCACACTTGCTATCCCAGCCCTGGCAATGTCTTTACTTGCCGGCTCGTATGCCACCGGTCATGCCGAAAACGTCAAGATCGGCAATATCATTCCCCTTTCCGGCCCGTCGGCGACTCTCGGCCAACAGGGCAAGGCGGCACGTGAAATGGCCGTGGAAGAGATCAACGCCGCCGGCGGTATCCAGTCGCTCGGGGGCGCGAAATTCGAACTAGTCTTTGCCGACTCCGAGTCCAAACCGGAAAAGGGCGTTGCCGAGGCCGAGCGTCTTATAAACACCGAAAAGGTGCATGTCCTCACCGGCTGCTGGAACAGCGCCGTGACCTATCCGACCACGGCGGTTGCCGAGCGTTATGGCATTCCCTTTGTCGTGCCGGTCTCCGTCTCTGATAAAATTACCGAACAGGGCTTTAAAACCGTCTTCAGAATCGCCGCCAAGGACAGCTGGTGGACCCGCGATCAGTTCTCTTTCTTAAAAGATATGGAAGCAGAATTCGGTACAAAGGTAGAACGTATCGCCTTTGTCTACGAGAATGGCGACTGGGGTAAAGGCTTTGCCGGACAGTGGAAAGACCTGGCCGAAAAGGGCGGTTATAAAGTTGTCCTGGATGAACCATACCCATCAACAGCAACCGATTTGAGCCCGGTGGTTCAGAAAATCCGCCGCTCAAAAGCCGATGTGCTGATGCTCGTTTCCAATGCCGCCGATGCCATTCTGCTGACCAATACCCTCGCCGATTATAAAGTCAATTTGAAGGCAATTATCGCCAGCGGCGGCGGCCATGCCGACCCTTCCTTTCTCAAAACCACCGGCAAGAATGCACAGTATCTCTTTGATATCGTTGAGTGGGAAACCGACGTCAACAAGCCCGGGGCAAAAGAGACCAATGACAAATACAAGGCCAAATACGGCCAGAATCTGACCGGGGAAGCGGTTGACGCCTATGTTGCCATGTATGTGTTGAAAGACGCCCTGGAGCGTGCCGCATCCCTTGAGCCGGAAAAGATCAGAGAAGCACTGGCCGCCACCAATCTCTCCTCCGGTCCCGGCATGATTGTCGGCTACGATGCGGTCAAATTTGACAAGACCGGCCAGAATGAAAACGCCTCACTGGTCATGGTCCAGGTTAATGATGTCGGCAATGGCCTGGAGCGGGTCACCATCTGGCCGAAATCAGCACGCCGGGCCGGGTACACCCCGGTATTCCCGATGCCGAACAAGTAGACACTGCAG
Source organism: Desulfopila aestuarii DSM 18488 (assembly GCA_945863875.1). Lineage (GTDB taxonomy): Bacteria > Desulfobacterota > Desulfobulbia > Desulfobulbales > Desulfocapsaceae > Desulforhopalus_A > Desulforhopalus_A aestuarii_A. Next base: position 27,762 of record CAMBBS010000013.1, read on the forward strand.
CATACTTTCGTTTTGTTCATACCGGAGTAGAGGGGATCAGCCTCTGCTCCGGATGCTTCCTTTTTTTGTTTTTCCAGGGAGACAATCATGCTCTATATCATTGAGGACTCGATCAACGGCATCCTGATGGGATCTATCTATGGCCTGACGGCCATGGGGCTGACAATCATCTTCGGCGTGCTGAAAGTGGTCAACTTTGCCCATGGGTCGATGTTAATGGTGGGAATGTACCTGGCCTACTGGACGGTGACCCTTTCCGGCATTCACCCCTATCTGGCAATTGTCCTCGTTGCCCCGGCAATGTTTTTCTTCGGCTATTACCTGCAGAATATTGTTATAAAGCCAATTTTCATTGCTGAAAAGAATGTTCGCGAACCCCTCACCGTCATCATTGTCACGACGGGGATCTGGTATATTCTCGACAATATGACCCTGCTGATTTTCGGGCCGCAGTATCGTTCCCTGTCCGACAATCCGCTAAGCGGTCAAATGCTGGAAATCGGGCAGATGTTTATCTCCGTACCCAAGCTGTATGGCTGTATTACCGCTCTGATCACCGCGCTGGGCATTTACTGGTTCTTTCAGAAAACCGACATGGGCCGGGCGATCCGAGCGACAAGCATGGACCGGGAAGCGGCCAGTCTCATGGGGATAAACCAGTACAAGATTTATAATGTGGCCTTCGGTATCGGGGCGGCGACGGCAGGCATTGCCGCGGTCACCCTCGTCCCGTTTTACAATATCTTTCCGACGGTAGGTGTCCTGTTCGATATAAAAGGCTTTATCATCGTCGTCCTCGGTGGGCTCGGCTCCATTGGCGGGGCCCTGGTCGGCGGCATTATTATCGGCCTGATCGAATCCGTCGGGCCGCAATTTATGACAGCCACCTGGACCGAGGCAATTGTCTACGGACTGTTTCTTGTCGTGCTGTTCGTCAAGCCTTCAGGGTTATTTGGCCAGAAACATGACTGGTAACCGATAAATCAAGGACAACTATCCAATGAATCCAAAACAAATCAATAAAATAGCCCTGATAGCTATCCTGCTTATCGCCTTTGGCCTGCCGCTGGTTATACGGAGTGCGACCTATCTGCACATACTGGTACTGCTGTTCTTCTATGCCTATCTGACGACCAGCTGGAATCTTGTCGGCGGCTTTGCCGGCGTGCTGCCGCTCGGTCATGCCGCCTTTGTCGGCATCGGCGCCTACTCCTCGACCATTCTCTTTCTGCAATACGGCATCAGTCCCTGGATCGGCATGCTGGTCGGCGGGGTGCTGGCAACCTTTGCCGGGGTGTTGATCGGTCTGCCGACCTTTAAGATGCGGGGGGCATACTTCGCCCTGGCCACCATTGCCTTTGCCGAAGGGTTTCGGGTCATCGTCGAAAATGTCGACTATCTCGGCCCATTCAAGATAAACGGTCCGCGGGGCCTGCAGATCCCGCCCCTGGATACCGGGCTGGCAAATTTCCTGTTCACGACCAAAGAGCCCTACTATTACATCATTCTTATCATGCTCATTGCCGTACTGATTCTCACCTATGTTATTTCCCGGTCAAAACTGGGTTACTATCTCAATGCCGGCGGGGAGGAACCGGAGGCGGCCATGGCGCTCGGAGTCAACGTGGCCAGAGCCAAACTGATCGCCATGGCGATGAGTTCCTTTCTGACCGCCCTGGCCGGGACCTTTTATGCCCAGTTCACCCTCTACATCCACCCGAAGAGTATCATCTCCCTCGACCTGTCGTTTGAAATCGCCTTTATCGCTCTGATCGGCGGACGCGGTTCGATCGCCGGGCCGATTCTTGGCGCACTCCTGCTCAGGCCAGTCGGCGATTTCTCGCGTATCTATTTCGGCGATACCCTGCCGGGCATGCACCTGGTCATCTTCGGCCTGGTCCTGATTCTGGTGATGCATTACCAGCCTCGCGGCCTGCAGGAGCCGCTCACCCGGTTATATGCAAATCTGGTGCAGCGCATAACCCAAAAAACGACTGGGAGATAAGAGACATGATTCTTCTTGAAGTAAGCGGTATGACAAAACAGTTTGGCGGCCTAAGGGCGGTCGATTCTTTGGATCTAAGCATAGAAAAGGGCCAGATTTTTGGTCTGATCGGACCAAACGGCGCGGGAAAATCAACTGCCTTCAATTGTATCGCCGGGGCCTTTGCCCCGACGGCCGGCGTCATTACCTTCAACAATGAAAAGATAAACGGTCAGAAGCCTTGGGATCTGTGCAAGAAAGGATTGGCCCGTACCTTCCAGATCGTCAAGCCATTTGCTTCCAAAAGCGTGTTATACAACGTTATGGTCGCAAGTTTTGTGACGACCAACAGCCGTTCGGTGGCCGAGGAAAAAGCCATCAAGGTTCTCGAATCTCTCAGTTTCTCCGACAAGAAAGATATCCTGTCCGGCAACCTGACTATCGCCGACCGGAAAAGACTGGAAATTGCCCGAGCCCTGGCCACGGAACCGAAACTCCTGCTGCTCGACGAGGTTATGGCCGGTCTGCGCCCCGCCGAAGTAGACGACATGGTCCAGGTTTTGAAAACCATTCGCGATCAGGGCACGACTATTTTTGTCATCGAACACATCATGCGGGCCATCATGGCCCTGTCCGATCGAATAGTCGTCATCCAGTTCGGCAAAAAAATTGCCGAAGGGACACCGAAAGAAATCGCCAACAACGAAAATGTTATCAAAGCCTACCTGGGAGAAGATTATGCCGTTGCTTGAAGTGAACAACATTGACGTTTCCTATGGCGATGTCCAGGTTATCTTCGATCTTTCACTCAAAGTCGAAAAAGGGGAAGTCGTCAGTATTATCGGCGGCAATGGTGCAGGAAAATCGACCCTCTTACGAACGATTTCCGGTCTGATGTCGACCTCGACAGGGAGCATCAGCTTTGCTGATCAGCCGATCCACAACCATACCCCCGAGGACATAGTCACCTGCGGCATTATCCACGTTCCAGAAGGACGTCGCCTGTTTCCGCTGATGAGTGTCAAGGATAACCTGATTGTCGGGGCCTATAACAAACGCGCTAAAAAGGATACCCTGCTCACCCTGAAAAAAGTCTACGAACTACTGCCTCGCCTGCAAGAACGGGAAAGTCAGATTGCCATGACCCTCTCCGGAGGGGAACAACAAATGGTGGCGATCGGCCGCGGCCTTATGGCCCAGCCGCATCTGCTCATGCTCGATGAACCGTCCCTGGGTCTGGCACCGATTCTGATCAAGGACATTTTCGAGACAGTGCGCAAGATCGCCGATCAGGGCACCACCGTGCTCATGGTCGAGCAGGATGTGAAACATTCTCTTAGTTTAAGTGACCGTGGCTACGTACTGGAACATGGCCGGGTGGTCATGGAGGGCAAAGCCGTCGACCTGATAGACGATCCGCACGTGAAAGAAGCGTATCTGGGCATTTAGCCGGGTGGCGTTTTTTGCTAGAGAATCTGCAGCAAAAGGTAGATGACCGGGATGAGATAGAGCAGGGCTAGGATGAATGTGGAGTGCGCGTATTTCTTTAAGAAAACGAGAATAAAAAGGCCGACAAAGACTGCCGAGCCGCGCAGGCCCATGGACATGTAACTCCACTTGAGAATTGTTGAATCAAGACCGGTGAAGACCAGCATCGAGGCGGGCAACAGGACGACCATTGCACAGATTCTCAGCAGTTTGACCGGCGGGATCACGCCGAGAAAGCCCTTGTGCGCAGAGAGAAAATCACTGTAAATATTCGTCGTTACCCCGAGGACCAGATCGGCCCCCGTACCGAGTACAATCAGCAGAATCCCCGCAGCAAAGAGTGCGGCAATCACTGGGGGAAAAGTGTGGTAGAAAAAAAAGGCCCCGCTTGGGCCGGGTTATGCGCCAGCTCCGGGAAATGAGCCCGGAGATACAGGCCGACAATTATCCCTAACACCCCGGCAGGGGGAATGACTGCCGCACGCAAGAAAGCGCCGTTTCGCGCCTCCCGGCCATTTTTTAGCCAAGAAAATTGCCTGCAGATAGATTTGCGTAGAAAGAACGCCGACGAGCATGGAAAACATATCGATAGCCGCCGGCTTGATACCATAATCGACAAAGCTCAGCATGTTGACATCCTGGGGAAGATGATTGACGATATTTAGCCATCCTCCACCTTTATAGAGCGACATTGCCGCACTCAGCACCATGATGATGTGGAGCATGAAAAATTTAATTTTTCCGATCAGTACCATGCTGATCAGTACGGAAAGACTATCGGCGAAGCCGAAAACCGACGACAGAATAGCAATCGAAGCGAGGAACTGGCCAACGACGTGGATAAACATGCCGGTGGAATTGAGAGCACTGCTGTAATACCTGAAGCGCTATCCAAAGAACTTTCCGAGGTATTCGGAAACAGTGACCACGCCCTCTTCTCTCAGGGCTTTGGCAAAAAAACAGCCGAGAATAAAGCACGAGACACCGCTGCCAAAGGTGAAAATACCCGCGGAAATACCATCGCTATATGCCGCCTGGACCGTTCCGATCGTCGAAACCCCGGCAACCAGGGTACCAATGATTACCCAGGACACGCCGGTGCAGGACAGCGAGCGGTTGGCGACAGAGAAAACAGCCGCCGAATGAGCTCCTGTCGACCGCCTGACGGTTGCCAGGGTGATAAGGGTAAAGGTAATGAGGAAGGTTATTTTATACAGCATGTCTTTCCCTATCATTCCAGCAAGTCAGTTGCTGCTCCTGCCCTGCTGGAGTGTAATTCAGTGATCCAGTCCGTGAAGCCCTGCCCTGGTGATGAGGGAAAACTTGGCCTGGAGACTATTCAACAGGAATTCCCGCCTCATTCCATCCCCGCAAACGGTAGTAATCCTGAAGCATGTATTCCATTTCCTCTGCAGTCAGCGATTTACCCGAAGGCAGCGCCTCTTTGTGAAGCCGTTTGGGTAATCGATCGTCCTCTATGTGCAGCCCTTCGCGCAGATTGAAGGACCTGGTCATGTTGACGATGTTGCGAGCGACCTTGCGCAAATCTTCTTTGCTGCTCGGCTGTCCGGTAACACGGGCCAGAACTGTCTCAAGCTCCTCCCAGGGATACAGATCCCGGTAAAATCGGCAGAGAACCAGGGTGTCGAAAATATTCAACCGGTCTTCATAGTCGATGAGCATCTCCGCCTTGTTTTCTATCTGATCCGGGGGAATAAGGCCGGAGAGCTCTGGTTTATAAAAGGTGGTCCGCAGGTGGCAGGCGCCCCTTGGCGAGGTGGCAAAGGTCAATCCCATACCTTTTAGCGCGCGGGGGTCGTAGCCTGCCGGCTCAAGGCCTTTGACATGGACGGCAAGATTTTCCATGCCCCACGCCCGGGATGCGGGGATGATGCCGTCGGCAAGAAGGTCGCCGATCCCGTCACGCGCAGATATCATTTCGATAAGCCCGGCTATCTGGTCAACGTTGCCGTACTCGATGGAAAAATCGATCTTACCCCGGGCCCTGGCCTCTATCGCCAGCCCACAAAGATTACCGGCGGAAATCGTGTCCATGCCCAATCTGTCGCAAAGGTCATTGAGATGGGCAATTTCCGCCATGTCATCAACCATGCACAGACCGCCGAAAGAGTAGATCGTCTCGTACTCAGGTCCCTCAATATGCAGGCCGGTATGTCGCCCCTTGCTGATCTTTGCCATGCGGCCGCAGGCCATGAAACACTTGGCGCAGGCATGCGGTTTAATTTCATGGTCCTTATGATACTGTTCGCCGCTGATTTTTTCCCAGTGTACGCAGGATCCCTGGCTCCAGTATTTGGCTGGAAAGGCGCCGGCGGTATTCATCAGGGCCACCATCATCGTCGTGCCCATCGCCTTATAAGCCTTTACGCCGGGATTTTGACTGTTTTTAGCAGAAAACTCCCTGGCATACTGCGCAACCCCGGCAGTATCAAAATATTCCCGTTTCCGGTCTCCCTGAAAAACAATGGCTTTGACCAGTTTGGACCCCATAACCGCCCCAGCTCCGGTCCTGCCGGCACAGCGCCATTTATCGTTGGCGATCAGAGCAAATTTAACCATGTTCTCACCGGCTGGTCCGATGGTCACCGCGCCTGGCTTGCGATAGCCTTCGGCGTTAGGCGCAAATTTTGCGACAGCCTCGGCCTCGGCGGTAATCGAATCGGTCCCCCACAAAGCTTCGGCACCATGGAACTCGACACCGTCGGGGGTGATGGCAAGAACAACCGGGCTCGAAGACCTGCCGGTAAGAAGAATTGCATCAAAGCCGACAGAATCGATGGCCTCCGGCACTCTGCCGCCTGAATACGATTCCGCGTAAAAACCGGTGAGCGGGGATTTGGTATACACCCCATAGCGGCTGCCGCCCCAGAGCCTGCCGCCACAGAAAGAGCCGGTCGAAAAAATCAGGTGATTGCCGGGGGAAAGGGGATCTACGCCCGGTTCGTTTCGTTCTAGCAACAGATGCGTCGCCAAACCTTTGCCGCCATAACATTCAGCAATAACCGCATCCGCGACGGGTTCAATGGTTGTCGTCCTGGTTGTCAGATCAATTGTCAAAATCCGGTTATAATAGCCAAACATCTGTTTACCTCGCTGGTGTCTATGGTCCTGCTGTTATGCATTAAACAACCAACTCGCCCCTCGAAAAGAGGATTTCCGAGCGAGCTGGTTGAACGGAAACGATCTCTTATCTGATGGCGGTCAGGCCATTGTCGACAATCTGCATGCCCTGATCGAGTTGTGCATCGGTAATCACCAGGGGCATCAAGAAACGAATGACATTGCCATAGGTACCGCAGGCAAGAAGGATAAGGTTTTTGTCAAGACAGTATTTAACCAGCTCTTTTGCTTTGTCCGCGGCGGGTGTTTTAGCCTGCCGGTCGTGAACGAGTTCCATGGCGATCATAGGCCCGAGGCCACGCACGTCACCGATCAGAGCATGTTTTCCCTTGAAGCCGCAGAGAATGGTCTGCAGTTTTTCGCCCAGTCGCTTCGCCCGCCCCAGGAGGTCTTCCGTCTCGAAAATATCAAATACGGCCAGTGCCGCTTCACAGGCGAGTGGGTTGGCGTTATAGGTGCCGCCGATGCCCGAAGGATGCACGGAATCCATGATCTCTTTTTTGCCGACCACCGCACTGAGGGGCATTCCCGCGGCGAGACTCTTGGCGACGGTGGTGATGTCCGCCTCAACACCATAATACTCCATGGCAAACATATGTCCTGTTCGCCCCATGCCGGACTGAATTTCGTCGGCAATCATCAGCACGCCGTTTTTCTCACAGATCGCTTTTAACTTTTGATAATATTCTTTTGGAGGAGCGATAAAACCTCCTTCCCCCTGAACCGGCTCAACGATGAGGGCCGCTGTCTGCTCGGCGGCGACATGACTGAGAAAAAAGTCCTCCAGGTGATCGGCACAGGCAACGTTACAATCCGGGTAATTCTTACCAAAGGGACAGCGATAACAGTTCGCGTAGGGCATACGGTAAACCTCGGGAGCAAACGGACCGAGGCCATACTTATATGGTTTCACTTTTGAGGTAAGCGTCATACCCATCAATGTACGGCCGTGAAAGGCACTTTCAAAGGCAATAATGCCCGTTTTCTGAGTGTAGTACCGTGCTATTTTAACAGCATTTTCAACGGCTTCCGCGCCACTGTTGGCAAACATTACCGCTTTCGGAGAATCCCCGGGAACGGCGTCGCAGAGTTTTTGCGCCAGTTTCACCGGCGATGCATACGGCGTCACCATAAAACAGGTGTGAGTGAACTTTTCCGCCTGATCCCTGATCGCCTGTACAACCTTCGGGTGGGAGTGGCCAACGTTCATAACGGCAATTCCGCCGCCGAAGTCGATATAGTCCTGACCTTCCACATCGGTAATGATCGCCCCGCGAGCGTGATCGATATACCTGTCCGTGCCGCTGGCATTGCCTTTAGCGATAACCTTGCCGCGAAGATCATGCAGTGCCTTGTTTGACTGTAACTTGTCCATTATTCGTCCCCTTGCTTAAAAGTTAATTGAAATGAGTGGCATATAGTGGTAGTCAAGCAAAAGCAGTACCATATTTCTGAATTTCAATATAGCGGGTAGAAACAGTGAGATAGACAGAAAAACACAGGCCTGCCCCTTTAAAAATTGATTCAATAACAAATCAGTTTTCGCTAACTAACGAGAATGTAACACAATAAAACGATTCATAAGTGAATCATGTTCTTTTCGGTGAAGATATCTCTTCATATCCTGAGAGGAATTAAACGCATTTTATCTTATACTTACAATCCGTTACTGTCTTTTTGCGTGGAGTTTAACCATTGATTTTTAAAAAGGCGATGGGTATCCACCGATGGTGGGTAGGCCTTAAGAACAATATTTTGAATCAAAATTGAATCAAAATTAGCTGCCTTGATCACCGGCCTGGGGCTTTTCTACCTCCAGCAGTCCAGCAATATACTATGGCAGATGACATATTGACTGAGAATTAAATTCTCATTTCACGGTTGTACGTTTCCAGGCAATCCGGTTTATTAACTTTCAGAAGCTAAAGTTACGGATAAGTTGAAAAGGGGATGTCCTTAAAGGAGATTTGATTTTTTTTCCATCTGTCAATAGAAATACCTTCGAGTCCCTCAGGGTGGGCGTTTGTCGGTTGCCAGGATTGTTCGGAAGTTATTGGCAACCCGCAGGAGATTAAAATTATTGCGCGAGGTAATCCGCCCCGGTGCACCGCATCGGCACTCCCCTCCACGTGGGTACTCCCTTTGGAGTTCGCCCTGGGTCTCATAACGGCAGGTTGACACGTTCCACAGGAAAGCCTCGATCATGTTTCCGCCGCCTTAATGCCGGTCGCTGCCCGGACAGTCAACAGGTTTCTCCCGAACTTGCCCTAGGGTAGCGCCCCGCCTTGCAGTGGCGGCCTATTCCCCTGTCATCCCCTGCCTGTGATGTTATTTCATCACAGGGGCAGGCCCAGGCGGAAGATCTTGCTCTAATATCGGAGGGGGCAGCTGAAATGAAGAGCCCGGCAGATTGCCTTCAGTGTTGATTTTGGTGACACCGTCATCGTTCCACCCAAAAGTCTCCCCGTTCAGGATAATTTTTTCTTTATTGAACCAAACTGTCAAATCGTCTGAATCCTGCTCCATTTCTTCAGCTTCGATGTTTGGTGTGTCAACCTTGAAGAGATCGTTGGTATACTTTATCGTTTTGGATAATTGCTCGTCGGATCGAATGATTTGGGATGTGAAGACCATTTCTATATCGTAGCCTTCTTTTTCGGTTTTGTCCGCCGCAAGCTTTTCGCGAATAAGAGCGATGGAAATCTCCGCAGCACGTTTTTTCTTTATAAAAGATTTGATCGGTAACACATCTTTAAAGGTCAACACCGTCATTTCAGGAAAGTCGGGCATCACGGCCGCATCGGCAGGATAGAAATCTTTCTCCCCGGCCTCATCCTTTAAACGCAACGTCACCAGGGAATTTTCAGCCATCCAGCGCGTAGGCAAAAAAAGTGTAATATTGTCACCCTTAAAAACATTGAGGGGGTTGAGAAGGGACTTATCCGCAACCTGCAGCAACACGCGGTCAAATTCAGGTTGTATTTTTTTTAAGATATCACTGTTGCGAATTTGCCCGTAGAGCCACAGCAGATCGTAATTTTTCACCTTATCGTTTTGCAGCACCATATCCATGATGCGATTGAACACATCGGGCCGAGCATTCAGCAGCAAAGCCGGACCAACCGCCCGGATCATATCAGGAGAGTCGATAAATGCGATATGGCCGTTATCCAGATTTCGCAGAATCAGCTTGCCCGCCGCGTCAGAATCCCCCATACGTCCATACTGAAGGGCAGCAAAAAGGATATTCCCCCAATCGGCATCATCTGAATTGGCTAAAATCAGATCCAAATCGCTTTTAAGCATGCCAGGAACTGCCTGTTCCATGTGCAACATGGTTTTGCACATGGCAACGGAGGCCGCATAGGGATCCTTTCTCAAGATCCTCTGGTTGATTTGCTGAAATTGATTGAAGCAATCAATCGCCTCCTCATTTTTACCAATTTCCTGGGCCGCTTGACCGCGGTAGTACCAGTAGGGCGGGAATTTCAGGAAACTGTTTTCAATCCGCTCCAGTTTGCGATACCGACGGTCAAGGTCCGGTTCCTTTAAAATATCAGTATAATCCCTGAGCTGTTTTTCATTCAATCTCCATTCGTCAGGCAAATCATATCGCCGCATCAACTCCCAGGAATATTTCAGCAGCTTTTTGTAAAAGCTGTTGAGCCCCTGCATGGTCTTGGCTTCAATTGCCCATTTCCCTTCCACTTTCTCTTTATCGTAGGCATCCATTTGGGATCGATAATTAAAATAAAAGGACCCTGTGGAAAGTACCGCACTTAAAATGCCCGCATAAGGGTTGAGCACCATATCCGTATCGAAAATACGCGATCTCACTCTATTCTTAAGCTCAGTTTGGACATTTTTATCAAAGCGAGTCAAGATGTAATCCCTTTCATGATCTTGAATTTTCGAGCTTGTGAGCAGGTCCATGAGTTCCTGAAGCAATGTGATGATGTCAGCGTCCGGAATATTGCTCAAATTTAAGTTATTGATGATGGTATTGTATTCCTGGTCAAGAACCACCTTGTCATTATAAGTCATGATGTGGGTCAAAGAGACCGCAATCAGGTTTAAGGATTGCAATACCTGGAGCTGGGCCTGGTCCTTATTGAAGTCCGCCCGAATTTCCCTGGGATGAAACGCCCCAGACAGCAGAAAGCAAATAAGAACTATAACCGACGGTAAACTCATGATATATTTTCTTTGAATGATCCACATTTTCATCTAAAATTACAGCGTGGATACCTCTTCCTTCAGGTGGAGGAGGCAACGCCGTCTCCTCTGTAGTAGTTGTAACCATCGGCACGCTGCAAAAGAGAGCAATGTTTCCATGAAATCCCCTGTATTGTACCCGCTTCTGTCTTGATATTGCAACTGCCGGACTTTCGGACAGACACCCTGCTAACATACGTCCCGAGCTTTTTGCCTTTGTTGACCGGTGCTTTGACCAGATCCCAGGTTTTACATCCCTTGACAACTGTTATTGCTTTCGCCGACGTTCGAGGAAAGCCACAGTTATCCACCCGGCACATCTGCCGTGATCCTCTGCCCGTAACAGAAACAAGAGGTTGCAGTCCCGGCGAAATATGGACAGGCCGGCCTGTTGCACCGACCCAAACGGCGTCACGCCAATGGGATTTGCCGTAGCTTTGGTTCGTCCGGTTATACGTGGTTCCTCCTCCGGCCCAGAAGAAAACCGGCAGGCCGAATGCCTGCAACCTGCCGCCGGTGGCATAGCGAATCGAATCGATTGCGGCACCATCCTTTAACGGTGCTCTGGCACGGGCAAGAATTGCGATGAACCGTTCAAAAAGATATTCTCTGGCTTCGTATCCGGCCAATTCCCCCTGCTGATATTCAACACCTGAAATTTCAGGATGCTGCGTGAGCTGCGTATCAAAACGCACTGTTGCAACCACTATCCCGGATACTGGAGCAAAGTTGATGGGACGCATTGCCCAGGTAAAAACATTGTCCACCCTGGAGAGCAGAGTATTTCTCATGGCCTGTCCACGGTGAGTAGGCTCTCCGGCCCAAACAACCTTTCTGCCCTGCTGACACTCTGCCACCAGGGCAATGGTTGTCGTCTTGCGCCCTGGATCGAGCTTTAACTCGAGATCTTGAACATCACTGCCGCTCTTTTCTTTTAAGATGATAGTAAAAGGAAATCTTTTATAGACAGCAGCTTTTCCCCTTCGCAAAAGCCCCCTCGCCCTTGCCGGATGACAAGGATTCAAGAACATTTTGTTTTTGTCTATGACCAACACATGCTGCATTGAAGGTTACCTTTAAAATTCTTCACTTTCGCGAGTAAAAACCACCCCGGCAATGGTAACGAAAGGTTTTGTCCCAGCACCACCGGCTTAACCCCTTCAACCTGTTTAGCCACTTGTCGCAGAGCCTGGAACTGGTGGAGCATTGCAGAGTGCCTCTCTCTTCTCTCTTAACGCAGCCCGTTAGCTCTGCGGCCCTGGCTGTGCCTGGTCAACAGAGGAACTTGCTTGCACAAGCTCCGCCCTTCTGGGCGGGGTAGTCGACAAATCGGCTTTTGCTTCAGCCGTTAAAAAATTCAAGCCATATTCTATATGACTGGAATACGCTTTTTGTCAAGTTAATCTGAAAGTATCACCTGGCTAGCGGATGCTTCCAGGGCCTTCTACCGGGTTTAGAATAGCATAAAAAAGGACAAATAGTTGGTGAGACCTACCTGTACATTAGCAGAAATGGCCGGGGGTTCATCGTAATTCCCAGCACGAGGGCCACGAAACATTATTTAAAGGGTGGAGATCAAAAGTTGCTGGATCCATTCGAAGCAGATGAATTTGAATCTGGTTTAACAGAAGAACTGCGAAAACACAACATCCCGAACTAACCTTCGAAGAGCTTTTCAGGGTTGCTGAAATTACCAAAACGCGCGGTAAAAGCCCGGTCCTTCATGCCGGGGCCACAAGGCGTAAGCCGTTACTCCGGTGTCTGTTGCTGTTCGACAGAGTGCCGGATAATGGAGATCGGCGCACCGCCGCAGGAAGCCGCGAAGCAGCCAGGAAAATGAGCGCAGCGTTGCTGATTTTACTAAAACGCCGCGCTCATATGTTGTCGTCAGTTGCCAAAAGCGTTCAGAGCAGCTACCGACTTCTGATACCGTTGAAAAGGTTGTCCCTCGAAAACTTTAATTATGATCGAACGAGGTCAAATCGATCAAGGTTCATGACCTTATTCCAGGCTGCAACAAAGTCATGGACAAACTTCTCCCGGGCATCAGCCGCTGCATAGACTTCGGCCAGGGCACGCAGCTCTGAGTTTGAACCAAAGATCAGGTCGACACGTGTCCCTGTCCACTTTGGCTCACCAGTCTTGCGGTCGCTGCCGGCAAAAACGTCTCCATCTGAAGAGGTCGGCTTCCAGACCGTGCCCATTTCGAGCAGATTCACAAAGAAGTCATTCGTTAACGTTTCCGGACGGTCGGTGAAGACACCGTAGCTGGTCTGTCTGAAGTTGGTGTTCAAGACACGCATGCCACCAACGAGAACGGTCATCTCCGGTGCAGTCAGCGTCAACAATTGCGCCCGGTCAACCAGCATTTCTTCAGCCGGGACGATGTATTTGGTTTTGAGGTAGTTGCGAAAACCATCTGCCTCAGGCTCAAGGACAGAAAAAGACGCAACGTCGGTCTGCTCCTGCGTGGCGTCCATGCGTCCCGGTGTGAAGGGAACCATCACCTCGTGACCGGCGTTCTTCGCCGCCTTCTCAACGCCCGCACAACCAGCCAACACGATCAGGTCAGCGAGGGAGACCTTTTTATTGAACTCGCTTTTTATGCCTTCGAGGGTCTCCAGTACCCTGGCCAGTTGATCAGGCTGATTGACCGGCCAATCTTTCTGCGGGGCAAGGCAAATACGGGCCCCGTTTGCCCCGCCGCGCATATCGGAGCCGCGAAAGGTCGATGCCGATGCCCAAGCAGTTGAAACCAGCTCGGAGACAGACAGTCCGGAAGCTCGAATTTTATCCTTAAGGACGGCAATGTCACTATCATTGATCAACTCATGATCGACCGCAGGGACAGGGTCCTGCCAGATGAGCTCTTCGTCAGGAACCTCCGGTCCGAGATAGCGTGCACGAGGCCCCATATCGCGGTGGGTCAGCTTGAACCAGGCCCGGGCAAAGGCGTCGGCAAATTGTTCGGGATTCTTCTGATAGCGCCGTGCGATTGGCCCGTAAATGGGGTCGAAGCGAAGGGACAGATCCGCCGTGGTCATCATCGGTCGGCGCTTCTTCGACGGATCGTGCGCGTCAACAACCATGTCCTCATCGTCCACGTCCTTGGCCAGCCACTGATGCGCGCCCGCCGGGCTCTTGACCAGTTCCCACTCGTATTTGAACAGTACCCTCAGATAGCCCATGTCCCATGTGGTCGGGTTCGGTTTCCAGGCTCCCTCGATGCCACTGCTAATGGTATCACCGCCTTTGCCGCTCTTGTAGCTGCTCTTCCAGCCGAGGCCCTGTTCCTCGATTGCCGCGGCTTCGGGTTCAGGCCCCACATGCGATGCATCGCCTGCGCCATGGCATTTACCGAAGGTATGCCCGCCTGCGACGAGCGCGACGGTCTCTTCGTCGTTCATAGCCATGCGTGCGAAGGTCTCTCGAACATCAAGGCCGGAGGCGACAGGGTCGGGGTTACCGCTCGGACCTTCCGGGTTCACATAAATCAGACCCATTTGAACAGCGGCGAGGGTATTTTCCAGTTCCCGATTGCCCGAATAGCGCTCGTCACCCAGCCAGGTATCTTCAGCCCCCCAATAGATGTCTTTCTCAGGCTCCCAGATGTCCTCACGCCCGCCACCAAAACCGAAGGTCTTGAACCCCATCGATTCGAGAGCGACATTGCCGGTGAGAATCAACAGATCGGCCCAGGAGATTTTTCTGCCGTACTTCTGCTTGATCGGCCAAAGCAGCCGGCGCGCCTTGTCGAGGTTGACATTGTCGGGCCAACTGTTGATGGGCGCAAAGCGCTGGTTACCGGTCCCTCCGCCACCGCGGCCGTCTGCCGTGCGATAGGTGCCGGCACTGTGCCAGGCCATACGGATAAAGAAGCCTCCGTAGTGTCCCCAATCGGCTGGCCACCAGTCTTGCGAATCTGTCATCAACTTGCGAAGATCCTTTTTCACAGCATCGAGATTGAGACTTTTGAATTCTTCAGCGTAGTTGAAATCTTCACCCATCGGATTGGATCTAGAGGAATGCTGGCGCAGCATGTCAAGCTGCAACCGATTCGGCCACCAGTCACGGTTTGACCTTCTCGCCGTGTGTTTACTCTTTTGGCCGGTTACGGGACACTGACTGTTGTCACTCATAATGCTACCTCCCTTGTTGTTGGAAATTTCTCCTTGTGCTGTTGTGGGTGTTACAAAACGAAACACCATGTCATGTGCAACGGTTATTTTGATGGCGTCACAGAAATCCTTCATCTGCATCAGATTACAAACTTATCACGTACGCCGCCGGTGCAAGGCGATGTTTGGAGTTAAGTTGTCTACTGATAATCATTTTCCGATATGGGTAAAAAAACCGCCCTGTCAATGCGGCTACATTCCATAAATAAGGAGCAGTAACGCAATTGGTGAAAATGGCTCGGTTATTTCGTAACCGCTCTTGAGACCTCGTTCAAGTATCTTTCCTCTTCACGTTTCCGATGAATTATAATCCTGCATACCGTTGCCAAACAGATCCAAGGCTGAGGATTAAACAGCATCTGTCTCAAGGTACTTGACCCGGTTCCTTCTCGCTTTCCCCGATCAGACACTTTCTCTTTAATAGGAATTATTATTGACAGTCTGCCAAGAAATGTCAACTGAATTAATTTAAGGAGGTGGTTTCAGGTGTGATAAGGAAAATTTGCCATACAGGCCGTATCTCCGGCCTGAACTCAGCCTCCTCATATGAAATCGCCACGGCCAAAAGCTCATCATTTTCAGAAGATCCTGCCCTTGAGTGGTGGTCCTAAAGGCCATGTTTTTTCAGCTTGCGCACCACCGAAGGCTGACTGATATTTAAAAAACGGGCCATTTCCCGGGTGGTTCGGCACTGCTGTCTGGATGCTGTGAGCAGCTCTTTTTCCAACTGGTTCATGGTGGCGGTGTAGTCAGCGGGAGCGGTAAAAGTGATAGAGATTGCCGTCGAGAGAAGCGGTCCGCTGCTTTTCCTGATACTTGCCGAGAGGAAGGCATCTATGTGGGTCTCGTCGCTCAGGACGACCGCGCTCTCGATGATATTTTTTAATTCACGGGTGTTACCTGGAAAAGAATACTTTTGCAGGGTAGCAATCATCGCCGAGCTGATGTGCATCGATTTGTGATATTGCCGGTTGTACTTCTCCAGGTAAAAGCGAATCAGCCCGGGTATATCATCCTTGCGCTGACAAAGTGCCGGGATTTCCAGGGTAAAGCTGCTGAGCCGATAAAACAGATCTTCGCGGAACTGGTTGTTTTTGGTCAGCTCCTGCAGGTTTCTGTTGGTGGCGGAGATTGTCGCACACTCGACGTTGATTGCCTTGGTGCCGCCAAGGCGCCGGAACTGCTTGTTATCGAGATACTTGAGGAGTTTGGTCTGGAGATTGAGCGGCATATCGCCGATTTCATCAAGAAAAAGAGTTCCTCCCTGGGCCAGCTCAAACAAGCCGACCTTGCCGGTTGCCGAGGCACCGGTAAATGCCCCTTTTTCATAGCCGAACAATTCCGCCTCGAGGAGATTTTCCGGCAGCGCCGCGCAGTTTATTTCAATAAACGGATGCTCCCGTCTATTACTGTTTTTATGAATCGACTTGGCGAGCAGCCCTTTGCCGGTGCCGGAATCCCCGAGGATCAAGATATTCGATGCACCGATATTGGCCAGCTTCAGAGATTTCTGGAGAATATTTTTCATGATATTGCTGTCGGCAATAATCGTATTTTGCCCCAGTTCCCGCAGGGTCAGCTCGGAAAGCTCCTCCTTGAGCTTCTCGGTCAGTTTCTGGTTTTCCTCATATTTACTGTGCAGGGTTTCAAGCTCAGTCATATCCCGTTCGTTGACGACAATGAGCGCAATATTCCCGTCTTCATCTCGCGCCGGAGTACCTGTGCACAGGAGGAGCCGGTTGGTCTTTTCAATGTGCTGCACGATGGTTTCCTGCCGCCCGCTGGCGAGGACCTTGGTGGTGACGGATTGATCAAATATATTGTTATCTAAGAGCTGGGTGATATTCCGGCCGATGACGTCTTTGCCCCGGATGCCGTTCAGTGCTTCGGAGGCGGCATTGATGGTGACGATGACCCCCTTGCCGTCACAGACCCAGATGCCATCGGAAGAGGCGGAAATGATGGTCTCGAGCTGGCGATTCAATTCCTGATAGGACTCGGATTTGCGCACCGATAATTCGAAGGTGTGAGGTTCCTGAAAAGTGCACACCGTGCCGATAATTTCACCACTCCGGCATATCGGTCGGATGTCAATCACCAGGGAGCCCGGCCTGAGGTCGATTTGCTGTCCAAGAACAGCTTTGCCGCTGTTAAAACATTCCATGACGCAAGGGTGCAGCAGAGGAAGCGCTACGGCAATATCCCTGCCGAGATACTCTCCTGCCGAAACCGCCAGTTTTATTTCACTCTGCGGATTGAGATGGGTGATCCGTCCAAGCCTGTCGGTGGCGATGATGCCGCTGCTCATTCCGGCAAGGACATCCTGATCATAAATGGTTCTGTTCACTGCTGTTTTCATCTGCTGCTCAAGTCCTGATTATTTTTCATAAGGCGGGCAACAAAAGTACCGCGCGTCACTCTGTCTCTGCATACACGAGCTGATTAGAGTTTGCACTATCGTCTTGTCTGGCAAAGAGAGTGTCCTGAAACAGAGAAAAATGAGCGGGATGACGGGTATTGCGTCTACTTCGTAGTGATTTCTTCCCTTTTGACGCGCAGGGAAACCTTGTCGATGGAGATCTCCATGGTATTGAGAATTATGCCGGTATATTGTTGTAATTTTGTAAGAATATACTCGCGCAGGTCGTGCAGTTGCACCCCCAGGCTTTTTCCGTAGGGAACGTCGATATACATGTTGATACCATATCCGGCGCGACTGGACTTCACTTTGATTTTTCGTACCTGAATGTCACAGTCATATTCATCGACACAGTGGAGAATCATCTGCAGCAGGGCCGCCTCGGAAATGGAGACGGTACCGGGAACGCCTTTTTTATCGCTGAAATTCGATTGTACAACCGATTTATCCTGAAAAACAGGACGAACCAAGGATTTTTCGAAAAACCTCGCCTTTTTTCTGCCATCGGGATTATTTCCGCCTTGGAAAAAAATCCGCACACTATCCAACAGAATCAGAGAATAGTCCCTTTTTACCTCTATGGCAGGCACAGGAATGACGTGTTTTCCTTCCTCTTTTCTTGACTTGATGGCATTTTCGATATCCTGTTTGCTGGCGATTTCTTCAATATTGATTATTTCACTGATGGGCGGCAGTTCCAACTGTTCGGCAATCTTTATCACCATCTTGTTGGAAGTTCCCAACAGAAGAATTTTCTTTATTTTTTTTCCCTGAATCACATCAACAACCTGCTGTCGATGATCAGGATTGGCAAACAAAGCGGTTTTGATGGCGCTGATATAATTTTTTTCATGTTTTGCAGACCTGCCGGCCAGAATAACGGACTCATAGATCAACAACCCGTCATCGACGATGTATGGCACTCCGATCTTTTCCGCAAGCAGCTTGGCACGAAAGCTCTTCCCGGTCCCACTCTTTCCCACCAGGGCGTAGACTTGAATTCCCTGGAGTCGTCCTTTCACCTTATGAAAAAACTGATAAATCTCTTTACCGGTTAGATAGATCCATTGCTGATCTTTTGTTTTTTCAAGGGATTTACTACTCATAGGGCCTCTGAAGAAAAGGGGTCGAAAAGAGGGTCATTTTTTCGTTTGACCTTCCATTACATAATTTTTCACGGACAGTACCGACTTTACAATAAACTGTTGCAGAGATAAAAGCACTGGGATTTTCCCAGGAGTCAACCGTTGCCACCGGGGAGATTGCCGTCTAAAGGCTGACGGCGATTTTTCAGACATCGGCCCCTTCACCCGGCAACTTGAGATGCGTGTCTACCCACCCAAAAAGAATGAGGTCAAGGAGGCATTTAACATTCGCCATCGCCTGGCAGAATTGTATGTATTTATTCTGTTTAAAAACAAATCCATACAGGAAGATGTACGCTCTGAACATTATTATATGGTCGGTGAATAAGTTACATCAACATTGTTGACAATTAAAATTGAACAGGGTAATTGACAAAATATAACATCATCGAATTGCACCCTTTACATTTTTTCCAGGATCTTTATGGCTCGTCGGAAAAACCAAAACGCTGAACTGAGAAGACCCGAGATTCTTGAGGCATATTATCGTGTTCTCGTTGAAGAGGGACTGGAAGGGACGTCAATTGGTAAGATCGCCAGACATCTGGGAATCCATCCGAGCCTTATACTGCATTATTTCAATAATAAAGAGACGTTGCGACTCGCGCTCATCGAGCTGATGATCGACAAGTTCAAATCGCAGCATTTGCTCAAGTTTGACCACATCGAAGATGACGCCGAACGCTTTTACGCACTTATCGATACGATCTTTAGTTATAAATGGTCACGCACCGTTGATCCGGGTGTCCACTTTGGCTTTTATTACCAAAGCTTCAGGGACGCCAATGTCGCCACGTTATTTCGAGAAATGTTCCAGTGGCTGCGAAATTATCTGCACGACCAATTCATGATTTTCAACAAAAAGGGCATTATCCAGGTCGACGATGCACGGAAAGCTGCCGATTTTGTCGTGACCCTGATGGAAGGACTGGAGTTTCATGCACAATTTTTAGGGCATGACCAGCCATTTGAGGCGTTTGCCGAAACGGCCAGGCAGACCGCCCTCGCCGTGCTGAACAAGCGTCTTTTATAAAAGCATTACCGACAACCAACATATTCTCCCCGGGCAGCATAGGTACAAAAGGGACAGGACAAGGGATAAAAAAGTTTTTCGCATGGCTCTTGCACCACTAAATTAACCAACTATTCAATTAAATATCAGCAACATTTTACATTACATAACCGCTATTGATACTGAACCGTTCTCCAGCGCAATGACGCCTGGAAACGTTTACAAAGCGGATAAAAGAAACAAAAAGGAGGTTTCTAAAGTGACGAAGTCAGTGGATACAAACAGAGGTATGACCGAGGCGCCTTCCCACCGGAATATCGATGACGCTTTCCATGAAGCCCAAAAGATGGTCAAGCTTATCCAGACCCCCGAGGCTGAGGTGACGGATGAGGAACGACTGTGGGTTGCGACATCGACATATCAAAACTTTGCCGACCATATCAACAAGGGATTCCTGGAATATCGCAAATCGGTCACCGAGACGAACGATTTCGCGCTCACTGACTGGCAGGGCGAAGGATCCATACTCCGCGATGTCATGGGACGGGAATATATTGATATGCTCGGTGGCTTCGGACTGTATTCTCCCGGTATTCGTCACCCGAAAATAGTCGCCGCCGCCAAGGCCCAGCTCGATCGCAGCCCGCAATACAGCCAGGAAATGCTCGACCCTTTACGGGCGCATCTGGCCAAGGTGATTGCCAAATTGACCCCTGGCGACATCCAGTATGGCTTTTTTGCCAACAGCGGCACCGAGGCTGTCGACGGAGCAATGAAACTGGCCAAGCTCTATACCGGGAAAAGCGGCTTTATCTCAACCCTGAGAGGATTCCATGGAAAATCTCTTGGCGCACTCTCCCTCCTCGGCAAAGCGGTGTACCGCCAGCCATTATTACCCCTGCTGAGCGGCGTGCGACATGTCCCCTTCGGCGACGCGGATGCCGTTGAGCAGGAATTGCGAAGAGCCAAGGAGGTTGGCGACGGCATCGCCGGTGTCGTCGTTGAACCTATCCAGGGTGAAGCCGGCGCGATCGAGCCGCCGGATGATTACTGGCCAAGACTGCGGCGGATCTGTGATCAGTATGACGTGCTGCTGATCGCAGACGAGGTGCAGACGGGATTTGGCCGTACCGGAAAAATTTTTGGTGTTGATCACTGGGGGGTCACTCCGGACATCATGTGTTTCGGCAAAGCCCTCGGTGGCGGGGTTATCGCCATGTCTGCTTTCTTCTCAACGGCAAAAATCTGGAAATGCATGGAACCAAATCCCTTCATGCACACCACCACCACCGGCGGCAACCCGGTGGCATGTGCCGCGGCACTCGCGCAGATCACCGTTCTTCTCGAAGAAGATCTGGCCGGACAGGCCGCAGAGAAAGGTGAATATATAAAGAAAAAAGTGTTGGCACTTCAGGAAAAATATCCCATGATTCTGAGCGGCATACAGGGACGTGGCCTGCTTCTTGGCATGGTCTTTCCCAGTGATGAAATTGGTTACCAGGTTGCATCCGGTCTTTTCAGCCGTGGCGTGCTGACCGCAGGCACCCTCAATAACGCCAAAACAATCCGGCTTGAACCGGCGTTGAATATTCCCTACGCGTTAATTGATAAAATGCTGCAACGGCTCGAAGAAACGTTTGCCGATTTGCAGACCGCCTAGATCAGAGCTATTAACAACTACCCGATAACGGAGGATAATATGAGCTTTCTCAGAGTCAATATGACCACGGAAACTGTCCAGTGGGAAGATATACCGGAAGAATATTCGCTGTTGGGCGGCAGGGCACTGACCTCCATTATGATCAACAACGAGATGTCGGCCACGGTTGCACCACTGGGAGTGGAGAATAAACTGATCTTTGCCCCAGGTTATTTCACCGGCACCCCGCTCATCAACACCGGGCGGCTGTCGGTCGGGGCGAAAAGTCCCCTTACCGGCGGCATCAAAGAGAGTAATGTCGGCGGCACGGTGGCCTACTCTCTGGCCAGGCTTGGCATCAAAGCGGTTATTATCGAGGGCAAGGCGGTTGGTGACAAATACTTTCTCCTGAACATCGAGGCTAAAAACACAGCAAGTCTGGTCAGCGCCGACAACCTGAAGGGCATGCGCACCTATGCGCTCGCCAAAAAACTGCACGAAGAGTACGGCGAGAAAAAGAGCATAACCTGCATCGGTCCGGCCGGCGATTTCCAGCTGCATTCCGCGTCAATTCAATCCACCGATCTTGACGGACGCCCATGCCGTGCAGCTGGCCGTGGCGGGCTGGGCGCAGTTATGGGGGCCAAGGGTTTGAAGGCGATAATCGTCGATCGTCAGGGCAAGATACCCTCTGAAATCACCGACGCGGTTGGTTTCCAGAAAGCCGCCAGAGCCTACGCCAAAGATGTGCAAAACGATGAGTTCAGCGGCCAGGTTCTGCCGGAATTCGGCACTGCTGTTCTGGTCGAACCGATTAACGCCGCCGGCGCCTTCCCGACAAACAATGCCCGATTCGGCCAGTTCAAAGGCATCGGCAAGATCAGCGGTGAAACCATGGCCAGGGTCATCAAGGAACGCGGTGGCAAAACACAGCATAAAGGCTGTTCGCAGTGCATTATCGACTGCTCCAATGAATTCGTCACCGAAAAAGGCGAGTATGTGACCTCGTCCCTTGAATACGAAACCATCTGGGCGATGGGCGGCATGATCGGCAACGACAATCTGGATGCCATCGCCAGACTCGATTTCCTCTGCGATGATATCGGAATTGACACCATGAACACCGGCGCGGCATTGGCGGTAGCCTTTGATGCCGGTTACCGTGAGTTCGGCGATGCGGATGCGGCCATCAGTCTGGTTGAAGAGGTGGCAGCCGGAACCGAGATGGGCCGACTTATCGGCAATGGCCCCAATGCCGTCGGCAAACACTTTAACCACAGCCGGGTGCCGACGGTTAAAGGTCAGGGGATGGCCGCCTATGACCCGCGTGCCATTCAGGGAATGGCCGTGACCTATGCGACAACCGCCATGGGGGCGGACCACACCGCCGGCTGGGTTGTCGACAAGAACCTGGAAGCCTTTGGCGGAACCGTCGATGCCATGGAGGCCACGGGCCAGGTAGAAATTTCCCGTAACGCCCAGATTCATATGGCCGCCGTGGACAGCGCCGGCATCTGTGATTTTGCCCAGTCGGGGCTGGCGACAGAAGCGGGGATCAATAACGTCTTTACCATGATGGCTGCCAAATCAGGCCAGGTTTTCGGCCGGGAAGAGTGGACGGAACTCGGCCGACGCGTCATAAAAGCGGAGCTGGAATTTAACCGAAAGGCCGGTTTCACCAAAGATGACGATCGCTTGCCGCCAATGTTCTACAACGAGCCCCTGCCTCCACATAATGTGGTCGTCAAGGTGAGCGATGAACAAATGGATTCCACCTTTGATTTTTTAAGGAACACTCCATGAAGGTCTGTGTCAAACTTTTTGGCACCCTGCCCGCCTACTACCCCGGCTGCTATCCGGACATGGGCCTTGATGTGGAGATTCCGGCCAAGACATCGGTTGCCGAACTGGTTGATCTGGTCAGAATACCACCGGAACAGGTGGCCATCGTCGCCATTAACGGCATGCTGGCGAAGGGGAATCAATTGGTGCCGGAAGGCGCCGAGGTGAAACTGTTTCAACCTCTGAACGGCGGTTGAAAAATCGACCCGCGGCACTCCCGACCATCTCATGGGTCTCGCGGACCTGCTGCACCAGCTTTCCCAGGGACTCTCTACCGGAAAAGTGCACGGAAAACGGTGGACGCAATATTACATTTTTGCAACACTTCTCACATTTAAACGACAATTATGGGCATTCCCATCATGCTGTAAAATTATTAACTGTTCAGTCAATTGATATTCAAGGGGAAAACGGAAACTGCCGGGGATGGCACTGGATTTGCTACACGAAGCCATCGACATTTGTTTTTCTCGTACCCGGTCGGATCGCTGGGTACCGTAAGCGGTTATCAAAAAACAACATAGCCAAAGATAGACCCGGAACGGCATAAGGAGCCGTAGCGAAATGGGTGAAAACAGCCGGGTTATTTCATAACGGGTCCTAAATAAAACAATGCAGAGAAACCAGTGGTCTCTCTGCACCGTGTGCATCAAGAAAGGAACAAAATGGCCAATGAGATTGAAAAAAATTTACACCTGAAAAATATATGCAAAAGCTTTGGTGATGTGCGGGCGGTCGACAATATCTCCCTCACCGTCCCGGCCGGCTCGTTTTTCACTTTGCTTGGTCCTTCCGGTTGCGGCAAAACCACGCTGCTGCGCATCATTGCCGGCCTGGAGTTGCAGGACTCCGGCCAGGTGATCCTCGGCAGTGAGGACATATCTTCCTTGCCGGCAACGAAACGACACATCAATACCGTTTTCCAGAGCTACGCTCTGTTCCCCCACCTCTCAATATTCGAAAATGTCGCCTTTGGTCTGCGCGCGAGAAAATTTGCCGAAAATGATATCAAGAAAAGGGTAACCCCGCGCCTGGAGATGCTCGGCATCGAGAGCATGTGTAACAGGCTGCCCCATCAGCTTTCCGGTGGCCAGAAACAGCGAGTGGCACTGGCCCGGGCCTTAGTCAACGAGCCGGATGTCCTTCTCCTTGACGAACCAATGTCCGCCCTTGACGCCAAGCTGCGCGCCCAGGTGCAGGTAGAGCTGCGCAGCCTGCAGCAAAAGCTCGGCCAGACCTTCATTCTCGTAACCCACGACCAGGAAGAAGCCCTGGTCGTCTCTGATACGATCGCGGTGATCAGAAACGGCGTGATAGAACAGGCAGGCACGCCGGAAGAGGTCTATGATCATCCCACATCGAAATTTGTCGCCGAGTTTCTCGGCGCCGCCAATCTGATCGAGGGGGAGTTTGTCGAGAACCGGTTTCATTCCACTCTGGGGTCATTCCAGTTGTCGACAACACCGACCTGGCGCTCCGGTACGGTTGCCTTCAGACCGGAATGGACTCGCATCCACGAGAGTGATCCAGGGGGGAATAGCTTTCGGGCAAAGATACGGGAGATCATCTACCGGGGCACCGACTTCGATATCTGGTTCGAGCCCGGACCTATCCGCGTCAGATCAAATACCTATAAACATTTCAAGGTAGGGGACCAAGTGTGGCTCGACATCGCCCCGACGGATCTGGTGGTGCTCGATGCATAATATTATTATCTGGTATGGGGAGTTGACCTCGGTTCGCTCCCTGCTCAAACGCGGCTTACTCTTTCTTTCGCCGGGCATTGCCTGGCTTCTGGTCTTTCTCGTCCTTCCCGGGCTGGTCCTGGTGGCAGTCAGCTTTGCCAGTCGCGGGTCCTATGGAGAACTGATCTGGAGCTTTAGTTTTGAAAACTATTCGCGCCTGGCCGGGTTCGGCATGTTCGGCTGGACGGCGGACTACCTGACCATTGTCTGGCGATCGATCGTCGTCGCTTTTTTCACCTCGTTGATTTCCGTGCTGCTCAGTTACCCGCTCTGTTTTTTTATCGCCGCAAGGCCTGAACGGACACGCTTTCTCTGGTTGACCATGCTGATCATCCCCTTCTGGACCAATATGGTTATTCGCAGCTACTCCTGGTTTCTCATTCTGGCGCCGGAACTGCCGTTTGCACAAGTTGCCGCCAGGCTCGGCATCATCCCTGAAGGATCACCGCTCTATCCAAGCGTTCTTGCCGTCTATCTCGGCATGGTGTCGCTCTACCTGCCCTTTGTTGCCCTGCCGCTGTATTCCAGTATCGAAAAACTCGACTGGTCCTTGGTGGAGGCGGCCCAGGATCTCTATGCGTCGCGGAGCAGAATTTTTTTACACGCTATCCTGCCGCAGACCTTACCGGGACTCTCGGTGGGCATCATCCTGACCTTTGTTCCGGCCATGGGCATGTTCGTCGTGCCGGACCTGCTCGGAGGAGCAAAATACATGCTCATCGGCAACCTTATTCAGCAACAGTTCAGCACCAGCCGCGACTGGCCGTTTGGCGCCGCCATCTCGATGGGCTTAATGGTGCTGACCATGGGCAGCCTCTATTTTTACCGCAAAAAAAGCCGAGGGGGGACAATACTTTGAAACGATCCGGCGTAGTGATCAGTTGTCTGGCGCTCATGACTATGGCTTTTCTCTATCTGCCCCTTCTGGCGGTGGCTTTTTTTTCGGTGAACGCGACAAAATACGGCCTCGTCTGGAAGGGCTTCACTCTCGACTGGTATGTTAAACTCTTTTCTAACGAGGTGATCCTCGGTGCAGCAGTCAACACGCTGGAACTGGCGGTTATTTCCACCGTCATTTCAACCGTGCTCGGCACAATCCTCGCTATAGGCATTGACCGTTTCCCCTGGTCAAAGAGATCGGCGACCAGTCTTGACATGATTCTGCATCTGCCGGTAGTCATTCCCGACATCATCCTTGCCGCTGCCCTGGTTGTCGCTTTTGGCATGTTACGCCTGGTCTCCTCCTGGTTTGAGCCCGGCATGCTGAATATGGTCATCGGCCACGTCACCTTCCAGATTGCCTTTGTCGCTTTGGTCGTACGAAGCAGACTCGACGCTGTCGGAAAAGACATCGAAGAGGCGGCCCGTGATCTCTTTGCCTCGAACACCTATCTGCTCCGTCACGTGACTCTGCCCCTTATTCTGCCGGGCATTGTCGCCGGGGCAATGCTCGCTTTCACCCTGTCGCTCGATGATTTTGTCATCAGTTTTTTCACCGCCGGTACTGATTCGGTGACGTTGCCGATTTATATATACGCTGCTGTCCGCCGGGTTGTGACGCCGGAGATTCATGCTCTTTCCACCCTCGTTCTTCTGGCAACCGTATTGCTGGTGATTGGTACGGAACGAGTGTCTCGAAGGTTTCAACAGAGATAAGTCGCCGGTGGCCGGCTGGAAGCGAAACAAAGAACTGTAGTCGTGGTGATGGTTAGGTTATCTTGCCAATCTCAACAAAACATGGAGAAACACTAATGAAAAAAATGACATCCCTGCTCGCCGCTTTACTGATCTTGCTCGGCGCCACATTTACATTCGCCCAGGAGGAACTGCATGTCTTCAGCTGGTCGGAATATATGGATGAAGCCCAGATGGCCAAAGACTTTGAGGCTGCAACCGGCATCAAGGTGAAAATTGACCTGTATGAGTCAAACGAGGATATGATCGCCAAGCTGCAAGCTGGAGGCGTCCGGCAGTACGATATTATTATTCCTTCTGATTTTGTCATTCCGAGCCTGGTCAATCTGAATCTCATCCAGAAACTCGATCACAGCAAGATCCCCAATATCAACAACCTCTCGGAAAAATTTAGAACGGCGGAGTTTGATCCGGGCAACGTGTACACGGTCGGCTGGCAGTGGGGCACCGTCGGCCTCATGTATAACCGCGACAAAGTATCCGACAGTGATGTGTCCTCCTGGTCGATCCTCTTTGATCCAAACAAAAACCCCGGCTCTTTTTATCTCATTGATTCAGTAAGGGAAATGCTCGGGATTGCTCTCGTTTCCCTTGGCTATGACTTCAACACGACCGAACCTGGCGAGTTGAAAGCCGCGGTAGATTTACTTGTTGCCACGAAAAAGAAACCGACCTGTCTCGGCTTTAAAGGCGGTGTCGGCGGGAAAAACGACATCATCGCCGGCGTGGCCAATGCGGCCATCGTCTATAACGGCGATGCTATTCAGACCGTCTCCGAGGAACCGGATAAATATGCCTTCATCGTCCCGAAAGAGGGCACCGTCATCTGGATCGATTCAATGTGCATTCCTGCCGAGGCGCCCAACGTTTCGGCCGCCCATAAATGGATTAACTGGATCCTGGAGCCGAAAGTGGGTGCCGCTTTATCGAACTACAACCACTATGCCACACCAAATGAAGCCGCCAAACCATTTCTGGCCAAAGAAGATCTCAACAACCCAGGGGTCTGGCCACCGGCTGAGACGATGAAGACGCTCAGTTTCGCCAAAGACCTTGGCGACAAAATGAAGATGATCGACCAGGCCTGGACAATGGTAAAATCCAACTGATCCACAACCATACAACCTGTCAGGACAGAGCACGGCATCCGTCCTGACAGATGATACAGTGTACCTAAAATACCACCACCTGCCCGTTCAGGTACAGCTTGCCATCTCTGGTCTCGGCCTTGTGACTGAGATTGCCGCCGTCCTGAACAAACAAACCGGTTGGCATGCCCGAATAGAGGGGCGACAAAAGCATGGGATTGTCACCGACAAGTCCTGCCGGAAGGCGCACATTGGATTGCAGAGAAAAAATGTCCACCACCAGCTCCGGTTGCTGCAAAAGAGGGACAAACTGCGCAAAGGTCATGTCTTTATTCAAGCTTAGTGCCGCATCACCAGTCACCTCTCCCGCCGACAATTTGGCGTACAGATCCGAGATTTGCAGTTCCAACCCTTTTTTCATTAATTTTTCATATGCCGCCAAAAACTGAAATTGTGTCCGCGACATCTGCTCCTGCAGGATCGTTTTCATTATTTCAGGATCATCTTCTGCATCGTGCATATCCTGCAAGACACCGTGCGCCATCTCGGTATACAACTTCATGAATTCTTCAAAACCCTGGATATCCATATTGATGACGCCAAGTCGGACAAACCCCTTATCGACCTTTTCTGACCCGGCCAGCAGTTGATCCGCGCCAAAGGTCGTGACGACGGATATGGTGTTCTCTTCACTATCCGCATCGATAGAATAGTCGCCTTTAAAATTGACCAGTTCAAACCGTTCGAGTTCCCCTCCAATTTTACATTTTTCCACCGCCAGGGAGAGCGTAGCATCCCAAAGATAGGTGGAGATCTTTTCCAGCGTCGAGGTAATGGCGATACCGTCCACCTGTGCTTTTTGCGCAACGGAAAAACCTTCCCAGGAGGCCTCGGACGAGAAGTTTTTCAAGGTATCATCGCAGAAAAGTACGACTTTTCCTGCTTTAATGTCAACAACATCATCTTCGATCGGCACAGAAAAAGCATCGAGGGTGATTGCTGCATTAATCTGTCCGGAAAATGAATATTCGGTGGTGATGGTCAAGGGGTTTTTACCGGCAAGTTTATTACCGACAAAATCTGCGAACCATTTGTTTTTATCAAGACTGGTCGTCGAGACAACGCCGGTCAATCCATGCCTCGCATGGTCGACAAAAAGTATCTCATCAACGCCGTATACCGCCTGTAAGCTGCCCAGTTTCATTTTCCACTCAATTTGTGTCGAGGAAAAGCCCCTGTCATAGCGCACCATCTCGATGGAGGCATCGGAACCATTCTCCGCATACAAGGTATTGAGATTGTTAAATGACCGTTTGATTACTCTCTCCATGACCAAGCCGCTGAAAAAGGGAGCACTTATTCCTGCAACTGCAATGAGTACGACAATACCGCCGACAATTTTTTTCATTCCTGCTCCTTGGCAGCTGAGAAATTCTTTTTTTGGTGTTCCGATGAACAATTACTGGTTGTAAAAATGTCACACATCAAGATAGTCAAGAATGGATTCCGCCGCACTGCGCCCTTCAGCAATTGCCGTAACCACCAGGTCCGAGCCGCGAACCGCGTCACCGCCGGCAAAAACCTTCTCCCGGCTGGTCTGGAAGGGGAACCGGCCGTCGCCAGGGGCCGCGATTAGCTGCCGGTCATCGACGGAAATTCCGTTTTCCTTAAGCCAGTCCGGCGGACTCGGTCGGAACCCGAAGGCCATGATGATGCTGTCAGCATCAAGCACCGTCTCCGTGCCAGCAATGGGTTCCGGCCGTCGCCTGCCCCGTTCATCGGCTTCACCAAGCTGGGTGTTGACCACCCTGACGCCGGTGATATGCCCGTCTTGATCGATAACGATGCCGAGCGGCTGCAGGTTCCAGAGAAAGCGTACCCCCTCGTCTTCGGCATTTTGCACTTCCCGGGCCGACCCAGGCATATTTTCCCGGTCCCGCCGATAGACACAGACGACATCAATAGCCCCCTGGCGAATCGCCGTACGCAGACAATCCATGGCCGTATCCCCGCCGCCGAGAACAACCACCCGTTTCCCCTGCTGATCGACATAGGGGTAGCGCTCACGCTTTAATCCCATATGACGGTCGATGTTGCCGATGAGATAGTCGAGGGCGTCGTACACTCCTGTCGCTGCTTCGTTTTCCAGATCGGCGCGCATCGACGTGTAGGTGCCAGTGCCGACAAAGACCGCATCGTATTCCGCCAGCAGATCGGTAAAGGGCAGATCACCGCCGACCTCTACCCCTAAACGAAAGGTAATGCCCATATCGGAGAAAACCCTGCGCCGCAACGCCATGACCCGTTTGTCGAGCTTGAAGGCAGGAATGCCAAAGGTGAGCAACCCGCCGATTTCCGGATGTCGATCAAAGACAACCGGCTGCACGCCGTTTCGGATCAGCACATCGGCACAGCCAAGACCGGCTGGCCCGGCACCGATAACCGCCACCCGCTTGCCGGTCGGTACCACCCTGGTAAGATCCGGACGCCAGCCCATCTGCAAGGCGGTATCGACGATGTATTTTTCTATGCTGCCGATGGTCACCGCGCCATAATCGTTATTGAGGGTGCAGGCCCCTTCGCAAAGCCGGTCCTGGGGACAGACCCGGCCGCAGACCTCGGGCAGGCTGTTGGTCTGATGGCAGAGCTCGGCCGCCTCGATGATCCGTCCCTCGTTGGCCAGTTGCAGCCAATCGGGAATATAGTTATGCACCGGGCATTTCCACTCGCAATAGGGATTGCCACAGTCAAGGCAGCGGTCCGCCTGCATCTGCACCTGCGCTTGCTGCAGAGGATGATAGATTTCGACAAACTCATGCCGCCGCCGCTCGATTCTCTTCTTTTGCGGATCAACCCGCTCCACTTCGATAAACTGGAATAAATTCCGGCTCATACTCTCCCCCTTAAAAAACGACTGCCAGAGTTTCTCGTGGCGAGTTGCCCCGATGGCCGAGCAGGGTCGCGACATCGGATGTTTTCGGTTTCACCAGTTTGAAGAGGCCGGCGTATTGTTCGTCAAAGCCGGTCAACAGCCGCTCGGCTCGCTCACTGCCCGTTTCCAGAAAATGTGCGTTGATCATTCCCCGCAGATGTTCGCGCAGGACCGCCTGGTCTTCCAGGGTGATGCCGTCAACCAGTTCCGGATTCAGCCTCGACGCCAGGGTGCCGAATTCATCAAGGACATAGGCAAAACCACCGGTCATCCCTGCCCCGAAATTAACCCCGGTCTCGCCAAGGACGGTGACGATACCGCCGGTCATGTATTCGCAACCGTTATCGCCGATGCCTTCAACCACCACCCTGGCCCCGGAGTTCCGCACTGCAAAGCGCTCCCCGGCCCGGCCTGCGGCGAACAGCCAGCCGCCGGTGGCCCCGTACAGACAGGTATTGCCGATAATCACCGCCTCGTGGCTTTTATAGGCGACACCCAGCGGTGGCCGAATAACCAGCTTGCCCCCGGCCATTCCTTTGCCGACGTAATCGTTGGCATCGCCGGTCAGCACCATATGCAGGCCGCCGGCATTCCAGGCGCCGAAACTCTGCCCGGCAGTTCCGTTGAACAGCAGATGAATCGGTGCATCCTTCATGCCATTATTACCGTGCAGGGCGGCAATTTCCCCGGACAGTCGCGCGCCGACCGTCCGATCGGTGTTGCGGATGGTAAAACTCCCTCCCCCGCCGGACATGGTGGCAACGGCCTGGCGAAAACGCTCTTCGATCTGCAGGTTAAGCCGGCCCGGATCATCGGGAACATTGGTCTCCCGAAAAAAGAGGCTGCTGCTTGCCGGAGGCTGAAAGGTATCGAGGATGTGACCAAGGACGAGCTTCTGCTGTTTTGCCGTGATGCCCGGCAGTTCTTCGAGCAGATCGGTCCGGCCGATCAGATCGGTCAGTTGACAAACGCCCAGCCCGGCCATGAGCATTCGTGTTTCCTGCACCATAAACTGAAAATAGTTCATAACCATCTGCGGCACCCCGGCAAAAAAATCTTTCCGCAGCGTCTCATCCTGCGTGGCCACCCCGGTCGCACAGTTATTTAAGTGGCAGATGCGCAGAAATTTACAGCCGAGGGCAATGAGCGGCCCGGTACCAAAGCCAAAACTCTCGGCCCCCAGAATAGCCGCCTTAATGATGTCCAGGCCGGTTTTCAGACCGCCGTCCACCTGCAGCTGCACCTTATGGCGCAGCCCGTTGGCCACCAGCGCCTGCTGGGTCTCGGCAAGACCCAATTCCCAGGGACTGCCGGCATATTTTACCGAGGTGAGCGGGCTGGCTCCCGTGCCGCCATCGTAGCCGGAGATGGTTATCATGTCGGCATAGGCCTTAACGACGCCGGTGGCGATGGTGCCGACGCCGGGTTCGGAAACCAGTTTGACACTGACCCTCGCCTTAGGGTTGAGCTGCTTGAGATCGAAGATCAGCTGGGCCAGATCCTCAATAGAGTAAATATCGTGGTGCGGCGGCGGGGAGATGAGCGTCACCCCGGGCACCGAATAGCGCAGGGCGGCTATCTGGGCGGTCACCTTATGCCCGGGCAGCTGTCCGCCTTCGCCCGGTTTAGCCCCCTGGGCCATTTTAATCTGGATCACCTCGGCGTTCATCAGGTAATGCGGCGTAACCCCGAAACGACCGGAGGCGACTTGCTTTATTTTTGACACCCGTTCGGTGCCAAACCGGTCCGAATCTTCTCCGCCTTCACCGCTGTTGGAAAAACCGCCCAGACGATTCATGCCGATGGCCAGTGCTTCATGGGCCTCCTGGCCGAGTGCGCCGATGGACATGGCGGCGGAGTCAAAACGATTGTAGAATTTTTCCGCCGGCTCTACCGCATCCAGATGGATAGCTGCCGTGTCCTTTTTCAGGCGCAGCAGATCGCGCAGACAGGCAACCGGCCGAGTATTCACCAAGGCGGAATAGCGCTGATAGTCGCTGAACTCGCCGCTGCGCACTGCTTTTTGCAGGGCTTCTACCACATCGGGGTTGTAGGCATGATACTCGCCGCCGTGGATATATTTGAACAATCCGCCCCGACCCAGCGGTTTATGCCGCCGCTTCCAGCCATATGCGGCCAGTTCCTCCTGATCCGCCTGAAAATCAACAAAACCGGCCCCGGCAATGCGGCTGACCACCCCGTTAAAACAGAGCTCAGTCACCTCGGCGGCCAGTCCAACCGCCTCAAAAAGCTGGGCGCACCGGTACGAAGAGATGGTGGAAATACCCATTTTAGACAGGATCTTCAGCAAGCCTTTATCAATACCTTTGCGATAATTGCCGATAGCCTGCCTCAGGCCGACCTGCACCGATCCTTCATCGACCATCTGGGCGAGCGCTTCATAGACCAGATAGGGGTAGACGGCGGTCGCTCCCATGCCAAGAAGCACGGCAAAATGGTGCGGATCTCGGCAGTCGGCGGTTTCCACGATAAGGTTCGCATCGCAGCGCAGCTGATTGTCCACCAGCACGCGCTGCACGGCGCCAACCGCCATCGCTGCCGGAATAGGCAGAGTCTCGGGGGTAATATTGCGATCCGAAAGGATGAGCAGGACGGCCCCCTCTTCCACCTCTTTTCGGGCCCTGCGACAGAGTTCTTCAATGGCCTTTTTCAGCCCAAGCCCTCGGCTATAGTTAAGATCAAAGGTCACCTGACGGTAATGTTTCTGGTCGAGCTGCAGGAGCTGCTGCAGATCGCTGTAGACAAGCACCGGCGATTGAAACATCACCCGGTAGGCGTGACCCCGTGCCTCATCGAAAACATTCTGCTCCCGCCCGATGCAGGTGGCCAGCGACATGACATGTTTTTCGCGTAGCGAATCGATCGGCGGATTGGTCACCTGGGCGAACATCTGCCGAAAATAGTCGTAGAGGCTGCGCCGCTTAGAGGACAACACCGCCATCGGTGCATCATCACCCATCGAGCAGACCGGTTCCTGCCCGGTCTCGCCGAGGACCTTGATCATCTGCTCCAGTTCTTCATTGGTATAACCGAAGATTTTTTGATAGAGAAGCAGTCGATCGTCGTCAAGAGATCTGGTCCCCGTTGCCAGACCGGCATCCTGCTCAAAAGAAGAGAGCTTTCGACAACATTTCTCCATCCATTTTTTATAGGGATGACGGCTCTTCAGCTCCCTGTCGATATCCCAGGAGGTCCAGCGCTTGCCAGACAGGGTATCGATCACCAGCAGTTCGCCGGGTCCGACCCGCCCCTTTTCCAGCACCTCGTCCGGTTCGTAGTCCCAGATACCGACCTCGGATGCGAGGGTAATAAGCTTATCTTTCGTCACCACATAGCGGGCCGGTCTCAGGCCATTGCGATCAAGACCGCAGGCGGCAAAACGGCCATCGCTCATGACGATGCCGGCCGGTCCGTCCCAGGGTTCCATATGCATGGAGTTGAAATCATAAAAGGCCCGCAGGTCAGCATCCATGTTCGGATGATTCTGCCAGGCAGGCGGGATGAGCAGCCGGAAGGCCCGGAACAGATCCATGCCGCCGGCGAGAAACAGTTCGAGCATATTATCAAGAGACGAGGAGTCGGAACCGGTGGTATTGACAAAGGGCGCGGCCTCGGCCATATCCGGCAGCAGCGGCGACCGAAATTTGTAGGAGCGGGCTTTCGACCATTGCCGGTTGCCGGTTATGGTGTTGATTTCCCCGTTATGCGCCAGATACCTGAAGGGCTGGGCGAGCGACCATCTGGGCAGGGTATTGGTGGAAAATCGCTGGTGAAAAAGACAGATGGCCGACTGCATCCTGATATCGGCCAGATCAGGATAAAAAAGCGGCAGGTCGACCGGGCGGCACAAGCCCTTATAGACGATCACCAGGTTGGACAGACTTGCGATATAGAAATCGGCATCATCGGTGATCCGTTTTTCCACCCGGCGGCGAACCATATACAGGCGTCGTTCGAGTTCCTTCGAGCCCCAGCCGAAGGGCCCATTAAAAATAACCTGGACGATGTGCGGCAGGCTTTTTCCGGCAAAATCTCCAAGCACTTCCGGGTCCACAGGGACGTCACGCCAGGCGACAACGGTAAGGGTTTCCCTTTCCAATTCCTCTTCGATGGCCCATCTGGCCACCGTCGCCTTGGCGTCATCGGGGCTGAGAAAAATCATGCCGACGCCGTACCTGCCACCAAGATTCCAGCCCTCTTCCCCGGCCAGCGACCGGAAAAAATTGTCCGGTTTCTGCAGCAGCACGCCGCAACCGTCGCCGGTTTTACCGTCGGCGGCGATACCGCCGCGGTGGGCCATTCTGGCCAGCGATGAAATTGCCGTCCGCACCAGCTTGTGGCTGGCCTCGCCGTCGAGATGGGCCATCAGGCCAAAGCCGCAGTTATCTTTTTCTAATTGCCGATCGTATAGGGCCATACTGTCCTCTTAAAACTCAGGAGAAATTCAATGTTTTATCCACCTGCGGTAGTACATTTTTATCTGTGGTAAATCAACCATATTGACCGGCACAAGTCATCATTCTTTTTAACAATGGTTCTCATTATGATTCTCATTAGGACAATTGAGATACCCGGTGCGAGCTGGCTTTTCAAATAAACCGCTTCATCAATTCATCGACAGCCGCATCGACGTTCTCCGGGGTGATGCCGGCACGCCGGCAGGCATTTTCCACATGCTGCCGCTTCGTTGCAGAACGCATATCATCCAGGCCTCGAAACAGTCCCATCCTCCGGCCGACCTGATAAAGCATCCTTTCTCTCGGGTCGAGGTGGAGAAACTCTTGCACGATGCCAACCATATTTCCCTTGTCCTTGGGGTATTGTCCTTCAAGGTTCTCAAAAAGATTGAGGATGTGATCGCTCTTCAGGGTGCTGGTAATACCATTAAGGGCCTGCAGAAAGATAAGGAGTTCCCGGGCCGTCTCGGCATCACCCAACTTCTGAAATTCACCCCTGCTGTACTCCGCATACAGCTCGACATGTTTAGGGATGGCCAGCGTCCGCAGGCGGATGAAGTCCGGGTTGATCTGATTCAGGGCATCGGCACTCTCCAGGGCATGTTCCTCGGAAAGATCCTTGCCGCCCAATCCCGGCATAATGTATTCAGAGAGTTCCATCCCGGCCTGTTTTACTTTTTGTCCCGCGGCAATATGGGTCTTTTTATCCACCCCTTTCTTAATCCGGGCGAGCACCTTGTCCGAACCACTCTCCATGCCGATATGGATACGCGACAGGCCCGATTCGGCCATCAGCTGGAGATTATGTGCACTTATCCTGGCGATGGTGTGCGACCGTCCATAGGAGGTTATCCTCTCGACCCAAGGGAAGCACCGCTGCAGATGCTGCAGAATGGTAATGAGGCGCTCCGGTTTGATAACCAGACTGTTGGCATCCTGGAGAAAGATCGAGCGCATGCCGGAAGCGGCCCACTGCAATGCGGCATTACGTGCAGCCCGGTCGCCCACCCCATCGAGGGCGCGAAGCCGCTCGATATCGACCGGGTAGACCTTGCCGCTTTTGCCGGCATATTTCCTGAGCTCAAGCACATAGCCATGGACACGATTAATATCCTCCAACACGTCTTCCATGGACCGCAGGGAGAAATTCTGGCGCTTATATACCGGACAGAAGGTGCATCGATTCCACGGACAATTGCGGCTGATGCGAAGAAGCAGACTCCCCGCCTCGCTTGGCGGCCGAATCGGCCCCTGCTCAAAACCTTTGTACCCATTATTTTCCGGATCGGTTGCGTGCATGTATATTCCTTATTATTGATTTCACTTAACAAAGCTGTACAGTAGCCAAATATAAGGCTTAATCGGCTGAAAAACAACAATGCCGACAAGAGCAGATATACTCTTTCACACCCTTTCCTGCACAGGATGTACACATTATGGGATAGAAATACAAAAAAGGGCGCGGCGATCTCTAAGGATCGCCGCGCCCTTTTGCGGGAGTGCATGCTCTTTTGTAACTATTACCTGGTTATTTTACCGTGCCAATCTCAAGGTCCGCACCCTTCCAGGCAAAAATCCCGCCTGGATATCTATAAACGTTTGTATAGCCGAGCTTTTTCGCCCAGAGTGCACCATTATGGCTCCGGGTGCATTTGACAAAACCACAGTAAACAATGATCTTTTTTGCTTTATCCGGACCAAGCAGTTGCAGGTATTCTTCCTGGCTTTTGCCGTCGGTCTGTTTACTGTCCCATTCCACCATGTCGGGAATTGGAAAAAGAAACTGTTTCGCGGTAGGTACATGGTTTTTTTTATAACTGTCTTCGTAGGGCATGGTATCGATAACCAATATATCTTCCCCGGTTTTCATAAGCTCATTCAGTTCTGCGGTGGTAATAACATCATACCCGCTCTCCGCAACATCCCGGACCAGATTTACCGCTTCGATTTCCTTTTCCATTTCGTCTTTAAATTTGCCAGTGCCGAAAGCAAAGGCACTGGAGGTGGCAAATACCCCCGTAAATACCATCATTACCGCTGCAAGTGCAATTTTTTTCATGATTTTCAATCCCGATACAAGGTTAATAAGTTGGGATGAGTACCTCCAGGAGGTTGGTACTCCACTCCCTCAATGTGAAAAAGTACAAGTACGGTACCGGTGGTACCAGAATGAGTAGAGAAGAGGAACGAACATTACAATATCACGGACAAGAGCGGCTCGAAGGCCTTGAAAAGCGGTATGTTCCGGATCTTCCGGACCAAAGCAGCCACAATCGATATCCAGGCCCTGCCCGATTGAATACGACAAAAGAACAATAAAAAAGAGCAGGAGCAGTGCCACCCCGACCTTGCTTTTCAGGCTGTTAAACAGTAACCCCACGGCGAGAAATATCTCGGCCACAGGCAACACCACCGCGGTCGGTAATAAAAGCACGTCCGGCAGGATAGCGTACGCATCAATTATCTCGGCAAACCCACGGACATCAAGGAGCTTAGGCAAGCCGGCACCGAGGAAAATCAAGCTGATTATCCAGCGGCCAATGCGATCCGCCCACAGCAGCCTCTTCTGCACGTTATTTTTCTGGTCCATCGACAACTCTTCACAGCTGATTGGTGAGCAGTAGAGAAAATCATATTGAAAAAAACATGTCGCATCATGCCGAAATTTCAGCAGATAGTCCAATAGTTATTTCCTATCGGAACACCACCAGCCATTGCCGTCACTGATCTCTCCAGCACTCTCTTCGGCAAAGTGGCAGAGACATCGGCCAGATATTTAATTTTGGACTTTTAACGAAAGCTGCTTAAATGAAAGAAAGGAGACAAATATTGCTGAAGGAGAGTTTCTTTATGGCTGATGCAGGCTACCGTTTACCGCCGCTTTATCTTGCTGCATGGACAATAGGCACCTTGGGCATCGTCGGCCTTGGTGGTGTTTGGGTCCTGCATCCGCCCGTACATATGTATACTGGTCTGTTCTATTTGGCTTTTGCCTGTATAGCCTTTGGTGCAGGCGAGATACTCAACCATCCCCAAACACCGCAACTCTCCACAGACGCTACCGCTTCTCCTGCCGATGTAAAGCTCTGTCGTCGGCGCGATCCATGCAGTCTTGGCAATTTATTCGATATCGGCGGCTTGCTGCTTTTTTTTGTTGGCCTCTCATTCCTGCTGTTTCCCCGGTAACTGCTGTTAACCGACAATCGGAGACAATGCGTGCCGCGCAGAACGAAACAAGGGAAAAACACAGAACATACAAAAAAACGAAAGGACACGACAGGAAATTATTCAAGGGTGACGTGCGGCAGAACCAGATCCTGGCCGGAGGCCGAGGCAATGAGGAGGTTCAAGCCTTGTGTCACCGCTCTCTCCCCGGCGGGAACGTTGAAGCCGCAAACGAAGGATTCCACAACAGTACCACCATCGTCACCAACAGCAACCTCGGCGGGTAGCACCTTTCCTGCCTGATGTTAAATCAAGGCCGATAAGCTGATTACGCAGCCCCTGGGCGAGGGAGAACTCATGCATTGGCAGTGCCGCCGGTCAAGGGTGCGGCGTCCGACAGCCTCCTACGCGACCGCCCGATTGCCTTGAACATTGTATTTGAAATAGGAAGAACAAATGCCCTCATCCGAGATCATGCACGGGCCAATAGGCGACTGCGGCGTGCAGACCATGCCGAAGGCAGGACAGTCCGGCGGAAGTCCGCGACCGGAAATGATCGCATTGCACTGGCACATACATGATTCCTGCCCCTCCTTAAACCTGACATTGAATCTCTTGGTGGCATCATAAAGTGACAGCTCATCACGAATGACAAATCCGCTCTGCTCTATGGTGCCGAGGCCGCGCCAGTCGGTATCGACGGCGAAGAATACTTCCGACACCATTTTCCTGGCCTTTTTATTGTCATCGGAAGAATAGATAAAGGCGGAAGTATCATCAAAAACCGACTCACCCCGGCGTATCTGTTTCACGAGACTCAGGATGCCCTCGAGGATCTCCACCGGCTCAAAGCCGGCAATATAGCAGGAGAGATTATGTCTTTTCGCCAGTTCGGTATAGGCTTCGGTATCGGAAATGGTATTGATATGATCGGAACAGAGCAGGCCGCGGATGTTCAGATCCGGGTCCATCATCAGCACATCGATCGTCGGAGGCAGTAGCCTGATCGAAGGAATAACACAAAAGTTTTCTATGCCCAAACGTGCCGCCTCAAGAATTGTTTCGGCGACACTCGGCGCGGTGGCCTCGAAACCAACCGCTGGATAGACGACGGTAAAATCAGGTTCCCGCCGGGCAATATCAAGGGCATCCATGGGAGAGGATATTATTTCCACCCTGGCGCCCTTTTTCCAAATGGAACCAAGAGATTCGTTGCTGCCCGGAACGCGCAGCAGGTCTTCACAGGCGGCGGTGATGACGTTAGGTTGCATACCGACCTTGACAAAGGCATCGATATGCCCGGCCGGCATGACACAGACGCTACAGCCGGGGCCGGCGACGAGGTCAATTCTTTCCGGCAGCAGTTGGCGAAGACCATACTTGAGAATGGCCCTGTTCTGTGTACCGCAGGCCACCATCAGCCGCATGGGCCGGTCGACCAGATGGTGTATTTCTTCAAGCAGTGCTTCCTGGAGATGAAGATTTTTCGTTACTTTCCCGGCTTTCATTCGGTAGACCTCTCTCCCCAGGTGAAATAAAGAGAACTCTCACCTGAACACCCTGGTAATTTTTTGGGAAAAAGACATGCCTTTTCCCAAAAAAACAACTGCACAATTATTCCGAGGCTTCCGCCTCGCTTTTCATTGCTTTGTAGCTCTCTGAGTCAACAACTTTTTCGCTTTCCAGTTTTTCGATCTCAGCTCGAGTCAAATGAAATTTTCCGCATGCCGGACACGTACCGTCAAAATCATCGCCGACAGCCCGCGCTTTCAACTCGTCAATAGTCATGTGATCCAGTTTGCCGCATGCACCACTGGGATTTTCCGCCCGTACCTGCACTCTTCGTGTGTGTGGCATGGTAACCTCCTGCACATTTATCTTTATTCCCCGGCGGGGAACACAAATAAGTACGTTGTTTATACTACATTATCGACCAAAAAAAACAATAAAGACCATGCACAATATCTTTTCATCGGCTGCCGTCTAACGCCTGTCACCCACCGCCAGGAAGGAGGTGGGTGACAACGCAAGACAGATCAACTGACTATCCGGTCAACCTCGTTTCCCTTGGAATCCACAATACTTACAGATACCGGTATACCGCCATCCAGGCGGTGCGTTGCACAGGACATTCAGGGGTCGTAGGCGCGCACCGCCATTTCCACCTGATTGAGCAAGCCTTCATTGTAAATACCGTCTTTAATGAGGGTTGTCGCCGCCTGCTTTACGCTCATGTTCATCGGCGCGATGTTATGGGTCGTACCGACAATGAGATTGGCCTTGGTAATGCAGCCGTTGTCGTCGGTGGTGTAGTCATGGATCAGGGTGCCCCTGGGTGCTTCAACAATGCCTATGCCTCGACCGGCCTTCGGCTCGACGTGGGCGCGCACATTTGGATCGGTGATGCCTTCCCATTCGAGCAATTCAATGGTCCGCTCACAGGCATAGACCATTTCAATCAGCCGGGCGTAATGATACAGCAGGGTCTGCTGCGCCGGGCGGCCAAAGGAACTCCGGAACGTTTCCAGTGCCGCCTGCGCCTTCGGCGTAGAGATCTTGTCACAGACATTGATTCGCGCCAGGGTGTTTGCCCGGTAAATGCCCTTCGGAGCGGCCAGGCTCATGTCAAAGCCCTCGTTCCAGGATTTGGCATAGGGCATTTTCGAATAGCCCCAGGGCTCGACGTGTTCGCCGATAAAATCCGTATATGCCGCCCCTTCAAAGTCGACATAGCTGCCGTCAGCCTTCATCATGCGCTGCCTGCCGTCGTAGAGGCGCAGGGCGCCGTCCTCACGGTCAACGGTACCGAGAAAGCCGGTCCTGATCACGCCAAGGTCGCTGATGACGTCCATATATTTACTGAACACGTTGTCAATGGCGTACTCCAGGGCATAGAGAGAGAAGTCAAGCAGAGTCCTGGTGCCTTCGAGCAACTCCTTTCGCTCTTCCTCCATCATCGGTTTGGCAAAACCGCCGACCACGCCGGCAATCGGATGAATGGCTTTACCGGCAAACTTGTCGAGCATCATCTGGCCGAGCTGACGCATTTTGACCACCTTGCCGGCAAGCTCCGGGGCCGCTTTCACCACGCCGATGACATTACGCACTGAGTAATCCGCATCCGGCCCTAGGACAAAATCGGGGGCCGCAAGAAAGAAAAAATGCAGGATCTTGTCGTTGATGTGTGCCATGACCTGACACATTTCCCGCAGCTTATGGCCGGTTTCCGTCGGGGTTACGCCGAAGGCGCCGTCGACCGCCTTGTTAGAGGCAAGATGATGCATCCACGGACAGATGCCGCAGATACGATTGACAATACGGGGCACCTCTTCCGCCGGCCTGCCTTCAATAAATTTTTCAAACCCGCGCAGGGACTGAATGTGCAGAAACGCGTCCTGCACGTTGCCGTCATCGCCCAAATGAATGGCGATCTTGGCGTGTCCTTCTATGCGGGTAACCGGCGCGATATTTATTACCTTTCCCATCCTAATCCTCCTCCACGACCCGTTTTTTCATCGGTCGAAGTTGTCCGTGGGCTCCTGAAAATCTCAGTATCGACCGACGGTCAACGACTGATTTATAGTCAATTCCGTTACTTGCCAGGGCATTCATCATATCAAGCAGCTGATTGCCGTCCTTACGCACCGGCCCGAAACATCCCCGGCAGGGCACCCTGGCGCTGATGCAGGCCGGCGCGCCACGCTTGGCACAGCCGGCAGCCGTCACCGGCCCCATGCACAAATAGCCCTGCTCGAGCAGGCAGCGCATCTCATCGATCGGCGCCCCAGGTACAAAGTCGGCATTGGTGATAAAACGCTTCACCTGGCTGACATCGCCCTTACCTTCACGCCTGGTCGGGCAGGTATCACAGACACTCTTGCCCGGAAGAACGGGATCCCTGCCTTCGACAAGCGACAGGATCACTTCGGCGATCAGTGCCGGATTGGGCGGACAGCCGGGCAGCTGCATATCTATCTTCACCTTCTCATCACAGGCATAGACCCGATCAAGCGGTGCCGGTACCTCTACGGTGGGTATCTTCGCCCCCGGATCAGTCGTCTCGGTGTGGAAAATCCCCTCCCAGCTCTCTGCCCGGTCCTGCCCGTTCATCAGGGCGGGAATGCCGCCGTGTGTCGCGCAGGTACCAAGGGCAATCAACACCTTGCACTTGGCCCGCATCTCTTCGAGTACTTCCAGGTGTTCGTGATTGCTCACCCCGCCGGTGACAATACCGACAACGGCCTCGGGAATCGTCAGGGTCAATCCTTCGCCGCACTGACCAAAATACTTATGATCCATCAGGACGGGGCAATGGACAATATCCAGGGCCTCGGTGATAATCGGCACGAGATCTTCGCCGATGTTCAGGATGGCGATTTCGCACCCCGAACAGGATCCCAACCACTCCATAGCAGTAGTTACAGCCATATCTCCCTCCCTTTATGCCACTGGGGCATCCTGACCGTTTACCGGACCTAATTTTTTGATGCGCGCGGTCATCTGAGTTACCGCCGCAACGAATTTATCCGGCTCCGCCGAGGAAACCCAGGTCAAGTTGAACCGTTCGGCCTCGTAACCGAAATCTTCCAACAACTCAGCAACCATGTCGGACCGGGTCATCGCTTTATAATTACCATCCAGGTAATGACATTCACCGAGGTGTCAGCCGAGGACCATCACCCCGTCCGCCCCTTGCGACAGGGCATCCATGATAAATTCAGGATGGACCATCCCCGAGCACATTACTCGGATGATCCGCACGTTATGTGGATACTGCATCCTCGCGGTTCCCGCCAGATCAGCCGCGGCGTAGGAGCACCAGTTGCAGCAGAATGCAACAATTTTAGGCTCAAAACTCATGTGATTTACTCCTTCTCACTGTAAAGTTCATTTCGAGGGCTCCCCCCGGACCACACAAGGAGAACGGTGCCGCATGGCGGAGGAGCCTTCGATGTATTCAAGATAAAACTCAGACGGCAAGCGCCGCCTGAATCTGCGCGCTGATCTGCTTCATGGTAAATCCGGAGACATAGACGCCACGTTTGGGGCAGGTACCCTGGCACAAACCGCAGCCTTTGCACTGCGCCTTGTTCACCACGATCACCTTGCCGGCGGCCTGCCCGTCTTTTGCCGGTTTATCAACCAGCGTAATGGCATGGTAGGGGCAGACATCGACACAGAGGGCACAGCCATCGCAATAACGTTCATCGACGGCAGCTTTCACCGCATCAAGATAGACATGACTCTTCGACAGCAGAGTGGCCGCCCTGGCCGCAGCGGCCAAGGCCTGGGCGACCGATTCCTCGATCGGTTTCGGGTAGTGGGCCAATCCTGCAACAAACATCCCGTCCGTGGAAAAATCGACAGGCCGTAGTTTGGCGTGCGCCTCCTGGAAAAAGCCCTGGCCATCGACAGGAACCTTGTAGAGTTTACCCAGCTCCGCCGCATCCGCCTTGGGCCGAATGGCGACGGCCAGAATGACCATGTCCGCCTCGATCTTCAAGGGTCGGTGCAGCACATGATCCCAGACCTCAACATCAATGACCAAACCATTTTCGGTAACCTTCGGCTTGCCGTGCAGCTCGTAGTTAATAAAGATGACCCCAAGCTTTCTTGCCTGTTTGTAGAGGGCCTCACGCTGTGCATAGGTGCGCATATCCCGGTAGAGGATATAGACATTGCGCTCTGGATTCTCTTTTTTCAGGGCAATGGCCGACTGCACGGAATGGGTGCAGCAGACCTTCGAGCAATACATACTGCCCTCTTCCCTGGAGCCGACACACTGAATGAAGACAAACCGCCTGGCCCTTCGCACATGGGCCTCCTTCAATTCAAAAAGCTTGTCGAACTGAACCGAGGTGACGACGCCGGTTATGGAATTATAGTTATATTCGGTGGGAGTATAGGCATCTCCGCCCGTGGCGACAATGCCCGCCCCGTGCTCGATAACCTTGGTCAGTCCATCCTTGCCGGTGATGGTCGAGCGGAAATTCCCGACAAAACCCTCCACTCCCGTTACCGTGGATTCTTTGTGGATGATGATCTTATCGTTACACACCAGCTTGTCGACAAGCTTGGCCACCTGTGTCGGCACATGTTCTCCGGCCCAGGTATGCTTCAGATTGAGGGCATTGCCACCCAGGATGTCTGTCTGTTCAACCAGATGCACTTCAAAACCCTGCTCGGCGAGATTCAGACCGGCCGTCATGCCGGCGACACCGCCGCCGATGACCAGCGCCTTCTGGGTGATCGGCACGGAAATCGGTTTAAGGGAATCCCCATATGTCACCTTGGCTGCGGCCATGCGCACCAGATCCTTCGCCTTGGCGGTGGCCGCTTTCGGATTATCGGTGTGCACCCAGGAGTTGTGATTTCTGATGTTGGCCATTTCCATGAGATATTCATTGAGGCCGGCGGCCTTCAAAGTTTCACGGAACAGCG
Organism: Desulfopila aestuarii DSM 18488; assembly: GCA_945863875.1. Classification (GTDB taxonomy): domain Bacteria; phylum Desulfobacterota; class Desulfobulbia; order Desulfobulbales; family Desulfocapsaceae; genus Desulforhopalus_A; species Desulforhopalus_A aestuarii_A. Next base: position 72,369 of record CAMBBS010000013.1, read on the forward strand.
GTTCATGAGTACGGGGCGTACAGGCGGCGATGACAATCCTGTTCAGTTTCTGTTCCTGAATGCGCTTGACAATCATCTCCTGGGTATCCTGAGAACAAGAGAACAGATTGCGTTCAACATAGACGACATCCGGCAGCGTGGCGGCATATTCGTCCACCGCCTTGACATCGACGATCCCGGCGATATTCGACCCGCAATGGCAGACAAAGATACCGATACGCGGCTCTTCCCCGGAAACGTCCCTTTCTTTTGGAAAAGTCGGTTCGGTGGTCAGCTCAAACCTGGCCGGCGAGAGCAGGTCGGCCACGGCAGCCGCGGCAGCGGATCCCTCAACGACCGACTGAGGAATATCTTTAGGGCCGGCAATGGCGCCGCAGGTGAAGATGCCTTCCCGTGAGGTCTGCACCGGGGCAAAGTCGGAGGTGGCGGCAAAATTGTCCGCCGTCAGCTTGATATCGGCGGTGTGGGCTAGTTCGAGGACATGTTTCGGCGTCTGCAGTCCAACCGACAGCACGACCATGTCATAGAATTCTTCGAGCTGGCGGCCCTCCTCATTGACATAACTCAGACGCAGATCCCCACCTGAACCATCGGGCTCCACACCATTGACGCGGCAACGGACAAAACGTACGCCGGAATCTTCCTTCGCCCGCTGCATATACAGATCAAATTCCTTGCCATGGGTGCGCATGTCCATATAAAAGATCGAGGTCTGCAGTCCGGGCGCATGATCCTTGGCAATGACCGCCTCCTTGATGGCATACATGCAACAGACCGAGGAACAGTAGCCGTTATTACACAGGTTTTCATCCCGTGAGCCGACGCATTGCAGGAAGGCAACCTTGTTCACCGGTTTGCCGTCGGAAGGACGAATCAGATGTCCTTCGGTCGGCCCGGAGGCGGAGAGGTATCTCTCGAGCTGCAGGGAGGTGATGACGTTGGGGTAGACGCCGTATCCCCAGACGCCGGCATCCGTCGGATCATAGGCCTCAAATCCCGGGGCCAGGATCACCGCGCCGACATTGAGCTGGTGCATCTTTTCCGTATCGTTGAAATTAATGGCCCCGGCGTCGCACACCTTCTCACAAAAACCACAGGCCCCCGGCTTTTGCAGACGGATACAGGCATCGGGGTCGATCTGATACTTAAGCGGTACCGCCTGGGCGTATTTCACATAGATCGCCTTGCGTTTGCCGGTGGCCGCATCGTACTCGCTATCGACTTTTTTCGGACACTTCTCGGTGCACGCGCCGCAGGCAATGCACTTCTCCATGTCGACGTAGCGCGGAGATTCCTTCACGTTAACAGTAAAATTCCCAGCCTTACCATCGATTTTGGTAACTTCACTGAGGGTCATCAATTTAATATTTAAGTGCCGACCGCACTCAACCAGCTTTGGCGCGATAATTCACATCGAGCAATCATTGGTCGGGAAGGTTTTGTCCAGCTGCGCCATGGCCCCGCCAATGGCGCCGGTCTTTTCGACCAAGTATACGTAATATCCGGAATCGGCGAGATCCAGGGCCGCCTGCATCCCTGTGACGCCGCCTCCGACAATCATTACCGAGCCAATTTTTTTTGTGTCCAGCATGACAGCTGTCTCCTCTCCATTTTTTATATCCAGGGCAATATTCCCGCACATTGCCGGCATGAGGATATTTCTTTATTTGTCAGCCTTCACCGGGACAACCGACAAAGGCTTCGCAGCGTGCCTCTTTCCACAATACTAATGCGTCTCCGGCATGATCAAGGAGTCGGCAACAAGCTCCCAGATATATTTTACCTCGATACCGAGATCATATTCCTTATTGAGGGATTTCATGATCTGATCGCGGCAGTTATGGCATGGAGCAACAACCAGTTCGGCGCCGGATTCGGAAATCTGCCGGGCCTTGATGCGACCATAAAACACCCGCTCATCGGAATACGGCATGGCCCATGCCCCGCCGCCGGCACCACAGCAATAGGCACCGTTACGGTTCGGGTTCAGTTCCCGTAAATCGTCGCAGCAGGCTTTTGTCACCGCCCGCCCTTCTTTAAAATATTCCTGCCCAAAGGCTTTCAGGGATTTGCGGCCGTAATTGCACGGATCGTGATAGGTGGTAGGTATGGCATGTTTCGACTTATCAAGCTGAATCCTTCCCTCTTGTATATATTGCAGCAGGAGATCAAAAACAGTGACTATCTTGAATTCCTTGAGTGCTTCCGGATACCATTTGTTCAACCCGGACCGGGTTGCAAAGTAGGCGTGGCCTCACTCGGGGAGAAGGAGAACCTGACAGTTCAGCCTGCGCATGTTGTCGACGATACGGCCGACCACCGTTTTCATGGCTTCATCATCCCCGGAAAAAAGTCCCCAGTTCACTCCTTCCCAGTTTTCCGAAGAGATGGTCCAGGATTCCCCGGCGGCGTAAAAGATCTTCCACCACCATTTCATGTCATCCGGCTCGGCAAAGGGCTCTTTCGAGTTGACCGTCACCAGCACCCGCGCGCCATGGACATCAATGGGTGTCTTAAAACCGGGACAGCAATCTTCGGCCAGTTCTTCGCCAAGGTCCTCACAGAGAAAGAGGAAGTCATCCTTGGGGATACCCAGGTTATTGCCGCGCTCAAGGCACATGGTGACGCCTTTATGGATTGGCCCCGGCACCTCTGCTCGTTTTCTCGTTCCTCTGATTTTGCGCATCAAGGCGACGATCTCAATGTTCGCCGGACACGACTCCTCGCACTTGCCGCACATGGTGCATTTCCATGGCCAGCTCGAGGCAACGAGCTCTTTATCCATGCCGAGCACCGCCATCCGCACGATCTTGCGCGGATCGAGGCCATCCACGCCGGCAATAGGACAGGCACTGGCACAGGTGCCGCAGGTAAGACAGGCATCACCCCAGGACGGGTCGATGGCGATCTCACTTTTCCGACCAGTAATAAGCAGGGGTTCCTGGTCGGTTTCTTCCAGGGCCCCGAGAGCCTTCGGGCTGACATTATTGGCTGGGTGGACATGCGGCTCACGGCCGAATTTTTCGCAGAGTTTCTGGTAATCATGAAATTTCATAAGGTACTTGCGGCCTGGACCTTCTTTGGCTGGAAGGCTGCCGGCATTGATCCAATTTCTTATGGTATTTCGATGAACGCCAAATTCTTCTGCAAGTTCGCTGACTTTAAATTCATACATCATAAAAGGTCACCTCATTTGACAGTAAGGGAAAGAATTTGTGCTATTTTTTCACACGCTTGGGTAACAGCTTTGGACATGGCGGGCGAAAGGCCCGGGGCAATCTCTTCAGGGATGTATTCGATTTGAGCCGCAAGGATGAGAACTTCTATTCCGGTGTTCTGCTCAAGCTCCTGCAGTAAATTGACCGTAGGAAACTGATGAAGAGAAAAATCATGGATTTTTTTAGCGGGAATGTCAATCGGCAGAATCTGAAAGACTTCGCCGGGAGAGCGATCCGGAAAATCGACCGCATCAAGAATGATGATTTTGTTCGGTCGACCTTCTTCGCTCAGCAGATAATCAAACAAATACTCACGCACGCAGGTGCCGACATCTAGGGCTTCCAGCCCTTCAGGGAGTGCATAGCGACTGTTCAGTTCGTCGACTACGGCGGGACCATAACCGTCATCACCCATAATGACGTTCCCGCAACCAAAAATCATCGTTACATCTTTCGTTAGTCGCATTGTGCAAACAGTGCCTCCCTTTTAGGTTTGTGAAAAAATACCATTGGAGGCAGGCCAATGCAAGGTTATTTTTACCGTTTAATATAACACATACAGCATATTAGCGAAAATATTAGCATAATACGCACATTTATTTCGATCAATTATTACAGAAAAGCCCATAACCACGACTTTGTCGCACAACATACCGGTGTAAGTCGAATTCGGGAGGAACAAAAGGGGCAGAGGGGGATGGGATAACGCGAAGCGGCGGAAGAAAAGAGCAGGCATGCATCCGGGTAAATAGTCGAAGTCCGGATGCATGATGCCTTGCGCTACTGGTCAGAAGCCCTGGGGATTATTGACCTGCCAGCGCCAGGAATCTTCACACATTTCGCGCAATCCATGCCGGGCCCTCCAGCCGAGTTCACGAAAGGCCTTGCCGGGATCGGCATAGCAGACGGCGATATCCCCTGGCCTGCGGCCAACGATCTGAAAAGGAATCGCCCTGCCGCTTACCTCGGCAAAATTACGGACCATCTCCAGCACGCTGTAGCCTTTGCCGGTACCAAGGTTATAGACCACCACGCCCGGTCGCTGGGACAAGCGGCCTAGGGCCTTGACATGCCCTGCCGCCAGGTCGACCACATGGATATAATCTCGTACGCCGGTGCCATCGGGGGTCGGGTAGTCATCACCAAAGACGGAGAGTTGTGCAAGTTTCCCAACAGCCACCTGGGTGATATACGGCACCAGATTATTCGGAATCCCATTGGGGTCCTCGCCAATCCTGCCGCTCTCATGGGCGCCGACCGGGTTGAAATAGCGCAGCAGACAGACGTTCCAGTCGGTGTCGGCGGTGTGGATATCCCGCAGAATTTCTTCAACCATCAACTTGGTTCTACCATAGGGATTGGTGCAGGAGAGCGGGAAATCCTCGGTGATCGGTACGGTAGCCGGATCGCCATATACCGTGGCCGAGGAACTAAAAATAATGTTTTTTATGCCATGATCCGCCATCACCTCACAGAGGACAAGGGTTCCGGTTATATTATTATGGTAGTAGAGCAGCGGTTTTTCCACCGACTCCCCGACCGCCTTTTTACCGGCAAAATGGATCACCGCGTCAAATTTTTCGTCGGCGCTGGAAAAAACCTGACGCAGACCGGCCTGATCAAGAAGGTCCACCTCGAAAAACGCTATCTTTTTCCCGGTCAGCTCCTCGACTCGGTTCAACGACTCACGGCTGGAATTGGACAGATTATCCGCCACCGTCACCCGGTAACCGCCATTGAGCAGCTCAAGGCAGGTGTGACTGCCGATGTAGCCGGCGCCGCCGGTCACAAGAATATGCATATGTTCCTCATCACAATGAAGTTAATTGATTATTTTCTTTCGGCATAACACAGAATACCCGCGACAACAAGACGAAAGACCTTCGCTTTATCAGATTCACGCCCTCTGCAAGAATTAATATCTTTTTTCCCGACTAAAAAATGGGTACATTAATGATCGGCGCTCGATACGATCGCTTTTTCGTTCCAGCCAAGACACACACATCATACCTTAAGGAGTTATCATGCCCTATGTAAATATTCGGGTTGCCGGAACCCTCACCAAGGAACAGAAACAAAAGATCAGCAAAGGTGTCACTGAGGTGATCAGCAAAGAAGCCAACAAGCCCCCCGAGGCCATACTCATCTTTATCGATGAGGTTCCCCACGAAAACATCGCCAAGGCGGGCAATCTTCTCCAACCGCCGAAATAGCCAGGCCGTTTTCTCGTTAAAAATGAACATCCGGCGACGCGCAGCACCCGCGTCGCCTTTATTTAATCAGCGCCAGGTAGTCCGCCTCCGACAAAAGCCCTACGCCGAGACTCTCGGCTTTTTTCAGCTTTGCCGGCCCGACCTTTTCTCCGCAGACAAGCATGTCGGTTTTGCCGGTAATCGAATCCCCGACCCGTGCGCCGAGAAGCTTTGCCTGTTTTTTCATCTCCTCCCTGCTACCCTGCTGCATGGCGCCGGTAAAAACAACCAGCTTGCCGGCCAGCGGCCCGTCACCGGCGGCCACTTCAGCGGCAGCGAGTGGTGTCCTGACCAAATTAAAGCCCATGCCGTACATTGCCCAAAAGAGCTCGGCCGATGCGGCCAGCCCGGAAAGCATGGCGTCGGCTATTTTGTCGCTGAACCCTTTGATGGCGACAATCTCCCCGCGACGCAGAGCAAAGACCTGCTCCAGAGGATACACACCGAGCAGCTTTTCACAGTTGCCCATGCCCATCCGGTAAATGCCGAAGGCGGCAAGAAAACGCCAGTCTTCAATCGGTTCGACAAGACTTCTCTGCAGCTGACCGACCATGTTTTCCGCCTGCTTTGGTCCAAACCCAAGGTTAACGAAATCCTCTTCGCGCAGACTGTAGATGCCGGGAATCGTTGTAATGCCTCCAGTATAGATCTTCTGGATCGAAGACGGCCCAAAGCCATCATTATTGCCAAGAACCTTAAAAAAATGTTCCACGGAACGGGTGATCTGCGCCGGACAGTGCATATTATTGACGCACAGCAGGTAGTCATTTTCCCAGATAAGCGTCGACCCACAGCTTGGGCAGCTCTTTGGCAACTGCGGTTCGACCGGCACCAGCACCTCCTCGATCTTCGGAATGACCTCGCCGCTGCGCGACAGCCTGATTATTGCCCCCGGACCAACGCCATTTTGCCGGACCATATTATAATGGTGCGCTGTTGCCCGTCGTATCAGCGCCCCGCTCAATCTGGTCGGCTCGACTTCGACGACCGGATTCACCCGGCCTGAGCGGGAGGTCTGCGCCACGACCCGGAGCACCTCAACTTCGGCGGTTTCGGTATTTCTTTTGTAGGCAATCTGCCAGCGATGGTGATGCCGGGTGGCCCCCATATATTCCTTGATCTTTTCATCGGTAACCTCAATGACGATGCCATCGACATCGTAATCGGTTTTTTGCCACAATTCGTCGATGATGGTGGCCAAACTGGTCCAGAGATCCTGCCAGGAGCCCTGCCAGCTCGGCAGCAGGCTGAACGGATAAAACACCGCGTTTTTCGAACTGATGGCCTCCGCAGCCGGAGCTTTCAGCTCCTTTTCCTTGATTAAACTGGCCTGAAAATTCCTCGAATTATCAAACAGGTCGGCCAGATGTTCGCGAAAGTACCCGCGGCTGACGACAATCTCCCCCGCCCCTAGCCCGCGTTGGCCGTCACCGGCCACCTGCAGGCCACGGTCAAAAACCCGACTGATATCCGTGCCGCGCCGTCCGTCTCCCCGGGTGTACAGCATCTGCCCATCGTCATAGGCGGCAAAACCATCAAGTTTGGGCGTGGCGCGAAAAACGAGCGTGACAAAATCGGCGCCGCAGTCCTCCGCCGCCTTGGCTATCCGTTTGGCCCACCGCTCGATTGACTCGAATTCATAGGCTTTTTCCGTGGAAAGCATGCGCACCGGCAGCTCGACGGTTTTTGTCTCGAGCGGCGGCTCTGGTTCGACGGTATGCAAAAACGGATGGTCGGGGATCCTTTGTCTCAATTCTTCGAGAAAGACAAAGTCGTACTGCTCATCGGAAATCAGCTGCTCCCCCGCCCGATATAAAAGATTGGCCAGCTCGACAAATTCCACCAGCGTATCATTATCGATATCCGATACATTAACTTCCGGGTCGGTAAAGGCGGAGACATCATCTTCGTTCAGGTGGTTGAAGGCAAATTCAGCCTCGGCCAGGATCTCCTTTTGCGAGTCACTGAGCCTCTTGTTTTTTCCCATCGCTTTCTCACTCCGTCTATTGTACATATTTGCTGTTACCTACGACTTCTGCTGGATGCCGCCCCCGACAGTCATTGACCGGCCGAAACGACAGGCCACCCCAGAGGTTTCACCCGCCAAGCGTGACGCACGCCAGTGTCCCTTGCGGAATAATATACATATCTTCACTACATTCTTTGCCAAAAAAAAGGCAAGAACTTTCAAGGTATGTATACCTTTTTTATGCAGTGTACAACCGGGAATAGAAATGAAAAAAATCGACTTGCGAAGCGATACCGTCACCCAACCATCCGAGGCAATGCGCCGGGCCATGGCCATAGCCGAAGTGGGTGATGATGTCTACCGTGATGACCCGACGGTCATCAGGCTGGAAAAGTACGTCGCCGAACTGCTCGGCTTTGAGGCGGCCATATTTACCGCCAGCGGCACCCAGGCCAATCTGATCGCTCTCATGTCCCACTGTGGACGTGGGGACGAATATATCGTTGGTCAGCTGGCCCACACCTATAGATATGAAGGCGGCGGCGCCGCCGTTCTCGGCTCCATCCAGCCGCAGCCCATTGAATTTGAACCGGATTCGACCCTGTCCCATGCCAAGATCGAGGAAAAGATCAAACCAGACGACATCCATTTCGCCAGAACGCGTCTTCTCTGTCTGGAAAACACCAGAAACGGCAAGACACTGCCCGTTGATTATCTGCAGAAAACAGCTGTTTTCGCCAAAGAAAAAAAGCTCCGCCTGCATCTCGACGGGGCGAGGCTTTTCAATGCGGTTGTCAAGCAGAACGTCCCGATCCAGGATATCACGCGACATTTCGATTCCATCTCCCTCTGTCTGTCCAAAGGACTCGGGGCGCCGGTCGGCTCAATCCTCTGCGGCGCAGCTTCATTTGTTGAAGAAGCGCGGAAATGGCGTAAAATGGTCGGCGGCGGCATGCGTCAGGCGGGAATCCTCGCCGCTGCCGGCATGTACGCCCTGGAAAACAACGTCGAACGACTGGCGGATGACCACGAACACGCCAAAATCCTCACGCAAGGACTGGCCCAGTTTGAACAGCTGGCGGTGGAAAGAGATCCCGCCCAGACGAATATGGTCTTTTTTACCACGGAGGCGGACATCGCCAAACAACTGGCCGATTTTCTGGCAGAAAACAACATTCTCATCAGCCCCGGCAAAACGACGAGACTGGTCACCCACCTGGACGTCAGCCGCGAGGATGTCACCTACACCCTGGACAAGATCGGCGCATTCTTTAGTAGCCGCAAAATGTAAAGAAGAGAACCGTCAAGGAGCGGAGCTGACTGCACAGACCGAGGCCACGCCGTCTTTGTCAAGCCGGTCGAAAAAGCTTTCCACCACATCGACCATCCAGGCTTGTTTTCTGGTACAGTGATCGCTGGTCCACAGCCAGTGGACAGTGTCGTCAAAAAGCGGCCAGCCGGAACAGCGCGCCCCGTGCAGCGGGGGGCTGAGAATGGTGCGGGCCTCTTCAAGGGTGGGCAATCGCCAGCTATTACGACCCTGCCAGCTGATGCTGTTGAGATGGAGCACATACTCTTTCGCCTGCTGCCAGTCAAGGGTAAAGCCTGAACCTCGCCGCTGCCAGAAGAGGTTGCTGTTTTTTTCCAAGGCCACCTGCTGGCCGATAACGGTGAAACTCTGCGGAGTATAGTGCAGCGGCCGCAGCAGTTCATCGAGACCAAGAAGTTGCCGGATATCTTTATACATCACCCGGCACGGCTCCTTTCTCATTGCCCCGCACACCGGCCGCATGTCCTGAACCCAGCGACTCTCCTCCCCCCCGGACCTGTTCAGCCCCGGGGGCGCAAGGGGCAGGCCCTCGACGGCCAGGCGCATCTCCAGGGCTGTTGCGTAGCGGTGGGCTGGATTTCCGGCCAGGCTTTTCATTATGCACGCGTCCCATTCCGGCCCAAGTTCGGGATTCAAGGCACTCGGGGGCAAAATCGTGCCCTGTCGATGGTCGACGAGTTGCCCGGTCAGCATCCGGTAGCCCATTACCCCCAGACTGAACAGGTCGGCCCGGCCATCGGTCAGCTGCGCATTTTTTTCCTGCTCGGGGGCGGCGTAGTAGGGCGAACCGACCTGCATCCCGGGAATGGCTGTCTTTTCTTCCCCCCGGACCCGGGACAGGCCAAAATCGATAATTTTGATCCGATCATCACTGGTGAGCATCAGGTTGAACGGCTTGATATCCCGATGAATAATTCCGGCAAAATGCAAGCGTTCAAGTCCCTTCAAAGCCTGCACCAGATAGGACTTTGTTTTCGCCGCGGAAATAATCCGTGAGGGTGTTTCAACCCGATACGATTCGCCGATAAAGGCGCCGATGGAATGGGCAAAATACTCGAGGACGATAAAGGGCTGCCCCTCATGCTCGTCGCAGTCGATCACCTTGGCAACGTGATCATGGGACAGATTGCCCATGATCTTCGCCTCTTCTATAAACATTTCCTTCAGCCGTGCCTCCCCGACCAGATCGACAAAGATCTCGTTTCTCGGCTGAAGAATCTTCAAGGCCACCAGTCGCCCGGTAATCGGTGCCTTCGCCTTATAGACGGTGCTCATGCTGCCCCGCCCGAGACGGCCGATCACCTCATATCTGCCAATGCATTTCATCGGTCAACGCAGCCTCAAGGCGTAGACATCCGGAAAACCCAGATCTCTGATTTTCTGCATGGTCCTCTCGTTGTCGTACTCGACAAATCGAACCTCTAACAACCGGTTTTCCATGTCCCATAGAATATATTTGGCGCGCTTATCGCCATCTCTTGGCTGCCCGACGCTGCCGCAGTTGATGATATACTGAGCATCCGGCAGCAGCACCACCGTCTCCCGTCCAAGAACCCGGCGGCTCACCACGCCGTCGTGGCCAGTTACCAGCTGCAGCCGGTGAGTATGTCCGACAAAAAAGAAAGCAGCGTGCGCCGAGGCAAAGAGCGTCGCTATTTTTTCATCCGACTGCCTGTCCAGATAGCGAAATACCGAATCCGGCGGATAGCCATGAACAAAATGAGCATTGTCGAATGCCAGATGAGTCGGCAGGCAGCGGCAGAACTCTTTGTTTTTATGGGACAAAAGTTTTTCCGTCTTGATGTTGTTTTCCGCCGCCTGAAAATTAAGCCACCTCCTGCCGCGCGGATCAACCAGGGCAAATTCGTGGTTGCCGAGCACGGATTGATAGCCGAGCTGCCGCATGCGGCACATCACCGCCTCCGGGTCAGGACCATAGCCGATATTATCGCCAAGACCGATGACCCGCTGCACGCCCTGGGCCTTAAGATCCCGACGCACAGCCTCGAAGGCCTCAAGGTTGCCATGGATATCGGCAAGCACGGCTATCTTCATTTGCCGTTCATCCGATCTTTTTACCTTCCAGTTCATCCCAGCGATGGTACAACTGCTCTACCTTCGCCTGCGTTAGCTCCAGTTCCTGCCAGCACTGGTCCAGCCCATCCGGGTTGACGACTATTTCCGGCAGCTCCATCTTCTTTTGCAGCAGCTCGACCCGCGCCTCTTCTGCCGCAATGATCTCCTCAATCTGATCGTACTCACGCTGATCCATGTAGGACAAACGACCGTTACCCTTTTTTTCCACCGGCTCCTGCCCGCCTTTACCGCTGCCTTTCTTTGCGCTTTCCTCCACTTTCCCGGTCTCCGGCAGATCGGCCAGCCATTGCTCATAGTCGGCATAATAGATGACACCACTTTTGCCGCCAAAGCCAAGCAGCCGCTGACAGACCCGGTCAAGCAGATAGCGGTCGTGGCTGACCAGGACAAGGGCCCCAGGAAAATCGAGCAGACTTGCCTCAAGGACATCTAAAGAGGCAATATCGAGATCATTGGTCGGTTCATCGAGGAGCAGGATATCAGCCGGCTGCCGCATAAGTCCGGCAATGAGGATACGGGCCTGCTCTCCTCCGGAAAGTTGACCGACCGGCGTTTCCAGCTGGTCAGGGCGAAACAGAAATTTCTTCGCCCAGGACACCACATGCAGGGACCGGCCGTTATACATGACCGCATCGCCCTCCGGGGCCAGTGCCCGGCGCAGGCTGAGCGCCGGATCGATAGTTGCTCTGTTCTGATCAAAAGAGACGACACGAATTTTATCCACAGCCTTGATAGTGCCGGAGTCGGGGACTTCACCAGACGGATCGGCTGCTCCGGCAAGAATTTTCATCAGCGTCGATTTACCGCAGCCGTTTCGGCCGAGCAGGCCCAGCCGGCTGCCTGGCGACAGAACAATATCGAGGTCGCTGAACAGGGTTCGACCTCCGAATGCTTTAGCAATACCCTGGGCTTCGAGCAGTTTTTTCGTTTTCCTGCCGGTCGCTTCAAAGTCAATCTGCACATTTGACAACGAGCGGTTTCGAGCCTTCACCTCGGCCAGCTCGCCGGTCAGTTTATAGGCTTCGTCAATGCGATATTTGGCCTTGGTCGACCGCGCCTTCGGGCCGCGCCGCAACCACTCGATTTCCCGGCGGGCTTTATTGGCCAGGCGTTCTTCCTCTTCCATCTGCCCCACGAGGAACTCTTCACGTTTCTCAAGAAACTCCGAGTAAGAGCCCTGCACCTGAAAAGTTCCTTCAGGATATACCGCCGACAGCTCGACCATTCTGTTGCTGCAGTTTTCCAGGAAGTGCCGGTCATGGCTGACCAGCAGGAAGGCGGACGGCCCCGCATTGCCCGTGAGCATTTTTTCCAGCCAGAGAATGCCTTCGATATCGAGATGGTTGGTCGGCTCATCCATAACCAGCACATCGGGGGCGACAAGCATTGCCCGACAGATCGACAACCTCTTGCGCCAGCCGCCGGACAGATTCTTTACCGGCGCGTCGCTATCGGGAAATTCGGCGCGGCTGAGAAGCGTATCGATCCGGTAGTATTTTTCTGTCTCTTCTATATCTTCGTCATTGAGCGCGGCCATGAGATTATGGCTGACGCTGTGTTCCTCATCAAAGAGATCCTCCTGGGCCAGGTAGCTGAGACGGACAAATTTCCGGCGAAGGAGCTGCCCACCGTCCTGCTCCTCTAAGCCACAGATAATTTTTAGTAATGTTGATTTTCCCGAGCCATTCGGCCCAATAACACCAATCCTGTCGCCATTACCGACCATCAGGCTGATATTCTGAAAAAGAGCTTGCGCTCCGAACGATTTGGAAACTGATTTGCAGGTAATTAGATTTGACATAACGGACCAAAAAACGGAAAATGAACCACGGAAACGAAACCTTTACGAACCGTGACATTCCTGGAGGATGGTAAAATACGTAGCAGATACAGTACATTCAGGGCGAATCGTCACCAAAGGAAAGGCTTTTCTTGTTGCTTAATTCATCCCACCCTTGTATACAAAAGGAAATTTTACTCATTGCATCCAAGGAACTCTTTCAATAGACTGCAGACATCATACTTTTTGTTTTCCTGATTAACAACTCTTTTGGATTCGTATAATGGATGAACAACTGCATATTATTATAGCCGGCAACAAGGGAAAAGTCTTTAAGCTGCCCTGTTCACGAAGAAAAATATGCCTTATCATCTCGGCATCGGTCGTCGCTCTTTTGTTCCTCACGGTCACTAGCATCGTTTCCTTCTCTCTCTATAGCAAAAACTGCACTATTTCCAACCAGCTCGCCCGCCTGCAGGAAAAACTGCACACCAGCAGTGAGCAGATAGCCAGGCACAACACGTTGACAGAAGAAGAACGGCTAAAAATCGACTTAAAAGTTGCCCGGCTCGAATTGAACAACATGAAGCAGGCCACTGCCTTCAAAGAAGAAAAAGAATCGCTGCTCTCCACGGCCATTGAAGAACTCAATGTACGCAGCGAACTGATTGAGAAAATTATCGGCAGTATCGGTATCAAAATACCGCAGAACGACGACAGTGATTCAAAACACCGTGGCGGCCTGTTTATCCAGCAGCCCGATACGGAAACGGATAACCTTCTGTATAAAGCCGACAAATATCTCAATACTATTCGCTCCCTGCCCCTTGGCACACCGGTGCAGGGAAGCATCACCTCCAGATTCGGCAAACGACGAGATCCAATGAATAAAAAATCGGCCTTTCATCCCGGGGTTGACATTCGCGGGAAAAGAGGTGAAAAAATTTACGCTACTGCTGACGGTGTCGTCATAAAATCCTTTCGAAACAGCGGATACGGCAACTATGTCGCCATCGACCACGGCAACGGCTACACAACCTCCTATGCCCATATGCAGAAATATCTCGTCCAGAAAGGCCACAGGGTAGAGAGAGGTCAGCCCATTGGTCTGGTCGGCAATACGGGCAGATCGACAGGCCCGCACCTGCATTACGAGATAGCGCTGGATGACAAACCAATTAACCCATATAACTTTATGAAGGTCGCAAACCTGCTGGAAAAGTCATCCTCTTTGCCGGAGAAAAAATAATCATGGCCATGTTTGGAAAATCAATGAGCGCAGAACAGGAAATGAAAAAAGTCGACAGTGAAGCCATTTCATCAATTATTGATAAAAGCATGACCATCAAAGGTGAGATGCGATTCAAAGGTAAAACACGGATCGATGGGACAATAAACGGCAATATCGACGGAGAACATTTAATCCTCAGCGAAACCGGCAAGGTTGTTGGCGACATCCAGGCATCCTCTTTCAACTGTTATGGAACCTTTGAGGGGAATGTCCATGCCACCATGCTGACTGCGAGAAAAAACTGCTCCATACATGGGAAGATTGAAGCTGGCAGCCTGACTGTCGAACCCGGTGCATCGATCCAGGGAGAAATTAAAGCAGCAGCAAAAGATCTGAAACCTGCGGAAAAGGATGGTCCAATTGCCCTTGCCGTAAAAAAATCTGCCGAAAAATAACACTCTTCTGATAAAAAGATGCAAAAGCGATCATCGTCTATGCCATTTGATCCACCTACAGTCGCAAACCTGCTCAAATGTCCTTACTGCGGCAACGAATTAGATTTTTTCGAGATCACCGACGACGTCATCACCACGACGCATTATATCCAGAACAGCGACGGCAGTTTCACTATTGAAAGCAAAAGCTCCCAGTCTCTTGGCGATGTAAAGCTCTTTTGCGGCAACTGCGAGGAGGACATCACCGAATTCCATCAACGGTTCTCGGAGATGATTTTTTGAAAGATCCCCCGGCACTTATCCTTGATAACCAGACCCTCTTTTCCTGCTATCAACAGCTCAACAAAAACGACATCATATGCGGAAGAATCCGTTTGAAGCCAGGCGAAGAGCATGTGCTGCTTGACCTGCTCGAACGGGGAATACACCTTATTCCGTCGGCGACGGCGCAGCTGGCAAGCAGATCCAAAACCTTCCAGGCCAGGATATTCAGTGAATTCATGCTGCCGGGCACCTTAGCAATTTACGACACCCACGCACTACTGAGCGCCTCCTCTTTTTACCGGCAACAGCAATACACCAAAGTCATCGTCAAACACGACCGAAAAAACGGCGGCCTGGGTGTACATATTTTCAACGACATTGAAGAGCTGTACAACCATGCCGGCAAGGGTCTTTTTTCTTTTCCTTTTGTCATTCAGCCCTACCAAAGCACAAGCAGGGACATCCGGGTGATTATTCTCGGCGACTATCTCGAGGCCTACGAACGGATTAATCCACACAACCTCAGGAAGAATCTGCACTGCGGTGGACATGCGTCACCTTACGGTATTTCTCTGCAACAGCTGGATTTCTGCAGAAGAGTCATGCAGCGCGGGAAATTCCCCTATGCCCATATCGACCTCATGCTGACCACGGACGGTGCCTGTCACCTACTGGAAATAAATCTTCGCGGAGGGTTGAAAGGGGCGAAAATATCGGGGAGGGAGTATCTGAACAAGCAGGCAGTGATCCACGAAGACCTTCTGACAGACATGCATGCACCTCGACAAGGGTAAACGCCTACAGCTCGGAGGTCATGCAGTTTTTCAAGTATACCGGTGAATGGTGAGCGATAAGACATGACAGCATTATACGGATTCGGTAGCAGCAAAACAAAAAGGGAGAATGCCGCCGAGGCATACTCCCTTTTTAACTTACAGTATCAGCGTATACAATTATTATACACAGCCTGTCGGCTTGGGCAGACCAGCCATTTTACAGGCTCCCTTGCCAGGTCCTGATGGGAACAGCTCGTAAATTCTTTTCAGTGGGAAACCGGTGGTCTTGGAGAGGATACGAACCATTGGTGCGATTCCATTCTTTTTGTAGTATTCCTGCAGGGCATCGATAACTTTCTGATGCTCGTCAGTCATTTCACCGATTCCCTCAACGCCTTTGACATAATCAACCCAATCCTGATTGAAATCATCACCTTTCAGCAGGAATCCGTCTTCATCTACTTCAAATGTACTTCCGTTGTGTTCGAGAGTTGGCATTACAAACCTCCTTAGAATATTATTTTTTATAGCTTTCGCCGTTTTATAATTTAGAACTAACTACGGCTTATTACTATAGCCAAAACAATTTGTCAAGTGATTGACGAACCATTTATACAGCTTAATTGGCCGCCCGGAACGACTAGAAAAACCTGCTAACGTTCTAACAACATGCGATAACTGACATCGTAGCGGCAAAATGAACACCTCGTACGCATGGGCAAAATTGCCGCTCTTTTCAAGACACTTCGACAGACTGTTGCCGGCAAAAAAGGAAATCATTTTAATGAGCCGAGCAGAGGACCTTTTTTGTTGCATATGTCTAGTATTTTTCTTCCGCATTTAGGTATTTCTACGAGATCGCTTCGCACGCCACCCGTCAATCCACATGCTTCGACGCCAGAAGGAAATCGATTTTTACTTGCACAGGAGAACAAGAAAGAGTAAATCGAACAGACTGTTATATCCTTGGTTTGTCATGCCAACCTATTGCCGCTGAGTTTTTTCTCTCGTGATAAAATCAGCTCACAAGCCTCAATAAACATTAACTACAAGCTCTTAATCTACTTTCATGCTGCAGATACTCCGCAAAAAAGCCCAGTCACCTTTTATTCAAATCATCGTTGTCATTATTGCCCTGGTTTTCATATTCTGGGGTGTCGGTGCCAATCTCAATGGCGATCGCCAGTCGGCATTGGTTGTCAACGGTGAAACCATTACCTTTCAGGAATTCCAGCAGGCCTACGACACGGCCTACCAACGGCTCAGCGACCAGTTCGGCGGCACCGTGCCAAAGGGACTCGCCGAAACCTTCGGGGTCAAGCAACAGGTCATAATGCAGCTGGTGCAGACAACACTTTTGCGGCAGGGTGCGGAAGAGATGGGGTTGCAGGTCAGTGCGCAGGAGATTCGGAAAATTATTGAAGAGATGGTGCAGTTTCAAGAAAACGGCGTGTTCAGTATTGATCGATACAAAACCGTGCTGGCGGCAAACAGAATGGCGCCGACAAAATTTGAAGACTCCATGCGGTTTGACCGCCTGTCTGAAGTTGCCGCCCGGGAAATCAGCAACTTTGCCGGTGCAGTGACGAATTTTGAAATCGAAGAGATCTATCGCCGGCAGAATGAAAAGATCGCCGTCAACTATGTGCAGATAACCCCCGGACAGTATGTCGACAAGGTGACGATAGATGACACAAAGCTGAAGGCCTGGTTTGAAACCGTCAAGGACAACTACAAATCCGCACCACATATTAAACTGAAATATCTAGCAGTTACCTATGACGAGGTTGGTCGCAAGGTAGAAATCGACACGAGCAAAATTGAGGAATATTACCGCAATAACCTAGAAACCTTCCAGGTTCCAGAACAAAGGCACGCTCGGCATATACTTCTGTCAGCAGGTGAAAAGGACTCCGCCGAACGGCATCAGGCGCAGGCCGGAAAAGCTGCAGAAGTCCGCAAAATTGCCCTGACAGGGAAGGATTTCAGCGAAGTTGCCAAAGAATATTCCGAGGAGCCTTCGAAGGATTCGGGGGGGGATCTTGGATTTTTTTCCGCAGGACAAATGGTACCGACTTTCGACCAGGCTGTCTTTGCCATGCAGCCTGGCGAAATCAGTGAGGTGGTGAAAACACAGTTTGGCTACCACATCATTAAGCTCGAAGAGATTCAAGCGGCAAAAACCAGTCCTCTTGCCGAGGCCGCCGACGAAATCAAAACTATTCTGCAAAGAAAAGAAGCGGAAAACCTGGCCTTCCAGGTAGCCAATGACGCCTATGAGGGAATAATCGGGGCTGGCAGTCTGACAAAATATGCCGAGACGCACCCGGATACTCCTATTGCACAGACTGACTTCTTCACAAAAAGCAATGCTCCGGCTGCTTTGAAAACCGATACGCAGTTTTTAGACAAGGCCTTTGAGCTTAACAAAGGTGAACTGAGCTCCCTGATCAAAGGGCAGACCGGCTATGCAGTTCTCTTTGCCGAAGATATCAAGGAGCCGGAAATCCCTGCCTTTGAGAGCATAAAGGACACCCTGGTAAAGGATTACCAAGCGGCGGAATCCAAGAAATTCGCCGAAACGTCTGCCGGCGAGCTGCTAAAAAACCTCCACGACGGAAAAACGCTGGAGGCTATGGCCGAGAAGATGGGCATCGCCGTTCTGGCGTCAGGTTTCATCACTCAAAGCGGACAAAACGACAAGACGACATTCCCCTCCGCCCTGCTTGGCGATGCTTTTCTGCTCTCGGCATCTGTCCCATTACCTGAAAAACCCGGCAAAGTCGGCGACGATTTTTTTGTCTACACCTTTGTCGACAGACAGACCCCTGCTCTGCCCGACGACAGTGAAGAAATTGCACAATATCGGCAAAATCTGTTAAGGGCCAAGCAGCAACAGCTCCTTTCTGCCTGGCTGCGTCACCAGGAAATGAATGCGGAAATAACCAGACATCCAAGCCTGTGATATCACCTGATGTCAGGGCAAAGATCCGAGGCGACGGAATGAGGCGCGGAACTTCCCCGCCTCACTCTGCATTTTTCGCTGCTAACAGGGCTTTTTTCTTCTCTATATTACTCTCCAGGACTCTCCTGACCCCCGCATGGGAGAGTTGAATGTCGTACTCGTTCTTTAGTTTTCTGGAAATATCACGATAGGACCAACGGTCCTCACGCATAGCGCTTATCGCCTGGATGACTTGCTGCTGGGCAGTATTCTCCACCAGCATTCTGTCATCGTTAACCTCCCAGCCAAAGGGTACAGGCCCGCCGATATACCGGCCCTGTTTTTTGAGATTTCTTTTCGTCGCGCGAATTGCTTCCCCATGGCCGCTGTTTTCACATACGGCCAGGGCGGATAACAGTTTCATGACGATGCCGGCACTCCCTTCCGAGACAACAAGCTTTCTCTTCTCATCCACCGTGATGTTCCCACCGAGATCCATGCAGTACAGGGCAGTGTCATTTTTTCGCAACGTCCCAAGCAGAGTGGCGCCCTCTCCGGCTGAACTGAGAATCCACTCCGCTTTCATGATGACAAGCGCATCCCCGGCGGAACATTCCTCAACCAGTCTGCGGCCTTCGGGCCTCTCCTTAAAAGGTCGTTTCAAACTGGCCCCCGCTTCGACCCTTATCTCATCAATTGCCAGACCGAAGGTCCGTGCATACTCATGCAGAGCACTTTTCTGCTCTGCTTCAGCCACCAGATGCTCGTTCTCCAGGGCGAGAAATATATAGCCTAAAACCGTCATTGTCCCATCTCACACGTTGTCATGGTTACTACGCGAAAAGCCGGTCAGCAGATCACCTGGGTCGATATATCCTTCCGCGTAGGGATAGATATGTACACTATAACGGGATGTTCCGTCCAGTCACAGCTACCGACCGGGAAAAAAGGTACAGTTTTTGGTTCTCATTGGATACAGACAATGATATAGTAACTGGTTCTCTTTTCGCTCCGCGCGAAAAATACCGACGATATTTACGGGAAAATTTTTCCGCCAAGACTACCCAGGCGTCTATGCAAACTCATGTCACCCTCCTCGAACAGTACCAGAAACTCTCGCCTTTTGAACAGGCCCTGCTGCAATTACTGTCAATTGTCTATGAACCGGCGCATTCAACGCTCGTCGTCAACTGCCTGCGCAAGCTGGACCTGAAAAATCCGCGGGGAAACAAACCGACAGCAGCCAATCTCAGCCACTATTTCAGCAAATTCGAACAACTGGGTTTTCTGACCAAGGATCGTCAATGTGTAGACGAGATAGTTGAAGTTCTCAGCAAAATAGCAGTAAAAGAACATACTTTCAATATTTTTGCCAAAACCATCCAGGACGAGGCCCCGGTCTCTTACTATTACGGCAAATGGACAATCAGGTGCTGGCGCGGCATGCGTGAGATGCGGATCGGTGTCTACACGCAGCAGTTTGATCTCATCGAAGACGCCTCCGATTTTATTGAAAACCAATGCGCTGAGCTCCTCACTGAACCACCGCCGACTGTGCGCATCATGACCCGGCCGTTTGACGCCGAATGGTTTAGAACGCTCCCCACCTCTTTTCAGTTTTATCTGCTCAACAATGTCCTGCAATATGGTCAGGCCACCCTTTCCGATTTTCCTGATTTAATCGATTTTCTCAGCCGTAAGGTTGAGTTTGCCCACCTGTCGACAGACGAACAATTGCCCTTTAAGCGGCTCCTTTTCAACGAACTGCTCTTTCGGGGCCGACTGGATGAGGCTCAGGAACTGATAGATGAGCACAGTGATTCTTTTTACGGCACCGGAGCGCGCGGCACGCTTTTGTTTCTTTCCGGGCACAGCGAAACTGCATTGGCCGCCTTTGAAGAAGACCTGCTTTTTCTTCAGAAATACAGCAACGATGAGAAGGTCGCTTTTTTTGGGCCGACGGGGATTTTTTATATCCTGACCCAGTTGCAGAGAACCAGGAAAAAGGACTATTACAAAATTGCCGACAGCATCGGCGTCGCCCTTTCGCTTTTTCAGGGGGCCAGAGAAAACCTTGCGTACAATTACCTGGCCACGGTCATCAATTCGCATATCAACAAAGGACTGCAGGGGGAAGAGATTCACCTTCCCGAGGGGACAACACAAAACGTTTTGACCGTGGCCATGGCCGGCATCTGCCAGTATTGGCTCAACTCCACCGTTGAACCGGATGTAAAGGCTGAAATTCTCTCTTTTTACCATCGGTCCCGCGATCGGGGATATTCTTTCTTCACCCTTGTGCTCGGCGAGATACTCGCGACCATTCAGCACGATAACAGCGACTTCCTTGCCGTGACCGAAAAATTACGTGCAGAGACGTCCATTGTCCCCCTGCTGCCCATCCTCGAACCAGAAGAACCGTGGAAACGCAGCCTGCAGGCCCTCATTTACGCCACCAGTCAGGACGCCGAGATGCCGCAGCAGACCACTCGGATGATCTGGATGGTTTCTTTTGCAGGCAAAGTAATTACCATCTCGCCGAAAGAACAGAAACTGAATCCGGATGGAGAGTGGAGCAAGGGCAGGCCGATCTCTTTATCGCGGCTGTACAAAACAAACAGATTAAATTACCTGACCTCGCAGGATCGCCGGATCTGTGCCGCCATAAAAAAGGCCAGTAATCCGGAAACCCACGCAGTGACCTTCTTTTTCGACATGGATAAAGCGCTGGTGGCAATGATCGGCCACCCCAATATCTACCTGGCCGAATCGCCACTTACCCCGGTAGAGTTTGTCGCCGGCGAACCTGAGCTGTTTGTCGAAGAACGGGGTGACAATCTGCATATCTGTTTCGCCCACCCAATCACCTCTGATAATATCAATTATTACAGCGAGACACCCACCCGGGTAAAAATTATTACCATCAACGACAACCATCGGCGCATCGCCCAGATTACCGGAAAAGACGGAATCACCGTGCCGATGTCGGCAAGTGAGCAGGTGCTGACGGCTATCGGCAATATTTCCTCCTTTATGACCGTGCACTCGGCCATAGCCGTTGACAGTACCGGCAGAAAAACCGGCAATATCACCTTTGTTGAAGCCGATTCCACCATTTACATGCATCTCATCCCCTATGGAACCGGCTTTCGGCTGGAGATGTTTGTCAAACCTTTTCTCGAAGGCGGCCATTACCTCAAACCCGGCCAGGGCGTGGAAAATATCATGGCCGAGGTCAACGGCAAACGACTGCAGACAAGGCGCAATCTGGCCCTCGAGGAAGAAAAGGCCAGAGACATTGAAGAACTCTGTCCGATCCTCGATCTGGCCATCGATATGGAGCAGGAAAACGACCGGGAATGGCATCTCTATGATCCCGACGACTGTCTGCAGGCTCTGATGGAACTGCAGGCTATTCGTGACAAGGTGGTGATCGAGTGGCCTGAAGGCGAAAAGCTCTCGATAACCCACAAGGTTTCCCTCGATAACCTGAACCTGAAGATTCGCACCAACCGCCAGAACTGGTTCGCCATGAGCGGCCAACTCACCCTTGACCAGGGACAGATTGTCGAACTCAAGGAGCTGCTGGCAAAAGTTAAGAAGTCATCAGGCCGTTTTGTCGAAATCGGTGACGGACAATTCATCGCCCTGACCCAGGAGTTCAAAAAACGCCTCGGGGATATAAATCTTTTTTCCGAAGGTCTGGTTGACGATAACAGTGACGAAATCCTCGTTCACCCTCTGGCCGCCCTGCAGCTGGAAAAACTGGCAAACCTGGCCAATACCGCGGCGGATCAGGGGTGGCTGCAGCAGATTCAAAAAATCCGTGCCGCCCAGGAGTTCAAACCGGAACTTCCCTCAACCCTGCAGGCTGACCTCCGGGTCTACCAGCGGGAAGGATTCGAGTGGCTGGCCCGACTCGCCCACTGGGGTGTCGGCGGCTGTCTCGCCGACGACATGGGGCTGGGCAAGACCATCCAATCCCTGGCCATTATCCTCAAGCTCGCCGTTAACGGGCCATCTCTCGTGGTCGCCCCGACCTCGGTTTCGACCAACTGGCAATCCGAGGTTAAACGTTTTACCCCGACCATCAACATTAAGTTTCTTTCTCATAAAGATCGAGAAAAGAGCATTGAAGAGCTGGGAAAATTTGACCTGCTGATCACCACCTATACCCTCCTGCAGCAGGAAAGCGAGCTGCTCTCCACGGTCAAATGGCAGGTAATCATCCTCGATGAGGCCCAGGCCATTAAAAATTCCGCCACCAAACGTTCCCGGGCGGCAATGTCCCTGCAGGCCGAGTTTAAACTGATCACCACTGGCACGCCCATCGAGAACCATCTCGGAGAACTCTGGAACCTTTTTCATTTCATCAATCCAGGCCTTCTCGGCAGTCTCAATAGTTTCAACGAACGCTTTGCCGTACCCATTGAGCGCTACCAGGACAGAGAGGCCAAACTCAAACTGAGAAAGCTCATCCGACCTTTCATCCTGCGCAGAATTAAATCCCAAGTGCTGGAGGAACTGCCGTCCCGCACCGAAGTCACTCTCGATGTCGAACTGAGCTCGGAAGAGGCCCATTTTTACGAGGCCCTGCGGCAAAACGCCATTGATATGCTCGAGAGCTCAAGAGAAAAGAAGGGCCGACACCTGCAGATCCTGACCGAGATCATGAAGCTGCGCCAGGCCTGCTGTAACCCCCGGCTGCTCGATGCGAACAGCACCGTGGAAAGTTCCAAACTCAGAGTGTTCGCCTCGGTGGTCGAAGAACTGCTCTCCAGCAATCATAAGGCACTGATCTTCAGCCAGTTCATCGGACATCTCAGCATCATCCGTGAATATCTCGACAAACAGGGCGTCAGCTATCAGTATCTGGACGGCAGTACGAGCACAAAACAGAGGAAGGTACGCGTCGATGCCTTCCAGGCCGGACAGGGCGACCTGTTCCTCATCAGCCTGAAAGCCGGTGGCCTGGGACTGAATCTCACCGCTGCGGATTACGTCATTCATATGGACCCGTGGTGGAACCCGGCCATTGAAGACCAGGCCTCGGACCGGGCGCACAGAATCGGCCAGACTCGACCGGTGACCATCTACCGGCTGGTCTGTAAAAACACCATTGAGGAAAAGATAGTCAAACTGCATCAGGAAAAGCGCGATCTCGCCGGAAGCCTTCTCGAGGGGAGTGATATCAGTGCAAAAATGACTTCGGAAGACCTCCTCGACCTTATCAAGGACAAATAACCGCATGATTTTTCTCCCCCGGCATCGGTGTATACCGGAGCAAGCCCGGCTATTCTACCTTCTTTCTCTCTTCGGCCTTCTTTTGCAGATAAAAACTAGACAAGGCAGCTTAGCTGGACGATAATGTAAAGAAGACCATCACTTTCAATCGAAGGCGAAGCCAGCATGCCGAAAATCTCTGCAAAACTCATTATTATCGCCTGTTGTGCCGGCTGCATCTTGTTCACCCTGTGGTTCAAATCCTCTCTCCACCCAATCACCAACCCCTCGTGGTATCAGGCCTCTTTACTCCCGGCGGCACTACACCCGGCTTCTACGGCAATTACCGTCCATTTCCATGAACGCCGACCATTTTATATCGCCTACAAAAACGAGGCTCGCGGTGTTGTCGCCAATCCCATCGGCCAGGCCTTCGCCTACGCCGACATCCCTTTTTCCTGGCAGGAGACACCGGCGGCACGACAACTGGATATTATCAGAAACAACGAAGCTAAAAGCTGCGCCGCCGGATGGTTCAAGACCCCGGAACGTGAGACATTCGGCCAATTCAGCCTGCCCATCTATCAGGACAAACCTTTTGTGGCAATTACCCGGGCCGACAACACGCTTCTTGGTGAAATGGAAACCCTGGAGCGAGTTCTTAAAGAAAGAAGGCTCCAGGCCCTGGTCAAAGACGGCTATTCCTATGGTCCCTATATTGACGACCATCTCCGCCGTTTTACCCCCCGACAGGTCACCACCACCGCCGATAACCAGAACCTGATGCGAATGATTCAGACCTATCGGGCTGACTATTGTTTTATGACCGAAGAGGAGGCGCAGGACCAGCTGCTCTTTTCCGGCCTAAAAAACTCGGATTTCAAACTGGTCCATTTTTCCGACATGCCCCGAGGCAATAAACGGTATCTCATCTGTTCCAAAAACGTTGACCAAAAAACAATGAAACGGCTAAACAATGCATTCCGCTACGTCGTCCACCTGGAGGACAACGACGAATGACTCGACACAAAGGCCTCAGTCGGATCCCCATGTATTCCCTGGTCATCCTCACGGTGATCTTCTGTGTTTTTACACTCGGCTACGAAAAATACGCCGCGAATCGCGGCCAGGAACGCCTGAATAAACACGCGCTGATTATAGCCGACGATCTGTGGCATTTTAACACAGAAGGAGTGGTCGAGTACCTGAGACTCGCCGCGGAGGCCGACCATTATGAAAGAATTGAGGTAGTCAACCATAATGGTGAGCTGTTTCAGTCTGTTACAACACAATTGCCAAATACCCTGGAAGACTTCCTTATCCGTCTCCGTCTCATCCCCCGCGTTGTCCTGGTTAGTCCGGTTAGATCAAAAACGAATATCATCGGCTGGATAGAGGCTATCTGGATACCAGAAACCCTCCAGGTCCAGACCAATGTCTTCCTTTTTTTATTTATGGTGTTTGTCAGCATTACTCTCTCCGGACGGATCATCAGGGAAAAGCAGCTGCTCGAACAGCGGGTGGTTGCAAGGACCAACGAACTCGCCGAAGCAAACAAAACCCTGCGGCAGGAGTACCGCGAACGTCTCGTCATGGAAGAGGAACGGAAAATAATTCAGCAGCAGCTGGAACAATCAAGAAAGATGGAATCTCTCGGCCTACTGGCCGGGGGAGTTGCCCATGATTTAAACAATGTCCTCTCCGGAATCGTCACCTATCCGGATCTCCTCCTTCTCGACATGCCCAAAGACAGCCCCCAGCGAAAAAGCATCGAAACAATCCGCGACTCAGGACTGCGGGCCGCCGATATCATCCAGGACCTTCTTACCCTGGCCCGGCGAGGCGTGGTCAACAAGCAGCTGCTCGACCTGAACGAACTGATTCGACAATACGGCAGCTCCCCGGAGTACCACAAGCTGTTGGGTTATTACCCCCAAACGGAGGTCAGATACGATCTGGAGGAACCTCTTGCCCCGGTACTGGGCTCGCCGACCGCTTTGAAGAAAGTGATCATGAACCTGATCTCCAACGGAGCGGAGGCGCAACCGGGAGGCGGCTGTCTTTTTATTGTCTCGAGAAATATGTATCTGGAGAAACCGCTGCAGGGTCTGCAACCGATTGCTGCGGGCAATTACATCCTTTTCCGGGTTAAAGATGAGGGTGAAGGTATCAGTCCGACCGATCTGCAGAGAATCTTCGAGCCTTTTTATACCAGAAAGGTGATGGGAAGAAGCGGCACCGGGCTAGGACTGACCGTTGTCTGGGGGAGCATAGAAGACCACAATGGCGGTATAGATATCAGCAGCAGTCCGGGCGCCGGGACAACTATCGACATCTACCTGCCGGTAAGTACCGAAAAAATCTCACCGGCGGAGAAAGAACCGCCGGCCGAACTGTTTGGCACGCATCAAACAATTCTCGTCGTCGACGACGAAGACCACCAGCGGGATATCGCCTGCGCCATCCTGAAACGACTGCAGTATCAGGTATATGCCGTGGCCAGCGGCGAAGAAGCGGTGGCTTTTGTGACAAATAAAAAGGTCGACCTCGTCGTGTTGGATATGATACTGACCGGGGGAATAGACGGATTCGAGACCTACAGGCAGATTCTCGAGCTGCATCCTGGACAAAAAGCCATCATTGCCAGTGGTTTTTCGGAGACCGACCGGGTGCAGAAAACCCATGACCTCGGCGCGGGGATCTGCATCAGAAAGCCGTATACGCTACAGCAACTCAGTGTCGCGGTGTGGAAGGAACTGCAGGACAGCGAGCAGGAGACATTTACGCTGTAAGATTGGCCAGGATGAGGCCCCAAAATGCCTGTTCCCCGCTTTCAAAAGCCCAGCCAAGGTGGCTATTACATCCCCGACACAGGGCATAACGCCAGACATGCCCCGCGAACCAGGTGAACTCCGACGAGGCCGCTCCGGCCCGGTGACAGCCGGGTGCAGCGCTGAAGCAGCCCAGCTCAAAAACTATTCCGGCAGGGTTAAAAAAGGTATGCGCATGGGATCCCCGTACAGCGATCTTCCGGTCCCTGCTCGTTATCGCCTTGCCGCAGGCACGGCAAAAGATGGCCTCTGCAGGATCGATTCCTTCCTGTTCCTCGTCCTTGTCCGCCGGCAGACCGGGCAGACGGCGCCCTTGCCGCTCATCGGTCCGAAAACAATAGCTGGTGCTATGCGCCATCTCCACCATAATAATCAACAATAGCCTCAATCAATCCCGAGATCGTGTATTCTTTCGGTTGAATGTCGACCTGCAAGCCGTTATCGGTGACCGTTTTGGCGGTTATCGGGCCGATTGCGGCTATTTTAATCCCTGACAAAATCTGTTGCAGCTCGTCCTGGTCCGCCGCATCAATCATTGCCAGAAAATTACGTACGGTGGAGGAACTTGTAAAGGTGATCATCTCCACCCCACCGTTCTTCAACTCTTCTCTGAGGCTCTCTTTATCGCCTGCAGCCGGGCAATTTTCATAGACCGGGGCAACCGTTACCTGGGCGCCTGCCCCCCGCAGGGTCTCGGGCAATATTTCTCTGGCCTGCAGAGCGCGCGGGATGAGAATATTACGCCCTTCAACTCCCTGATCGAGTAGGCTTTCCGCCAGCCCTTCCCCGGTAAAGGTACTGGGAATTAAATCTGCATTGAGACCGTATGTCAGGAGGAAATCGGCGGTACTCTTACCGACGACGGCGAGGTCAGTCCCTTTCAGGTCCCGTGCATCCATGCCCTTGGCATAGAGGTGTTCAAAGAAATACTTCACGCCATTGAGCGAGGTAAAGAGGATCCAGTGGTATTCATCCAGCCGTTCCAGTTCGCTATCAAGGATGTCATAGCAATCAACCGGCTTGATATGGATCGTCGAATATTCCAGGCAGTTGGCACCGAAATCTTCCAGGCCGGCGACAAGCTCACTGGCCTGCTCGCGGGTCCGGGTGACGATAATTTTTTTACCAAAGAGCGGCCGCTTTTCATACCAGTCAATAGTATCGCGCAACTTGACCACCTCGCCAACAATTATCAGGGCCGGCGGTTTGATCGCCGCATCGGTGACCACCTGGGTAATCGTCTCCAGGGTGCCGACCACCGAACGTTGTTGCGGGGTCGAGGCCCAGCGCACTACAGCGACCGGGGTCTGCGGATCGCGACCATATTTGATGAGGTTGGCGACAATTGTCGGAAGATTCTTAATGCCCATATAGATGACCAGAGTTCCGGCACCGGTCGACAATTTGGACCAGTCGATGTTCGAGCTTTCCTTGGTCGGATCCTCATGGCCGGTCAAGAAAGCCACGGAGGCGGTATAATCCCGATGGGTAATGGGAATGCCAGCATAGGTAGCGGCGGCTGTCGCGGAGGTCACCCCGGGCACCACCTCAAACGGAACTCCGGCGGCGTGCAGTTTCTCCAGCTCTTCGCCGCCACGGCCGAAAATAAATGGATCGCCCCCCTTCAGGCGGACAACCATCTTCCCGGCCAGGGCGTGCTCGACGAGCATCTGGTTGATTTCTTCCTGGCTGAAGGTATGCTTCACCCCGCCTTTTTTACCGACATAAATCAGTTCGGCACTGGCCGGTGCATGTTTGAGGAGCTTGTGGCCGGCAAGATAGTCGTAGACCACAACCTCAGCCCGCTCGAGCAAACTCTTTCCACGCACGGTAATGAGACCGGGGTCTCCGGGGCCGGCACCAACCAGATACACCTTTCCGGGTTTTTTCATGTTTATTTTTTATCCATAATTAAAACGAACAGATATCCGCACGCACCCTTCCGCGAAAAAGAACAGGTGGAATACACGCGGGTTCCCTGTGCAACGACCTCAAAGAACGATAAAAGACATCATAAACCGTTCTTACCTGAAAGACAAAAAGGGCGTTCCCGCAGCACGGGAAGGCCCTTTAACATAAAAAAGATGAGAAAATCAGCTACGTTGAGACCGCATGACAACGGCTACAGCTCACGCATAATGGCTTCGGTAACTTCTCCGATGGAGAGAGAGCCGTCAACGGAGATAACTTTCGGACCATCGATGTTTTTAAAATAATTTACCGCGGCCATAGTCCCGGTGTTTTCATCATAGTAAATACCATGACGCTTGCTGATCGCCTCTTCGTCCTGGTCATCGGCTCGGGTTTTCAATTCGCCGCCGCAGACACGGCACACCAACTTGCCGTCTTTTTCCACCGGCTTGATTGCCTCAAAGGCGATATGATTGGGATGATTATTGTCATTGACACAGAGACGACGGCCCATGATACGCTCTTTTGCGATCTGACGATCGAGGGTAATCTCAATAACATAATCAAGAGCCAGGCCTTCTTTTTTCAAGGTCTCGTCAAGGGTAATGGCCTGGTCTTTGGAACGCGGAAAACCGTCAAGGATCCAACCGTCTTTGCAGTCTTCTTTCTGCAGCCTGGCCACCATCATCGGGATGGTTATATCATCGGGTACCAGATCCCCTCTATCGATATACTCTTTGGCTTTTTTGCCAAGCTCGGTACCGCCGACAATATGCTCTCTGAAAATGGCGCCAGACTCGATATGCGGGATATTATATTTTTTCTGCACGATAGCACCCTGAGTACCTTTACCACTGCCGTTCGGCCCGAAAACCAGAATGTTCTTGCCCATAGTGTTAGTCTCCTTTTAAACTTTACATTTAGTACTACGTTATCTGGAAAAACCGTGTTTGACTATGCAGTTTAACGGAGGCGGCCCCGATTTCACATCGTTCACAGCCTGGGGCGGCAAAGTTGCCTTCCGAATCATAACAAGCTGGATACTATAGACCAAAATAGTCAAACGAGCCATAAAAATATCTCCGCATAGATTTTGACTTTCATCAGGAAAGCGGTTATTTTCAGGATCATTGCAGGATGAACATGCAGTCCAGGTGCTGAAGAAAAACCTGACACCACCGGCAATCCATGCTTTTTCTCCGCGGACGCGGCAATATTAACCATAAACAGTCATCAATAATCATGAGAGAAATACGTGTTGGTCTAATCGGATTCGGGACGGTGGGAAAAGGCCTGGCCAAGGCACTGCTGGCGCAGAAAGAACGGCTCCTGCAGAAAACCGGGACTGTTTTCATACTGTCGACGGTGGCCGATATTGCCCTGCAGTCCTTACCGGAAGAATTCAGTGATGTCACCCTGACCAAAGACGCAGGCGATATTTTTTCCGACCCGAAAATAGATATCGTCGTGGAACTGATCGGCGGCATGGAACCGGCCAGGACCTTTATGCTTAAAGCCATAGCCAGCGGTAAGCATGTGGTTACCGCCAACAAGGCCCTGCTCTCTGTCCATGGCCGGGAGATCTTTCAGGCCGCCGCCGAAAAAAATGTCGAGGTCGGCTTTGAAGCCAGCGTCGGCGGCGGCATTCCGGTCATCAAGGCGCTCAAGGAGGGACTGGTTGCCAACCGGATCAACTATATCAAAGGGATCATGAACGGCACCGCCAACTATATCCTCTCGCAGATGACCGACCACGGCACGCCCTTCCAGGAGGTGCTCAAAGAGGCGCAAAAACTCGGCTACGCCGAGGCGGATCCAACCTACGATGTCGAGGGTATCGATACCGCCCATAAGCTGGCGATCCTCATGACCATCGCCTATGGCCTCAATGTCCAGCTCGACGACATTACCGTGGAAGGTATCTCCAGCATAGAACCTGTCGATATCCAGTTCGCCAAGAAATTCGGCTACCGCATCAAGCTGCTGGCCATCAGCCGGAACCATGGCGACCATGTCGAGGCCCGCGTGCATCCGACCATGGTCCCTGAAGGCCATATGCTGGCAACCATCAACGGCGCCTTCAACGGTATCCAGTTTCAGGGTGACACCGTCGGCGATGTGCTGCTCTATGGCGCAGGCGCCGGCATGATGCCGACCGGCAGTGCGGTGGCCGCCGACGTGGTCGATATCGGCAGAAATATCATCAATGGCTGTATCAACCGGGTACCGGCCCTCTCCTACCTGCCGGAACATATCGGCAAACCGACCATCACCCCGATGCAGGACCTGGTCTGCCCCTACTATTTCCGCATTACCGCCCTCGACAAACCCGGGGTTCTGTCGGTCATCACCGGAATCTTCGGTAAATACGGCATCTCCATCCGGTCGATGATGCAGCAGGAACGCGATGCCAACGAGCCGGTCTATATCGTCTTCCGGACGCACCGGGCAACCGAGGGTGCGATCGTCAAGGCTATCGCCGAGATCGATGCCCTGGATGTCTGCACCGTGCCGACCGTCAAAATCCGACTCCTCAACCCGGAATAGGCCGCATAAAGGCTATACATTATGAAATACTTGATACTTGTCGGAGACGGCATGGGCGATTATCCCCTCGCCGAACTCGGTGACAAGACGCCACTTGAGGTGGCCGATATTCCGATGATCGATGAGCTGTGCGACAGGGGAGAATTCTTTCTTAACTATACCGTGCCGGATGGCTATCCGCCGGGCAGCGATGTGGCCAACATGTCGCTGATGGGCTACGACCCGGCCGCCTATTATACCGGGAGGGCACCGCTGGAGGCCGCGGCAATGGGCATTAGGCTGGCCCCTGACGAGATCGCCTTTCGCTGCAACATGGTCACCCTCGATCATGGCGAAGATGGCCAAGTCGCCATGCGTGATTTCTGTGCAGGCCATATCACCAACGAAGAATCCCATGCCCTCATCGCCGCCCTGGAAGACGAATGCGCCACTGACCAGTTTCATTTCAAGGCCGGGGTGAGTTACCGCCATCTGCTCATTTTCAAAGGAGAGCATCCCGGTTTTATCACGGTGCCGCCCCACGACTACATCGAACAGGACGTCACCAAACACTTTCGCAAATACCTGGCCGAGCCGCAATGGAAGACGCTTTTAGATAAGGCAAAAACCGTGCTGGCCGACCATCCGGTCAACCGCAAACGAATCGCCGCTGGTAAAAATCCGGCCAGTCTCGTCTGGCTCTGGGGTGAAGGGAAGATGCCCACCGTGCCGACACTGACCAGCCGTTTCAATATCACCGGCACGATGATCAGTGCCGTTGACCTCTTAAAAGGGCTCGGCGTTCTCGGCGGGCTGTCGATCGCCAATGTTCCCGGCGCCACCGGTTATATCGATACCAACTATCAGGGCAAGGCCCAGGCTGCCATCGACGCGCTGAGAAGCCAGGATTTCGTTTTCGTGCACCTGGAGGCCCCGGACGAGGCCGGCCATCAGGGATCGCTAGGGGACAAGATCACCGCCATAGAGGATTTTGACGCCCGCATCGTCCGGCCGATTGTCATGGATCTGCGCAATCGCAACGAAGATTTTCGGGTCGTGGTCACCATGGACCATTTCACACCGCTGGCGCTGAGAACCCATGTCTCCGACCCCGTCCCCACCCTGCTCTACGATTCCCGTGAAACAACCAAGGGATCGGGGCGGCCATTCTCAGAAAAAAGCTGCACGGAACATGACGCTTCGGCACAGAACGGCATCAAGGCCGGGCATGAGATGATTGAAAAGCTCTTTGCCATCAAATAACGAAACATTCAGGCCAAAGAATAATGCCGGAACATATATTTACCACGACGGTCAGGGTGCTCTACGGCGATACTGATGCCGGCGGTGTCGTCTACAACGCCAATTTTCTCCGCTATTTCGAGATCGGCAGGACCGAGCTGATGCGCGCCTGGGTCTGCTCCTACAGCGATATCGAAAAGCTCGGCTTTGTGCTGCCGGTCACCGAATGCTGGGCCCGCTACAAGGCACCCGCCTTCTACGATGACCTGTTGACCATCGACACGACAATCGCCGAGATCAGTAAACTGAAATGCAAATTCAGCTACCGTGTCGTACGAAAAGAGGCGGGAACCGAGCGCCCCAAACTGCTGGTGAAGGGCTATACCGTGCACGCAGCCGTGACAAAAGAAGGCAAGCTGACCCGCCTACCGGAAGAAATCATCCGGAAAATCACGATATTTTCCCGTGATACCGAAAAGATAGACAGCGTTGCCAAATAAGCTGTTGACAATATTTTCTACGGGTGTATATTGGACAATCTCAGCGCGGGGTGGAGCAGTCTGGTAGCTCGTCGGGCTCATAACCCGAAGGTCACAGGTTCAAATCCTGTCCCCGCTACCAACAAATTCAAGGACTTACGGCATACTTGCTGTGAGTCCTTTTTTTGTACTTGGTACGTCTTTGGTACGAGTTCTAACTTTTTTGGTCATCCTCTGGCTATTTTTCGAAAACAGAACCTCCAAAACTTGCTGTAAAAGCGCTGCCATCATTTCTTGTTCTCCTCTTTATCCAGCCATAATATCTGGTATAAATCATTTGTAGAGAACTGTGCCCCATCATCTGCTGAACCCACCCAACATCCTCTCCCGAATCAATCGCTATAGTAGCAAAGGTGTGTCTCGTCTGAATCATAGGTCTATAATCAAGCTGTGCTTTTTTAAGTGCTGGTATCCACACATGGTTACGGATGTGATCTGTTTCCATTAGGCGGCCTTTGACGTCAATAAAAACGTACCTTTTGTCACCAGTGAGAAGCCGTTGTGACTCAAGGGCTTTTACAACCGGTGGAAGCATATCTACAATACGCTTAGAACCCTTTGTTTTTGGCGCTCCTTCAACCCCATAAACTCGTGATTCGTTAACGTGTATTTGACGCCTCTTAAAATCTACATTTTTCCATTTCAAAGCCGCCATTTCACCAAATCGCAAGCCAGTAAAAAAGGCTACGGTAAAAAAAGGCACATAATGCGGAGTGATATGATTAAGGAAAGCTCTCACCTCTTCTTGG
Organism: Desulfopila aestuarii DSM 18488; assembly: GCA_945863875.1. Classification (GTDB taxonomy): domain Bacteria; phylum Desulfobacterota; class Desulfobulbia; order Desulfobulbales; family Desulfocapsaceae; genus Desulforhopalus_A; species Desulforhopalus_A aestuarii_A. The sequence goes on from CAMBBS010000013.1 coordinate 105,706, forward strand.
TCCAATGGAAAGATATCCGCCTGTTCAGTCTTCAGATTATCAACATCAAGCATTATGTTTTCTGAAACAAAGTTCCGCTTTTTCGACATCTTAAACAAACTCCGCAAAGGCACCAAAATATTATTGATTCTCTTTGGAGAGCAAGTAAGCGTTGCGATGAAATCATCAATCTCAGCTGCTGTAATATCAGCAATATCCATATTCCCAAAATATGGTAAAATATGATGATTCATAATACTGCGATAATCACGCATTGATGAATCCTTCAATTGCTTTTGCTTGATATCTACTTGCTTCATCTTACTCCATACCTCTGCTACAGCCCCAAACAGTAGATTTTCTTTTGACCCTACACGCTGATTACTTGACCCATTGCTGGTAATTTTATTGTGCTTCCGTAATTCATAAAGATAATCGTCACGCAATCCAACAGCCTTCTGAACATCTTTTGATAAGCGTTCGTGATAAGGTTTTCCTTTCCAGACAGCCCTAAAATACCAAACATCGCCACGTTTCTCCATATGGTGCATTTTCTTTGCCATTATTATATCCTCCATTCCTTTCGTGGTTTGGCTGATACAACAGGCTTTTTCCTTTTTGATTCAGTTAGTTGTATCTGTACTTTCTGCTCCTCCTTAGTTAAGGTTGTATGTTTTTGCTCACATTCCAGTATTAGATCAACAGGGTAAAGTATTTTACTCGCCCCTGGTAACTTAAAGAATGGTAAACGGCCTTCTTTACGCCAGTTAATTATAGTTCCCGGTGAAACCTTCCACCGTTCTGATAATTCTGTTTGTGTATAATAATTTTTCTCTAACTGCTCATCTTTACTTACAATTTTCGTCATACAGTGACTACCTCCAAAAACATCAGGTAGTTCAGGGAACATTTTTATATATTTTTCACCACTGAACTTCATTTAGTTTTTTCTTAAATTTTCATACCACTACAAATAAATATCTTCACTTACTGTTGCGCAACTGCGTATTTTTCAACTGCGGATTTAACAGGTGGATACTTATCTTTGAGTGCGTCACAGTAAATATCTTTAGAAGTAAACAGTGGGGGTAAAGACAGCGGATTATTCACATTGACCTGATGAGCAACCCTAAGAAGAGCCTCACAGTCACAATTAGCTCCCTTTGATTGTAATATTTCCAATACCTCGTCAGCATCCTCATGGTTAAATGAGGATAAAAATTGTTGCGCAATTGCGCCCTTACCACTACAGCCCCCTTTCTTTGTCAGAACTTCGAATAAAAATTGAACAAATACTTCCATAAAACTACCAATCATATAAACGTTATTATCTTGCATATTAAAACCTCTTTAATTAATTATTAAATTCTGAATACTTCTTTACGTTTTGGTACTTCTTAGATCATGTCATACAGTCACCTCCTTGATCTCTACGCTTACTCCCATCGTTTTATGATGAGGATGCTGGTTTCGCTTGAAATTACATGCCTGAAAATGCCTACCACTGCTAATCAGCGGCGACAGGTAACTATTGTAGGCCTTGGGTATGTACCCTAAGTGAAACTCTTCTTTCCATACAACCCTGATAGCATTTCGGTCATATGGGTTTTCCGGTTCGAGCACCAACTCTGCTGGCTCAAAATCGCCAATGGTCAGTACCTCTATATTCTGTTGAGTGTTGTGCTCTCCGACATCAAAGCTGACTCCTGCCAACTTTATTCTTCTGGGTAAATCTGGATTAATCATATAATCTCCATTATGTTATTAAGTTATGCCGTTACTCCTTGGCTTTAGTGTGCAACTGGTGAAACCTAATGGCATTTCTCCGCCGCTTTATATGTTTTTGCTGTTTTTGAAAATTAAAATTCTCATTGAGTTGAGTAAAAAAGTGCTATAGGTTACACCGGTTACACCACTATCTGTACTTTCTTCCTATTCTCAATCATGTACTCATCTGACCGATTTCTGATGTGTTCTTTATGGAGCACCAAGTCGTCAAATATCCTGCCCTCTAGTTTTTTGAGTACCCACGTCAGGCTTTTAGGACTGCGTACTGACCTGGAGGACATATTTATCAACCCCTCCTTCAGCGACTCCACCACCTCATTAATGTCACCGTCGTCATTCTGAAGTACTCCCATCAACCTGCTGGCTGTAAAGCTTTCCATCCCGAATAATTCCGACAGACAGTTTAGAATCTTCCCCATCGCTAAATACTCGGTAGATTGCTGTCGATTTTCATCTAGAGATTCAAGCACATCCACTCCTGTCGCCCATAACAAAGGAAACCGTACCATTTTGTCCCATTGTGGAAAACCGGATGGTCTGACCTTTTTAGGGTTGATAGGACACCCGGCATCTATAAAAGATTTCGTAATGAGCAGACAATCCCTTATAACTTGACTCCTTGACGCTAAACAATATTGGACGATGTCCGGGTGCTTGTACGCCCTGGTTTCTGGATGCGCTGTATCAGCAGTTAGCGAAACCGCAATAAAGCGACGAACAAGATCTGCCGACAAGGTGATATTGTTCCCTGTAATGGCGATCAATGTGTTTGTCGGAACAGTTGCTTCCTGTGTTCTACCCAAAATACGTTGCTTAAATATTGGTGATGTGATAATTTTGGCCACTACAGGGTTATTAATCTCAGAACCATCCAGAACGTTGTCATAACAGACCATTCCCGGTGACTGCATAAGCATAGCCAGAATCTCTTTCTTCATCTCATCAGTTCCGCCTCCTAAAGAAGACACAGGCATATCCCTACCAGTAAGGGTGTTATATACGATACGTGCCAATGTAGTTTTCCCACTACCTTGAACATTCGCAACAATCATAAAAGCGGGAGCCTGGTCCAACACTTTCCTGAACATTCCGGTCTGAAGCATTGCCAACGCTGACATCCTGTAAAGGTCTTTGTGAGCAAGGCTATTTTTGAACATAAACTCATCGAATAGAACCCCAAGCACTCTGTCCGCAGCCTCTTTTGTCATCTCATGAGTGATATTGTCAGGTATCGCGTCAAAAGTACTGCCTCCAAACTGAAGTAAAAGGCCTGTATCTTTATCAATACCTTCCTGGTCAATAATCCTTCCGTCCAAATTAAGGATAGGGTGCGACACCAACCCTGCCACTTTTGGAGCCTGTGGTGTTGGATGTTCCATCAATTTGTTTATCACTTGTGGTGGTGTTGGAATCATCGAGGGTATTTTCATGCCACTCGTCTTATCCTCTTTCAACTTATAGTGAAGAGCTGACTGCTCCAACCTCAAGCACAAATTGTCTCTGTTGTACTGATGAATAACCGGTATTTCTGGTGGCTTTTGCCCGTCAACTCCAATAGCGTTGGTTATGGGCCTGTCGTATGTTGAAAATGACAATACATTCCCATAACTGAAGTAGGGCCAACTACCTGGAATAGACAAAATCGCCTTTTCTGCGAGTTCTGTTGCCCTATTGAGATCGTAATCTATGAACTCAATTAACTCCCTGTCTCCAGCCTTTTCCCGCAATTCCTTAAAAGACGCATCGACCCATGTACGACCACAGTATTCCTGGTAGTCTCTCTTAAGCACTGTCTTCTTGGTCTCCAGCGTTGCAGCCAAATGGACAAGAACCGCATCCTCGTCTGCACGGCTAAGTTGGGCAGATTCCAAGATGTCACACCACAATTCCGTCGCAATACCTTCCTGGGTAATCGCCTTGGTCAACTCGAGGATAACCTCACCTTTTGTTTTTCCTTCAGCTTTCTTGTTAGGCCTGTAGCCTTCGGGAACGATGTCGGTATCGTGTTCAAGGTAATAGCTTTGCCCACCGTGAAGCATCGAATGTATCAATGGTGTACCTGCGTCCTGATTGGCAAAAAACAGTGCCTTGGAATTACCCTCTTCTGGCTCCAATGGATCTGCACAATATTGATTGTTGTACTTACCAGGTTCCTCCAGAATGTCTGATACAGGAACACTCCCAAAGGATTTGAATATAATTGAGTCTTCCCATGCTAATTGTCCGTTAGATCTGGACCGCAATACCTCAAGAGCTTTATCCTCTGTGATATTCCGTCTCTTTGCTAACTTAGGTACTTCCATCTTGATACGATTTTCCATGATGGCTTCCGCCTCAGGGCGGACGCTTTCTTTTTCCACATCTACGGTAGCAATGTATACCTGCTCTTCCGTAGGACTTAATTCACTTATTTTCATATAAAAATTCCTTCTTACCTATGCGGAAAACCGGTTCCGGTAACCGCTGTTTACAGTTTTCGCAGATCGCCCCAGAAACGAAATCCAATCTTTCTGGTGAAAAGACTGCGGTATCAAAATTGGTACGTTCGAGTAAGGCACCTCCCTTACTAACGAAGACGTATCCATGTCCTGCCAGCCACAGGCGCTTAAAAAGTGTATCTACGAAGGTTGGTAACAGGGCTGGGTTGTTGAATGGGAAGTACAGGTGAAAGCCTGCTCCCTCTCCTGAAAGCGCGTTTCCCTCAAGGTCGTAGATATAAGCGCTTGTGCTTGGCGTACTCCAGGTTGGGCAGTTATCAAAATCAGGAACTATCCCGCAGATAATCTTAATCAACTCTTCTGGGGCTAAGTACTGCTGCCCTGGTTTAGGGTCGTGATCAAACATACAGAGACAGTGTGTGTCTGTCGGGTATCCAAGGAATTTTTTACTCCTGCTCAATTTCTTCGGTGGGTCCTCCTGCCCCATCACACCAAAAGAAAACTTTTGGTAATCATCACCGCCGTGGTTGATGGGCACCCCATGTGCTATAGCTTGGTTGTTCGACAAGCTGCGAATAAATTGACCAAACTTAACGAAAGGCATCGCTACTCGTTGCATACTGCCTTGACTTATGTTCGCAGAAGCAGTCTTGAATATGCCCCCCTGTCCATCAGGCCTTATCACCTTGGACACCGACTTACCGTCTGTTCTGGTTATCACTGTGAATGAAATGACTTCTCCCCCTGTATTAAATTTCTTTTCGATTATGTCACCTCCGCTGTTTGTGTTTATCAATAATGCCTCAACCATCAAGGCTGTTTCAATCATGGCTATACAATAACACACTGTTATTACTATTATAAGATAGCTCTACGGTAGGATATGGGTCTTTACAGTTGAGAAAGATGGTTAGCGAATGAATTTCCCCTAGATACTGGGAGAAGAAGACGGTAGGAAATAGCTGGAAATAATTCGTGGAAAGTGGGTTTCCACGTAGAGGGGGGACTCTTTAGCTATTTAGAGATGGATTTTGGCGGTACTCGAAGAGCTATAGGTCCTGAAGCAGTGCTTCAATAGTCACGTTCGGGATATCCAGGTTTTTTGACGGTCCCTGATATGGTTGGGGCCAACGATTTTTAAGACAGTTGCGAAAAAATCCTTCTCCGTAAGACTCTCCATTATTTTTTATAATGTCTCTTCGATAAGCGGGGTACTGGCAGAGTTCTGATGGAGGCATAGTGGGATGTGCCTGCCAGATTCTCTCTGCTCGCTGAATAAGGATATTTTTATGTATTGTAGGGGTGCGCTTCGATTTCTTTGCTGCCACTTTTACATGCGCTTGAGGAAGCGCGGGGAGACCGTGACGATTAATCTGATCCATAGCAACTAATTTTTCGTAATGTTTTCGCTTATAAATATGAACCAAAAGTGCTTCATTAATGGTTAAATCCATCTCATCGTCACCTGACAGCTGGAAATTACTCCAATCCATCTCGCTGTTGGCGTCAATAAAGTTTTTAAGTAGTTCATCTTTTGGGTCGGCGTTGTCGTCCTTTTCCTGGAACTTGAATACTGAACCCAAAAAACGACTTACCTCAATCTCCCTGCCAGTGTGGGGATTAATAGGAGAAAGTCCAAGGTGGATAAACCGATTCAACAATTCAAAGGGGAGTATGCCATATTCAATAACGATGTCCTGCCCAGAAATAAAATCCGACATACTCCTCCTCCGGTAGTAATAACGATTTTTGTCATTCTGAATATTGGTGGTGTAACGTGTGTAACCTACAGCATATTTCTAACCGCTTCAGACAAAATACTCAAAATTAAAATTTAATTTTTTGTTGAGTTGAGTAGAGAAATACCCTTAAGTTACACCAGTTACACCTATTTTATCCTCCTATAAATAAGACAGGACTCCCACATAAGGCAGAGTCCCGAACAAAAAGGCTATTTTTCAGACTTTTTACCGATTGAATCGGTTTTCTTCAGGCTCTTATCATCAAGCATTTCCTCATAGGCATTACCATAGATCATCGAACCAAAGATGAGCGCTTCTGCAAGGTCAAAAGACCTTTGCTCTTCCTGCTCTGGTGAGCCTCCGGGTCCGTCAAATACATCAATCAGTTCTTCGCCGTTGATAACATATTCATCAGCACAATCCTCATCGTAGTCTTTGTCGCAATCGAAGATATTATCCTCAAAATAGTCTTCAAAAAAATCATCGCACATAGCTGAGTCTCCTTCTCTTTGTTGTAGCAAGATTTTAGTCCAATCGGGAATTTTAATACCCACATTCAGTGCAGATAAACCGAAGCTCGGTACCGTTGTAGATTATTAAATTATTGCCCAACACCTCGTTAAACGTTAAATAATGGCCACAATCGAGAACAAATTTCTCGTGATTTAACGTACCAAGCAGCTCTCGAAGTTCTTGTGTTGGCCGGTACGCCTTCTTTTGTTCTTTTGTCATACGGGTATCCTCCAAACAGAAAAAGCCCCCTGGCGCGAAACCAGAGGGCTTTGTGATGGTTTTATTTGATAGGTGAGATAGAGAACAGGAGTAATCAGCTAACCTCAAGGTTCCAGCCATAAACCTGGCTTATTTTATCGACCTGGGATGCTGGCCGTATTTTCCAATGGCTCTCCAACTCACAATCTACTTCCATCCAGCCATTTATCCGCATTCGCTGCAGCTTGGAGAATGAGAAGTAGCACCACTCTGCGTTACGTAAATCGCCATTCAAGACCACGAAGCCCCAAAAGGTGTCTCCCTGGTCAAATTCCGCTACGTACCAGTCGGAATCTGCTATGAAGAAATGCAGATGTATGAGCTTATTCCTGAGACTGATTGGGTCGGTTTCATAGAGTTTTGGTATCTCGGCTAAACGATTTTTTCTTGGTGCATTCCACATAGTTTTTTACCTCCAAAAGAAAAAGCCCCTGTAACCTAACGGCTACAGAGGCTAATTGAGATTACTGGAAGAAGAAATTAGCGATGAATCAGCGAGCGTTGCTGGTAGAAATGGCCCAGCGATGAAACATCATTGGCAGCAGAGAGTGAGCCGATGTAGTTGTCAATTACCTGATTCAGAATCTTATTCTTCTGGGGGAGCGTCATAAGGTTGCTTTCCCGGAGTACTTCCGTTGCACTCTCATGGAAATTCCAGAGGCTGTTGTCTCGATAGACGTTGGTATAAAGATCGGTGAAATGATGGAACTTGGAGGCCGGAATCACATTGTTGGTCATAATCTCAACAAGTAACACCTTAAGATGTGTGTCGGACAAAGCATAGTTTCTCAATCCCAACTGCCAGGCCTCTAGTGCTTTGAGCCTGGGAATCATAGCCCGTACGGATTTATATGCAAGAAATGCCAGCTCGTCTACATCCAGGCCACAGGTATGTCGTCTCATTGCGAGGAAGTCGCCTGAAAAACATAAGTTCTCGCAAACGAATACCTTGGTGCCAGCGGTGATACCGAGACTCATACTTTTGTTCATCGAGTTTCTGATGCCGATGGACCAGCATAAATCGCTATTCCTTTGGCTGAGAGAATACACGCCAAACATCCTAGCCCCCTCTGCCGCTAAGACATACTGGCTCTCCACGATCTCGAGACCAATTGCCTGGATACCCTCTTTCACAGCCTGTATCAAATCACGATGATGAACAGGATGGAACGTTTTTGTGAATGGAACGGCAGGGACGTTGAAGACTTCAGATTCAGTCACTTTGTTTGCGCCAATAAGTATTGAAGTTGTCATAATACAATCTCCTTAAGATGGATTTTGAAACGAAAATGCCCTCTCCATCAAAGCGACAGAAAGGGCATAGGGAATGAAATTTTGACTAAGGAAATATCAGGGTTCGCCTTGAGCTGCGTAAAGGAACCAAGTTGATTCTGCCAACTGCTGACCAGAAACGGGACATTGGTCCAACAGGTCCGCGAATAGATTCCAGCCGTTG
>CAMBBS010000014.1 GCA_945863875.1 Desulfopila aestuarii DSM 18488
TACACCTATTATATCCCTTCCTTTATGGATCATGCCTATGCCCTGACAGGAGCCCTGCAGGCTTCAGGGTGCAAGACGGTCCTTTTGCCGCCAACCGATGATGAAAGCTGGAACCTGGGCCTCAGGCACTCTTATGGAAAAGAGTGCCACCCCTTCATATCGTTTACCGGCGATATTTTAAAGGCGGCCAAGCAGCCTGATTTTATTCCTGAAAAATCCTGTTATTACGGACCGTCCTATTTTGGCCCCTGTCTCTTGCCGCAATACTGCCTGGCGCTGCACCTCATCCTTGAGCGGGTCGGTCTTGGTGCCATAACCGTCATGAATATCGCCGATCCGACGAACATGAAAGAGCTTGGCGCGCCCTACATGATGAGGCTGGCCCTTGGCATATATACGATCGACCGATTTTTTAAATGGAAAACAGAGATCGAGCCGTATGAAAAAAATCCGGGAGAAGTAAAAGCGGTATATCAGCAGATACTGTTAGATCTTGAAAATGGTCTCGCCTCCGGGTCGTTTATAAAGATGATTAAAAAAAGTGTTCAGGCTCTGGCCGAGGTGCAGCTCATTGATAGAAATGGTTCCCGACCCAAAATCGGCATCGTTGGCGACGTCTACACCAGGATAAACAGCCATTCGAATAACAACCTGTACCAAAAACTTCAGGAAGGTGGCCTGGAAGTATGGCCTTCATCTTCCCTGATAGATGTATCATTTCTCGGCGTGGAACAACTGCATGCCGAACATCTGCGCCAAGGTCATTCTATGAGGAGTGCGGCGGCAAAGCTCTTGATTCCGGGGGGTAAACTGGCCAGATGGCTGGTTGACCGATATTTTCCGGACAGCATACGAACGCCTCAGGAACGGCAATACCATGCGGTCGCAAAGGTATCTGGGAAATATGCGGATTTCTGGATAGATAAGGCGTTATCGCTCAATCTCAACAGGATTGAGGAGCTGCACCAGGCCGGGGCGGACGGGGTGGTACACGTGATGTGTCATAATTGTATGCTCGGGAACATCACTGCATCGCTTGCCCCGAGTATGCGCAGGGATATGGGGGATATACCGATTGGCAATCTCGTTTATGAGGGTTTAAAGTCGACCCACAATACCAATCGGATCGAGGCCTTTATCCATCAGGTGAAAAGTTGCAGAAAAAACCGTTGATCAGCTGCAATTGGTATCCTTTTGCTGCTGTTTTGTTGCTTACCCATGAAAAATCAGCCGACATTCGGGAGACAGATTGATTTTTCTTGAATAGCGCGAGGGGATTGAGAGATAGCTGAGGCTTCGTCCTGTTTTCCGGTTTTGCGCCAAAAAGAGGGGAAGTTGCATTGCATGGCCGATTTTAAGTTGATATAATAGACAGTTTTCATTAGAAAACTTTGAGTACAAAATCACCCAGTATGTTCCGTCTTTAAAACCTGAAAAATGAATTGCACCATGAAAAAAGTGAACGACCGGAAAACAGGGGTTGTGCTTGCGGCCGGGCTCGGCTCCCGACTGGCGAAAACCTGGGGGGACGGCAGGGTGAAGCCCCTGGTTGCGGTCGACGGCAAAGTCTTACTTTTGCGCACCCTTGCCAGTCTCGAACTGGCCTGTGATCGGGTTGTAATCGTTCTGGGGTTTGGCGCAGATTCAATCCGGTCGTATGTTGAAAATCGTTACCACGGTCCGATGAATCTTGTCTTTGCGGTAAACCACCTCTACCAGTTGTCCAACGGCCTCTCGGTTCTCGCTGCCCGCGAATATGTGGGGGAATGCTTTGTCCTGTGCATGGCCGATCATATTATGGGCGATGAGCTCCTGATGCTTGCCCGTGATTATGTCCCACCTGCAGGTGGAGCAGCGCTTCTTGTCGATTATAAGCTTAAGACGATATTCGACATGGACGATGCGACCAAGGTGAGAGCTGAAAATGGCAAGATTCTCCGTATCGGTAAAAATCTCACAGACTATAACTGTATAGATACAGGGCTTTTTATTTGTAGCAAGGTTCTGATTGAGGTACTCTCGGAAGTGTATCAGAAAAAAGGAGACGCTTCTTTATCGGATGGTATCCAGAAGCTCTGTGAGAGGAGCACAATGCATGCCATAGATATTGGCGATGGTTTCTGGCAAGATGTCGATACTGCGGAAATGCTTCGTCACGCTGAGCGGCAGCTTATCCTGCGTCGGTCCGGACACGCCATTTTGCAGCGGGCCTGCCCGGATCGGGAGGTGGATTCAGGTTTGGTTTTTTGATTTTTCCCTTTCTGCTCTGTATTGTTCATTTTTATTATGTAACCGGCGAAGAAGGCCTGCGTGGGTCTCTTTATCGACAATTCTCTTAAACTGCCTCTGGTAATTCCGGATCGTGTCAACGTCATTGACGACATAGTTGACAATGCGCCAGTCACCGTCTTTTTGTTCGAGAATGTAATTCAGCTGTATCGAATCATCTTTGAAATACGCTATGGTCTTTACCAGACTCTGCTGCGCCGTAACCTCTTCGCCAAGATATTCGAACCTGTCAGCTCTGTATCTGCCAAGCTTTGTCGTTGCGGTCAATTTGAGCGATTCGATAAATTGCTGTCGTATTGTACCACACAGTTTTTCATTTTTTTTGGGGCAGATAGTTTGCATGGCGCTGTTGGCCATGGCCTCATAATCTGTCACTTTATCCATTATGGTAATAATCTCCCGAAATACATGTTCGTCTGTTTCCGGAGATAAACGATATAAGTCAAGAATCGATTCATTCGACGCTTTCACCGTTTCAATTGGAGATTGCGCGTTTCCGTAGGTTTTACCCGACGGAAACAACAATAAAAAAAATACCAGATATATACTATATTTGAACTGTGCCATTATCTATCCACTGGAGAAGGAGGTTCATGTCTCCTGTTGTGTTTGCCAGCTCAGCAAGCGAGAGAAGATACATATATCGTGTAGATATGACATCACCTTTGAGTTGGAAATAATATTGATACGCTTTTGTCAGGCGCTTAATGTCGCCTAGGCCGAGGTCCACGTTGTCACTCTCCAGCCTCAGCCAGCTTGTGGCGGATTTGAGTGATTTGTCGGCCGCTGCGAGAAGGTCCTTGTTTCTCACAGCATCGCCATAGAGCTTGGCAATCGACCCATCCTTTACTCGTAAAGTGAGTTCTTTCTTCTCGCTGAGTTGCTTAGATGCAATAAGCGCCTTCGCTACTCTGGCTTCACTTACGTGGAAGTTGAAATCCCATTTCAGGCCAAGAGTGCTGCCCAGCCTTTCATAATTATAATCATCAGTTATAAAAGCATTTTCCTGCTTGTCTCTGTTCGGCGCCGTGCCGTATCCCGCGCCAATGGCCAAAAACAGATCCGGATATCTTTTTCGTTTCTCCAGCTCTGCTTTCTTTTGCAATGCATTCATGCCCGAGCGTATACGCTTCAGAAGTGGTGAATGTTCGCGGAAATATTTTTGTAATTGCGGCGTGATGTCCAGAGATTTGTCAATGTCCGGAGTGTTTGTTGCAAGAGTTGTGAGCGGCATGTCGGGCGCAAGGTCCAATAAACCCTTGAGATACAGAAGAGACTGGTCGGTATTTGCGGAGATGGCGGAGCATTGTTTCTCTATTTGAAAATGGAGCGATCTGGCTTCCAACAAATCGGCATCGTCAAGATGCGAGTCAGGAGTTTTTAGATGTTTCTCTACCTGCTCAACAAGCTGTTCATAACGCTTACGCAATTCATTGCTGACCTCTGTGCCGGCACGGCCTGCGACGACGCCAAGAAAGGCTTTGGCAACCTCCAGGGTCAAATCGTCCTTTGACTCGCGAAACATCGCTTTTCTCATTTCCAGATTGTTCTGTCCAGCCTCTTTTGCACTGGCATATTTACCAAATGAATATATGGGTTGGATAACCTTGAGATCGATTTTAAGAAAAGGGCCGAGGCTGCCGTAATCCTCATTGGTGTCTGTGGTGGTGGTTATGTCGCCTCTGGCCTCTGAAACGAGACCGCTGTAAGATTCGAGATCAAATCGCGGCGCATAGAAGGTACCGAATATCTCTTTTACTTCCTGCTCAGCGGCTTCAATTTCCAGTCGACTGTCGGACGTTTTTGAGTGCGCGCTCTGCTGGGCAATTTCAATAGCATCCTTTAAACTTAGTTCTGTGGAAGAAAGCGCTGCCAGGCAATGATATGCAGGAAAAGTCGGCAAAATGACAGACAACACCATTACATGCAGGAAAGTAAATAATCTGTGCACTGTTATGTCCCTTCACTTAAGAGTAGTTTTTGAATATCAAAGAAAAACGCTGATCAACAGTACTGTAAAAATAGTTTTAAACACAAATGAAAACTGAAAATTACTAAAAACGCACCGTAAAGCGTGGTCCTTCAGGTCGGGGATACAAGACGTAAGCTGTTAATCTGTGAATTTGAGGTAACAGTGTTATCGACAATTTTCACAGCGGTAGCTGACCTGAAAGAGCAGATACAGCTTCTTCAAGCTGCTGAAAGAACGTTACGAGGCAGACCGCTCAAGGTCCATCCGCCGGGCTTTTCGGACTGATGGACCTTGTGCAGACGGTCTGCATTGTGCTGCCAAGGTGTTAAATCCTCGGCAGATTGGCAATGGACTTGGCGATCTCTTCCTCGGGGTAGTCATAGTCATGCAGTTGACCTGCGTAGTACTTGTCGTAAGAGCCCATGTCGATCAGGCCGTGACCTGAAAAATTAAACAGAATGGTTTTCGGATCATTGAGATCGCGGGTTGCCTCGATAATGGCCCCGCGAATGGCGTGACAAGTTTCCGGTGCGGGGATTATCCCTTCCGTCTTGGCAAACAGTACCCCGGCCTCGAAACACTCGAGCTGATGCAGCTTGACCGGTTCAACGATTTTTTCCCGGACCATGGCGGAAACGATGGGGGACATGCCATGGTAACGCAGTCCGCCGGCATGGATTCCTGGAGGAATGAAATCGTGGCCCAGGGTGTACATATACAGAAGCGGCGTGGTCTCGGCCACATCGCCATAATCGTAGGCGAGTTTTCCCGCGGTCAGCGTCGGGCATGATGCCGGCTCGGTACCGACAAAGCGGATCTTTTTCCCTTCGAGAAAATCGGGAATGTAGGGGCTGGCCAGCCCGGCAAAATTTGATCCGCCGCCACAGCAGCCGATGATGACATCCGGGTATTCTCCGGCAATCTCCATCTGTTTTTTGGCTTCCAGACCGATAATTGACTGGTGCAGGATTACATGGTTCAGCACTGAACCCAGGGCATATTTTGTGTCGTCCCTGGTCGAGGCATCTTCCAGCGCCTCGGAGATAGCAATACCGAGGGAACCGGCGGTATCGGGCATTCTTTCTAGAATCGCCCGACCGGTTCTCGTCTCATTGCTTGGGCTGGCGATAACCTGGGCGCCATAGGTATGCATGATTGACTTGCGGTACGGTTTCTGGTCAAAAGAGACGCGAACCATATACACCTTGCACTCGATGCCGAATTTACTGGTGGCAAAGGCCAGTGCACTGCCCCACTGTCCCGCGCCGGTTTCGGTGGTCAGACGTTTGACACCTTCCTGTTTATTGTAGTAGGCCTGCGCGACGGCACTATTGGTTTTGTGCGAGCCGACCGGAGAGACGCCTTCGTTTTTAAAAAATATTTTGGCTTTTGTCTTCAGCGCCTTTTCCAGGCTTGTCGCCCTGACTAAGGGAGATGGACGCCAGATTTTCAGGATATCAAGGACCTCCTCGGGAATATCGATAAATCGCTTGGTGGACATCTCCTGTTCGAGGAGGCCCATGGGGAAAACCGCGGCCAGCTTCTCCGGGCCCATGGGTTGCTTTGTTTCCGGATCAAGGGGCGGTTTGACACCGTTTGGCAGATCTGGAACAACGTTGTACCATTGGGTGGGCATCTCATCATCACGCAAGACGATTTTTTTGATCATGATTTCTCCTTCAGCAAAAGATCTAATGCATAGGTTCTGCCGGGGTGGCAGTGTCAGTATTGGTGAGCTAACATCTTGTTCTTTACCATAATTTTCGATTGGTTGGCAATAAGCGTTTCCTCTTTCCAGCTATTTTTCACAGGTTGTTCCGGGCCAGGCAGCAACACAAATCACCGGAAACAAGTCTATTCGTTTTTTTTGGGAAAAGACCGGGCCTGCTGTGCCTGGAGAAGGATGATATCAGGGTTCCAGTCTAGCCACTCTTTTTCCGGCTCGTCATAGAGGGTGAACTGGGCACCGAGTTTCACCGCGGCGCCGGTTTTCTCGTTATCGGGCGTGGCCAGGGCGATGCCTCCCCGGAGAACCGCTTCAAGGGAGGCGGTGGTTACACTGAGTCCGGAGAAGATACCGCCCTCTATTTTCGTCCCGCTGACGCTCCAGAATCGCGTGTTCTGTCGAATGACCGCGCTGTATCGGCTGAATATGGAAACAAATATTCGCACTTTCTGAAAAGAAGGGGAAAGCTCATAGCCGGTAACCTGGCCTATCTGGACTTGGCGGTAATAAACCGGGGAGCCTGAACTCAACGAGCCGAGGCGTTTGGCCTCGAGGACGATGCCGAGTCCCTCGCGAGCGGCAATTTCTGTTTGTGGTGGCTGCGGCAGGGCCGTGAAGGAAAGGACGGCTGGGCCGTTCCCCTGCAGGACATTGAGCGTGGAGCCAAAGAGTATCGAGGCGGCATTTTTTATCCCGGAGAGGCTCACTTCGGCCTGCTCCACCCAGAGTAAAGAACCGGCCCTGAACAGTGGAGTCACATTCCTGTCGACGCGGACAGTGGCGATGATCTTTTGCAGATTCTCGGTAAAGACGAGCCTGGTCACCCGGCCAATTTCGATGCCTTTATGTTTCAGCGGCGAGCCTTCTTTCAGGCCTTGATTTTCCTTGAGAAACACCGTCAGCTCCAATTTGTCGGCGAGCAGGGCTTCCTCGCGACCGGCATAGAGCGGGTAGGTGGTGCCGGAAGGCTGCAGCGTTCCGTCTGTGACATTGAGGCAGCTGATGCCGCCGGCCAGGATGGAATGGAGCGACCCGGTTTGCAGGTTGAGGCCGTCGAGCCCGCCTGAAACCTGCACGCCGCTTGCATTGTAGAACCTGGTCCGATGGTTGACAAGATTCTTGAATTCGTCGTAGATAAAACACTCAATGAACACCCCCTTTTGATCGGGAGTCAGACGAAAGGCTTCAATTTCACCGATTTTGATATTTTTGTGCAGTATCGGGGCACCTTTAGTCAGCGATTGCGCATCTTCCGACCTGAGAAGAATATGTTTTCCGGTTGGACGCAACTCGGGCACGGCGGCGATGGCATCCTTGTAGCTGTCGTAGAGTTGAAACTGAAAGCCTGCATCCGGTGGAGAATTCTTTTGATTTTTCGTTTTCTTCGGGGTGGTAAAGCTCACGCCGCCGCTGAGGAGGCTGGCCACAGGGCCGGTTGAAACCTCAAGTCCCTGGTCAAGGCTTGCTTCGAACAACAGACCGGAATGCACCCAGAAGACGCTTTTGGTGCTGAGCAGGTGGAGGTATTCCTCATAAATAAACAGGGTGGTATGGATGGTTCCGGCCGATCCGGCCAGGTCGATATCGATGACTTCCCCAACCTGGATGTTTTTGAAATAGACCGGCGATTTTGCCGAAAGGTTGAGCGGATTTTCGGAGAGAAGCACAAAGGACCGGCCATCTCGTAGCGGTGTTTGCGGCGGTGGTTCGGGCAGAATATCAAAGTTGTCCCTGAAATCTCCATCGCCGGGCTGAAAGGTGATATGGGCCCCGGAAAAGAGTGAAGTGAGGTTGCGTATGCCGGTCGCGGAAATCTCCGGTTTCACCAGCCAGAATCGGGTTTTTTCCCGGAGGATAAGTTCCGCTCTCGGGTCGAGGAGAATGTGGGCGGTAACCGTCCTCTGCATATCGTCGTTTATCTCGATGTTTTTGACAAATCCTGCCTGCAGGCCTCGATACATGACCTTGGTGGATGTCTCGACTATGTCTTCTCCCGACGTGAGCGTCAAGGACATCGGGATGCCGTAATCGGCGGACTCGAGGTCGGGGTAGAGGGAGAACAGCCGACCGTTTTCCGCCCCAGGGCTGTCTTGCAGCTGTATCGGCGTGTGCAGCAGAATTCCTCCTCGGAGGAGCGAGGCCAGGGATTCGACCTGCACCTTCAGACTGGGCAGTTTGCCGCTGACCTGGATGCCGCTGGCGTTGCAGAACCGACTGCCTTGCCGTACCAGATGGGTAAATTCCGGCTCAATAAAAAAGTCGATGAGGACGCTTTCGTCTTCTACAAGTTGGTAAGCCTGGACCTCGCCTATCTCGATATTGCGATAATAGATACCGGTACCGATTTGTATGGAACCGAGTCTCTCGGCGGTCAGGTGTAAGTGCAGACCAGGTGTATCGGATGAGATCGGCGGGGCGCCGGCGAGGCCTTGAAATTCCCGTCTTGGACTGGTCGAGGTGCCGATCTGCACGCCTATGTAACTCCCGGACAGGATGGTATCAAGGCCTTCGATCGATCTTGCCGACAATTGGGGACGAACGATCCAGAACAGGGTATCGTCGACAAGATTATCAACGACATCCTGATCCATTTTCACTATGGCCTTTATCTGCTTATTGTCGAGGTCGGGAAGAACTTGTTTGACGAGGCCGATCGGGATGCCCCTGGCCATGATCTGGGTTTTTCCCGGGGTAATACCGGTGGCGTCTTTGAAATAAATGGCAATTTCCACCCCGGCATCCTTATAACTGGCATAGACCAGCCAGGCGCAGATACAGAAGGCAATGAGAGGCAGAATCCATATTGTCGAAATGCCACGATTTTTTATAATAACGGGTTCGGCTGTCATGGTGTTTTTCAGGAGACTATTCGAGTGATTCGATCGGTGGTTACTGTTTCTTTGATGCTGCATTTATCCCAGATTATCCGCGGATCAAAGGTAATCACCGCGAACATGGTCGAGGCGACGACAATGCAGAAATAGGTGGCGGCTGGTGCGACATGTATTGACGTAAAAAAGCCAAAATCAACAAGGACGGTGAGCAGGGCAATGACAAAAATATCCAGCATCGACCATCTGCCGATAAAAGAGATAAAACGAAACATCCTCGCTTTTTGTCTCAGCACATGAACATCGCAGAGCGGGTTGGAAAGAAGGAGAATGATGATACCGATTATCTTGAAGACGGGCACGAGAACCGAGGCAGTAAAAATGATCAGGCCGATAAGGTAGGCATCATGCCGAAAAAAATAGATGATACCGTCAATGATTGTTGATCGATCGGGGACGCCCATAAAATCGACCCGCATTATCGGTAACAGATTGGCCGGAGCAAGAAAAATCGCCGAGGTGAGCAGCAACGCCCAGGTTCTGGAAATACTGAAAGGTTTTCGGGTATGGAGCTTCTCATTGCAGCGTGGACAGCGCTTCCCTTCAAGGGCGGTCGGCGACAGTTTGTGGCAGATATGGCAGAGGATCAGGCCCTGGCCGGCGGCGGTGCCGGGCATACCATGGCCTGGCCGGCGGTGGCTAGCCGGTTCGCCTGGCTTTTTCTTGCCCTTATGGCCGATGGCCTCCCAGAAGTCCTCCTTGTCAATGATTGATGTAATAGTCAGGGTGAGTAGAACCAGGCCGGTAAAGCAGAAGATCCCCGTATGATAAAATATCTCCGCGCTAGCACCCATTTTTATGATGGTTACCAGAATGCCGAGAAGATAGACTTCGATCATCGCCCACTCTTCCAGGTGCAGATAGGTTCGAAAGAGCCTCGGCAGGTATGACGAATATCGTTGCCGGTAGAGCTGGAAAGAGATGACAAAGATCGAGGTAAGGAGCAGCAAGGGGAAGACGACAGCCGAGACCAGCACCATGAACGAGACTAAGAAATACTCATTGCGGTAAAAGTTCAGGACCGACTCAAGGATGTTTGCCGAGTCGCTGAACCCAAATGATTTCATGGTCATAAGAGGGAGGAGAATCGCCGGCAGGTAGAGGAGCAGACCGGCGATACTGAGGGCCAGCGTTTTTAAGATTGAATCACTGTTTCTCCTGCTTATTGTCTTGCCGCAACGGGGACAGATGAGAGAATGTCCGGCGGGAACCTCCGCCCGATTGAGGAGCATGTCGCAGTCGGAACAGGCGATGAGGTGGTCAAAATTATTTGTATCCGTAATCGAATTCAATGCAGACCCTGTATAGATACTTCTTTTGATGTCTAAATGTATTAATTATCCACTATACTAGTGTGAAGTGAACCGTTTGTCATATGAAAAACTGTTGCCTGAGAGAATCAAGGTGCGAAAAATAAGGTGAAGGAATTGAAGAAACACGTGCAAGGGAATGGTACCGATAACAAATGGTTAAAGATCACAATCAAAACTGACCCCCTGCTGGTGGAGCCGATCAGTGATTTCCTGATCGGCATTATCGAGGCGGGGGTGGAGACGGGTGCCCGGGATGAGCTTTTGTACGGGACGGTGAACGGCTACCTGCAAAAAGAAAATCTCAGCCCGGACGAGGTGGATACCATTCTCCGCCGGGTATCGACCCATCTCGCCGAGCTGGCCGATATTTTCCGTGTTTCCCTACCCATACTGTCTTCGAGCATGATTGACGAAGAAGACTGGGGGAAAAACTGGAAAGAACATTTTAAACCTTTTACCATAGTCCCGGGGCTGGTTATTGCCCCGACCTGGGAGGAATACCAACCGAATGACGGCGAGGTGGTGATCACCATGGATCCGGGCATGGCCTTTGGTACCGGGCACCACGCCACGACCAGTCTGTCTCTGGAGTTTATCCGCCGGACTCTCGCAGAAAAAAGCGGTCTTACACTCCTTGATGTCGGGACCGGTACGGGGATTCTCGGCATGGCTGCGGTGCTTTTCGGCGCCAGGGCTGTCCTGGGTATAGACAACGATCCTGAGGCGGTTTCAGCGGCAGAAGAGAATGTACGCAGGAATTCGCTGCAGGAGTCTATGCAGGTAAGCCTTGCCCCCCTTGCCACGCTGGCCGAACCGTATGGCATCGTCGTTGCCAATATTGTTCATGATGTGCTGGTCGGCATGGCAGATGAGCTGAACCGGATGCTCGCCGACAACGGTACGCTGATTCTGTCGGGCATCCTGGCGGGAGAGCAGGTGGCGAATATAACAACCGTTTTTACGGCCAACGGGCTGCAGTTGTCAGGACAGGAAACTCGAGAGGAATGGGCGGCGCTGCGTTTTTCCAAGGAATGAGAGGAAGCACTGGCCCGCATTATTCGCCGGGAGTCGAGGTGTGCATTGGGGTAAACTGATAATCGGTATCGAAAATGATACCCACTCCTTCCGGTTCCTGGCGGATGACGATACCGCTGGCGTTGACCCAGATATTTTTGCCGGTAAGCTGTTTCAGGCTGTCCAGCGAGAGGATGAAACGCAGTCTTTTCAGGTCTTCAACGCTCAGGTAAAATTCAATTTTTACCTTGGCGGCCAAGGGGAACTTGTGGTCGGTTTGCACGAAAGCTCCTCCGGAACTGATATTGGCCGCTACCGTATCGATCACCGGGGCCTGGTGCGTGCTATGCCGGTATGATATTTTTGCTTGAAGGTTGAGAGAAAAACGTTTCTGTTCTCTTCGTTCAATGGACATGGTCTTTCCTTGCTGCAAAGGGTAGAGATGATCTGTTGGAAGGTCACAGAATTAAATCATTCTTACGGAATGAAAGACAAATTGTCAATTTCTCATTCATGTCATAAGGATGTTGGTGACCCATGAATGTACTGCATATGAGAGGATAATAATAAATCGATGCGACGTTTTTTTTTCGATCCGTCTTTACGAAAGGGCGACAGCGTTTTTCTCTCCGAGGAGGAATCCCGCCATATCGCCAAGGTTTTACGGCTGAAACAGGGCGATACAATTGAGCTTCTTGACGGCCTGGGGGCGGTGTACCAGGCGGTGGTCACCACCGTCGAACGCCAGGTGCAGGCCGAAATTCAAGGAGTCGTCTCCAGGGAAACGGATGCCGGAAAACCGCTCTGGGTGTGGCAGGGCATTCTGAAAGGAGAGAAGATGGACACCGTGGTGCAGAAATGCACCGAGCTGGGGGTGACTGGGATGATTCCTTTTCAAAGTTCCAGATGTCAGGGAAAGCTTGATCCGATGCAGGGCCGGAAAAAACATGAGCGCTGGCAGCGTATAGCCCTGGCCGCCTGCAAACAGTGTTTGCGTCTGCAGATAACACAAATTAATTCCCCCGCCAGCTACGCCGTATCACTCACGGCAAAAGCGGCTGATACAGACATTCTGCGGCTCCTCTTCTGGGAAGAGGAAAAAACCACCCATCTCCATCATATCCGGGAAATCGGCCAGGCTGGCTCGCTTGCTCTCATGCTTGGCCCGGAGGGCGGCCTTACCCGGCAAGAGGTTGACGAGGCACGGCTGCTTGGCTGGCGTACCGTGGGGCTTGGGGACAGGATACTGCGGGCGGAAACGGCGACACTCAGCGCGGTGGCCATTGTCCAGTATCTGGCGGGTAATTTATAACGATGAAAGATGACATGGCAGAAAAAGAAAAAGTAGAGGGAGTGCAGAGAGATCTGTCCCGTTCGGCAATCCTTGGCGAGTCTTCCCGGCGTATACAGTTGGATGAAGCGCTGGCCGGCGGCCATCAGATCATTGATGTCCGTTCCTCCGGGGAATTTATCGCCGGGACCATCCCCGGGGCGATCAACGTTCCGCTCTTTGATGATGATGAGCGCGGTGTCATCGGCACAATTTACCGGCATGGCGGCCACGAGCAGGCTGTCGAGAAGGGCTTTGACTATGTGGAGAAGAAATTATCCGACCTGCTTGCGGCTTTTCAACCCTTTACCTCGAAAACCATCACTGTCTTCTGTGCCAGAGGGGGCATGCGCTCGTTGTCGGTTGTCAATCTCCTCGTGCAATCCGGCTATCAGGCCTTCCAGCTGGACGGTGGTTATAAGACCTATCGA
The DNA here is from genome assembly GCA_945863875.1 of Desulfopila aestuarii DSM 18488. GTDB lineage: Bacteria > Desulfobacterota > Desulfobulbia > Desulfobulbales > Desulfocapsaceae > Desulforhopalus_A > Desulforhopalus_A aestuarii_A. The sequence goes on from CAMBBS010000014.1 coordinate 12,967, forward strand.
CACAATGTCCTCAGTCTTCTAGACAATTTTCAGCCGAAACTGATTGTCATCCACGGCCTGACCGGCTCGGGTAAAACCCGCATCCTGCAGAAACTGGCCTCGGCCATCGATCTGGAAGATCTTGCCGAACATCGCAGTTCTCTGTTTGGTGGACTTGACCGAACACCGAGTAATCAGCGGACCTTCGAAAGCAGGCTGGCGCAAGTTGTCGGCTCCCTCGGTAAAGAGCCCTATTTCATCGAAGGGGAGAGCCGCAAGATTGGCAGGGTCTTTATCCCCCAGCCCCTGGCCACGGCCATGCAGGAGGCTGTATTGGTCAAGGTTGATTGCCGTCTTGAGACGAGAATCAACCGCATCGTCGAGGACTATCCGGTGGCCGATACGGCGATGCAGACGCGGATCGAGAATATCCTTAAATCCCTCAGGCGGAACATGGGACCGAGTCAGGTGGAGAAGATGTGTCTTCTCCTGAGAAACGGCCAATTACACGAGCTGGTCCGTATCCTGCTGGTCGATTACTACGATAAACGATACAGCAAGAGCATGTTTGACTATCGGTATCGGCTGGAGCTGTCTTCCGAGAATATTGCCGAGGCGGCAGCCGGACTTACCGAGTTCCGCCGCACGCTTCTATGAAGGCTGTGGAAGTGTAAATAGAACAACAGCCCGGTTTCAATTGTTTTCACTTGAATTAAAGTAAGCGGCCCAGTAATCATTCTTGAAAACAAAATAGAACACAGCTGCTTTGCTGAGCTTGTTATAAATCGGAATTTAAAAATAAATAGAGACGCTCATCTTCGATCATCGGATTGAACGACCTGGGCACGAAATCAGAAGGATATTCCATGAAGATACTCCCCATCAGGCCTTCTTGCATAGTCACCTGCTGTCTCCTGTCATTTTTTCTGACGGCATACGGAGAACAGGCCTTAAGTGCGGAAACCGCCGTGCCGCCGGGGCCGGAAGTAACGGTGATGCGGATCGGTGCGCAGCCGGCCAGATTATCTCTTGATATTGTCGGCGAGATTCGTGCCTTTCGGGAGGTGGAATTGCGGGCCCGGGTCAGCGGCAACCTGATGGAGATGACCTTCAAGCCCGGTCAGGAAGTCAAAGAAGGCGACCTGCTCTTCGTCATTGACGCGGCACCCTATGAGACGGCACTGGCCAATGCCCGGGCCGGTCTCGCCCAGGCCCGGGCCTCTCTTGCCCGGGTACGGCAGGACGTCGAACGCTACAAACCGCTGTTGCCGGACAACGCCATTCCACGACAGGTCTATGACCAGACCGTGGCCCAGGCGGCGGAGATGCAGGCTGTGGTCGACAGCCGGAAAGCAGAAGTCGGACGAGCCCAGCTCGATCTCGATTATACCCGGGTCAGATCGCCACTTTCCGGCCGTATCGGTCTGCAGAAGGTGGAAGTCGGCACCCTCGTCTCGGCCGGACAGACTGTGCTGGCGACGGTATCGACCCTGAACCCGATCGTGGTTTATTTCAGCATCTCCGAGAACGCTTACCTGGCCTACACCCGGCGCACCGAGAGCCGTCGGCAGGCAGGGCAAGCCGATGCAGCGGAACAGGCGGTGGAACTGGTTCTGGCGAATGGTCAAATCTACTCCGAGAAAGGACGTATCGATTATATAGACCCGACGGTCAATCCGACGACCGGCACTTTAACCCTGCGTGCGGCTTTCACCAACCCGAACAATCTGCTGCTGCCCGGGATGAACAGCCGGGTTCGGGTGTATTACGATGAGATCGATGCGGCCCTTCTCGTACCTCAGAAGGCGGTAACCGAGACCCTCGGCCAATACTTTGTCACGGTAATCGGTCCAGACAACAAGGCTGAACTGCGACCGGTCAGACTCGGACCCCGGCTTGGGGAGCTCTGGCTGGTGGAGACAGGCCTGACGGACGGCGAGCGTATTGTTGTCGAAGGGCTGCAGAAGGCCAGACCGGGCATGGCGGTCATCCCCGTCCTCGTTGATCAACCGTTGATCGGCAACTAACGGAGGCGGCATGGCAAAGTTTTTCATCAATCGACCGGTTTTTGCTATTGTCACATCCCTTATCCTCCTCCTGGCCGGCACTATTGCCGGGTTGAACCTGCCTGTAGCACAATACCCGCAGATCACCCTGCCGACCATCCAGGTCTCCGCCTTCTATCCCGGCGCCAATGCCGGGGTTGTTGAGGAAGCAATTGCCCTGCCCATTGAAGCCCAGGTCAACGGCGTTGAGGGCATGGCCTACATGACCTCCAATTCATCAGGAAACGGATCGTATAGTCTCAATGTCACCTTTGGCCTGGAGGTGGATCCGGATATCGCTTCGGTGCAGGTGCAGAACCGTGCCTCCCAGGCCAATGCCCAGCTGCCCGCCGACGTCATGTCCAGTGGGGTAACGACCAAGAAGACCACGCCGGACACCTTGATGTATATCGCCCTGCATTCGCCACAGAATACCTACGATGAGCTGTTCCTGACGAACTATGCGGCGATTAATATCGTTGAGAGCATCAAGCGTGTCAAGGGAGTGGGGGATGTCCAGTTGTTCGGCGCCGAATTCGGCATGCGGGTATGGCTGCACCCCAACCGGATGGCGACTTTGGGGCTGACCTCGACCGATGTGTTCCGAGCCATTCAGGAACAGAACGTCCAGGCGCCGGCCGGCCAGGTAGGCCAGATGCCCGCCCCGGAGAATCAGCAGTTCCAGTACAGCGTGCAGGTGCAGGGGCGTTTGTCCGAACCGGAAGAATTTGCCAATATTATTATCCGTGCCCTGCCGGACGGCAGCTTCATCAGGATCAAGGATGTGGCACGGGTTGAGCTCGGCGCCAAGGACTACAATTTTTCCAGCCGCTATAACGGTAAACCCGCGGCGGCATTTTCCATTAACCTCACCCCGGACGGCAGCGCGATGGAAACCTCCCAGCTCATCCGGAAAAATCTTGGGGAACTCGCCGTGAGTTTTCCTCCTGATATGGAGTATGTCATCGTCCACGACAACACGGTCTTTGTCGAAGCCTCCCTCGAGTCGGTGGTCCATACCTTCTTTGAAGCTTTGGCGTTGGTGCTGGTGGTGGTTTTTCTGTTTCTGCAGAGCTGGCGGGCGACCCTCATCCCGATGCTGGCGGTGCCGGTTTCGCTGGTCGGCACCTTTGCCGCTTTTGTGCTGCTTGGTTTCACTATCAATACCCTGACCATGTTCGCCATGGTCCTGGCTATAGGCATCGTCGTTGATGATGCGATTGTCGTGGTCGAGGCAGTCGAGCATCATATGGCCCAGGGCCTGTCGCCGCGTGACGCGACGTTGAAAGCGATGGAAGAGGTCTCCGGCCCGGTGGTGGCCATCGCCCTTATCCTGGCGGCGGTCTTTGTCCCGGTGGCCTTTCTCGGCGGCATGGCGGGGGTAATGTACAAACAGTTCGCCGTCACCGTCGCTGTTTCGACCATGCTGTCGGCCTTCGTTGCCCTGTCGCTGACCCCGGCGCTCTGCGCCCTGCTTCTGCGCCATAAAGATCCTGACGCCGGACAGCGGGGGGCAGGTCGCACGTTCGGTGCCTTCAACCGCTGGTTTGACAGGGTCACCGGGGTTTATGGCCGCGGTGTACAGCTGGCGATCAAACGCCTTTTTCTGGCCCTTGGGCTGCTGGCCGTTGTTATCGTTGCTGCCGGTGGCATTATGCAAAAGGTTCCCGGCGCCTTCGTTCCTCCGGAAGATCAAGGCTATTTTCTCGGGGCGGTGATGATGCCGGATGCCTCCTCGTTGAATCGTACCATGGCGGTGAGCGCACAACTACAGAAGATCCTCGAGGCCCAGCCGGCAATTGACCGCACTCTGGTGATCAGTGGTTACAGCATCCTCACCGGATCGATTCAACCCGATGCGGCGCTTTTTGTCGCCGAACTGAAACCCTGGGGAGAACGGACAGGGCCGGAAATGAGCCTCAAGGCGACGATGCGAGGCGTTATGACCGGGGCCGGCAAGCTGCCCGAGGCGCTGGTGATGGTCTTCAATCCGCCCCCAGTCCCCGGACTGGGGTCAACCGGAGGGTTTTCCTTCAAGCTGCAGGATCGCAGCGGCGGCACCCCCGCCGACCTGGCCAGAGTTACCGGCGAGTTGATCAGCGAAGCGAACAAACGTCCGGAGCTTGGTCAGGTGTACAGTAAATTCAATCCCCGGACGCCTGCGTACCGCCTTGACATTGACCGGGAAAAGGCCAAGAAACTCGGCGTGCCGATCAACGACGTGACCATGGCCCTGCAGACCTTTCTCGGCGGCGTCAATGTCAATGACTTCTCGCGCTTTGGCCGCACCTATAAAGTGACTATGCAGGCAGAGCCGGAATTTCGCAGCGACATTAAGGGCGTCGGCATGTTTCATGTGCGCAGTGCAGGAGGAGAGATGATTCCTTTATCGACCCTGGTGACACCGGTGTCTATCGTCTCGCCGAATACCATTGAGCGCTATAATCTGTTCCGGACGGCGGAAATCAGCGGTGAACCCGGCTCCGGTTACAGCTCAGGCGACGCGATCAAGGCCATGGAGGAAACCGCGGCGAAGGTTCTGCCCCAGGGCTATGGCTATGAATGGTCGGGCATCAGCCTGCAGGAAAAAGAGTCGGCGGGACAGGCGCCGATAGTCTTCGCCCTCGCCCTGACCTTCGTCTTCCTGTTCCTCGCGGCTTTATATGAAAGCTGGTCGGTGCCTTTCGCCATTCTTTTCGCCGTCCCGCTGGGGGTATTCGGGGCGATGAGCGGTTTGTGGCTCACCGGCCAGACCAACAATATCTATGCCCAGATCGGGCTTATCCTGCTCATTGGCCTGGCTGCCAAGAACGCCATCCTCATCGTCGAGTTTGCCAAGATGAATTACGAACAGGGAAATTCACTGGAAGAGGCGGCACTGGCCGCCGGAAAGCTGCGATTGCGGCCGATTATCATGACCTCGATGGCCTTTCTGCTCGGGGTGATTCCGCTGATCGTCAAGGGCGGTGCCGGCGCTGCGGCCCAGAAGGTTATGGGCATCACCGTGTTCTCCGGCATGTTTACCGCAACCTTCATCGCCATCTTCATGGTGCCGGTGCTGTATGTTGCCGTTGAACGGCTGGTCGGGCGTCTGGGGCGCGTTGGCCGTATTGGTCGGGGTGGTCGTATGAGTCGAAGGGACGGCAAGACAGGCGGGGAGGTTCGCCAATGAAAATGCGTTCTCTGTTCCCTCAGGTTATGATGTTGTTGCTGTCTGCTCTGTTCAGCGGCTGTGCCCTGGGTCCGGATTATCAGCGGCCGGACCTGGTCTTGCCGGATAATTTTCGCACCGGAAAAAATGGCCTAACGGCCGATTCTTTTGGCGATCTCCACTGGCAGTCGGTTTATGGTGACCCGGCCGTGCAGGTGCTCATTAAAGAGGCCCTGGCGGCCGCTCCGGATCTTCTTTTGGCTGAGGCCAGGGTGCGCGAGGCCGAGGCCGTCGCCGGAGTGGTGCGTGCCGATCTTTTTCCGCAGCTGGGGCTGAATTTCACCACCTCCCCCATTGCCAGGCCGGAGGGCAAGCAGCTGGCTTCGAGTTTCACCGGTGGCGCTGCCGTCAGCTGGCAGCTCGATCTCTGGGGGCGCCTGCGCCGCGCCAGTGAGGCGGCCAGGGCGGATCTCATGGCCACGGAGGATGCGCGCAGAGGAGTTGTCACCTCGTTGATTGCCGATGTTGCCGGTCGCTATTATCAACTGGCCGCCGAGCGAGATGCCTATCAGGTGGCAACGCGAACCGCCGCCAACCAGCGTGACGCCCTGCAACTCATTGAGCGGCTGTCCAAAGCCGGTATTGCCACCGATGCCGAAGTGCGGCAGCAGGAAGTTGCTCTGGCTGTCACCGAGGCATCACTGCCCACCCTGCGCATGCAAATGGCCACTTCGGAAAATGGCTTATCCATCCTGCTCGGCCGCATTCCCGGGGCTATTTCCATCGATCCGCTGTCGGTTCCGGAGGTGCCCGACGCGGTTCCGGCCGGTTTACCGAGCCGGCTGCTCGAGCGCAGGCCCGATGTTCGGGCTGCGGAACAGCAGCTTATTGCCGCCAATGCCAGGGTGGGGGAGGCCAAAGCACGCTTTTTCCCAAACATTTCTCTTACCGGCCTCTTTGGCAGAGTGAGCACGGAAGCCGCTGATGTGCTGACCGGCGGGGCGGCGACTGTCGCTTCGCTTGGGGCCGATGCCCTGCAGCCGCTTTTTGCTGGAAAGTTTTATCTGTATAATTATGCAACCGCCCTCGCCAGGCTGGATCAGGCGCTCACCATTTATCGCCGGACCGTGCTGGTCGCTCTGGCGGAAGTTGCCACGGCGCTTACCAGTTATCAGGAGGCAGGCGTATTGCTGGCGGTGCAGGAGCGTCGGGTGGCTTCCGCCCGTGAAGCCTTGCGCCTGTCCGAGCTGCGCTACCGCTCCGGGGTGGTGAGCTTCATTGAGGTCCTTGACGCCCAGCGGCAGCTTTTTGCCGCCGAAACCGAGCAGGTCGACAGCCTGTTTGAACGTCGCCTGTCCCTCAGCCAAATCTATCTCGCTCTCGGTGGCGGCTGGGAGTAATCGGCCGAGATAAAATAAGTCGGCCGACGTGCACCCTGTCGATCTCTCCTGATACAGCGACCAGTCGGTAGCGTTGGCGTCGGAACGCACTCTCTTTAGGAACCAAAACCTGCCGGTGTTGTACAGACCGGCTCTATCAGTGAGGAGGGTATCCAGCCTTGCCGATCCGTTTCATCGATCACATAGCTGAAATCGCCGTGTCTTTTTTGCGGATAGACCAGTCGACCCTCCGGCAGGGAACCGATCGATGCCGAGGAGGTAAAAGGCGAGAGGAGCAGCTTCGCATCCACTGCAATCACTATCGAAGGATTAAAGGAATGATAGCGGAACAGGGTTCCGGCGATGGCCAGGCAGAGGAGCAGGCAGCAGCTTGTTGTCACGCCGAAGTACAGTTGCCTGGAAAAGCGATATTTCATTGCCGCCGCCTGAAAAATGGTCAGTAGAATGAGGGAAAACAAGAGCAGAGCGGTCCACTGGTTTAGGTTCAACAGTTGCAGGAGGCGCTCAGTTCGTGAAGATTCCCTTGGGAAGAGGCCATTTTCTTTTTTCACCAGCTGGAGATTACCGGAGATATCCGGATCCGAGGGGGCAAGCCGCAGGGCCCTTTCATAGTTGAGGACGGCCTGCCCTGGTTGTCCCGAGAGTGCATAGCTGTTGGCCAGATTGTAAAGCACCGATGGTGAATAGCCCGTTGTTGTGATTATCTGCCGGTATAGTGCAATGGCCTGGGCGTAATCGCCGCGGCTGTAGGCCGTATTTGCATCCTGGAAAAGAACCTCTTCAGCTGTACTGGCAAAAAGTCCTGGGGCTGGGCAAAGGATAACAAGCAGGGGCAGGATAAAAACGAGACGAAAGGCTGAACCGTTCATAGTAAATTCTCCAGCTCCGTTTTTAGGGTAAGAAAGTAATCACGCATTTTTTCGTTGCTGAGGGTGGCTCCAGCATAGGCCGCCTCTTCAGCGGCACGGAAAATTACAATAAGCGGTGCATCCGCCGGCAGTCGATTGGAGATATCAGCCAGGCTGAGCGCCGCCGGTTCGATATGCCACAGCGGGCCGAGCTGGTTCTGGATGGCCGTTCGGCCATGGGTGAGAAAGGCCTGGCCGTCTCCTGCCGCCTGGGCCTGTTCAACATTTTTCAGGTCATTGTCAAGAAGGAGCTTTTTTTGCCGGTGCACTTCTCTTTCCGGATGATTGTCGATGTTTTTCCGCCGGAGTCTCAGGACCAAAAGAACCAGCAGGGAGAGCACACAGAGGACGGTCAGCGCCCGCAGCCAGCTGCTGGTAAGCAGCGGCGCGATGCGATGAGAAGAGATGCCGATCTCCAGATGGAGCGGTGCCAGTCCGGTAAGAGCCGGTGCCGGTCCGGCCAGGCTGGCCCCAGGCTGTGGCGGTTGGGCCTGATTCTTTGCTTGCATCGGCTGGCTGACCGTTGGCATGGAGGATTGCTGTAGGGAAATGGCCAGCGCCTTGCTGGTCTTAGTGATATATTTTTTTTCCCGGGGGGCAAAATAGCTAAAGGAAAGTGGCGGAATGGCCGTCACTGAATCGTTTTTGGCGACAATGGCCTGTTCAAAATTTTTTTTGCCGGCAGAACCATCGCCTCTTTTGGTGAAGTTTGCCGTGGGTGAGTAGGTTTTCCAGTCGCCATTTTCCGGAAAAACAGGTGCCTCCACCCGGTCAAAATTGCCCGAGCCGGAGATCTCCATGGTCATGGTTATCGGTTCCCCGATCTCGACCTCGATCGGTTTCGCCGTCACCTCGAAGTCAAAATCCCCGACGGCGCCGGTAAAGGTGTCGGGCTGATTTTCAGAGGGCAGGGGGAGGACATGAAAGACAATCTCCGGGCTCACCGAGACGATTGGCTTGCGCTGATGACCGCCGAAAAAACTGTCCAAAGCGGAATCGTTAAAAAAGGGGTCGTCGTACAGGCTATTGCCAGCAAAAGGAGAGGAGTTGCCGCGTTTCTGGGGGATGAGCAGGGTCGCATCAAGGGAAAAACGGATGGCATGTTCGCCGGTTTTTACCCCGGTGAGACTGGTGTCCCAGGTAAGCACATGGTACATCCTGCCTTTGAGCGATTCCTGAGTCTGCTGCGGTTTGTCCGGCAACGGCGACATGACCACGCCGTCCCCGTTGAGAGTCGGCAGCGAAGAGATATCGGCGCGGTAGGCCTGGGTGAAATAGGCTTTTATGGTCAGCGGAACGATCTCGCCGGAATAATGGCTGCCGGATTCTTGGGAAATGCGCAAAAAGGCAATTTCGTCCGCTGTCTGGTCGGCCTCTCCGGCATAGCCGGGAGGCTGCTGCCCCGTTGGTGTGACTTGAAACTGCAATGGTTCGGTGAAAAAAGAGTCTCCGCCTGCGGTTACTTTAATCGGCGGAATGGTATAAGCTCCGGGTTTCTCAGCCTGGACAAGGTAGTTGTGGGAGATTGAGGAAGAGACGGCACCGTTGACTACGCTGATCTGGCTTGAAGAACCACGGTTATGCAGACGGATGTTGTCGATTTCCGGCAATGCAATATCGGCGTTGCGACTGGTGCCGGTAACCGTTATGGTCAATCTTGCCACTTTATCCTGGGGAAATGACTGATGGCTGAGTGAGGCCTCGACGGAAACCCCGGCAGAGGCGGACAGCGTCCCGGGACCCACGATGCAAAGGCAGAGGGCAAGGATTGCCGGGGCGCAAAAAAATAGTCTCGTGAAGGCGCGTATGCCGTTTATCGAGAAAAGATGCTGCATATGTCGTCGTTGGTGTTGCATTACCAGTCTTTATCTATATCGTTGCCATTAATTCCAGGATCTGACGGAACAAAATTCAGTTCGCCTTCCTCATTTTTCAGGGCGTTAAGCAGACTCTCCGCCTCTTCTCTGGTCATTTTACCGAGTTGCTGTCGCTGTCCATCACCTTCTGCCTGGTTCGCCTGGTCTGTTGGCTGGTTCTTTTCCTCCGGCGATTCATCTACAGGGGCCGGTTGGTCTTCTTTGCCGGCGGTGTTTTCTGTTTCCTGAGGCCTCTCGGGACGAGTTTCCTGGTCATTGCCCCCTGCATCCTGCTTTTTCTTTGACTGACCGTCTTCTGCCTGCTGCGGGTTTTTGTCCGGCTCCGGGTCACCATTCTGTTGCTGCTCTTTTGTCTCTCCGTTCTGGTCCTGTTCCTGGGTTTTATCCTTGTCCTGCTGGTCTCTTTGATTCTCTTCGTTCTGCTGTTTTTGCTGCTGCTGCTGTTTTTCCAGCTCCTCCAGACGTTTTTGGATAATATTTTGGTTATGCCTGGCATCGGCGTCATCCGGATCGAGCTGCAGAGCCGAGTCCAGGGAATTCACCGCCTGTTTCCACTGGTTGAGGGTGGTAGCCGGATCGGCCTGCTGTACCTCCACACCTTTCTGATAATAGCTGTTTCCTCTATTGTAGTAGGCCTTTTTCTGCAGTTCGACATCATCGCTTTTCAGCGCCTTGGTGAAGGCGTCGATGGCATCGTCGAACATATTGTTTTTATAGGTGGCTGTACCGTAATTATAGAGCAGCTGGGGATCACTGGGAGCCTCCTGCAGTTTTTCCCGGTAATATTCCGATGCCTGGAGATAGTCTCCCTGATTAAACGCCTCCTCGCCTCTGGAACAGGAGGCCTCAGGGGTGATGCCGAGGCCGAGCAGCAGGAGAAGCAGGGTGATTTCCGTCACTTTTTTTCCTCGCCTGCCGATGCGACGCAGGGTTGTTAAAAAAGACAGGGTACGGGTCTTTTTCCTCTCTCCCACCAGCAGCTCAAGGATGAGAAATAACAGGGCGGCCGCAAGTGGCCATTCGAATCTTTCCAGCGGTACTTTCTGCCGCCGTTCCGCCAGTTCTTCTTTCGGAATAAGGGCGAGTTTCTGTTGATAGATGGTCTCCAACCCTTCCCCGGCTGGCCCAAGAGGAACATACAGGCCGTTACTTTTTTCGGCAAGAGCCGAGAGTGTCGTTCCATCTAGTCGGGAGGTGACAAAGTTACCCTGGTCGTCTTTGACAAAGCCCTGGCCGATGGGGCCTGCCAGTGGAATGAGTTCGCCCTCGCTGGTGCCGACCCCAACGGTATATATGGTTAATCCCTGTTTTGCGGCCTCTTCCGCGGCCTTTACCGCATCACCCTGCAGATTCTCGCCGTCGGTTAAGATAATGAGAATTTTATGATTCGCCGCATTATTCAAGGTCTTGACCGCCGTGTCGATGACCGCCGCAATATTGGTGCCGCCCCTGGGAATAATGTCTGTTGTTACCGCTGCAAGAGAGTCTGCAAAAGCGCTGTAGTCAAGGGTCAGAGGGCACATCAGGTAGGCTGATCCGGCAAAGGGCATGAGACCGACCCGGTCCCCCTCCAGCTGTTCGACAAAATCGAGTATCGCCAGATGGGCCCTTTTGAGGCGGTTCGGTTTAATATCTTCGGCCAGCATGCTTTTCGAGGTATCAAGAGCAAAGAGCAGGTCGATACCTTTGCGCTTTATATCAACCCACTGGAAGCCATACTGCGGACGGGCCAGCGCGGCAAAACACATAAAGACCGCGAGCAGCAGGAGCATGCTTTTATACCGTCTCCTGTTTCCCGAGACATTACGGGTCAGTCGGCCGAGGAGCTGATGGGCGGCAAATTTTTCCAGGGCCACTTGCCGCCGTGTGTACATGAGGCGGAAAAGGAGGATGAGGCCGATACAGGCAAGAAGACCGATAATTAACCAGTGCGGCTGAGCAAAGTCCATAATTGTTTCCTCTTAAGGCAGCTTCTTGCGCGACTGAAAGATTTCCAGACCGAGCAGGATTAACGCACCAAGAACACAATAGAAGAACAGCTCCCGGTAGGACTCAAACTTTTTGATGGTTCTCGTTGTCGTCTCCATTTTGTTGATTTCATCGTAGATTTTGGCAAGAGAAGCAGTGTCGGTGGCCCGAAAGTAGATGGCCCCGGTTTTTTCGGCCACCTTGGTCAGTGTTTCTTCATCGATATCCACCTTGACCCGCATAAGTCGGCGGCGGCCAAAGTTGTCGGTGACCGGCATTGGTGCCTCGCCACGGGTACCGGCGCCGATGGTATAGGCTTTGATATGCAGTGTCTCCGCGGCTTCGGCGGCAATAAGCGGGGGGACACGGCCGGCATTGTTCATCCCGTCGGTGAGCAGGATTAAAATCCGCGATTTGGCTTCTCTATCTCTCAGTCGATTGGTACCGCTGCCGATGGCGGAACCGATGGCCGTGCCATCTTCGATCATGCCTATCTGTAATGATTCTAGCCTGTTTCGTAACCAACTGTGGTCAAGAGTCAGGGGGCTGACTAGGTAGGGACGGCCGGCAAAGGCCAGCAGGCCGATCCGGTCGTTGGGCCGTTGTTCAATGAATTCATCAACCACCTTTTTCACCACCTCAAGCCGGTTGGCAGGTCGGCCGCCGAGGGTGAAATCCATGGCCTCCATGGACCCGGAAACGTCGACCGCGAGCAGGATATCAATGCCGCTCGCCTCAATTTCCGTGGTACTGCTGCCGAGCTGCGGTCGGGCCAGGGCCAGGATGAGAAGAAAGAGCACGACCAGGCGAAGGAGGAAGTGGAGGGTACCTGGTCGTGTCTTTCTCGCTCCGGCAAGAGATGCGGCGAGAGAGGTGGTTGAGAACAGCAGGGCCGGGGCACCGCCGGGTCGGCCATACAAAAAGGCCAGCAGGGGCAGCAGGGTGAGCAGCCATAGCAGTTCGGGGTGGAGAAATCTCATGACCGACCCCGTTTGTATGGTGCGGCCGGCATCGGCGGTTTCAACGGCTTCGAAGATTTTGCGAAGTTCGGTGGTTCGTTTGGTACTGTTTTTTGCACAAAATTGGTCACAGCGGCTTCCATCTGTTCGAGATGGTCTGGCTGCGGCAGATGGTGGGCAAATTTGGCCATATCCGCCTGTTCAAGACAATCCTGCAGGGCTGTTTGATATGTCCGCAGGGGCGAGCTGTCGCCGATACCGGTCAGGCTGTGGAGAAACTCCCGGGTGGTCTGCCGGGTTGACTGGATGGCAAAGCGTGATTCGATATAGGCACGCAGGATCTGGCTGACCCTGTCCATGTACAGGATACCCCGTTCCGCATTGGCCAGACTTTTCGCCTCGGCAAGATCAAGAAAGGCACGTTCCCACGGCGGCATGGGGGGTGGTGCCGGTAATTTTTTATTTTTCAGGTACCAGAAGATGAGCGCGGCGATGACCAGCAGCAGGCAAATGACGCCGGCTATTATCAGATAGGGCGGTTGCTCGGCGATGACCACCGGTCCGATAATGTCGCGTAATTCTCCATCCTGAGCGGAAAGAGGCTGGTTCTGTGGTGCCGGGCCGTTTTTTTGCGTCTCCTGCAGGAGTGTTAACCGGGCCTCGCCGCTGTTCTGTGCTATGCTGCCGACAGGCAGGAAAATGAGCAATAGAACAATGCATAAAAAGCGGCCTCTGCTCACGACGCCCTCCCTTTCCGGGCACGGAAAAAACTGAGCAGCGCCGGTAGATACGACGTGTCGGTAAAGAGATCGAGGCGGTCAATGCCCACCGAGCGCAGGGCTTTCTGCACCATTTTTTGCCTGGCCCCGGCCATGGTCTGGTACTGTTGCCTGATCAATGGATCGGAGGTGTTCAGGTCGACCTGCGTACCGCTTTCGGCGTCTTCGAGCGTGATCCAGCCGACATCGGGAAGCTCGAACTCCCGTGGGTCGGAGACGATCATAGCGATCAGGTCATGCCGCCGGTTGCTGATCTGCAGTTTTGGCTGCAGTTCCTTGAGATCCTCCTCGAAGTTATTTGGCAGGCAGAAATCGGAGATGAGAAAAGCGACACATTTTCTCTTGATGACCCGGCTGGTAAAATCGAGGGGGACCTTCAGGTCGGTTTTTCGGCCTTTGGCCTCGAAAAAAAGTATTTCCCGGATGATGCGCAGAATGTGACCCCGGCCTTTTTTCGGCGGAATATACAGTTCGACCGCATCGGTAAAGAGGATAAGGCCGACCTTGTCGTTATTGCGAACCGCCGAAAAGGCCAGCACCGAGCCCAGTTCGGCCATCATCTCCCGCTTGGAGCTGTTGACGGAACCAAAGTCCCCGGAGCCGCTGATGTCGATCATCAGTATGATGGTCATTTCCCGTTCTTCGGTGAATTTCTTGATATGTGGGATGCCGGTGCGGGCAGTGACATTCCAGTCGATAGTGCGGATATCATCCCCCGGCACATATTCACGGACCTCGTCAAAGTTCATGCCGCGGCCTTTGAAAACCGACTGATAGCTGCCGGCCAGGCTGTCGTTGACCAGGCGGTTGGTCCGTACCTCGATCTGGCGGACTTTTTTGAGGATTTCCCGGGTGAGCAATGTGTCCATGGTTGTTTTGCCGACAATCAGGGCACTGGAACCGTATCGAGGATTTTTCTGATGATATCCTCGCTGCTGATCCCCTCGGCTTCCGCCTCGTAGCTGATGCGCAGGCGATGGCGCATGACATCGATAACCGAGGCTTTGACATCGTCCGGCGTTACATAACCCCTGCCGGCCAGAAAGGCGAGACAGCGGGAGACCGCCTTGAGATTGATGGTCGCCCGCGGTGAGGCACCGGTCTCGATATATTCTTTCAGCTCTAGCTGGAAAGTCTGCGGTTCGCGGGTGGCATAGACCAGGGAGACGATATAATCTTTGATCTTGTCATCCATATAGATGGTGTTGATAACCTTTCTGGCGGCGAGGATATCACGGGGGTCGGTAACCGGGGTCACCAGCCTGTCGGTGTCGGTCTGGTCATAACTCTCGAGAATCTTTCGCTCTTCGGTTCTGCTCGGATAGCCGACGACCACCTTGAGCATGAAGCGGTCGACCTGGGCTTCGGGCAGCGGATAGGTCCCTTCCTGTTCAATGGGGTTCTGCGTGGCCAGGACAAGGAACAATTCGGGCAAATGGAAGGTCCTGTCGCCAATGGTCACCTGTTTTTCCTGCATGGCCTCGAGCAGCGCCGACTGCACTTTGGCCGGCGCGCGATTGATTTCATCGGCGAGAATGAGCGAGGCGAAGATCGGGCCCTGCTTTACCTCAAAGGTTGTCTGCTGCGGATTGTAAATCTGCGTGCCGATGATGTCGGCGGGCAGCATATCCGGGGTGAACTGGATTCGTCTAAAGTCGGTCTGAATTGCCCTGGCCAGGGTTTTTACCGCCAGGGTCTTGGCCAGGCCGGGCAGCCCTTCCAGAAGAATATGTCCCCCGGTGAGCAGGCCGATCAACAACCGTTCGATAAGATGTTCCTGACCGATGATTACCTTGGAGAGTTCATACTTGAGCGGGGCGATCCAGCGTGAGCTCTCCTTGACCGTCTCGTTGATCCTCTGGATGGAACTGTAGACATCGGTAGTTGACGGCGATTCCACTGAAGCTGATGGCGGATCTGTCGCGAGGGTGAACTGCGGAGCTTTATCGTACATGTGGATACGTCCTTAAGGCTGCTGGAAAGGTAAATTTTTAATCGGCGACTAGGTTGGACTGACAGTATATCGATAGAACATTACGGGAGGCTTGCACGAATATTACAAAGCGGTAATGTTTGCTTTTTTCGATGGACCATGCCGTTAAAGCTGGCGCCAGTGTGGCCCTGTTCGTCGGAGACCAGGACAGCGTAGGCGCCTAATCGTTTCGGCCCGTCCAGTTCTTTCACCGTGGCGTAGAGGGTGCCGGACGAAACACTTTTTAAAAAGGAGATGTCGACATTGATCGCCAACGCCAGCCGGACATGACTGTTCGATGCCACGGCAATAGCCTTCGCGCACCTCGACTATTTCAATGCCGGTAAGCACGGCATATCGATCCTGGGAAAAAATGTTTCGTGCAGTTGCTGTATCCATTATCCTGCGGTAGTGGTCTGTCGATTGTGCTGAGCTTGCCAGGGGTATCGAATGAAAGGATTCCAGAGACTTACAGCCAGTCCGTTAGAGAAAGACCGACACCAATCTTGTTGACATAATTATCGTAATCAATAAGGCTTTCGCCATATCCGGTGAAATATTGCACATATCCTTTCACATACGGATAATTAAAGAGCGGGAAACTCCAGCTCAGTTCAACCGCACCATTGGCAAAGCCTGACTCAATACTGTTTCGTGACATTACGCTGAAGACATGTTCTTTATACTTATAAACGGCACGAATCTCTCCATGGCCTAAAAAGTCGGTAATATCGCGGTTATCGTCATCTTCCGCATCCTCTTGAATTCTATACCATGGTTTGAAACTGAGCGCCAGATTGCCCCGTTCAACAATAAAATTTGCATAGATTCTGTTCCAGCTTCGTGACAGTTCGCCTCCACGACCATTTGATTGATGGACAATGCCAAATATATTGGATGTATTGGTAAGGCCCAGCAATTTCCATTGGGGGTTGAATTGCAGCCATCCTTCCGGTTCATGGTTCGTTTCCCTGAAGGGAGATGAATTTTCGTTATTGTACACTTGCCAGAAAGAATGGTTGGTGTACGCGGCGTATACATCCATCGTATTAAAGAGGTTGACTGCCAAAGGAAATTTTGCACTTACCTGGAACTGCGCTTCGGTGTCATCTGCTTCAAGAGACTGATCGCTGGCCGCACCCTGGAAAAGCGCCGAATCATACCCATGGGTGTTATAAGCCCCAAGCAAAATATAATTCGGTTTATGGGTCATCAAGCTAAATGGCTGGAGGACATTTTTCTTGTCCTGCCTGACCCGTTCGGAGGCGACCGAGGTTTCTTGGTCTTGTGCGGTGTAGGTGCCATCTTGCAGTTGTTTCTGGCACTCTAAGCGTAATTCTCCTATCGTTGTCGCATCGCTTACCTGTTGCATCTTTTCCGTCATGCATTCGGCCAGATCACTCGCCAGGCTTACTTGAGGCACGGCAATTCCTGTGAGCAGCAGGCAAAAGACGGCCTCGCCGAGGAAAGGTCTTTTGGTCATAACATTACTCCTTTTGTGGTCATTTTGATATGTACATGCTGTCATTTTTTTTGATTAATGATTATTTTTTACCATGAGGCTGACGTAAGGCGGTCACGATGTCAAGACAAAATCCACAGCGTTCTTGCTGAACACTGATTTCTTGTCCATGTCATGCTCCATCCATGTCTCGTGGCGGGAGTGCTTCATCCAGTCAATCACTATAAAAGAGGTGCAGAGTATGAAAACGCAAATGGTAACAGCAATTAGCCAGAGAGTAAAGCACATGTCACAACTCGGTCTGACGATAATTCTTGCAGCCTTGGTCTTGACCTTTCCGCGGATATCGGCGGCCGCCACTGCGGCGGAAATCAATCGTGATGCGAATATCGCCTTGGAGAAACTATACCAGACAACTCCGGCCGCAAAAAAAATGGCCGAAATCGCCAAAGGGATTCTGGTGTTCCCCAGCATCATAAAAGCAGGGTTGGTCATTGGTGGTCAGTACGGTGAGGGGGTGCTTCGAGTAGGGGGAGAGTCGACGGGATACTACAAGTCAGTTGCTGCGTCCTATGGTTTGCAGGCCGGCGCACAGTCCTTCGGTTATGCCTTGTTCTTTGTCGACGAAGAGAGTCTGAACTACCTCAAGGCAAGTCAAGGGTGGGAGATAGGCGTCGGCCCGACCATTGTCGTGGTGGATGAAGGGGCCGCACGTTCACTTTCCACGAGCACCGTTCAATCAGGAATTTATGCCTTTTTTTTCAACCAGAAAGGGCTGATGGCGGGTCTCAGCATACAGGGAAGCAAGATAACCCAGTTTGTGCCTGGTCAATAACATAAAGAAAAGGCTGATCTCCTGCATCCGTTCTCGGCAAAAGCATTATGACAGATAAGGTGGTATCCGTTTACGGTTATGGGCGGTTCGGCAGACTCTGGGCGGATATTCTCGCCGAGGACTTTCGTGTGAAAGTCTATTCTCGGCGCGGCCTGCACGCAGATGACGTGCCCGCCGGCATTGAGGTGAGCGATGCACAGGGGATTTTTCATTGCAACGCACTCTTTTTTTGTGTTGCCATCTCCTCCTTCGCCGAAGTGCTTGAAAAGGCCAGACCGTACTGCCGGAGGGAGACGCTGTTTTTTGATACCTGTTCGGTAAAGGTTTTTCCGGTCCGCTGGATGAAAAAGCATTTACCGGCCGACAGTCAAATTATCGCCACCCACCCGATGTTCGGCCCCGATAGCTATCCGCCGCAGACCGCAAGAAAGCCGGCGATGGTCATGTGCAATGTCAGCGCCGGGGCGGCGCTATTTGCCGAATGGGTCGACTATTTTACCGCCAGGTCGCTGCAGGTCGAATTGATGACGCCGGCAATGCACGACCGGATGAGCGCCTATTCCCAGGGGATCAGCCATTTTATGGGCAGGGTTTTTGAAGATCTGCACCTGCAGCCGACGGCCATTGACACCCATGGCTTTACAATGCTTCTGGAGGTCATGGCCCAGACATGCAGCGACAGCCGGCAGCTCTTTGTCGACCTGCAGAGATACAATCCATATGCCGGACAGATGCGGCAGGACCTGCGAAAATCCATGGACAAGGTCGCTGCTACCCTGCAGCTTTTCGACCAGGCCGACCGGCATAGATAATTCCGCTAAGGAGCAGCGCGCTGCCCATCAAGGTAATCAAATTGGGAATTTCCTGAAAGACAAGGAGTGCCAGCAAGGTTGCGCCGATGGGCTCGGCAATGACGACCACCGAGACAGATGCCGCGGACAGGTAACCAAGCGCCCAGTTATAAGAAGAGTGGCCGATCAACTGGGGGAAAATAGCCATGACAACCATGACCAGATAGGCGGTGGCCGAATAGCCAAAAAGACCATATCCACTTGCCAAGGCGATAACGACAAGAAAGAAGGCAGCGGTGGAGTAGACGACGGCAGTATAACTGAGCAGCGACATACCATGCCGCAGCCGACGGCCAATGATCAGGTAGGCGGAAGCCGCAATAGCACCACTGAGCGCCAATCCATTACCCAAAAGCGGGTTCGGCTGCTTTGTGAACTGGGTGAGACTGAACTGGAGCCGGCCATCCAGCACGTCTACCACGTCAGCCAGACCAATCACCAGACTGCCAAGCATTGCCAGAGCGATACCAATCTTCAACGGCCTTGATAAATGTTCCTGCAACAAAAAAGGGGCAGCCAACCCAACCCATAGAGGCGAGGTGGAGACCAGGACCGTTGAACTCGCCACCGAGGTATAGGCGAGTGAACTGATCCAGCTGGCAAAATGCACTGCGAGCATAAAACCGGATAGAAGGGCCAGCAACCAGGCAGAACGAGACATCCGGCGCAGTTCAGCCCGCCGTCTCATCAGCGCCAGCGGCAATAAAACCGACGAAGCCAGGGTCAACCGCCAGGCAGCAATGACCAGCGATGGCATATCCTGCCCCTGGGCCAGACGAACCAGAATGGATCCCGACGAAATACTCAAGACACCGATAAAGAGGACAACCGCTGGGGAGAAACGCGGCGACATGTCAGTTTTCATTCTTTCAGTATAGACCTGATAAATTTTACAAAAGGTACCGCATGCTTGTTTTGACTTGAAACCGGAAAGTCGGATAAGCTTAATGTTGTGAGAGTATATTGCCACTGTGATATGACCGCCTTTGCTGGAAGGAAGTCATGAAGAAACCGGTGTTTTTTTTGACTGCTGTCGAAAAATTCACATCGGCAACAACAGAGCTCAGAGCAATTCTATGTTTTCTGAAAAAATACAACACATTCGATCTCTTTTGTTAAAATGTATGAAGGGTGCAAAAAAACAGATGTATGCGATCCTTTTCGCAATTCTTGTGCTGCTGACCGGTGTCCTGCTCACTTTTTTTTACTGTTGTCCTATCGTCAGACTCTGGCGGCTATAAAGATAAGTTCCGCCAATGAATCGCACATTCTGGCAAGCAGAATAGATGGAGTACTGCGCAGGATTGAAGCCAGCTCGGATCTGGTGGTTGAAAACGCCTCCCTCCAGGCCATGGCGGAAGTTGCCGCGCGGGATAATATCGAAAAGATAAACCACCATTTAAAAGTACTTGCCAGGTATTTCCCGGAAATTCTCGGCCACCTTATTTTTAACGCGGAAGGCATACTTCTTTTCAGCAGCGATCCGACGATACATCCGAGTAGCATCGCGGACCGGGCGTATTTCCAACAGATCAAGGAACATCCGCAAACAGGCATCCAGTTTTCGGAAAACCTTGATGCAAAAACGACAAACAAGCCAATCATTGTCGCGTATCGAGCCATACTCGGCGACAGGAAGGAATTCCTCGGCATTATTGCCACCCCTGTCGATCTCGGATTTTTCGAAAAGCTCTTCGCCGAACTTGATCTGGGGGCACAGGGCATGGTCAGCATTCGCCGCAGCGATAACAGTCGTCTGGTTGGCCGCTGGCCGGACATCCAAGAAAGACGCAACAATGAAGCAAAACATATTCCTCCCCAGCAGCACATCGAGAAGGGCGTAGGCGACGGCGTCGTTCGCTACATGGGAAAAACCGATGGTGTTGATCGCATTTTTGCGTTCCATAAGATCCCCACCTATCCCTTCTATGTCCTGATAGGGCGGGCGGTGCATGAGCAGTTTGCCGAGTGGTACAAGATCGCCGTCACGACTGTACTTTTGACCTTTCTTGCCCTTCTGCTCATAGGTTTTTTCCTTCATAGCTTGACAAAGAGGCAAAGCAGTCTCCAGAAGAGTGAGGCTCAATATCAGGCTATTGTGGAAAATCAGCACGATGCCGTCTGTCGCTGGTTACCGGAGACAACACTACTTACCTTTGCCAACGAAATTATCAAGGAAGCCGTCACAATGCTGCGCGCTTCACTGCCGACAACCATTACCATTGAGCAGGACATAGCACCGGACGCCGGGGTCATTCTCGCCGATCCAACCCAGCTCCACCAGATATTGATGAATCTGGGCACCAATGCCTTCCATGCCATGGAGATGGCTGGGGGCATCCTGTCTATTTCCCTGCACCAAAAAACACTGTCCGAAAGGGATCTCGGCCTGGAAAAACATATGCAGCCAGGCAATTACATTCAATTGGCGGTGAGGGATAGCGGCGTGGGGATCGCACCGGAGATCCGCGGGAAAATATTCGATCCCTATTTCACCACAAAGGCGGCAGGCAAGGGAACCGGCATGGGTCTGGCCATGGTCCACGGTATTGTGCAGAGCTATGGAGGATCGATTACCTGTGACAGCCAGGTCGGAGAAGGGACCGTGTTCCACATCACATTACCGGTGGCTGAGGCCGGTTCGATAAAAGAAAAAGAATGCACCGAGCTGATCCCGGTCGGTAGGGAACACATTCTATTAATTGACGATGAGCAGATGCTTGCCGAGATGAGCAAGGCCATGCTCGAACGATTGGGCTACCGGGTGACAAGCGAAAAAAACAGCATCGAGGCTCTTGTCACTTTCCGAAAGCAACCCCAGTTATTCAACCTGATGATTACCGATCAGACCATGCCGGGCATGACGGGTATAGATCTCGCCCGCCTCATGCTGCAGATACGTCCCGGGCTGCCGATCATCCTCTGCACCGGCTACAGCACTCTTATTGCAGAAGAGAAAGCAAAGTCCCTTGGCATAAACGGATTTGCCTTGAAGCCCGTGACAAAAGAAGGGCTCGGTACGCTTGTCCGGCGGGTGCTGGATGGAGATACGATAACCGGCTGAAACTACGCTGAAGCCATCAGTTACGCTTCCTGCGGAAGAACCAGAAGCGTCTACTCGACTGCTCAAGGTTTGACGGCGGTGTCTGATAAATCGTCCATCAGATCGGTAAAATCGTTATACGTCGAAGACATATCGTTAAATGCCTTTGTCGCTCCGGGCAGGTCTTCTTCCTTTGCACTTTCAGTGAAATCAAGAGAGGAAAGTTTAAGGGCGCCCGAAAGCGTTGTGATCTTTTCTTTTGTCACAATCTCAACCTCGTCCTGAATGTAAGAAGGGATTTTCTCCGCCAGGGTACTGATAAGTTTGCCGTCTTCGGCGGCTCGCCTGAGGTTTTTCCCTTCATTGAGGACGCCTTGAATTCTGATGAGGGAACTGTCAACCAGGGTCAGGGTTTCGTTAATATCCATAACGGTCCTGTAGAGGCCGTAGGCAACGTAAACAGCACAACCGTGGAGAAATAGAGCTGCCATCAGCAAAAGAACACATTTGTGAAATGATTTCATCGACGATACCTGTAACAGAATGGAAAATCCTGCCGAAAAAAGTAACAAGAAAAATATGTTCCCGTCAATCCCCCGGACACGGGAGGAGCTTGTGGAACATAACGTTGTCAAGCTTTATCCTTGAAAATGAGTGCATATGTCAAGGATAAAGATTTCACACCGTCTATGGTGCTGACAAGGAAAAAAAGTGATTATATTACTTCTCTAATTAGAAAGGCAATCACTGCACAAGACACTCCACCTGGTATTTTTTAGATGGCAGCTCTGGGGGTAACCATGACACAGCACAACATGGCCGTCTGGCCGGGAAATCCCTATCCGTTAGGCGCGACCTGGAACGGCGAGGGCGTCAATTTTGCACTTTTTTCCGAGTGTGCCGAGAAGGTCGAACTCTGCCTGTTTGACCATCAGGGCCGCAAAGAGGTCGAACGCATCAACCTGGCCTGGCAGACCGATCAGGTCTGGCACTGCTACCTGCCCGAGGCGCGGCCAGATCTTCTTTATGGCTACCGGGTCCACGGCCCTTATCAGCCAAAGAAGGGTCTGCGCTGTAATCCGGCGAAGCTGCTCCTTGATCCTTATTGCAAGGCTATTTTCGGCGGGCTGCGGTGGCATGATTCTCTTTTCGGCTATCAGATCGGCAGTAATCTCGACGATCTTTCCCGCAACCGGGCGAACAGTGCCCCCTTTATGCCGAAATGTCGGGTGATCGATCCGGCTTTTACCTGGGGTAACGACCGGCCACCTTACATCTCTTGGTATGAAACCATCATCTATGAGCTGCATGTCAAGGGTTTTACCTGGCTGCATCCGCTTGTTCCCAAGGGATTGCGTGGTACCTATGCCGGAATGTGCTCTGCTCCGGTGGTCGATTACCTCAAACGTCTCGGGGTGACAGCGATTGAACTCATGCCGGTGCATGCCTTTGTCGACGAACGTCATCTGGTGGAAAAGGGACTCACTAACTACTGGGGCTATAACTCCATCGGCTTCTTTGTCCCGGATGGGCGATATTCGGCCTACGGCCAGATCAACGAGTTCAAAACCATGGTGAAGAGCCTCCACTCCGCCGGCATTGAGGTCATTCTCGATGTGGTGTACAACCACACCGCCGAGGGCAATCAACTGGGACCGACCCTCTGTTTCCGCGGCATTGACAACCTGGCCTATTACCGGGTGGTGCCGGATGATAACCGCTACTATATGGACTTCACCGGCTGTGGCAACACCCTGAATATGCAGCATCCTCGGGTGCTGCAGCTAATCATGGACAGTTTGCGTTACTGGGTGCTGGAGATGCACGTCGACGGCTTCCGTTTTGACCTGGCTTCAGCACTGGCCCGGGAGCTCTATGAGGTGGACCGACTGGGCGCCTTTTTCGACATCATCCACCAGGATCCGGTACTCTCCCAGGTCAAACTGATCGCCGAGCCGTGGGATCTCGGCGAGGGAGGCTACCAGGTCGGTAACTTTCCCGTGGGCTGGACCGAATGGAACGGCAAATACCGCGATACTGTACGGTCCTACTGGAAAGGCGATGGGGGCAAGATCGGCGAGCTTGCCCATCGGTTGACCGGCTCCAGTGATCTTTACGAACGAGGAGGCAGGCGCCCTTCTGCGAGTATTAATTTTGTCACCTGCCATGATGGGTTTACACTGCACGATCTGGTGAGCTATAACGAGAAGCATAACGAGGCCAATCTTGAAAATAACCAGGATGGTGAATCAAACAACCGCAGCTGGAACTGCGGCGGCGAGGGACCAAGCGAGGATCCACAGATCGAATTCTGCAGATCCCGCCAGAAACGAAACTTCATTGCCAGCCTCTTCCTCTCCCAGGGGGTACCCATGCTCCTGGCCGGGGACGAGCTGGGCCACACCCAGCAAGGCAATAACAATAGCTATTGCCAGGATAATTCCTTAAGCTGGATTGACTGGACTCTGGATGCTGAACAGCAGGAACTCTTTGATTTCGTCCGCCGGCTGATCGCCCTGCGCAAGGCGCATCACGTGTTTCGCCGCCGATATTTTTTCCAGGGGCGTCTCATCAAGGGGGCCGGAGTCAGGGACATTGTCTGGCTGACCCCAGGGAACACGGAAATGACTGATGAAGAATGGCAGCATTCGTTTGCCCGCTGTCTCGGGCTCTATCTGGCCGGGGACGCTCTTGAGGAGCAGGATGAAAAAGGCAATGCTGTCGTCGACAACCGGTTTCTCCTGCTGGTCAACGCCCACGACGAGCCCATTTCCTTTATCCTGCCGGATTTACTCCCTGTAACCAGATGGCATCTCCTCCTCGACACCAGCCGGTCAAAAGGTGAACCAGGAGAAAAACGCATCTGGGAGGCCAGGACCAGTTACCCACTGCTCGAACATTCCCTGGTACTGCTGGTGGAATCCGAGGGGTGGGTAAAGGAACCCCATGAGAGTCCGGAGTAAGCATCGGATGCTGGGGTAGTCCTGCCGGTACACAGAGACATACCGTGAGATTTGACATTCTCCCCGGCCTGAAGACCGTGGATGCCAACAGCACCTGCGCATGAGCAGACGCTTCTGGGCAGTTGCCTTGGTGGATTCCTGCTGCTGGCGGCATGACGGCACCACTCACTTCACAGGCGAACCGGCAGCACCGGGCCTGCTGCCGGAACAATTGCTGCTGATCTTGTTTGACCTTCAGTCTCTATTGAGATGCCTTGCGTATCTTCAAAAGGTAAATTACACTTTGGTCTAGGGAGAAAGACAACGAGATTCGAACCGGATGACGTCGCGTTTTCAATATGCACGTCCATCTGGTCGTTGTGACCAGATACCGGAAAAAAGTGTTGGATGGAAAAGCCGTCGAAATACTCCGGGAATCTTTTGCTGGGATCTGCCGGAAGTTTGCAGCTTCCTGCGGCACTGCGCCGATCTCCTTTATCCGGCACTATGTCGAACAGCAACAAAATCAATATCAAACACTTGGTGTTTGATATTGATTTTGCACAATCCTCCAATTCTCTTATCCATTTCAGCTACCTGTTCGGGTTGCATCACCTTTTTTTAATCCGGCATACGTTATGCTGGAAGATTGCCGCACAGGCAATTTTTGCTCGACAAACTACCGGTCGGGTCTCGGCTTTAAAAAATCATATTCAGAATGAAAACTATAAAGGCAATGAAAAAGAAGCTATTGCAAATAAAGACAGTGGGCCTGTAAAACAAGAACTGGCACACAAAAACTGATTATTCCGGCTCTCAGAGATCTCCGGTCATGCCGAATTCGATCGGCGCTTTGACGTAAAAAACATTGATCGCTTCCTCTTTCAAGCGGGCAAACAGACGATCGGCATCAGCCTCGCTGACCGCCATGGTAAGCTGGATTGGCTGGTCCGTTAAGTCAAAAAAATGTACGGAACGTAATTTTCCATCATGCCCGAAACCTTCGGCTGCCGGAATCAGTGTTGCACCGCTGATGCCGATTTTATGGGCTTCTTCCAGCAACCAGTGAGCGACGGGAGTTGTATGATGTTTTCGGTCCTGCTGGGTAAAGAAAGTGAGTTGATAGCCCTGCATGGTCTTCGCCTCCAGTTCAGATTCGTTTAAAAAGAGCAATGCTGGCGATGCCGAGCATGGTCATGAGCAGCGAGCCGCCGACATGGGTCGATATGGCGATTCCCGCCCAGAGAAACCTGCCCTGTTGGATTAAGGTGGTGATTTCGGCGGAAAAGGTCGAGAAGGTAGTGAGTCCGCCGAGAAAACCGGTGATAAGAAAAAGCCGCCATTCCGGCGAAAGTTCTGGATTTCCGGCGAAAAAAGCGATGGCCAGACCGATCATATAGCCGCCAAGCAGATTAGCTGCCAGGGTACCTGGTGGAATAGCCGGGAACAATGAGTTTAAGGAAAGTCCGAGCAACCAGCGCAGCACGGCGCCGATCGATGCGCCAAGACTGATAGCCAGAATGGATTGCAGCATACGCCTCTCCTCTACGCTATATTTTTGATCCAGACAGGAAGATCCACAACAGGCGGACGAGCAGCGAAAAAAAAACTCCCGCCCCTTAAATTTAAAGAGCAGGAGTCATCAGCTTTGTCAGACAAAGCGGTTAACGGCGAACCCCATCACCTATGTACATTTTATGAAGAAAGAGTAGCTGAATTGAAATATCGAGTCAATAGGAAAAGTTGGTGGAGTTATTTCTGTCCGCAAGAAGGCTCAAATTCAACAAGATAACCAAGGTGGTCGGAAACCCTCTGGTAGCCCAGGCCAGAAAAGAGCACCCTGGCTGCAATAGGATTTAATTTACAGCTTTTCTTAGCGAAAATGTAATCGATCCGGTCATCGTCCGCCAGGCATTCTCCCCGTCCCGGTGAAGCCTTGCCAAAAACTTGGGCAAAGACGGCAGGGGAAGCAGCCTGCAAAAATTGATCTGCATATTTTTCGCCGTCAACGATCATCATATAGCCTTCGGATCCGGCCTTGGTGTTGAAATCACCGCAGAGCAGCGTTTCCGCAACCTCATCAGCTTTCACGGCTTCGGTGGCCCACTGCTGCAATTTCTCAAACTGCGGCCGGAATCCGTCCTGCCACCAGCTCAGATGGACGGAGAATATATTGATTAAGCCAAAGCCGGGAAAATCAATCTGGCCCATCACCGCTTTTCTGGCATGAATACTATGGATGTCGGTGACGGCGGAGACGCAGGCGGCATCGCGTTTCAGGAGTTTGTATCTGCTCAAGATGGCGCTCCCTTCGCGATAACGGTCAAAGCCGATATGTGACCAATCGGTGTACAGGTAATAATAAAGGCCATATTTGCGTAAACGATGGCGAAGGATCCGCGCGGCATTGGTCTGCTGCTCTCCCTTGCCGTCATTGTAATCCTCGCCGACTTCCTGCAGGCAGATAATGTCGATATCGATTTCGGCGATTGCCCTGACGATTTCGTTAAACTTTTCATCCTGATCGCTTTCCTGGTAGCAATGCAGGTTAAGGGTGAGGACTTTGAGCCGGGCAAGGCGGGCGGTATAGTTGCTGCCGCGGTTACTGTCCCAGATTTCTCTGGTTGCCGTCTCGCAGCCGATGGCATACTGTATCGTGTCGGCACGTCGTGCCTTGATGCGGCCGGTCCAGAGAGAGATGGGCGCCTTTTGCGACACGCTTTTGCCGTGGTTGTCGATCGTATGGTTTTTCTGTGGTGCGCAGGGGGACTGATGATATGTCTGCCAGGTATCGAGCGTCCAACGCACGAAAACCTTCTTTGCCTTAAGGGAATTATGGATCGCTATCGTGATAAGGTTTCCGTTTTTACCTGGGCATATGACGGGAGTGTAACCAAGGTGGGTCAGCAGAACTCCGGGGCCGAGCATTACTCCGGCAGAGCTGGGCAGGCAGTAGGTATGATTTTGGTTGTTGTCGCAATATTCTCTCCCCAAGACAAAATATCGCAAGGAAAAGTGAATAGCATCGAATTGCTGTTTGGCTTTTGTGCAGTAGCTCGTCTTCGCCTGCCAGAGCTCTTGATCCTCGCCGCTACGGCAGGAATAGCTCGCCGCCAGTGCATGCCGGACATGGTCGTTGCCGGTCCAAAGGATGGACACTTGTTTCTCGAAGGCAAGGTTTTTCACCAGGACGGCAAATTGCAGCTCGTGGGTTACATGTCCTTTTTCGGCCGAAGTGATATTTCGGGCATAAAGAAGCTGTATCTCGTTCATCTCAATCGGCAATATTGAAAAGGGTGGTTGAACCGGACAGATGGTATGGGCCAACGACATCAGCTACCTCCAGTATATTCGCATGGTGTTGAGAATTTCATGAAACTCCTGCGTATAGAGCCAGGCAGCCGACCGGTTGGAGAATATCGTCAAATGGTCATGGGAAAAAACGGAGGTATTATACCAGTTAAAACTGCCATCCAATACAAGATGATCATCAATGATGCAGTACTTTGCATGCAGCGGAGAATAGGGGACGGTCTGGTTATTAACGCCATAGGCCAGGGCAATGGGTATGCCGGCCCGCTGCAACCTGTTGATTGCCGGCAGCAGGGGCCGTTTCAGTTCTTCGTGCATCGGGTATTCCTGCGTGGCATCGCCCATTCTTGCGGTATGGCCATTGAAGACAAAAGTCAGCTCTACGCCGCGGTTTTTTGCATGGAGCATGGCATCCACGACACTATCGCCATGGTCGCCCTGCAGTTCGCCTAAAAGAAACAGACAACCCCTGATGGACCGGCGGGCGCCGTGAATTGCCGAAATTATCGCCTGATGGGGCCGGTAATTATTTCCATTGAGTATCTTATGCCGGCCAAAAGTATAGAGCAGATTAAACTTACTCAAGGGATCGATGCCGTACGGCTGGATCACGCCGCCGCGAATGCTTTGAAAGATGTTATCGAGCAGGCGGCAGATGCCCCGTGAATGAAATGTCGCCCCGGATTCCCAGTTTGCTCCCCATATATCGAAAGTGATATTGAAAGAACCCAGTATGCAGTCTTCCTCCCCAAAGATGATAAATTTGTTATGCATGTCCGGTGCGACCTCGACGAGGCTATTGGTCGAGGTGCAGAAGACTCCGAGTAATTCGATGCCGGAGTGCTTCAGGCGCAGGTAATTGTTGCTGTTGGTGAGAGTCATTTTTCGCCAGTCGACAATACATTGCACCTTGACACCGTTCGCCTGGGCAAAGAGCAGGTGGGTGATAAAGTCGGTATCGTCAATACAATCGACGCAGACCTTTATGGTTTGTTCCTGGTCGGGAGCGGCATGTTTCTGCCGGATGAGCTGGTCGATGCGATCGTGGATGAACCGCTTGGGGTGATAGGGGTGACAGCAGAGGCCTTTGGTAAATTTGGGCATCAGGTTCAGTGCGTCAAAGTGATGGTTGTACCAGTCGACGTCCCGCTGCAGGATGTTCCTGTCGATCTCCTGGGTCCGATAGGTGTTCGGCGTCGCCCATTGACGGGTGATTCCCCGCCACTGGTGTCCCGGTTCATCAAAATTATTCCAATCCATGAAGATGTAGTCGTCTTGTGAGCATATGGAATGTTCGCCCAGATGAAAGACGTAGGAAAACTTGACACAGGCAATCCGGCCGAGCTTCCTTGGAAACGGATGCAGGTAAAAATCCCTCGTCACTCGTTTATGGCACGAGGATTGAACATCGTAATAATCGGTATCGA
The DNA here is from genome assembly GCA_945863875.1 of Desulfopila aestuarii DSM 18488. GTDB lineage: Bacteria > Desulfobacterota > Desulfobulbia > Desulfobulbales > Desulfocapsaceae > Desulforhopalus_A > Desulforhopalus_A aestuarii_A. The sequence goes on from CAMBBS010000014.1 coordinate 41,877, forward strand.
CAATGAAATACCCGCATGTCCCATCGCGGCGATAGACTTTGAGGATCACCTTGACATTGGTGTATATATATCGGCCCATACCTGAAAACGGATCTTGCCGGGGCGAAGATAGGAAAGTTCCTTGTTGATGTTCTGACGCTTTATTGCGGAATACAATTCGCCATCTATGGGGATGGAATATTTTTCTGCAAACAGCATTTGCCAAGACCTCTTTTCTTTGGCACATCGTGGCTCGCCACATCGAGTTCATTTCGCGCCAGACGCACCACCGTCATATCGGGCTTGACCCGAAATTCACTTTCATGCCATACACCATACAGAATTGCGTACATTCACGAAGCTTAGATAAAAAGAACAGGAAAGGCAATACGGTAATCAAGGAGATAATACGGTGGCAAACTACCGTGTCAAGGAACTGAAGTAAGGAGTGTTTAGAGATTTTTTTCCGGCGTTCTATCCACAGTCTTTTTCAGGAACTGTTTTCGATAGGCTTTACCTTTAATCTTCTTGGTCAAAATCACCGAGCGGACGCTGGAAGGTGTATTCTGCCGGGCTCACCACCAAGGTGTTCCAGGTCTCTTCGGAATTACCCCCGAGGGCGGAAAATGGCCAGGAAACAACAAAAACCACTGTGCCGAGCACGGTAGCTGCCAAACCCAGCGGTCGCGCAGCGACAATGTCAATAGACATGGCTTCCGGGCTGATCTTTCCTTGCTCCGGTGTCTTTTCTACTTTTTCAGCCAAAGCTGCAAGTGGAAATACCATCAGGACAAATATGAGCAAACATGCCATGGATGTCTTTCGGTAATTGAGCATTGAACATCTCCTTTTCATCTAAAATTACCCTGCAAAAATAGTGGAAGTGGTTAGCACCTTACAGGTTGTCGTCATTTCTTAAAAATCCAGAACAGGATCGACAGCACCACAGAAATGACAATACACGTGGTCAGGGGAAAGTAAAACTTAAAATTTTCAGATTTGAAGACAAAATCACCAGGCAGCCGGCCTAGATTCAATTTTTGCCACAATGGCCAGCAAAGTCCAAGAACGACGAAGATAATGCCGATGGTGATCAATGTCTTTGCCGTGTTCCTGCCCCTATGATGACCCACAATTCAATTCTTTCTGTAGGTCCCCACAAGCTCTCCCTTGGCCGGTATGTGCCCCTTGGCCCGCTCAAGGTCTTTTTTTGTGGTACCTGGCCGAATGAGAACTCTATCGAGGGCATAGATATTAAAAAAGTAGCGCCGCTTGCCTGATGGTGGGCATGGGCCGCCATAGTTATTTCGCTTCCAGCTGTTCCTACCCTGTTACGCCGGAAGGCAGCGTGTTGTTCCAGGCGTCATTGCAGCAAACAGCATGCTCTGCGTCAATATCAGCAAAGGCATAATCAGGTGATTTATGATCCCACGCCGACAGCACATTTGTAACTGAATCTGAAACGAGTGGTGGAACAAGCTGTGAGGTGTGGTAATTATGATGCAATTTTAATCACCGCCCCTCATTGGTTCAATAGATATTCCAATCCCCCACACCCAAATATATTTCAATTAACTCCGACCCGGAGTTGCCGCGGCGTTTGCGGCATTCTAAAAGTAAACAGCTTCGAAAAGCGCAAGTTCGTTGCCGCCCTGGAGCACGAGTGCGCGGCGGCTGAGGTCGATGCGCCAGCGGCCAATATCGCTGTACACGCTGTTCTTGTCAAGTCATTCGCGCCGCAGGTGGAATATCTGGTCCGGCCAGAGGTTCAGATGATGCCGCACGCCCACGCAGTCGGCACAGGGAAGGTCGCCACGAAATGTCGCCGGCGGGCGTAGGCCGTGCGCGGGAACTACCGCCGATGAGTCGTGATATATCGCCTGTTGTGTCATGTCGGCTTTTGTTTGAGTGACGGAGGACGGTCCGCATCCGGCAAGCAGGAGTTCGATAGCCAGAATACCCCCGAAGGTCGGAACTATTCTCGAAAGAATCATGAAATTTCTCCAATAAGAGAAGAGGAATCGTATTTGTATCGATATAACATGCGGTTAGATTTCATGACCTTGTCGAGATAGCAACCCTTGGGGCTGTATTACGTCATTCCGGGCTTGAGCGGGAATCTAATGCCAAAAACTGATTTTTCCCACATTTAGCAAAAATGAGGGGAGGAAAATGTGCGAATTTATACTACATATATACTTCCTGATTGTGAGTCAACACAGGAGGGTTCTGTTGTGGAAGGCATTGAAGGCCTTGTCTCAAGCGGCGGCGGAATCTTTAATCGACGATGGCTTAGACAGTGGCTGGATCATGGGTAATACAAAGGTACGATAATCATAAAAAGGATACACTGGTATGAAACGATGTGATTGGGCTAATACAAACCTCTTGGAATATCATGATGAAGAATGGGGTGTGCCGGTACATGATGATCGAAAGCATTTTGAAATGCTCATATTGGAGGGGGCGCAGGCTGGATTGAGCTGGGAAACGGTGTTACGAAAAAAAGAGGCATATCGCACCGCATTCAAGGGATTTGAACCGAAAAAAGTTGCATGCATGACTGACATGGAACTTGAAGAACTACTTCAAAATCCAGGAATTATACGCAATCGTCTTAAAATATTTACCACGAGAAAGAACGCGATTGTGTTTCTCGATATCCAGAAGGAGTTCGGCAGTTTTGATGCGTACATTTGGCCCTTTGCTGGCGGAAAACCGATAAACGGCAAACGTGAGACGATGCAAGATGTTCCTGCAAAAACAGCCGAGAGCTGTGCAATTTCCAAAGATCTTAAAAAAAAGGGAATGTCCTTCGTTGGTCCAACCATCATATACGCCTATATGCAGGCAGTTGGCATGGTGAATGATCATTTGCTTTCGTGTTTTCGATATTCTGCCGTAAGGGAAATGCAGTAAGCATGCATAACCGGTTCGATTCGGCCGGCAACACCTTGCTCCGAGCACCGCAATAATGCCGACAAAGTAAGTCTTCTATTTTATAGAATAAGGTTGATTTTTCCGCCGGCTATCGGCACAGCTGGGAAAGAATCTCCAGATAGATATCCACACCTTCAGTTAAATCAGCCACCGGGACATATTCATCCACCGTATGGGCCATGCCGGAATCCCCCGGACCGAGCACGACAACAGGGGCATGGCCAAGACCTGGGCCAAGAACCCCGCCATCGGTATAAAAGGTGACAATTGCCGGCGGGTGCGTTTGCCCCCGGACGCTGTTACAGGCGGCAAAAATCTCTTGTATGATCGGCGTTTCAGGGGGCGTCCAGAGCGGCGGCAGGTCAAAAAGTACCTGAAATTGGGGGGCGAGATGCGCCAGCAGCGCTTGAAGTTTCTGCAGAATTTCGGCATGGGACCAGTTGACGGTAGAGCGGATATCAATACCCACTTCCGCCAGATCGGGAACGGAGTTGTAATTATCACCGCTGAAAAAGCGGCTGGTGACCAGGCTTGCTTCGCCCATGACGGCATGGTGTCTGCCCTGGACGAAGTCCTCGTTGACCTCAACAACGGCCCGTGCCGCCTTCAGCAGGGCGTTGTCGCCCAGTTCGGGAAAGGCGGCATGGGCGGCTTTGCCGTGGAACAGGGTCTTCAACCAGAACACCCCTTTATGGCCGAGCCGGGGAAGATTACCGGTGGGCTCGGCGACCAGTATACAGCGGGCTTTGGGGAGCACCTGCAGGTCGATAAGCTGGACTGCTCCGGCGCAACCAATCTCTTCGCCGGCGGTCAGAACCAGGGTGAGCGGCTGGTCCTCGATTGTGGATGCAGCATGCAGAGCGGCGGCGACAAGTACGGCAACACCTCCTTTCATGTCTGCCGCCCCTCGGCCAAAGAGTTTGCCATCGACCATCAAGGCGTCAAGGGGCTCCATCGTCCAGGGCTGGGAACCAAAGGGGACGGTATCCAGATGGCCGGACAGGATGATGGAGGCTTGATCGGTTCGCCCTTTATGTGCCACCAGTGAGCTGCGATTTGGCCCGTACTCGTATTCCTTGATGAGAAAGCCGGCATCCTGGAGCAGTGGCGCGATAATACGGACGGCGTCCGTTTCGTTGCCGGGCGGATTGACGGTGTTCAGTCGGACCAGCTGCCGGGCTAAAGATAAGGCAAGAATATGCGGCACAATATTCCCTGGTGATTTGATAATTGAGAGAAGTTTTTTCCACTGCCCCAATCACGGTGGTCACGTTGTAACCACTAAACTGTTAATGGTTATTTTTTAACTTTGCAAACTATCATTCTTGTTTTTTGCACGTCTATGGGATTCTGCCTGATAATTGCTAAAACAATCCCGACCTAAGGTTTTTGAAATTGCCGGATTTATGGGAACATGATAGCTTTGAAGGCAATTTCGCGAGCAATGATGAGTTGGGGGTCCAACGACAAATAGCCGTCTCAATGTTTATCCATGGTACAGCTTTATCTCAATGAGTATGTAAAAAATCTCGTCGGCCGAACGGTGTGCATCGCCTGTCGGGAGGGAATCCTGCGTGATCATTTAACTGAAATTGTCGCCGATGTTAAATATTTGGTGAGAAAAGGGGTTGTTACCACGCTGTTTCATAACCTGCCGCATCGCTTTGCCAACCAGAAATTGCAGCGAAAGCTGGAAACGCGCCTTCCCGAAACCAGCCTCATCCGGATAGCCCCGGAGCTTGATTTCTACCAGGCGGTCCTCGACCATCCGGATACCGTCTATAAACTCATTTTTCTTGAGCGGCGCTACCTTATCGACAATAACGGCAATAAGATCAATGCGCTTACCACCAGCCGGGTACGGGAAGGCATGGCCGACTTTGGTGACTTTATCGCCAATGTGAACTTCAGAGACAATATGAACCGCCTCTGCGAAAAGATAGAGGCCGGCCAGTGCGACCGGATCCATATCCTGCCCGCCGGGAAAAATGCCATAAAGCACGAGCTGTTTACCGTGGAAGGGACCGGCACGATGATCGCCGATAACTTCAGCGAGGAGTTCCGTCAGGTGCAGACCGACGAGGATGTGGCCATCGTCCATCGCATTCTGGCCATGTATAAACGCTCAGGTTTTTTGAAACCTCGCAGCAAACAGTATCTACGCCAGAACCGGCAGCGATTTTTTGTTACGGCGATTGACGGCATTGTCGTCGGTTGCATGGAACAGAAGACAATCGATGAGAGGACCGTCGAACTGGGAGCCCTGGCCATTTCCACGCGGTTTCGCAACCAGCGGGTCGGGGTGTATACGGTCAATGCCTTTATGCAAACGATGGTTGCCCAGGGCTACAGCCGCTTTATTTCCTTGACCAGAAATCCCCGCCTGCAGGCACTTTTTCTGCAACTGGGCTTTGTTGCCGAGAGCCCGCCGGAATACAGCCGGCGCCAGAGTGAGAGCCCGGATGTGCAGATGTTTTTCAAGGCCATAGATCAGCGCGAAATGGCTGTAACCGAGATGTCATTTCCCAAGTGAAAGAGTGGTGTTATTTACCCACCACCATTCATCAAACCGCTAGGGCGATCACTCCAGTTCATCCTTGCAGGCATCCAGGTCGATCGAATATTTGTTGATTTTATCGTACAGCCCTTTGCGGGAGAGTCCCAGCACCTGATGTGCCAGGCCCACCTTCCCGCCATGCTCGCAAAGAACACGGGTTATGTATTCCTTTTCGAGTGGCTCGATATAATCCCGAAGCTGCGGTAATTTTTTTTCATCTAAATCGGGGGTCAGATGGCTTGAGTCTTCGGTTTCAATTTTGGGCTCCTCGCCGAAGACACAGATTCTCCGTACATAATTTCGCAGTTCGCGGATATTGCCCGGCCAATCCTGACTGCCAATTTCCTCAAGCTGCTGTGCGGTAAAAGGCGGCACCGACTGCTCTCGCTCCCGGCAATATTCCTGGCGGAAAAACTCAACCAGCAGGGGGATATCGTCTTTGCGTTTTCGAAGCGGGGGGATATCGATCGACAGGACATTGAGGCGGTAAAATAAATCCTGACGAAAGGTACCTGAGGAGATTTCAGCTGCAAGGTTCCTATTGGTCGCGGAAATGATCCGTGCCTGCAGCGGTAGCTGGATGTTGCTGCCCAGACGGCAGAAACTGCGCTCCTCCAGAACCCGGAGCAGTTTCGCCTGGATGGGCAGAGGAAGACTGCAGATCTCGTCGAGGAACAGCGTGCCTTCTCTGGCATATTCGAACTTACCGATTTTTGCGGCGACTGCGCCGGTGAAAGCACCGCGCTCATGGCCAAACAGTTCCGACTCGACGATTTCGGCCGGCAGGGCGGCCATATTCACTCCAACGAAGGGGCCTTTCGGACTGGCAATCTGGTGAATGGCCTGGGCCACCAGTTCTTTGCCTGTACCGGTTTCACCGCTGAGTAAAACAGGATCCGTCTCTTTGGCCACCATTTCCACGACATCATAGAGGCGGTGCATTAAGGGATGGCAGCCAACCATGCCGCGGAAAAAAGACTGGTGACATTGGCGGGCAAGATCTTCCTGGAGTTTTCGGTTTTCAAGTATCAATCGTCTTTTTTCCACCGCCCGCTGCAGGGAGGCGAGGAGCACCTCTTCATCCACGGGCTTTTCAAGAAAATCATAAGCCCCAGCCCGAATAGCCTGTACCGCCAGGGCCACATCGCCGTGGCCCGTAATCATGATCATTGGGAGATCGCGGTCAACGGCGCCTGTCGCGGCAAGCAGCTGCATGCCATCCATTACCGGCATCCGGATATCGGCGATAATTGCCATGTAAGATGAGTGTTTGACCCTTTCCAGAGCTGTCAGCGGGCTGGCCTGAAGATCAGCATTGTAGCCGTTCAGCATCAAAGTCTGGCCGATAGCCGACAGCAGATATTGATCGTCATCAACGACCAGGATGGACCGGTTTATTTCCGGGGTTAAGTCTTTCATGAGCTATTCTCGATAATTATTATTTACATATTCCGGTAGATAGACTGTAAATGTGGTGGCGTTGTGCGGGGTGCTGGTCACTTTGATATGTCCGCCGAAGCCTCTGACAATCCGTTCAACTATCGATAATCCCAGCCCCATACCGGAACCCACCTCTCTGGTTGTGAAAAAAGGATCGAAGATTTTATTCAGTACATCCACCTCAATTCCTTCACCGTTATCGATGACGGAGATTCCGACATAGGATTTTGGCTGCAGGCTCTCAGGATCCACACCGGTATGTTTGAAGGTGCTTATCCTGAGGATCGGATCCCGGGTCTCGGCCATCGCCTGAATGGCATTCTGAATGAGATTGAGTAAAACCTGCTCGATGCGCACCTCCTGCCCTAGGACCATATTGTCGTTCTCATCCAGCGTCAGGTCAACCTTAATGTCTGAGAGCAGCAGCTGCGCATCGAGAAAACTGAGGACATCAAAAATTATGACATTGATTCTTACCGGTGCAACCTCTTCTTTCACCTTGCTGGCAAATCCTTTGAGACTTCTGATAATGCTCGAGGAATGATTCACCCGTTCAATGATTGTGATGAGGTTTTCCTTAATCATTGCCGCATTATGTAAAGGATTTTCCATGGCCTTGATGCAGTTGCGGGCAAGCAGCAGCACGGTGTTTAAAGGCTGGGTCAATTCGTGGCCGATACCTGCGGCCATTTCACCAAGACTGGCTAGCCTGCCGGAATGGATGAGCTGGTCCTGTACTTCCCGCATCCGGCCCATGACTTCATAAAAATCGCGCCGGTCGGATGCGACCAGCATATGCAGGATGCGCCCGGATTCCGTCACATAGGTTGTCCCCCTGATAATAACAGGCACAGGTTTGCCGCTGTGGCTTATCAAGGTCGTTTCCATATCCTGAAATTCTCCGGCCGACAACCGTCCGGTCAAGAGCTGTAAGCTTTCTTTGCCGGTAATATCGCCGAGTGACAGGCCGGTTTCTTGCTCCTTGACTTCAAGAACTTTATAGAACTCCTTGTTCGCCTGAACAATCTTCAGATCGGCGGATAAAACAACGATCAGATCCGAGAGATTAGACATAATCTTGTCGATAAATGATTTGTTCGCCTCGACTTCTTCGTGTTTTTTCAGAAACCTGACAACAAGATCTTTTTTCTGTCTCTCAAGAATGTCAATGAGGATATTGTTACCGTTTTTCTCATTATTATCACTGTCCATAGGTCTCCTGTTGTCACCTCAAGTATACATCGCGGCAGCAAAAAAAATTGTCCTTGTCACCGTCAGTTAACAATATTTCTGTTCTAATTTCAAAGGATTGTGGAGGAGAAGCTGTTTTTGTCACCACTGCTTCACAAAAACCCCTTTTGCAGTCTTTGCTGGGGGCTCCAAATCTGTTCTGATAAAAGCCCACTAACTCCATGGTATTAATATTAATATATTGATATTTGACCAGTTGGTTCGAACCGGCATGACGGTTGCAAGTAACGAGACATGATAAAGGCGGGGAACCATCAACCGATCTGCAACAGGAGAGGGTCGATGATCAGAGGATTATATTATACAGGCGAAAAACAGCAGAGGTATCTCACTATTGAGGAGATCGCCACAGCCTGTCGAATTTCACCAAGGAAGGTTAAGGGATGGGTTTCTCAAAAAATCCTTCGTTCAGCTGTGGTTGGTGAAAATTTGGTTGCAGAGGATGATGTACTCACCTTCCTGCTGCAAAATAATATGCCTGTCGTTTCTTCTCTCCTTCCTCCCAACACCGGAAAAATCCTGTTTATAGCCTGCGGCAGAGTCGAGCTGCGGGAAAAAGAGAAGAACTTTGAGCAGATCTGCAAGCTGTTTGCCAAAAATTATAACCTCGTGCTGGCGGAGAGCACAACTCTCGGACGACCTTGCCATTTAAGTATCCTGACCTTTGAGCCTGATGTGGTGGTTCTTTTTCAAAAATCGTTCAATAAAGACTTGGTCGAAACGCTTGAGTTTCTATCAACCATGCCGGCCTTGAAGACCATACTGATTGTCGACCAGGCTACTCAGCTAGCAGTTGATAATGGCCTGATTGCCATTTCTGCGGATCTGATTGTTTCCGAGGGCCTGCCGGACAATGAACTAACGGCGAGATTGAGTTTATTTTTCACCAGTTGAGGGACTGTCATGGAGAGAAAGAAAAAATATTATTCGGCAATAACCAAAAGGCTGCTGATCGCCTTTTTCTGCCTGAGTATTTTACCGATCCTGATCTTCGCTTGGATAATGAAAGACACCGTCGAGGAGACAAACATCATCAAGCTGAGGGAATTGGCTACCAGCACCATCGAACACCGCACCGAAGTTATCTCCATCTTCCTCAATGATAAGATTTCCTTGCTCAGCATGATGGTCTCCTTTTATCCCCGGGAATTTTTTCTTGTCCAGCAAAACCTCGATAACCTCTATCTGGCCATGGGCTCGCGCGGCGGGGGGGATATAGTCGATCTCCAGGTGATCGATGCGGCAGGCGTCCAGCATGGCTACGTTGGCCCCTATCGCGCTATAGTCAAAGATAAGAAATACAGTGAGGCTCCGTGGTTTCAAGAGACGCTGATTAGTGGAGTTCATGTCAGTGATGTTTTCACCGGTTTTCGCAATGTACCCCATTTTGTCGTGGCGGTGACCAACTCACTGAAAAGCTTTGTGTTACGGGCGACCATCAATTCGAGCAGCTTTAACTCACTGCTTCATTCAGCCCAGCTCGGACCCCATAGCGACGCATTTATCATCAACCGGGCAGGGAATTTCCAGACTCCAAGTTTGTTGAGCAGGACAGAGCTTGATGAAAACGAAAAAAAACTCATCTCTTTTGATAACAAATCGCAGGCGGTGATAACTGACACTGATATCTATAAAACGCGCTGGATCGGCAATGGCCAATGGTTGCTGGTGTTGAAGGCCAATTTAGCCGACTCCATGGATTTTTATCTGACCTTGCGAAACCGGGTTTTCATAATTGTCGGAACGATCATTCTTCTTTCTTTATCAGCCGCAGTGACGATCAGCTTGGCTCTGGCCCGCAATCTTGAGCGGGCGGACAAGGAACATGCGGCCAACAGCATGCAGTTTGCCCATGTTGAAAAAATGGCGACAATCGGCCGCCTGGCGGCAGGTATTGCCCATGAAATAAACAATCCCCTGCAGATGATTACCTCTCAGGCCGGATGGATCAGTGAACTGCTCCCCGATGAAGATCCGGCTGCTGTAAAAAATTTGGCGGAATATAAGAGTTCCATCGAGAAGATTCGCCATCATGTCAAGCGGGCCGGCACCATCACTCACCGACTGCTTGGCTTCTCAAAAAAAATGACCGCACAGCAGGATCGGGTGCACATCAACGAGCTTATTGCTGAAACCCTCTCCTTTGTCGAGCGGGAAGCTGAGAACAACAGCATTGCCATCATTAAAAATTTCAGTCCTGACTTACCCGCCACAATGACCGATGGACCGCAACTCCAGCAGGTCTTTCTCAACCTCATAAACAATGCCCTCGATGCGGTCGGTCCAAAAGGGATGGTTGAAATCAGTACGAGCTTGAGTGCCGATGGCCGCCTGGTGGTTGAATGTGCCGACAATGGACCAGGCATCAAACCGGAAAACCTGGAACAAATTTTCGATCCTTTTTTTACCACGAAAGATCCCGATAAAGGAACGGGGCTGGGACTCTATATAAGCTATGACATTGTCAAAAAATTGAGTGGCATCATTTCAGTTGAAAACAGGACGGGTGGAGGTGCTCTCTTCAGGGTCATCCTGCCGATTAAAAGCTACGGTAAACAGGAGTGATACTTAATGGGAGATCTTCTGAACTTTTATATCATTTTAAAAAAAGGAGCACATCATGAGAGAATTTAACGTACTGGTAGTCGATGATGAGGATGAATTCCGCGATGTTATTGCCAAAAGTCTGGAAAAGCGAGGACTATGTGTGGAGGGTGCGGAAAATGGGCTGAAGGCTTTGGAAATCCTGGAACACAGTCGTACCGATGTGGTGTTGCTTGATATCAAGATGCCCGGAATCGATGGTATCGAGACCCTGCGGCGAATCCGCAGCCTGAAGCCCCTGGTGGAGGTCATTCTGCTGACCGGACACGCTTCCGTGGATTCGGGAATTGAAGGCATGAAACTTGGAGCTTTCGATTATCTCATGAAACCGATTGAGCTCGATCCGCTGCTGGAAAAACTGTCCGATGCTTATGAAAAGAAACGTTTACAGCAGGAAAAGATTGAAGCGGCCCTGATGAAAAAACATATGTCCATGCCGATCTGAGCCAGAACAGGCGCAGACAACGCTGGATTAACATAATAAATTTTATGTAGAGGTGCAAATTATGAGCAGTTTTTTCAGAGATTTCTACCAGTTGATGTTGAAGGGCTCTCAGGCCCACGCCCGCTGGGAGCTGGAGATGTCAACCAACATTCTGGGAAGCCGGAAAAGACAGGTCGTTCTCCTTCTGCTGCTTTTGCCAATTCTGATCGGCGGCATCGCCATTGCCGCGGGAGGCGGTACGGGCCTGCCGAATATGCTGGGCGGTAAGTCAGCTTACATGCCGTCTCACTATACCAACCTCATCTTTTTCGCCTCCGTCTTTGTCGGTCTCTGTGCGGGACTTATCACCGGTTGTATCGGTGCGGGCGGCGGTTTCATAATCGCCCCGGCGCTGATGAGTGCGGGCGTCAAAGGTATCCTGGCCGTTGGTACCGATCTTTTTCATATTTTCGCTAAAGCGATCATGGGCAGTGTTCTCCATAGAAAAATGGGCAATATCTCTATCAGCCTGGCGGTCAATTTCCTTATCGGGTCGCTTATCGGAGCGACCCTGGGTGGGATGCTGAACAGGTATCTCTATGACCTCAACCCGGTACTGAGCGACCTGTTTATTACTATGGTTTATGTGTTTATTCTCGGCTTTCTCTCCTTTTATGCCTTGACGGATTACTTCAAAGCAAGACGAGGGGAAGCGTTTGCCAAGAACAAAGCGAGCCGTGCCGAGGATGTCTCACCAATGGGGCAAAAAATACAATCGGTAAACATTCCACCGATGCTGACTTTTGACCAGGGAGTCACCCCCGGTGGGCGCAAGATCTCCGCGGTTTTTCTCTGGGGCAGCGGGTTGCTCGTCGGTGCTGCGGCTGCCATTATGGGAGTCGGTGGCGGTTTTCTGACCTTCCCTATTTTTGTTTACGGTCTGGGTGTCTCCTCAATGACCACGGTCGGTACCGACATATTCCAGATAGTTTTTACAGCAGGGTACACTTCAATCAGCCAGTACGCTATCTACGGCTTTGTTTTTTATACCCTGGCCATGGGCATGCTGCTTGGTTCCCTGATCGGTGTGCAGGTTGGTTCTCTGGTCACCAAGGTCGTACCGGGTGTTCAGATCCGCGGCTTTTTCGCCCTGGCGGTAACGGCCGGCTTCATCAACCGCTTTTTTGCCATGCCCTCAAAACTAAATAGTATGGATTATATCCAGATTTCCAAAGAGACCGGGGCCATGCTCGATTTAATCGGTAATAGCCTTTTCTTCCTGGTCATCGGTGCATTTGCCGTCTGGGTATTTTACGTCTTCTTCACCCATTTAAAAGATCTGAAATTCGAGGATTCGCTGTCTTCTGCACCAATTTTAACAGATCTCAAATTAAAAGAAGCGAAATCGGAGGGTCAATGATATGAGCATGCAGCGTAAACTGAAAACCCGTGGAATCGTCATGGTGGTCTCCTTTTTTGTACTTCTGGGGATGATCTTTACTCCGATTTTCCCGGGCAAAATGAATGGCCTAGATTATATGGACAATCTCTTCAACATGATTTCGAAGGGTTCATCCTATTTCATTCCTCAGTCAATATCAGATAGCGAAAAATTTGCGGGACAGTCCATTGATGTGACCATAAAAATGGCCAATGACGAAGCAACCGTCGATGCGGCAAAACTCTTTACTGCTGGAGGTGCCGAGGCTAATGTTCTGGGAGCAGAGATTAATATTAAGGGGGATGTGGCGAATATTGTCAAGAGCGCCCTGGCCGATGCCGACTTGATGTTTAAAAACGACGGCAAGCCTCTAGTTGATAAATATGGTTATAATGAACAACAGGTCATGTTCAACTGGTGGACGTCGTTTAACCAAATTAGCAAGGAATTGACCAAGGGGGAGCAATTCGACACGGCGAAATTGTTTAGTAATGTGCAGAAAAAAGCCATCGAACCCGCCTATAACTATTATGGCGTGAAAATAGAGGACTGGAAGGCAAATATCGTCCTGGTGCTTGCATCTCTTGCTTTCTATGTCCTTTATACTCTTTGGTATGGGTTTGGGTTAATGTATGTCTTTGAAGGATTGGGGTATAAAATAGGTCATTAACTATAGGCTTACACGGATAAAACCCTGTCGGATTGATGAAAGAAGATCTTTGCCTCAATCCGGCAGGGCAGAAAAGGAGATGGAATGCTGCGGATTTTTTCGTTTATAAAAGAAAGCCTGTTCCCTGCGCCACCTCCTGTGTTCAATCAGGAAGAACTTGGTGAGGCCTTCCGGAAAAGGTATACGCATTTCCGTAGTCTGTTGACGGCCAACAATAATGCCCTGCAGGCCATGGCTGATCTGGAAAAGATCTATTACGGCGGGGACAGTTACCGGATGGCGGTAATCCGCTCGAAGATAACGACCATCCTCGTCAATGTCTATAAAATGGTCCGTAGTCTCCTCGCCATGTCCTCCGGCAGATATGGTGAACTGGAGAAAATATTTGATACCATAAATTCCAATCTGGAATATATCATCGAAAAAAAACCTGAGTTGCCGCAGGGCCCGTTAATTCTCGGACTGTCTGAACTCAGCCTGAAAGATGCAACTCTGGCAGGGGATAAAATGGCCTGTCTTGGTGAGCTTACCCGGCTTCCGGGGATTATGGTCCCACCAGGTTTTGTGCTGACGGCAACGGCTACCAGAAAATTTCTCACCGCCGAACATCTCGCCGAGATCAACAGACGGCTGCAGGTGCTTGATCCAGACGATCTTGATGCTCTTTATAAGGGTTGCCACGGCATTCAGTCCATGATTCTCGCTTTGCCCCTGCCGGCAGATCTTGAGGAGTTGCTGCTGGTGCATTATAACAGGCTGGAAAAAGTTGCATTTCCCGGTTGCCGGGTCTCGATGCGGTCTAGCGCGCTGGGCGAGGATAGCGCAACGGTCTCCTTTGCCGGTCTTTACCGTAGTGTGTTGAATGTCGATCGGACGAATATCGTTGCAGCATATAAAGAGGTAATCGCCGGCAAATACGGGGCCAGGGCCATTGCCTATCGGCGTCAGCGTGGTTATCGGCATGAGGATATCGAGATGTGTGTCGGTTGTATGGTCATGGTCGATGCCCTGGTCAGCGGTGTTGTTTACAGTATAGATCCCGGGCAGGAAGACAATGGCCTTTTGCGCATCAATGCCACGGCCGGAATCGCTAAAGGAGTGGTGGATGGGTCACAGGCAGCCGACCTTTTTCTCATCAGCAGGGAGAAACCCTATCCGGTAGTCTACAATGAAATACGTCAAGTGGTGATCAAACAGGGACCAGCGCAGACCGCCGGACCATCTCTTACCTATAATCAATTAAGAAAACTCGCGGAAACAGCGCTTTTACTTGAAGAACAATTCGGAGAACCGCAGGATATCGAATGGTCCTTCGACCACCAGGGAGTGCTCTATATTCTGCAGAGCAGGCCGCTGACCGGAGGACACCCAGCGGTGGAAACGTCGAAAAAACCAGAAATTACTGTCGCTGATTCGAGGGAACAGCCAATTATCTTCGGCGGTGTTTGTGCCAGCAATGGCATTGCCAGTGGAGAGGTTTTTCGCGTTGACTCCCCCGAGGCCATGCGTCGCTTTCCAAAAGGAGGCATCCTGTTGCTTGCCCACCCGTTGCCGGAGTGGGCACCGCTCCTCAATCGGGCCGCTGCGGTTATTGCCGAAGGCGGCACCGAGGCCGGACATCTGGCGACGGTATCGCGGGAATTCGGCATACCCGCACTGTTTGGCCTGCCGGACGCTTTGAAACTTCTCGAAGATGGTCAGACGATTACCCTGCATGCCACCGGCAGGGCTGTTTTTGCGGGCCGCAGGGAGGACCTGCTCCGGCAAAAAAATGTGAAAAAAGATATTATGGCCGGCAGTCCGGTCCAAAGAATTCTCACCGAGGCCCTGCAGTGGATAACCCCGCTGAACCTCAATGACCCTGCCTCACCACGGTTTAAATCATCATGGTGTGAGACTCTGCATGACATCACTCGTTTCTGTCATGAAAAATCGGTGACGGAGATGTTTAGTTTCGGTCAGACCCATCGTTTCGACCAATCCGCCGCCAAACGACTTGTCGGTGATGTCCCGCTGGAGTGGTGGGTGATAGATCTGGCCGATGGCTTTCGGGACGGGGCGGGAGTAGGTGTTAAAACGATCCGGATCGAAGACATTGTCTCTATCCCGATGCTTGCCATCTGGCAGGGTATTTCCGCCTATCCCTGGCAGGGACCGCCCAGGGTCAGTGCTCGGGGTTTTGGTTCGATTATCTTTCAGTCGACTATGCGGCCAGAACTTGATCCATCGGTGCCATCGGCTTTAACCACTAAAAATTATTTTCTTATTTCCAAAAATTTCTGCAATCTCAGCGTGCGCCTTGGCTACCATTACGCCATGATCGAAGCCTATCTCAGTGATCTGCTCACCGAGAGCTACGTCACTTTCAGATTTAAAGGCGGAGCCGCCGATCAGCAGCGCAAGGCAGTGCGTGCCAGGCTGCTGGCCGATATTCTGCTGCAATATGATTTTCGCATCGAGTTACGTTCGGACTCCCTGCTTGCCAGAGTAAAAAAACGTTCGGTGGAATTCCTCGAACAGCGACTGCAGGTTCTTGGCTATTTGACCCTACACGCACGACAGCTCGATATGGTCATGGAGCAGCCTGGCGTGGTTGACCAGTACCGGGAAAAGTTTTTGCGGGAAATTGAAGAAATGCTTGGCAAAACGGCACCAACATGTGGGGAGGATGATAATGGCAAAGAAAAAGAAAATACTGTTAGTTGATGATGAAGTTGATTTCCGCGAGACAATGGGTAAATTATTTTCCAGGCGGGAAGTAGATTTTAGTTTGGCGGAAAGCTGCATGGACGCGCTGGAGCAGATTGAGCATGATGATTTCGATGTGGTGGTCATGGATGTCTCGATGCCCGGACTCGATGGTCTCAAATGTATGGCGGAAATGAAGAAGGTTCATCCGCACCTGGAGGTGATAATTCTCACCGGTCATGCCTCGCCCCATGCCGGTGTTGCGGGGATAAGAAAGGGGGCCTTCGACTACTGTCTGAAACCAATTGACTTCGAAGAGCTGCTTGAAAAAATCATGCTGGCAAGAAAATCCCTTGCCGAGTAATGGCAGCCTCTGCGCGGAAATATTTCAGTTTTCTCCTGTTTTTCCTGACCACTCCCGTGGCATTCCCCAATAATTAGGCTTTGTCCCGTAGGGCCAGCCGGATTTTCTTGCTAAAACGTGTCGCTCATGTTAACAACTGTTAACATGAGCGACACCAAAGAGATTATACTGTCCGCCGCCTGCGATATCTATCTGCTCGAAGGCTATAAGGGCATGAGTATGCGTCAAGTCGCCGGGAAAGCCGGCATTTCGCCGACGGCCATCTATCGACATTTTGTTAACAAGGAAGCCCTGCACCATCAGGTGCTGCGGGAAGGCTTTCGTACCTTCGACTCTTATCTGCAGGCCGCGCTTGTCGGGCGAGACGCCTTGGCGCGCTTGCATCTGGCGGCGGAAAGATTTTTTGCCTTTGCCAGTGAGCAGAAGAAATATTACGAAATCCTCTTTCTGACCATGGACCATACGGTGGAACATAGCATCAAGGGGGCGCTGGCCAAAGACGCCACGGTCAGCCGGAAATTCATGGTCGATCGGGTCAAGGACTGCATGCGGGAAAAAAGCCTGAAAGACGATGATGCCGGGGAGGTGGCTACCCTGCTTCTCGCTACATGCAATGGCTTTTTCGGCATGTATGTCTCGAAAAAGCTCTCTGATACACCGGCTGAAATGAAAGCAAAGTACCAGCGGATGTATCAGCGGCTGCTAAACGGCCTGCGGACGTAATGTCGGGGGCTTTTGCGCGGATATTTTTTTGCCGGTCATGTTAACAGCCGTTAACATGACCGGTTGATAATGATTGATGACGATTATTGACAACATTATAGCTTGAATCAAGCTAAGGGGGGACGATACCATGTTATTAAATGATGCCGCGACGCTACCAAAAGAAGAAGGCCAGGCAGCCGGCCAAAAGATAGGAACGCCGACCGTTCAGGCGACAAGACGGCTCCTGTTGAATCCGAAAACCGAAGCCTATGACCATCTCGATGCAGCCTCCCGCAAGCTGGTGCGAAAAACCATCGAATTTTTTGAACAAAAAGGCAAGGCCAGACTCAAGGAGGATGATCATGAGCGGGTCTGGTACAGTGATTTCCTTGAATTTTCCAAACAGGAAAAGTTGTTTGCAACCTTTCTCACCATCCAGGAATACGGCAGTGGCGATTGCCGCTGGGATACCTGCCGAAATTGTGCGATCAATGAAATCCTCGGCTTCTATGGCTTGAGCTACTGGTATACCTGGCAGGTGACGATTCTTGGCCTGGGGCCGATCTGGATGAGTGGCAATGCGCTGGTTAAAACGCGCACCGCTCAGCTGCTGCAGGACGGCGGGATCTTCGCTTTCGGTCTGTCGGAAAAAGAACATGGCGCGGATATTTACGCCAGCGATATGGATCTGGTGGCACAGGAGGACGGCAGTTATCTGGCAAGCGGCAGCAAGTATTATATCGGCAACGCCAATGAGGCGGCACTGGTGGCCACCTTCGGCAAGTTTGCCGATTCCGGTGAATATGTCTTTTTCGTCGTCGATGCCAGGCACGACAAGTATGAACTGGTAAAAAATGTCATCAACTCGCAGAACTATGTCGCCGAATATCGCCTCAACGACTATCCAATCCAGGAACAAGATATCCTCGCCAAAGGCCGCGATGCCTGGGACATGGCGCTTAATACGGTTAATGTCGGCAAGTTCAATCTCGGCTGGGCTTCTATCGGCATCAGTACCCATGCCTTTTACGAAGCCCTCAATCACGCGTCGGCCCGGCGGTTATTCGACCATTATGTTACTGACTTTATCCATGTGCAGCAACTGTTCACCGATGCCTATGCGCGCCTTGCCGCGATGAAGCTGTTCGCCACGCGGGCCATCGACTATATGCGGGTGGCCGGGCCGGACGACCGGCGCTATCTGCTCTTTACCCCGATGGTGAAAATGAAGGTGACCACCCAGGGTGAAGAGGTGATCAATGCCCTCTGGGATGTTATTGCCGCGAAAGGATTCGAGAAAGACATGTACTTTGAAATGGCGGCCCGGGATATTCGCGCCCTGCCAAAGCTTGAGGGAACGGTTCATGTCAATATGGCGCTGATCATTAAATTCATGGCCAATTATTTTTTCAAACCCGGTAAATACGCCGATCCGCCGCGGATGACCGCCCCGGGCAACGACGATTTTCTCTTTCAGCAGGGATTGACCAAGGGGCTCGGGAAAACCCGCTTTCATGACTATCGTAAGGTCTATGGCGAGGTGCATCTGCCCAACGTGCGGATCTTCAAGAAACAGATTCGCCTGCTGAAGTTGCTGCTCGTCGTCGGGAAACCGAGCAAGGAGCAGATCAAGGATTTCGATTTTCTGCTCAACCTCGGCGAACTCTTCACGCTGGTGGTCTACGGGCAGCTGATTCTGGAAAATGCCAGGCTTCTGAACATTGATGATGCCGTCATCGATCAGATCTTTGAGGTGATGATCCGCGATTTTTCCAAGTACGCCCTGCAGCTCTACACCAAGGGCAGCACGACCTTTATCCAGCAGAAAATCTGTCAGCGGATGGTCAAACGTCCGGTGGTCGATAGGAAACGGTTCAGCTATGTCTGGGAAACATACGTTTCTGCCCTAAAAGACCAGTATGAGATGAATCCTTAAAGGAACAGCACCTGTTAACGGCTCGCCAAACCCCGGCGGTTTAGCCGGGGTTGGTGAGGATCAATTTTCTGCCGGAGCAATAATTTTTTTGTCCGATCGACTGGATATCCGTCTACGCATAAAGGGCAGACCGGCAGCGATGATCGCCGCCGTCAGCAAGAGGAAGTGCAGAAACATATCCTTTTGGATGGCCCCCCAGATAATATACAGGGAACCGGCACCGGCCAGCATGGGCGTGATGTATCTGCTGCATATACCCAGGTCGGTGAACCGTCGCATCACCCAAAAATAAAGGGAAATGTAGATCACATAGAGAAAGGCGATCGGCAGTTCGGAGATATCCATAAATCGTCCCCACCAGCCGGCAAAATTGCCGTACCAGATCATCAGCCAGAAGGCGGAAAGAGCAAAACCGAGCAAGGCGGAGTTGATGGTGCTGTTGGTGGAGGCATTGACCCTGGCGAAGAAGTCAGCCTTTGGGCCGAGGCCACGGGAAGCGATGGAAAACATGCCCCGGCAGGAGCCCATGATCAAACCGTTTAAGGTACCCAGGCAGGAAATAATGACAAATACCGTCAGCAGGGTGCCACCCAGCCTGCCGAAAACAAGAGAGAGAACCTTCACCGGGGCGTTATCCCCGGCACTGATAATCTCATCGTTGGACAGCACCCCGGAAATACCGACATAGTAGAGCATGTAGATGGCGACAACAGCCGAGGCGCCGAAGATGAGTGCTTTTGGCAGGGTGCGCTTGGCGTTTTTCAGCTCGGCATTGATGCAGGTGGCGATTATCCAGCCCTCGTAGGCAAAGGCAGTGGCCAGGGTGGCCACCGCAAGGCCTCCGCCGCCTGAAACGTTTTTGGCCGTGCCGGTAAAACTCTCCAGGGTCTGGCCATTCATCAGGCCGGTGAAAATGCCGACAACGGCGACCAGGGCCAGAGGAATCAGCTTGATAATCGTGGCCGAGACCTGCCATTTTCCGGCCAGTATCGGCGAGCAGCAGTTGAGAAGGAAAAAAAGTGTCATGTATATGGCAGAAAGCAGCCACACCCCTTGCTCAAGACCGAGCAGGCCGATGGAGTAATTGGCGGAAACCCAGGCGAGTACAGCGACCAGCGTCGGGTAGTAGATAAAGGTCATGAACCAGGCGACGAGGTAGCCCGCCCGCTGGCCGTAGGCCTCTTCAAAGTAGTCGACGACCCCGTTGACCCTTTCGATACGGGTGGCAATCCGGGCAAAGACCGAGGCGGTAACAATCATAATAGAGCCGCCGATGAGCCAGGCGAGCAGGGCGGTGGAAAGCTTGCCGCCGGAGGCGACCAGCACATCATCCGCTTTGAAAAAGACACCGGAACCTATGGTAATGCCGATAACCATTGCGGTGGCTGTCCAGATGCCATACTTCCTTTGCAGGGTTTCCATTTTTCTCCATTTTGCTGAATAACTCGATTTTGCAAATAATATTTGCGGATATGTAAAAATTGTTGCTGTAATACATTATTTTTCACAAACTTCCCATGGGATTCTTTGCGCAGGATATATGGGCCGGCAGCCCTCTCTGGATACTTTGCCGTGAAAATGATTGAGCCGATGGTTGCTGGCAAATATTCGTTGTTGACAATGAATGGTTTTTGTTCAAAAACTGATAGGGTGTAAGGTTCCGAGAAAAAAGAAAAACAAGGAGAAGAGCCGTGCAGCTTGTTTTCAGTCTTCGATCGAAAATTGTCGCTATTTTCTCGGCAATGTTTGTCATTGTCGTCCTTGGCGGGGGGGCTATGTACTGGCACACCCGGCAAATCGACACGATGCTCCACTCGATGGTGCAGAAGGAATTTGTCCTGTATAAATCAGCTCTGGACATGGAGCTCGCCCTGGCCAATCAAAAGGGATTCCTGACCTACTATGTTGTCGATGGCGACGAGAAATGGCTCAAGTCACTGTGGGAATACCGGCAGGTTTTCCGCCAGTATCTGAATCAGGTGGTCTCCCTGGAGCTGAATTCGAACCAGCGAGAAACCATCAACGGCATCGCTGTGAAGTACGATGAGTATGTCGAGGCAAAGGACGTGGCCATCGAGACGTATCGACGTGGCATTATGAAAGAGAGTATTTCTAGCCTGCACGAGAAGCAAAGGGATGTTTTTTTTGTTCTGCTCGAACTCTGTCGCACGTTTAGCCACGATCAGTGGCAGCTTCTCCAGAAAATGGAGGAAATCAACAGCCTTCGTTCTGAGCGACTGAGATTAATGGCTTTCTCCGCTCTGGCCATCTTTTCGGCCCTGTGCGCTTTCTTTCTTTATATTCTCTATCATCAGATTCTCGAACCGATCAGAGAACTTGCCTTAAAGACGGGAAGTACGGCCAGGGAAAGCTCCAGGGATGAGGTTGACTCGCTGCAGCATTCGTTGAACGGCATGATGCGCGATTTTGATGAAACCAGTGATGAGCTGGTGCGAAGTCGCAAGCATCTGCAGCAGGCAGAACGGATGGCCATGGTTGGCGAGCTGGCGGCAGGGGTTGCCCATACAATCAGAAACCCTTTCACCTCCATTAAAATGAGGATGTTTTCCTTGGGAAGATCGCTTGAACTGTCCGAAGCACAGGATGAGGACCTGCAGGTCATTTCCGATGAAATAGCGAGAATCGACAAGATTGTGGAGAATTTTCTTGAGTTCGCCAGACCACCGAAGCTCAGGCTGCAGGAGTGCTGTCTGGGGGAGGTCATCAATGGTGTATTAACCCTGCTGGAATATCGACTCCGAGCCTATAATGTTGATGTGAACTACACCTTCCAGCCGGAACTGGGGCAGGTCAAGCTCGATCCCGACAGGCTGAAAGAGGCTCTGGTTAATCTGATTATTAACAGTTGCGAGGCAATGGAGACCGGGGGGCGGATCTCGATCAGTGAAACACGAGAAAGCCACCCAGCGATGGGTGACGTTGCCGTTGTCACCGTCAGTGACAGCGGTCCCGGAATCCCTGAAACAATACAGGACAAGGTCACCGCGCCGTTTTTTACTACCAAGGAAGATGGTTCCGGCCTTGGATTGAGCATTGTCGCGAGAATCGTCAAGGAACACAATGGAAAATTCATCGTCTCTTCGAAACCTGATCAGGGCGCGACATTTGTCATAATATTGCCGACTGGAGAACACACAACATGAGCCTGATTCTGATAATTGATGATGATCAGCAGCTCGGACGAAGTTTTGCCAAGATCCTGTCACAGGATGGGTATACTACCGCTCTGGCATTTACCGGCCAAGAAGGCATAGAACAGGCAAAGATGATGAACCCGGACCTGGTCATCCTTGACGTCCGTCTGCCGGATATGGGTGGGCTTGAAGTGTTTGAAATTATCCATGGGATATTGCCGAAACTTCCGGTAATCATCATAACTGCCTACAGCAGCACGGAAACCGCCATAGGGGCAATACAGCAGGGAGCGTATGATTATATTTTCAAACCCTTTGACGTGCCTGAAATGTTGCAGCTGGTGGAAAAAGCGCTAATCGCCGGTCGCTGCATGTCATCCCCGGTCGATGTCAATCCTGCCGCAGAGGTCTATACCGGCAGGGAGGCTCTTGTTGGAAACGGCCAACGAATGCTGGAGATTTATAAGGCTATCGGCAGGGTCTCTTCGACGGATGCTACTGTACTGATCAGGGGGGAATCGGGAACCGGGAAAGAGCTCGCTGCGCGGGCTATTTATAATTATTCGAGCCGGGTGGACAAACCCTTTGTCGTCATCAACTGCGTCGCCATTCCGGAAACCCTGCTTGAAAGTGAACTTTTCGGCTACGAAAAGGGAACCTTTACCGGGGCGGTACACAGGCGCGTCGGCAAGATTGAGCAGGGCAGGGGAGGCACGGTCTTTCTCGATGAAATTGGTGATATGCCCCTCAGTATCCAGGCAAAATTTCTAAGATTACTGCAGGAAAACAGCATTGAAAGGCTCGGGGGAAAAGAACCGATCGATGTGGACGTCAGGATTATTGCCGCAACCAACAGAGATCTCGAGGCGGCCGTTGCCAATGGCACATTTCGAGAGGATTTATACTATCGACTGCGGGTGGTGACCATCACCATGCCGCCTCTCAGAGAGCGCAAGGAAGATCTCAAGACTCTGGCCGATTATCTTCTGACCCGGCTTTCAGTTGAGATGTCCGTCAAGAATCCCGGGATCAGTGCCGGTGCATTGCAAAAGATCAAAGAATATGATTGGCCGGGAAATATCAGAGAACTGATGAATATTATAAGAAAAGCCCTTATTTTTAATCGGGGTGCCCCTGTTCAGGCAGAAGACATTACCTTGATCCGCCAGGAACCGCCGCGTGGTAATGGTGCCGGAGAGTCAGCAGGAAATGGAGGCATCCGGTCATGGGTCCGGGCCGTGCTTAACTCCGGCGAAAAAGAGAAACTTTTTGATTCCTGCATGGATGATGTCGCAACGCTTCTCGTCCAGGAAGCTCTGCTTCTTTCCCAGGGCAACCGGTCTCGTGCCGCGAAAATGCTGGGACTGTCTCGACCCACATTGCATGCAAAAATAGAGAAATATAATTTAGGAGCCGTTACGAAATAATCCGGCCATTTATAGTCATTTCGTTACCGATCCTTAAGCCTGTTCCAGGCTTTCCTTGCGGCGCATTTTCGAACGCGGTTATTTTTCTGCAAATGCCTGGAACAGGGTATGAACGGCACTTTTTACTGAACTGATACTTGCAGCATTTTTTTCAATCTGGTGGATATTGTCAGCTGTCTTCAGCCCGCTGAGTATGTCCGTATAGCTATGAAGAATTATCTGGGTTGCGGCATGGTGACGCAAAATTTCATCAATAATGGTCTGGTCGAAGGGATGAAACAACTGCGGATCAAGGATGAGAAGGTCCATCCGGCTGGAACTGCACAGATATTCATAGGCCCTGTTTGCAGACTTGAGGCTGTGAACCGCATAGCTTTCTTTTTCCAACTCGCGTTGCAGAAGGTTACAGACATGGTGATTACTGTCTGTAACCAAAACAGTAAATGATTCAGGTGGTCGCATGGCTGTCTTGTGTGCTGCAATTTTCTTTCATACCCGGGGGATCGTCGTCGGGGCATTCTTTGTGGCAAAAACCTCGGGATACAATTTTTCCGCGCAACGAGGGCAGATTCCATGACTGAATCTGGCCCCTGACCTTTCATGGATGTACACCTCTATCTGCTGCCAGTTTCCCTGCTCATCGCAGATCTTTTTACAGGACGAGCAGATACGTAAGAATCCCTCCAGATATTTCATTCTGCTAAATAATATTTTTGTATTACGAATAATTACCAGACCAAATGGAGCAATGATCAGTGTCTCAAAGAGTGATTCCCGCCAATTGACCGGTGTCGCGATACTCCCAAGCAGAAAATGCGGCAGATCAAGAATTTCATCAAGCCATATCAAAGCGATCATTGCTGTAAATGCCACAAGTTGATAGGAGAGTACTTTTTTCGAGAGAAACGCTTTGTTGATTGTTTGCATATTCAGGACGTCCCCTCTTTGTGAGTTTTTCTGTGGTTTGTACGGCTCATTTTGCATACAAGTGCATTGGGGAGAGGGGAGGGGCGTACGACTGTTGCCCTGGGTGAAAAGGAACGCTTACCCTCTGAAATCGCTCGATTATTTTACCTGTTATGTTCAGCAAGCTGTTGTTTTTCCATGAAATAACCAGGTTGTGGAGTGATTGGGCATAGGCTTCTTCATTAAAGAGGAATTGTGTCCATCCCGAGACCTTTTCATCATGCCGCCAAATATGTTTTCTGGCTGCATCCTCGCTTAGCCCATCCTGCTGCATAGCCCGTCGAACACGGCCCTGTTCATCATCAAACACCAACACCTTGAAAACCTGGTCACCTTCTGTGTCGAGAAGTGAGGTGTGTACGCCATAGAAGATGCAGCCGCCTGGAGATAATTTCCGCCGGGCCTCTAATGAGCACCTGAGTAGATTGATATATTTTTCCTTTTTAACTTTGTATCGGTTGAGCTCCGGTGACGTCCTGAAAAGTATTTTCTTCAACTTCTCAACACGAACACCGAATTGGTCGGAGATATCCGAGAAGAGCATTTCGTCGGTATAAACCCGCAGGTGCAGTGCGTTTGACAATTCACCTATAAGCCCGGCTTCGTCGGTGTATGAGCATGGAAAAAGTGCAAGAGATTGCATTATCTTGTCTCCTCGTGTGCAGTGTGGGAACGATAGAGTGGCGGTATATATTTTTCTTAAGCAAAGAACATGCCAGCATCCCTGCCTGCCTTGCCGGCATCATTTTGTCAATGTGTTCCGGCAATAGTGTTCTGTAACCATCATTAAGAATAGTAATTTGGCAAACTCCAGTGTCAGTTCCTTTTACAGGTTGTTAAGTATTCGGACGCACGCCGTACAGATGACATTTGGTGCGCAGCATCCTGAGAATTTTATCCTTTCGATAATTGTCCATAGCTAATTGGTATTAAATAAAATAATAATATATTTTCCGGCGTGGCTCGTAATGGCATGCGGGTTGCTATGCCCTTGATAACAAGCAAGGGCGCAGGCCGGGGGTAGATTTCAGTGGAGAGATGCTCATGATGAGAAAATGGTATCACAACGAAAAAAACGGACAACGGTTCCTGACCATCGAGGAAATAGCCACTGCATGCTGCGTCACCAATGACAAGGTGAAAGAATGGCTGGAAGGCAATCATCTCAAGCGAGCCTGGCCTGGAGAAGACCTTTTGGATTCGGCCGAATTGATTTCTTTTTTGATCAGGCACAGTATGCCTGTCTCGCCGTGGCTTCTTCCTCCGCAAACCAAAAAAATTCTCTTTATCACTTCCGACGAAGGTGAATTTCAAGATCAGTCAGCAACCTTTGATCACATCTGTAGATTCTTTGCCGACAGCTGCAATATCCTTGTCGAGACTTCGCTTGCCGGGAGATACGCCGACCTGTGTATATTTACTTTTTGCCCGAATATAGTCGTTATGTTTATCAAGGAGTTTTCTGTACATACCGAAACTACCCTTAATTTTATTTCGAGTATCCCGGAGCAGAGGACAATTCTCATTGTCGACGACTTGCTCTGGAAAGCGAAGATCGACGGCCTGATCACGCTGCCGGCTCATCTCATTGTTAGTGAAAACATGCCGGTTGCCCACGTACTGTCGCAGCTGCAATCGGTTTTCGTCAACCGGCCTCAAGAAAGGAGGCCGGTGCCTATTTTTTGAAAAGGTGCATTTCGGTAAACAGCTTTTAAAAATCATTCTCGCCAGGGAAAAAATATGTCATCATGAGGGCCATGGTCAATCCTCATGTTTTAAGTTGCTTTCCCTTATCAAAGGCGGAAGATGAAAAGAAAAACCTGCACAATTCTTGGCTGCATTGCTCGATATTCCATAGTCATCATCTTTTTGCTGTTGCAGCTCGTTGGTGCGGCACAGGTACAGGCCACCGATAAACTGATGAAGATCGGGGTGCTTGCAGTGCGGGGAGTTGAAAACTCTCTACAAAACTGGTCACCTACAGCAGACTATCTTACAGAGCATATTCCGGGATATACCTTCAAGATCGTTCCGTTAAGCCATGACCGGATTATTTCCAGCGTTCAAAAGGCCGAAGTTGGTTTCATCCTGACTAATCCTTTGTTTTATGTGGAACTGGAACAGGGATATGGTGTCAACAGAATCGCCACCTTAAAAGAGTTGCGGCTTGGTCGGGTTTATTCAAAATATGGCAGTGTTATTTTTAGCCGATCAGATCGGTCTGATATAACAAAAGTCACTGATCTTAAAGGGAAAACATTTATGGGGGTCTCTGAAGAATCCCTTGGTGGTTGGTTGATGGCCTGGCGGGAACTGAAGGAAAACGGCATCGATCCCCACAGGGATTTTAAAGAGCTGTACTATGGAGAAACCCATGATAAGGTAGTCTATGCGGTTCGTGACGGGCTTGTCGATGTCGGCACGGTACGGACTAATACCCTGGAGCTGATGAACGCCGAGGGTAAAATCAATTTACAGGATTTTTTTGTTTTCCCACGTTTGTATGATCGCGAGGCGCAGACCCCATATCTCTGCACCACAAGAGAGTATCCCGACTGGCCTATGGCAAAGGCCAAAGAGACGCCGGATGAGCTGGCGGAAAAGGTTACAGTGGCCTTGCTGCAGATGAAGATTGATTCGCCTGCAGCCCACGCTGCTGGCTGTGCCGGTTGGACAATACCTCTTAGTTATCTGCCGGTCATGGAATGTATGATGGAACTGCGTGTGGGGCCTTATAAGGATTTGGGCAAGGTGACCATGCGCAACCTTCTGCGTGATTACGGGCCATGGGTGCTTTTTTCCTTTCTTGTCTTTTGTTCGCTTATTGCCTTTACCGGACTTGTCCTGCGGCTTAACCGCAAAATTAAGGCCTCGCACCTCTCTTTGCAACACGAGATTGAGTTACACAAAAAAATGGATGTAGAACTCGAACTTGCAAAGGAGCAGGCCGAGGCGGCCACCCTTGCCAAAAGTCAGTTTCTCGCCAATATGAGTCATGAAATCCGTACACCGATGAACGGGATTATTGCCGCAACGGATCTGGCCCTGGCCGAGACCCTCACGCCGGAGGTGGAACATTATCTGCACATCGTGCAGAATTCTTCGTATTCTCTTCTAGGGATCATTAACGATATCCTTGATTATTCAAAGATTGAGGCGGGCGTTTTGGAGCTGAAGGACCGGGTTTTTCGACTTGATGAAATGTTTGATCGGGTGATGGATGTCTTTATCAACCAGGCGGCGGAAAAAGGTATTGAGCTGCTGGTGGACATCGATCAGGATACGCCGCGAATCCTGCACGGGGATTCGTTGCGCCTGCAGCAGATTCTGACGAACCTGATTGGCAATTCGCTCAAATTTACCGGTCCGGACGGTATTATTCTCATCAGTGTTCGGGATACCAGCGATACCACGGAAGGTCTGACCGACGATCAGGTGATGCTTGCCTTTGCCGTCAAGGATAACGGTACCGGGATCTCTCCGGATTATCTGCCACTGCTCTTTGAACCATTCACCCAGGGCGATTCTTCCTCAACCAGAAAATATGAGGGGACCGGCCTGGGGTTGAGCATATGCAAAAAATTCGTCTCCATGATGCACGGGACCATCGGTGTGGAAAGCATGCCCGGCCAGGGAAGTACTTTTTCTTTTACGGTCAGGCTGGTCAGGGCAGCAACGCCAATTGCCTCGATGTTTGATATTCCCCAGGATATTATGGGTATGAACGTTCTGGTAGTCGACGATTGCGCCGACAGCCGGGCGATCATGACCAAAATTCTCACTTCCTTTGATTTCCAGGTCGAGACCCTGGCGTCGGGAGACGAGGCCATCCGGCGCCTGCAGGCCTTAGCCGATGGCCAAAAACCGGTGGACCTGGTGCTGATGGACTGGAAAATGCCGGGCACAAATGGCATTGAGACATCGAGGAAGATCCGTCAGGAACTTCATCTCACCCTGCCGATCATTATGATGACTGCCTTTGCCAGAGAGGTGCACAAAACGGAGGCGGAACAGGCCGGGACCAACGGCTTCCTGACCAAACCGATCTTCCAGTCAACCCTGTTTGATGCGATCATGGACGCCTTCGGCAAGGAAGGATCGCGCAAGGCCGGCAGCCGGACCGATTTCACCACCAAGGCGTCCATGTACAAGAAACACTTGAAAGGATGCAGGATTCTGGTGGTTGAAGACAATTATACCAATCAGCAGGTGGCCAGAGCCATCCTCGAGGGTGCCGGGGTGCTGGTGAAGATTGCTGAAAATGGCGAAGAAGCGGTAGCGGCGGTAAAAAATGAGTTGTTTGATGGCGTCCTCATGGATATCCAGATGCCGAAGATGAATGGGTATCAGGCGACCCGACTGATCCGGGCACTGCC
Organism: Desulfopila aestuarii DSM 18488; assembly: GCA_945863875.1. Lineage (GTDB taxonomy): Bacteria > Desulfobacterota > Desulfobulbia > Desulfobulbales > Desulfocapsaceae > Desulforhopalus_A > Desulforhopalus_A aestuarii_A. The sequence continues at coordinate 70,800 of CAMBBS010000014.1, forward strand.
CGAATACGACGATCTGCCGATCATCGCCATGACCGCCCATGCAATGAAGGGTGACGAAGAAAAATGTCTCGAGGTGGGGATGGATGGTTATGTTGCCAAACCTATCAATCAGGACCGTTTTTTCTATACTCTCTGGCGTTTGCTGCGCAACAGAAAAAGGCTTGCCGAGGATTATGCCGGGGGTGCGGAGCCTGCTGCCGGCAATGAGGTACCTGAGGCACAGAGTTGCGTGCTGCCGGGCCTGACCCAGGACGCTTCGACTCCCGCCCAGCTGCCCGGAATCGATGTGGCCGGGGCTTTGCAGGCAACCGGCCTGGACTGGCCGACATATCAGGACATTCTGCTTGGCTTTTTCCAAGACAATACAGAGACGGTGCAGACCATTCAGCAGGCGCAGGATGAACAAGACAGCAAAACTCTCCTCAGCCTTGCCCACCGTCTCAAGGGAAGTGCTGCCAATATCGGTGCGTACAAAGTCCAGCAGGCGGCGGAAACGCTCGAACAATTGTCTGGAGTGGAATCCACCGATATGCTGTTGCTGGCGGAGTCGGTGACAAGGCTCCAGGTAGAGTTGAACTGCCTGCTTGAGGTGCTTCTGCCCCTGGCAGCGACTGATGGGATTGAGAAGAACAATGTCCCCGCTTCTCCTAAGGAAGATGATCCCAGGAAGCTACTGGCAGTATTGACAGAGGCGATAGACAGAGCTGATCCTGTGGAAATTCAGTCGATTACCATTCTGCTCAGAAAGAAATTGGCGGGTCGTAAACTTGTCGACCCGGCACTTATCAAAATCCTTGATACCCAGATACGTCGATACGATTACCAGCAGGCAGTGAAAACTATTCAACAGGTCAGGGCTGCTCTGGAGGGACAACGATGAATGCATCTCGGCCCCTCGTCCTTGTTGTCGACGATAATGCAACGAATATTGATTTACTGGTCAATACCCTGAAGGAAAAGTATCGACTGGGTATTGCCAAAAATGGTGAAAACGCCCTGCAGTATGCCGCAAAATACCATCCCAATCTTATCCTGCTCGATATCATGATGCCCGAGATGGATGGCTATGAGGTCTGCACCAGATTGAAGAAAGACCCTGAAACCAAGCCGATCCCTCTCATTTTTCTCACCGCCCGGAGCGAAACGGTGGATAAGACCAAAGCTTTTGAAATGGGCGCCGTCGATTATATCACCAAGCCCTTTCATGCCGCGGAACTGAAGGCCAGGGTGCAGATGCATCTTGAGCTGGAGGAGATGCGATCCCAGCTACGTTCGCAGAATGCGATGCTGGAACAGATGGTCGAGAAGAAAACAATGGAACTGCAGGAGATGCTCCATGGCAGTATCTTCAGTATGGCGCTGATGGCGGAAATCAGGGATCCGTATACCGCCGGTCATCAGCATCGGGTGGCCGAGCTGGCCTGCGCGATTGCCGCAAGGATGGGCCTGTCGGAAAATATTATCGAGGGTATTCGTATTGCCGGGATACTCCATGATGTCGGTAAAATTCGCATTCCGGTATCGATCTTAAACAGAATGGGTCGACTCCTTGATGCCGAAAAAGAGGTCATCAAAATCCATCCCCAGATAAGTTTTGAGATCCTGAAAAATATCCCCTTTCCCTGGCCCTGTGCCCAGATAGTTTTCCAGCACCATGAGCGGCTCGACGGGTCCGGTTATCCGCTTGGGCTGCGCGGCGATGAGATACTTCTCGAAGCAAAGATCCTGTCGGTTGCCGATGTAACCGAGGCGACGAGCTCCTTTCGGCCCTACCGACCGGCCCAGGGTATTGAAGCAGCGCTTGCCGAACTGCGACAACACCGTGGGACTTTATTTGATGCCGAAGCGGTTGATGCCTGCCTGGACCTTTTTGAAAGCGGTTCTTTCCAGTTTGCATACGATCTGCAGAAGGCTTCTCCCATTCTGTGCGTTGCTTCGCCGGAAATGATCAATCTATCGATGCCGTCAAGACCGAATCGTTAGGAGTCTATTCTTGGACAGGCTCCTGGTCGAGCCATTTGATCGTCCGCCCGGCGAGTAGCCAGGGCTTAAATTATAAAGATTTATTCTATATCGTAAAAATGCTAAAAGAACTGGTATGATGCTGTAGGTACATAGGAAGTATCATATCGAGCCTGAAGTATGAGGCGATAATAACGAGGTCATTGGTTTTGAAGGTCATAGGATGTCCCTGATCTGCGACAAGGTTGCTTTCACCTATCCCGGAGCACAACACCAGCTCTTTCAAGGTGTGTCGTTTCAACTGGCGGCACCGGGATTCCATTCGTTTTTCGGCCCTTCGGGGGTGGGTAAAACCTCTCTGGCGAAAATCATCACCGGCGACATTGAAAGATCCTCCGGCAGGGTTGCAACCGACGGGCTCAACACCCTCTTCTATTCACACAATAAGGAACGGCTTCCCGGCTGGTCCGGTGTGGGCCGTCATTTAACGCGGGTCATCCCGCCGTCGATGCATGCAGGCATTAACAAGCTGGTGGGGATATTCGGCCTGTCCGACTGCATTAATTCCCGGTTTGACCAGCTGTCCATGGGACAACAGAACCGGGTCAACCTGATCCGCTACCTGCTGCAGGACTGCGATCTGCTGATCATGGACGAAAGCCTGGCCAACGTCGATGAGCTTACCCGGGAAAAGATTATTCTCGCCATCAAGGCGATGTTCCCCCATCGCTATTTCATCTACATTTCCCATAATGTCATGGAGGTAGCCAAATTCTGCGATTCGATCCTGGTCTTCCGCGGCAGGGGCAAGACGCCACAGACCAGTATGATTCACGGCTGCAACATCCTGAAAAGAGAAGACCTTTCGCGCGCGGCTCTCGATGCGACCCTGCTGGAGATCATGAATGCTGCCTAGACGCGTCTTCCAGTTCTTTATCATCTATTTCCTGTTTCTCGGCGGCCTGATGGCTCTGAAATATAGCCTTGTGCTCTCCGATTACGTCATTCCGGGCCCCGCCGGCATCTTCCGTACCCTGATCGCCGAATACCGCCAATACAGCCTCGCCACCTTAAACACCATGTCTGTGGCGGTGATCGGCCAGATACTTTCGGTGGTTATGGCGCTGGTTATCGGCATCACCGGCCGTCAGTCCACCTGGCTAGGCTCGTTCATCAAAGTTGCCGCCTACAATTTTCAGGCCTACCCCATCGTCGCGCTGGCGCCGATCCTCTTCATCCTGCTCGGCGACGGTTTTCTCACGCGCTTGTTGATCGCCGCGATGATCTGTTATTTCCCGGTGCTTCTCTCCGTTTTAGGCATCATGTCCAAACCGGTTGACGATATCGAACACTTCTACCGGGCAACCGGTCGCATGCGCTGGCAGCTCGAGGTCAAGATTCGGACTTTTGAAAACCTGGCGCAACTGACCACCGTCATCGCCGGCAGCGCCACCCTGGCCATGGCCGGGACAATTGTCGGAGAATTCATCGCCGCCAATGCCGGAATCGGTTACAATATCCGAATTGCCCTCTATCAAAGCGATCTGGGCAAGATTCTTATCGCCCTTTTTCTGATCGGCATCACCATTGCCATCTACCAGGCACTGCTGGAATCACTGGGGGCAGTCATAAAACGGGCCTGGACCGGAAGATAATTCCCCTTTCTGGAGCAGGGTACGACCGGACCTTTCATAGCAAAGAAGGAGCAATGATGAACAACAAAGCAAAATACCTCATTCTGCCTGCCTGTGTTCTGTTGCTAATGGTGCTGCTTGTCACAACCGGCGCCGAGGCTAGCGAAAAAGTCGTTTACCGCCTGAAGTGGCTCCGCAATGTCAGCGTGGTCGGCGCCTTATATGCCGAAACCCACCATCTGTTTGAAAAAGCCGGGCTTGATGTGGAGGTCAAGGCCGGTGGGCCGGAGCGGGATGCGATCAGGGAGCTGGAACTCGGCTATGCCGATTTTGGCGAGGCCTCCGCCGATCAGGTGCTTCGGGCGCGCGCCAAGGGGGCGCCGGTGGTGGTGATCGCCCAACTGTTCCAGGTCAACCCGCTGCAATGGATGTATCGACCGGAGGAGCTGCAGATAGGAAATCTTGCCGATCTGCAAGGCAAAGTCATCGGCGTCACCTTTGGCGGCAACGATGAAACCATTATGAACACGATGCTGGCCGAAACCGGGCTCGGCAGCTCCGATGTGACGCTCTTTAGTGTCCGCTATGATTATACTCCGTTTTACCGGCGCCAGGTTCAGCTCTGGCCGGTCTATCGGAATGCCCAGGGACCGCTTATCGCAGCACAACTCGATAAGGCGGGAGAAAAGACCGCCTTTTTCAATCCGGCGGAATTCGGGGTGAAATTCGTGGCCAACTGCGTCGTCACCGAATCGCGCACCTTGACGGAAAAACCCGAACTGGTGAAGCGTTTCCTCGCGGCCCTGCTTGCCGGGTGGCAGCAGGCGCTTGATCCGGGAAATCAGGAAGAAGCCATTAAAACCCTGCAAAAGTATGATCCGGACACGCCGCGCCCGATCCTGGAAGAGCAGCTGAAGATAACCCGCGAACTGATCCAGCCAAATACTTCGCTTGCCATCGGCACAATCGATGAAAAGGGCTGGGAGCAGACCGAGCGGATCATGCGGTTACAGAAACAGCTGTCTATGGAGATCGATCTCAAGGCAATACTCAAACCGGTCGGCGGTGGTGCCGAGTAGGGGAAATACCAGCCTGAGAGCGAGATCTTAAAAAAATAGCGAAAATATCATTGATAGGGTAATTTTGAGGCATCGGATCGGATGGCCCTCCTTTTGAGTGACTTTTCCGGGCAACCTTTAAAAAAACATTGACTTGTCACCTTTTCGGTCACCCTCTCACGTTATGGATAAAAGAGAAATAATCAAACGCAATTCGACATAGCAAGCCAGAGATGGAGGCTCGTTACGCAGTCCAGCGGCTCGGACTTTTTGGCTCCTATGTTAAGGGGCGCCAGAGAAAGAAGAGTGATATTGATATACTCGTCAGCTTTAGTCGAGATATTGATCTCTTTGAATTTCTGAACTTGCGCGAGTTCCTTGAGAGTCGACTCAACGCCAAAGTTGATCTCGTTATGGAATCAGCCCTCAAGCCTGCCATCGGCAGGCGCATCTTGTCCGAGGTTGAGTATGTCTAAGGAACGGGACATTACCGATTATCAAACTTGACGATATCATAATTGCCATGACGGATATTGAAGAATTCACGCATGACATGTCCTACGACTTGTTCTCAGGGGATAAGAAGACCATCAATGCGGTAACAAGAAGCCTTGAAGTCCTTGGCGAAGCCACCAAGCACATGCCGTCATCTTTCAGGAAAAAAATATCCTGACTTACCTTGGAATAAAATGGCTGGGATGCGGGATGTTCTCATCCATGATTATATGGGCGTTGATCTGATGACTGTCTGGAAAGCCTCACAAGAACGGTTGCCTGAATTGAAAGCCCTCTTCGAAAGATTAGACTTGCCCAAGGATGTAGAATAACCACTGTTCCCTTGTAGTGCTTCTAGTGTTTCAAAAATGACGGCTCGACGATCCTGTTCATCGTAATAATTTCAAGTATCCAAATTAACACATGTTCGTCGTCGAGGTTGACGAAGATGCTTGGCTCTAAAGGCTACAAAAACTAACTGAGATTGAAAACACCATGAGATCTGAATATAGGAGAAAATATGTAATGGATAGCTTGAAAAGCTATTTGAATTCGATAGTAAACAGGCTACTTGTACCCGTGCTTCTCGGCCTGCTTTTTTCCGGCTGTGCTACTATGGGTAAAAATGAATGTCTTAATGCCCAATGGCAGAGCGTCGGCTATGAGGATGGAGCCAAAGGGTATAATGCCTCCCGTATCGGCGAATATCGAAAATCTTGTGCTGAATATAATGTCTCACCTGACCATGAAGCATATATGCAAGGCCGCCTGCAAGGTTTGACACAGTGGTGTAAGCCCGGCAATGGGTATTATCAGGGAAGCCGCGGTGCAACCTATAATGGTGTTTGCCCAGAAGCATTAGAAGCTGATTTTGAGTTCGCAATGAATGAAGGAAGAGCGGTTTACGATTACCGTAAAAAGATTCATGACCATGAGATGCTGATAGCACATTTACATAGAGAATATGGTGCCATAGGAAAACAAATATCCTTCATGGAAGCAGAATTAATCGGTGATCAAGGAAGTCCTCGTCGACGCAGGACGTTATTGAATGAAATTCGTGCAGCTGAAAGGGATCGTGAATTGTTGCGCTATGATATCTCTCAGGCTGATTTTGCCCTTAACGAAATGCACCGCAATCTCAATACCATGAAGGCAGATATCATTTATGATTAAAGAACAGGTTTGTTGCATTTGCGCAAAAAGCATCAGTGTCGCAGGGGTTTTCAGGAACTAATGTCAACTTTCCGTGTCATTCACTTGTGTCTTGGATTGCCAATGGCCATCTCTTCCCCAGGGAGGTTCAGGGGCCTTCCATTGATGGAACAATCTTTGGACCGTGTTTGATCAGACATCAATAAAAAGCTTTATGCACTTGCCTATACGGCAGTTGCCTGTTGTGCGGGGCGCGTTGAACGGCTTGGCAGCTACGAGGCGGTTATCTTTCAGCCAGTCGCCGAAAACGATCGCATACTTCGACTGCGAGGGCGAATACAACATCGAGTGGCATGAAATCAATCATGGAGCGATCAAAGAGCATTTTTGCTTCGGCAGGAAAGTCTTCATCACCGGTCCAGTAGAGAATAACTATTGGAATTTCAGGTGTTATCTGAAATCTAAAAGCAGCATTAGCCAGTTCCAGCGGCTCACCGTTCAGGGCATGACAGCTATCGATGAATGCCTGGAGATTGTTAGCGAAGGTGTTTGAAATGAGAGCTGTCGGTATCAGGTGCGGCCCTCTGAAAAATGTGGCTCCTCCAGGCAGATCTTTCTCGGAAATCCAGTCTGTACCAGGCCTGTTGTCATCGATGTGAAGCAGATAATACATCAGAAACACCGGAAAATATTCCTGTGGAACAAAGTCAGCAGGCGAGGCAGCGATGGTCTCCTGCTTCGGGTCCACCGAATACGTTTCATTCCAGAGCCTTACTGAGTATGTGCCGCTGGCAGTATCATAAACCGCACGGTTATTGCGGCAAATGTTTTCAGGGACTGCGGCAGCGAGCTCGCTGAAATATCGGCGGTCAACCCATTTGATCATCTCTTCCACTCGAATGTATGGGATGGATATTTTTTGCATGCCAGGATGGACAGCAACTCCTCTTTTGCAACGATTCTGTATCGCGCTAAACGATACGAATGGAATCCGGCCAATTCAACTTGTAGCTCTTTTCCAGGTTCATGGTTTCCCGCGAGTAGTCTAAAATTTCGTCGGGGCTAAGCTTGGCAGATAGTCGGCTCGAACCGGGGAAAAAACCTCAACGACTACCGAATCCTCAACAGCGATAACAGAGTGTTCACTGCCTCCGGGAATGCACCAGCTATCGCCGGCTTCCACTTCAAGTTCTTCTTTCCCGATGGTGAAAAGGAGTTTTCCTGAAATCATCAGTCCGGTTTGCTCATGGGGGTGTTGGTGAGGTGGTATTTTAGCACCTCGTGACAGCTGGAAGCGGCCCATGAGGGTTTTTTCGCCATGCACGAGGGTTTGCAACTGAACTCCTTCCAAAAGTTCTCGATATTCCTTGTTATTGTTTTTGCGAAACATTTTCTCGATCTTCCTCCACATCTTTCAAGGTTTTCGGCCGTTCTTTGTAAGAATGGATTGTCAATTTCATCAAACAACCAGCGTCTGCTATTATACTCATTGTACTCCTCCAACCTGCTCCTGCGCTACAGAGAAGGTCGGTACAGTGGTCCAAAAAGGTCAAGCTGGGTGAGATAAAGTCTCATATCAAATTCCAGTTGGTGATATGCTGGTTCCATGAAGGTGCACAGTTTGAAAAAGGCTTTGTTATGATCTTTTTCTTTCAAATGGGCCAGTTCGTGGATGACAATCATGCGTAAAAAAGGTTCTGGAGCTTTTTTAAACGTCGAGGCAATGCAAATTTCATTTTTTGCTTTGAGCTTTTTTCCCTGTACCCGCGAGACAAATTTATGTAGTCCAAGCGCTTGGTGCTTCATCTGGATTTTTGGGTCAAATATCACCTTGCTGAGCGGTTGTGATTTCTGCATGTAGTCATGCTTTATAGCCATGACGTAATCATAAAGAGCTCTGTCGGTATGAATTTCATGTGCTGAAGGGTATTTCTCTAACAGCAGTTTCGCTAAGGTATTTTTTGATATCAGTCCTTGCACCTGGTGACACAAGTCTTCCGAATAGCCAGCTAAATATTTTAGTTCCTGCATTTTGGTTAAGTCAAAATGGGTTGATGCATCGATGAATTGATGTCTTTGGAGTGGCAACCCCGGTGGTGTAAGAAAATGCCTGTTTTAAAACACATGCTACTTGTACCAAATTTAATGAAAAATATCGATAATTCGTCTCGGGATATAAATCTGCTCACGGCTGGGATGATTTTTTGTGAACGAAAAAAGAGTGAGAATACCTTGACTTTGGTCTTCGAGTCTCCTATAGATGCGCATGTAACATTTTTTGCAGGGGGTGGCCGTATGGCCTGAGAAGATACCCGTTGAACCTGATCTGGATAACACCAGCGTAGGGAATTGCAGAATGTCCTTCCTCTTTTTCATTCTTCGATCCGTTCGCTCGTCTTTTCTCCCCTGCTCGTTAAGTGAGGACTACAATCTTTATCGGTCGAGTTACGTTATGTCGAAGATTTCCCTGAAAGCTGCGGAAAACCTGCAGAAAATTCGTGAAACCAAACCACTCATTCATAATATCACCAACTTTGTGGTAATGAATTATACCGCAAATGTCCTGTTGGCCATGGGGGCATCTCCGGTTATGGCCCATGCCGAGAACGAAGTGGAAGATATGGTCGCCTATGCCGGATCTCTGGTGCTGAATATCGGTACTCTCACTGATCCATGGGTTGCCTCCATGGTAAGAGCAGGAAAAAGGGCGACTGCACTGCAAAAACCGATCATTTTCGATCCAGTCGGTTCAGGCGCAACACCTTTTAGAACCGCTTCGGCCAAGGCCATCATCGACAAAACAAAGGTAAGTGTAATTCGCGGAAATGCCTCGGAAATTCTTTCTTTGGGCAGTCAGCAGTCGACGGCCAAAGGTGTTGATGCTACAGATTCAGTTCAAGATGCGGCGGTAACGGCTTCCCTGCTCGCGCAAGAACTGCGGACGATCCTGGCGATTACCGGACCGATTGATCTGGTGACCGATGGTACTCGCGTACTCAATATCGCCAATGGCCATCCGCTTATGCCTTATGTTACCGGGACGGGATGTTCCGCCACAGCGATCATTGGTGCTTTTGCGGCGGTGGATACGGATTACCTTACCGCTGCCGCAACAGGCCTGTCGTTTTTTGGTCTGGCCGGAGAAATCGCAGGTAAGGCGGCAAATGGACCTGGTTCCTTTATGATTCACCTGCTGGATGCTCTCTACAATATGACACCGGAACAGCTTGAAACAGGATGTCGCATTCATGAAAGCTGATTATGGCGGAAAAAGAATCGATTACTCACTGTATTTAGTGACGGATAGAAGCCTGTCGCGGGGCCGGTCTACTGAAGAAATTGTGGCTGCAGCGGTTCGCGGGGGTGTCACCTGTGTCCAGCTGCGTGAAAAGCATTGCTCCACCCGTGAGTTTATACGAGAGGCCTGTCGCCTGCAGCCGATCCTGCGTCACCACAAGATTCCATTAATTATTAATGATCGGCTGGACGTCGCTTTGGCAGTAGGTGCAGAGGGCGTTCACCTTGGCCAGAGTGATATGGATATTGTTGATGCCCGCCGCCTGGTGAAACATAATATGATTATCGGCGTCTCCGTGGAGTGTCTTGATGATGCCATCGTCGCTGAACAGGAAGGGGCAGATTACATTGGCATAAGCCCGGTATTTTCAACAGGTACGAAAGTCGATACGGCAGCACCTTTGGGGCTTGAGGGCATTCGCCTGATTCGCCGGGCGGTGCATATTCCCCTTGTCGGAATTGGTGGAATTAATGTGGGTAATGTTCGGGAGATACTCTCTGCAGGGGCCAACGGAGTCGCGGTTGTGTCAGCTATAGTTGGTGCAGTTTGTCCTGAAACAGCTGCAGCAGAGTTGAAAAAATTACTAATGAGCGTTAATGAATTTTGATTGAGAGAGGAAGAGTATGCTGACAGATGCCAAAAAAAAATATTATCGGGTATTAACCATAGCCGGATCCGATAGTGGTGGCGGTGCGGGAATACAGGCAGATCTTAAAACCATTGCGGCGAATGGCTGTTACGGCATGAGTGTGATAACAGCGCTCACTGCGCAAAACACCGTTGGCGTCAGTGGAATTCATGGCGTACCGATTGATTTTGTGCGCCTGCAGATGGAAGCGGTGTTGTCGGATATCGGCACTGACGCGGTGAAAATCGGTATGCTCTTTTCACCGGAGTTGATTGCGACGGTTGCCGAGCAGCTGCAGAGGTTTCATGTGGAGAATATCATATTAGATCCGGTGATGATAGCGCAAAGCGGCGATAAACTCTTACAGGATGAAGCCATTGATGCCCTCAAAAGCCGACTGATTCCGATGGCAGAACTCATCACCCCGAATTTACCGGAAGCCTCGGTCCTTCTTGACCGGGAAATAACCACTTTAGATATGGTAGCTGGCGCGGCGAGAGAACTGTGTCGTTTAGGATGCACCAATGTATTGATAAAGGGGGGGCATCTTGAAGGGGAAGTGAGTGATGACTGCCTGTATCTGGGCAAGGCCGATGAGATGATTTTTCTGCCTGCCGTACGGATAGAGACTCGCAACAATCATGGAACTGGGTGCACATTATCCTCGGCTATCGCCTCAGGGATTGCCAAAGGGCACGATGTGGCAAAAGCTGTTCGTCTGGCAAAAGAGTATATTACCGGTGCTATTGCTGCCGGTGCCGGGTATTCGATTGGCAACGGACATGGACCGGTCCATCATTGCTATACATTTGAGCATATACTGCATTGAGAGAGAACCGGTTGGCAAGACATGCAGAATCAGGAGAGGCTCCGTCAATTAATTTTAACAATGTTTCTCTTTCCTTAGGCGACAAACCGCTGTTTGACAGCCTGTCCATGACTATTGATGGTGGCCGGTGCACCTGTATCCTCGGGCCCAGCGGCTGTGGTAAATCGACCTTGCTGCGAATGATCTCGCACACGACGACTCTTGTCTACCAGGGTACTATTCGAATTGAGTCCCAAACCGCGGGAGATGGCAAAATTGCCTGGATGAGCCAAAATGATTTGTTATTGCCGTGGTTGTCGCTCCTCGATAATGTTCTGCTTGGTGTAAAATTGCGCAATGCAGAATCGAGCTCTCACCGGGCAAAGGCCCGGGCGCTTCTCAAAGAGGCGGGGCTTGCAGAATACGAGGATGCCTTGCCGGCCACTCTTTCCGGAGGCATGCGTCAAAGAGGTGCATTATTGCGTACGCTGATGGAAGAACGGCCGGTGCTCCTGATGGATGAACCTTTTTCTGCTCTGGATGCCCTTGCCAGGATGAAATTGCAGAATCTCTCCGCCAGACTTACCCGTAAGTCAACCGTACTGCTGGTAACCCATGATCCGATGGAGGCTTTACGGATGGGCCATAAGGTTTTGGTTCTATCGAACAGGCCGACCCAGGTGAAAAGTATTGTCTCTCTTGCCGGAACTCCGCCGCGAAATGTTGACGACCCGGAAATTCAGGCCTACTTCAGCGTGTTGCTTGGTCAGCTGATGGATGAGAGTCCCGTTTGAAAGTAATCAGGCTGATACTCCTAGGCTGCGGCTTGTTGCTCATCTGGCAGCTGGTGGTCTTTGTCACAGGTGCGCCACATTATATCCTTCCCGGACCGGTGCCCGTCTTTCATGCCATCGTCAATCACAGCTCAACTTTGCTGGGACACCTGCAGACGACTTTAACGGAAATACTCCTCGGCATACTCCTTGGCAGCTTTTTGGGAGTGACCACGGCCCTAATCATGACCCTTTCGCCCCTGCTGAAGCGGTGGATGCTGCCGGTTCTGGTGATCAGTCAGGCAATCCCCGTTTTTGCCCTCGCACCAGTTCTCGTTCTTTGGTTCGGCTATGGAATGGCGTCGAAAGTGGCCATGGCGGTGCTCATTATCTATTTCCCGGTAACCTCTTCTTTTTACTATGGGATGCGACGTACTGAGCCGCAACTGCTGGAGTTGGCACATATCATGGACGGGCGACCAATGTCAATAATGCGCTATATCATTATTCCATCGGCGTTACCGGCATTTGCCTCGGGCTTGCGCGTTGCAACCGCAGTGGCACCAATTGGAGCGGTGGTCGGGGAATGGGTTGGGTCGAGTGCCGGCCTGGGGTTTTATATGCTGCATGCCAACGCGCGTATGCAGATTGATGTGATGTTTGCAGCGCTGACAGTGCTTTCGGCTGTTTCGTTACTTCTCTATTTCTTCATTGATTTTGTCCTGGGGAAGCTCATTTTCTGGGAGAATACACAAGGAATTACACGATGAAAAAAATGTGCATGAAAATACTGCTGTTATCGATCCCCTTGCTGATGGCCTTAGATGGCGCTGCCATCGCCGCTCCGGAACAGGAAAAAGTGACGGTTTTGTTGGACTGGTTCGTTAATCCTGACCACGCTCCATTGTTCGTCGCGCTGGAGAAAGGTTATTTTGCGGGACATGGCCTGGGTGTGGAAATTATTGCGCCTTCTAACCCCAACGATCCGGCCAAGCTGGTGGCGGCGGGAAAAGCGGATATCGCAGTATCGTACCAGCATCAGCATCAAATGCAGATCGACCAGGGACTGCCCCTGGTGAGGATCGCAACCTTAATTGCCACCCCGCTTAATTCCTTGGTTGTGTTGGCCGATGGGCCGATTACATCTTTAGCCGATCTTAGGGGAAAAACCATTGGCTATTCTGTTGGCGGTTTTGAAACCGTATTGCTTAAGGTGATGCTGGAAAAAGCAGGTCTCGGTCTTGAAGATGTCAAGCTCGTCAATGTCAATTTTTCTTTGTCTCCGGCTCTTTTTACCGGGCAAGCCGATGCAGTGATCGGGGCTTTCAGGAATTTTGAGCTTAACCAGATGGATATGGAAAAACGTCCCGGTCGGGCTTTTTATGTCGAAGAAAATGGTATACCCGCCTACGATGAATTGATACTTGTCGCCAACGCAGAGCAGGTAAAGGAATCTAAATTACGCCGATTTGTCGATGCGCTTGAAGAGGGTGTCCAGTACCTGGTCAACCACCCGGACGAAAGCTGGCAACTCTTCATCAAAGGAGAACGGAAAAATCTCGACGATGAATTAAACCGGCGGGCCTGGAAAGACACCTTGCCGCGTTTTGCCCTGCGGCCCGGGGCCTTGGATCAACAACGTTATCGACGTTTTGCAGAGTTTTTGCAGCAGCAGGGGACGGTAAAAAATGTCCCGCCACTAGAGACTTGGGCTGTCGAGCTCCGCTAAGGACTACCCTTTACAGCAGGTTATCGATCTCACCGACGCCGATTAAACCAGTGGTATAATCGGCAAATTGGCCATTCTACCGTCGTTAGGATATCGGCAAATAATAAATGATCATTTTAAAACCCATATTTGTTTAATTGGAGTGCCTGAAAATAGAACTCACTTCAGAAGTAAAAGACACTATCCAGATCGCAGTCGGGTTGCTAAAGGGAACGGCTCGGCGGCTCTTTATGGCTTCGCTGGTGGCGCAAATGGGCAGAGGTGGGCACAGTTTCGCAGCCCAAGAGTTGAAATGGAATCGGGACGTAATCCGCAAAGGTCTCCATGAGCTAAACAGCGGCATGAGCTGTGTGGATGCATTCTCTTCCAGAGGGCGCAAGCGCCGGGAGACAAGGGGTAGGCGGCCCGGATCGGGTTCCCTGCGAGCGCAGCATGCGCGATCTTCTTGATACGCTGGGTTTTCATCCGCGCAAAGTGGTCAAGAGCAAGCCTTTGCGCAAAATCAAGGAAACGGAGGCCATTTTTACTCAAGTTCATCAGGTGAACAAACAAGCCGATGCCGATCCCTGGACCATTCGCGTGTCTCTTGACACCAAAGCGGTGGTGGCAATCGGTGACCTGAGTCGTGGCGGTAAAAGTCGCCAGGGTGAGCAAGCTCTGGTTCACGACTTTTCGCCCGAATGCAAAGTGGCGCCCTTTGGTCTGTTTCGTCCTGATACGAGCGAGACGTGGTTGTATTTTACGACTGGTCCGGTAACGGCGGATTTTATGGTCGATCGGTTGCAACAACTCTGGCCTGGTTTTAAAAAAACGGTAATTCTCCACATGCCCTGGTGAGTAACGCCGGCAATGGGCGAGAAAACCGCGGGGTCCGCGGCCAATGGCCCAAGCACTAAGAGAATTCAGCGCCGGCCAGAATATCACAATTCGGCTGGCATACTATCCTCCCTGCCACAGCAAATACAACATGATTGAGCGGGTCTTTGGGGTATTGGAGAAGTATTGGAATGGCGATCCGCTCCGGACGGTCGAGAAAGCATTGGGCTTTGCGGAGGGAATGACCTGCAAAGGTGTACATCCAATGGCAAAATTGGTTACCAAAGCCTACGCCACAGGGATCAAACTAAGCAATAAGATCCGGCGTCATTATGAACAGGCCTTGGAACGGGTGCCAGAATTGTGGAAATGGTTCGTGACGCTTGATCCAGGCAAAGCCATGATGGTCTGTGCTTTGGCCAAAGAATAGGAATGATTATATTTTGCCGTTTGCCTTAAGCTCATCTATTGCCGATAAAAATTGATTACGGGAGAAGGGGTAAACTGGAACTTCATTATGATTCCGTTGCCAAAAGGGTGTCAGCTTCAGTAAGGACGGTATCCAGATCGCATCCTTCATCTAATTCGATTTCTCTGTCTCCTTTGGCTAAAAGCCGCAGGAGTTCCTTTTCATGTTCAGATTTTTCATAGGCTTCAACACCAAGCATTACAGCTGCTGCTCCCCCTCTTTGAGAAATGATAGTCGGCTCGTTGTTTTTGTTTTATTGTTTTAGTATCTTGGCCGCATCCTGTCTTAAATCGCTATCAGGGATTATATTCGACAATTAGCTCATAACGC
Source organism: Desulfopila aestuarii DSM 18488 (assembly GCA_945863875.1). Lineage (GTDB taxonomy): Bacteria > Desulfobacterota > Desulfobulbia > Desulfobulbales > Desulfocapsaceae > Desulforhopalus_A > Desulforhopalus_A aestuarii_A. The sequence goes on from CAMBBS010000014.1 coordinate 85,955, forward strand.
ACCACCTGTGGTTCTTTTAAGTGTTGCTAAACGCACAATTAAGCGCACCACAAGACAAGCGTTAAAAGCTCGTCCATTGATAAGATAATGCGCCAGCGCATGAGCTAAACCGCAGACCAGCCGAAGCGAGGCGGCAGAGGGGCGGTCGGCTGGAGCGCCTCGTTATAATTCATTTGTCTGTAGACGGCGAGAGGGTTGATTTGCTTTTTTTCATAAACGCTCTGTACATCTCCATTGAGTTGTTATGTGACAGACACAGCGAAAGCTCTTTGTCGATCTGCATATGCAGATTGCTAGTAGCACTTTCTACGAGTGCGATCCAAAACTCGCTAATGCTCCCACATAAAGGCTGTCAGCTGTCCTTGCAACACTTTCTCGCCTGCAGCCAAAAGCGCACCCATGGTGGCATTGCGCCAGCCATATCACTTCATGCTGGCATCTTTTGCCTGATTTTCTTTACAAACAGACTCAGGCGCTTTAGCTATCTAGCCTTAGAAAATTTCGTAATGTATCAATATTTATTTTAATAATCTTGAAAAACTTGCTAGTCACGAATATTTGCTTTTCTGCATATTACCGAGAATGAGTGGCTATACAATTTTAAAAGAACTTCATGTGACACAAGTCGTTGGTGCAGTAGCTTACACGTTTTGAAACGTTTCTTGCAGCAAAGATATTAAAATTATCACCGTATCCATAATAAAAATCTGGCTGCGTTTCTATCTTGGTTTTTATTCGACGTAGCGCCGTCATGCCCCAACATGACCCACGTTGGCAAGGCTGGTGGGACACTTATCATCTCCAGACAGCCATTATGTCGAAGATGTGCTACATCGTATGGTCTCAAGGCCAAACCAAGCTGTGCCGGAGAGAACTTTTCAGTTGTTATCCTCCCGGGAGCTTGATATTCTTGTGCCGCACAGATTTTGTGCCCTTGGGGTGCATTCTTTGCGGCACAAGAATCTTTATCCATTGAGCTGTAAACGTTTACAAGTGTCGATGACGGAGCAGATTCGCTGCTGGTGAACGTTTATCAATTTTTATATTGAATGAGGTGGGGTTATCAAGATCATTTATTCCGTAGAGGAAATGCAGGCGCGGGCGGACCAGTTGAGACGCTCGGGTAAAACCACGGCCTTTGTGCCGACCATGGGCTATCTGCATGAAGGACACCTGTCGCTGTTGCGCATCGGTAAACAAAAAGCCGACGATCTGGTTCTCAGTATTTTTGTCAATCCTACCCAGTTCGGGCCGAACGAAGACCTGAGTTCCTACCCCCGTTCTCTGCAGGACGATCTGGACAAGGCCGAAAAAGAGGGCGTGGATGCGGTCTTTGTGCCAACTGACCAGGCGCTCTATCAAGAGGGGTATCAGACCTATGTGCAGTTGGAAAAACTGCCGCAGCATCTGTGCGGTCTGTCACGGCCAGTATTTTTCAGAGGTGTTACGACGGTGGTGACGCAGCTCTTTAATATTGTCAAACCCCACGTGGCGATATTTGGCGAAAAGGATTTTCAGCAGCTGGCGATCATCAGGCAGATGGTCCGGGATCTCAAGTTTGCCATCGAGATTGTCGGTGCACCGATTGTTCGGGAGGCCGATGGGCTGGCCATGAGTTCGAGGAATGCTTATTTAAAGGAGTATATGCGACCGGCGGCCCTGAGTTTATCCCAGGTGCTGCAAAACTCGCGAAAAATGGTGCAGGACGGCATCGTCGATGCGCAATTGATCACGGACCGGGCGTTGGACATATTCTCGGCATTTCCGGAAATAAAAGTCGATTATATTTCCATCTGTGACCCGGAAAGCCTTGACCCGGTAGAGTCGGTAGAAGGGAGAACCCTGATGGCCTTGGCCGTGGCGTTGGAAAAAATCCGGCTCATCGATAATACCATTCTGCAACCGTGAATATTCGGCTTTAACGCGTTATATGCCCTGCGCGGTGTTTGCTTCAAATGCAACTTAACACAAGGAAACAGCAAAATATTTTGAAAAATCATGAAATTACCAAAACACTCGTTTCGGAAGAGGAAGTGCAAAATACAGTGCAGCGGCTTGGCGCCGAGATAACCGCCCATTATGGGCAGCTTGAAAGAGAACTGATGGTTATCGGCCTGCTGCGGGGATCGTTTATCTTTATGGCCGACCTGGTGCGGCAGATCAAAATTCCCCTGGTGGTCGACTTTATGACCCTGTCCAGTTACGGCGACGGCACCATCAGCAGCGGCGATGTCAAGGTGGTCATGGATCTCGACTCCTCTATCGAGGATCGCGATGTCCTGCTGGTGGAAGATATCGTCGATACCGGCAGAACCTTCAGTAAAGTTATTCGCATGATGCGCAACCGCAATCCCCGTTCCCTGAAGGTCTGCACCTTTCTCAACAAACCTGCGGCTCGAATCGCCGATATTAAAATTGATTTCTGCGGCGTGGATATTCCCAACGAGTTTGCCGTCGGTTACGGCCTTGACTATGCCCAGGGGTATCGCCATCTGCCCTATGTCGGGGTTTTGCAGCTAGGCTCTGACAAATAAAGTTTCTCGGAAGGCTGGTTCGAGAATAGGCATTCTCGGGCAGCCTCCTAGCCCAGATAGCGGATTAAGGCGCTGCTCAGCCACGGGAAATAGGTGATGATCGCCAGGGTGACGAGCAGCAGGCCGAGAAACGGCAGGGTGGCGCGGTAGAGTTCGGTCACCGGTCGCTCGAAGCGGTAGGAGGCGAGAAAAAGGTTCAGTCCCACCGGCGGGGTGCAATAACCGATCTGCAGGTTGGTGAGGAAGATAATGCCCAGGTGGATGGGATCGATGCCATAGCCCGTGGCGATCGGCAGGATCAATGGTACGATCAGCACCAGAGCGGCGAAGATGTCAAGCATCGCGCCGACCAGGAGCAGAAAGACATTCAACAACAGCAGGAAGGTGTATTTGTTGTCGATATAGTTCTGGATAAACTCGAACAGCCGCGACGGTATCTGCTGGTCGATCAGATAGTTGGTCGAGGCCATGGAGGTTGCCAGGATAACCAGTATACCGCCGAACAGCACCATAGACTTGCTCATAATGGCCGGGAGCTGGCCAAGCGATATGTCCCGGTGAATGGCTACCTCGACCACCAGCACATACAGGGCGGTGATGGCAGCCGCCTCCCCGGGGACGAAAATCCCCCCATAGATCCCTCCCAGAAGAATAACCGGCAGGGGCAGTTCCCAGGCAATTTCCCGCAGCCCCTGACGGATTTCGCCAGAGCTGTAGCCTGCTCTTTTTCTGCGCGGCGGGCTTTTCGCCACCGCGTAGCCGATGAGCAGCAGAAGCATCAAAATGCCCGGCAGAATGCCCGCCAGAAAGAGATGGTCGATTCGTTCCTCGGCGATGACACCGTAGAGGATCAGCGGCAGACTGGGCGGAAAGAGCAGTCCGAGGCTGCCTGAAGAGGTGATAAGGCCCATGGAAAACGTGTTCCCGTAGCCGTCTTTCAGCAGGGCCGGGAGCAGCAGGCCGCCGAGGGCAAAGATGGTCACCCCCGAAGCACCGGTAAAGGCGGTGAAAATAGCGCAGACGATAAGGGTGATAACGGCAAGGCCGCCCGGCAGCCAGCCAAGAAATATCTGGGAAAACCGCAGCATGCGACTGGGGGCCTGGCTTTCCGAGAGCAGAATGCCGGCAAAAATAAATAGCGGCAGGGAGACCAGCAGAGGGGTGTCGGCCAGTCGGGCCATTTCGATGATAACGACTGAGATATCAATATCCGCTGAATAAAAGGAAACCAGGGCCAAGGCGCCGATAACCAGAAAAAGTGGCGACCGGAACAGCGCGAGAATGAGGATGACAATTTTCAGTACATTCATGGACGGTCGTTGTCTGCCTCCGGTCCTGGGTGGAAAAGGGCTTTTGTCTGCAGGACGAGCAGCAGCAGATATTTCAGGGTGATGAGGCCGAAAGCCAGGGGGAAGATACCGTTCCAGAACCAGAGCGGCAGCGACAGTGGACCGGAACCGCCGAATTCGATTTCACCGCGCAGAAAACGCCATGCGGCCCAGGTCAGGCCACCGGCGGCAAGGGTGCAGAACAGGTGGGTGGCATAGGTGAGCCATGGCTCAATTTTTTTTGGCAGGGCGTTGCCGGTAATGTCCAGGGCAATGTGCTTGCCCTGGCTGGTGGCGGAAACCGCGCCGACAAGTCCGCACCAGAGCACCAGATAGCGCAGCAGCGGGTCTGCCCAGAGGAAGCCGCTGGCAAAAAAGGTCCGCAGGATAATCTGCACACAGACGAGAAGAATCATCGAGGTGAGCAGCAGGCAGAGAAGCATCATCTCCGCTTTATCGAGCCAGCGTAAGAACGGATGCTGCTCGGTAAGTGCCGTTATTTCCGTCAATTTGCAGGCTCCGCAGTCGTTTTGTCACGAAATTGCTGACGCAATGCAATAAGCTGGTCATAGATAGCTTTGGAAAACGAGCCCGGCATAAGCGTCTGCACGGCCAGTTCACTCTTTTCGCGCAGGATGTCCAGTGTTCCCTTATCAATTTTCAGGAATTCAGCGCCCCGCGTTGCCAGTACGCGGCGGGAATCGCTGTTGCTTTCCCTGGTTTTTTCCAGCAGAACGGGAAAATGGGTCTGCGCCGCCGTTTCAATGGCCTGCCTGTGCGTTGCCGGGAGTTTGGCAAACATGGCGGCGTCAAGAGCAAAGACCCCGTAGGCGTATCCATAGGGGACGTCGGCAATATAACGGGCCTTGGTAAACCACTGCAGGATAATAGAACCATAGAGAGAGTTGTACACCGTTTCTACCAGGCCGCTCTGCAGCGAGGTAAGCACATCGGGGATCGACAGCTGTACCGGTGAGATATCGAGGACGGAAAAGTATGCCTCGGAAATCGGGTCGCCGGAAGGACTCCAGTTTTTGGAATTCTTGAGATCTGCCACCGTGGCAATTGGCTTGGTGGACATGGCGTAGATAAAGCCGACCTCGGTCATGGCGATAAATTCCAGCCCTTTTTCATGAAACCTTTCCTTGAAGGCGGGGATCAATCCGGTTGTCACCGCGTCCACCTCGGCATAGGACTCGAAGAAAAAGGGGATGGAGAGCACCCTAAAATCTGGGACGACCGTGGCGATTCCGGTCATGGTGAAGCCACCGCCGTGCAGCTGGCCGACCCGCATCTTTCGGTACATCGACTGGTCGTCGCCCATAACCCCGCCCGGATAGACACGAAAGCCGACTTCCCCGCCGGTCATTTCGGCGACTTCCTTGGCAAAGTTGTCGAACTGTTCAATCCAGACCGAACCTGCCGGAGCGAGACTGGCTATTTTAAAGAGATATTTCGGCGCAGCGTGCAGCTGGCTGCCGCTGAACAAAAGGAGCAGGAATGTGGTTGTAATCAGGGATGCACGGCGTCGCATGGTTTTTTCTCCATGTGGAACATATTGCAGAGGTTAAGGAGCGATGCAAGGGGTTGCTTATTCACCAAAATAATTTTCATTGAGCAGGCGTTTTGCCTTACTCACGGCAATCTGATTGCTGAGACCGAATTCCGGCGCGCTGTCCTGCGGGAAGGTGAGGACCTCCTTAAGCAATTGGTCATGCAGCTGCTGATCCAGAGTCGTTCTGGCCAGGGTTTCGGCATAGGTGGTCTGGGTCATAAGAAATCTGCGCCCGGCCAGCTGCAGCGCCTTTTCGAAATGCATTTTACTGAGATCCGGTCTGCCGCCGAACATGGCCGGTTTGGCCGCGTAAAAACTGCCGAAAAAGAGATGGATCGACCCACCCTGGTATGATTCGTCGATGTCCAGAAGTCTGGCCATTATTTTCTCGATGAGATAAGTATCGGCCACTGCATCCGGGGAGCCCTGCTGATTTTTCACCCAGGTCAGCCAGCCAAAAGTGCCCCAGAAGATGTCCGGTACATCCCCCTGGTCAAGGCTGGCCAGTTTGCGGTCGAAGGCTGCATAGTCCTGCTCGTCGGTTAACGGCAGATAAAGACGAAGCAGGCGCAGCCCATAGAGTTTCGCCTTGTCGGCGATTGGCGCGATTCTTTTATCTTCGACGCCGCCGCATTCCCCAAGGGTCATTGCATAGGCACTGTAGGATTGCGCGCCTGCCTGTAGCAGGGCGTGATTGTTCGGGGACGAGACCAGCAAGCTGTCAATCATCAGCAGATAGGCCGGTGCACCCTCGCAAACCAGAGCAACGTCGGTCTGCTGCTGCAGGTTACCGATGGTCGGTCGCATAAATGATGTTATCAGGCTCGAACAGGAAGAAAGAGAAAAACAGGAGAAGAGCAGAACAAGGTAAAGTGGCAGTGGAACGAGTCTTCTTGGCATGGACCATCCGGTTGATAAAGGTGACGTTACACTGGTTGCAGGAGGCGCGGTGCATCGTGTCGCCCTCTTGCGTCTATTCAACTGGAAATGGTAATTGGCATATTGTCGTTTGGCAACGATAATATGCACAGGCCGAGAGCGAAAAAAAGTCCCTGACTGTGCGGGAACGACAGTCAGGGACTGGAGTGGGAATGCTTTATTGCTGTTTTGCAGGCGGAGTTTCCTGCTGAACCTCTGGGCTTTCTTGCGTTTCTTTTCCGGTATTCAGCAGTTGCTGTGTAGCGTTGACCAGCTGCTTGGTTGCAAGCACCATTTCGTTGGTGGTCTCGATCATTCTCTGCAAAGCGACAGCGAGATCTTGACTCTTGTCGGCTGTTTTGGTTGCATCCTGTGCTGTCTGTGTCTGGGGTTTCAGGCAGGGAGCGTTTTCCGGAATATCCTTCAAGGCCATCATTTTACCACAGGGCATAACCACCTGTTCGGCTTGAATAACCGGCTCGCCAGGCGCTTGTTCGACAACCTTAAAATTAGGAATCGGATCTGTTTTATCAACAACTTCAGCCGGCTGTTCGATAATCTCAGCAGATTGCTGCGTTGCTTCAACAGCTGCTGCAGGTTCTGCGGAGGCAGCTGCATGCTGTTCAGCAGGGGCAACCACTTTACTCTGAGGAGTTTGTTCCACGGCCGCCGGGGTTGTCTGTTCGTGGCTTTCCGTGGCTTTCTCCGGGCTGTCGGGACTGCAGCCATAAATAATGAGATAGAGGGTAATTAGGGCGATAAAAGCGTACTTCATTGATTTTTCTCCTATTAAAAAATTGATGTCTGGCGGGATACCATTTTCCCTGAGATAACAAAGGTTAACATCTATTCCATTTGTACACCAAGATCAAATACTAACATAGTTTAATTACTCTTTTTACTTTTTTTGCAGCCTTGCCGGTCATTTTCTGGTCCTTTCCCGAGAATATCTGTAATTTCGCCAAGATCAGGTGCAACCCTTTTCGATCTCCTGATAGTTTTTGGCCATGGCGATAATTTCATCCTGCAGCCGTCTGATTAGTGCGGGGGGCGAGAGCACCTGGGCCATGGCCCCGTACTGAAGGATCTTCATGACCAGCTCACGATCATCACTGACCGGGAGCCGCAGCAGCAGGCCTTTTTCCAAGAGCACTGTTTCCTGCTCCTTATGCCATCGCTGGTTTTTTACCAGTTCGGCCGCTGTCGAGGTAAAGAGAATTTCGGCGGTATACTTTGGTTTTCCCTGGAAAATACCAAACGACAGGCCGAGTGTCGTCCGGTCAAGAGATATACCCTCGGGAATGTTCGTATCGCTCAGTACGGCGCGCTGCACTCTGCCGATATGAAACAGCCGGTTTTCCTGGCGCAGAAAGCAAAAAGCAGAGACATACCAGCGGCCCTGGTAGTTGATGATCTGCAAAGGGGCAACGTTTCGTGTGCTGGCTTCTCCGCCGATGGAGCGGTACTGTAGAACCAGTAGCCGCTTCTTGACGACGGCTTCGATGATGACCTCAAAAATACGGTGATCAATTGATTCGATCTCGATCCACAGGCAATGCAGGGCGTCAACAACCGTTCGATAATCGGCGGAAATCATCGTCGACAGCCGTTGTTCCAGCTGTTTGACCTCCTGTAATTCACCAAGACCTGCCTCACCGGCCAGTTTGCCGAGCATGGCCAGAAGAAAAATAATGCGCGGACTTTCTTCAAAAGGCAGTTGAAAGCCGTCGCGATAGAAAAAGCCGTTCTTTTTGGCGTTAAAGGCGAGCGGGGCACAGAGTCGGTCCCGGAGATAATTGATGTCGCGCTTTGCGGTTGCCGCCGACATCTCGAAATGATCGGCCAGGGTTCTGGAGTTCGGGTAGCGCCCTGTAAGAATTTCCCGGTGGAAATAAAATACCCGCTCAAGAACACTCATGGCAGGCCTTACTTGGCATGGCGGCGGTGTTTAACGGGGAGAATCTTAAGTTGTTCTCGGTACTTGGCAACAGTTCGCCGGGCAATTTTAATATTTCGCTCGGCCAGTTGTTCAGAGATGGCGTTATCGCTGAGCGGGGTGTCTTTGTCTTCCTCCTGAATCATCTTTCTAATAATGGTTTTGATTGACTCGGAGGCCATGTCGTCCTCGCCTTCCCGAGGTATGGCGGTCGAAAAGAAGTACTTCAGTTCGAAAATGCCCCGGGGGGTGTGGACATATTTATTGGACGTGACACGGCTGACCGTTGACTCATGCATCTCGATATCTTCGGCGACGTCTTTTAAGATGAGCGGTTTCAGGTACTGGGCGCCCCGCTCGAAAAAATCCATCTGGAAACGCAGGATGGACTCCATCACCTTGACGATGGTCCGTTGCCGCTGGTAGAGGGATTTAATAAACCAGTCGGCATTTTTCAGTTTTTCGCTGATATACTGGCGTGATTCTTTCTCAAGCGTTTTATCGTTTTGCAGCAGGTCCTGGTACAGCGACGACAGTTTCAGTTGCGGCAGGTCGTCGTCATTGAGGCGAATAACATATTCGCCGTCAAATTTTCGCACATAGACATCGGGAACGACATAATTGGTCTCTTCGGTGGCATAGGACAGCCCGGGAAAAGGCGTCAACTCGCTGACAATAAGATTAATGGCCCGTTCAATTTCCGGCTTTTTCCGGCCGGTGGCACGGGACAGTGCCTTGTAGTTGCGGGTCTCAAGAAGAGGCAGGTGGTCGCGGACTATTTCGGCGGCGAGTGATTTGCCTTTCCCTAAGCGCTCGAGTTGAAGAAAGAGCGACTCACTGACATCCCGTGCGGCAATGCCGGGTGGATCAAGTTCCTGAATTACTTCCAGGATATACTCGGCATCGTCCAGCTCGCAGCCGGTTTCCTCGACAACCCTGGCAATATCGACCTCAAGAAAACCGTAGCGGTTCAGGTTGCCGATAAAAAACAACGCTATTTCCCACTCTTTTTCGTCGAGTTCGCTGTGGGCGAGCTGCCATTGCAGGTAGGCCAGCAGACCCGGTTTTTCCGAGATGAACTCAAACTGCGACGGGGCGTCGGCGGGAGGGGTTTCGTGGGAGAAGGAAAAGTTGGAATCGAAGTTATTGGCGTAGTCTTCCCAGTTGGTCTCGACCAGATTGTCGTCGACTTTCAGGCGTTCGGTTATCTCGGATTCCGGCCGGATGCCGGTATCTTCAACCGTGGAAGAGAGTGACATGGGGTTATCGACGACTTCCGGCGGGGAGAAATCCTCCTCAAGCGCCGGGTTCTGCTCAATTTCCGCCTGCAGGGCGTCAGAAAGTTCAAGCCTGTTCAACTGAAGGAGTTTTATGGCCTGACGTAACTGCTGCGTCATAACCAGTTTCTGTGAAAGCTTGAGCTGTTGTCTGAGTTCGAGGGCCATAGAAAATCACATGTGAAAATTTTCACCGAGATACATTTTTCGTGCAACTTCACTCTCAATAATGTCGTCGGCGACTCCACTGGTGAGAACTTGTCCAGAATTCATAATATAGGCGAAATCACAAACTTGTAAAGTTTCTCTTACATTGTGATCGGAGATTAAAACCCCAAGTCCCTTTGCTTTGAGATTGAAGATTATTTTCTGCAGATCGTGGACTGCCAGCGGGTCGATACCGGCAAAAGGCTCATCCAGCAGGATAAATTTCGGCCGGGTGGACAGAGCGCGCATGATTTCCACCCGGCGCCGTTCCCCGCCGGACAGGGCATGACCCTTGTTGTTTCGGAGATATTCTATGTTCAGGTCGGCCATCAACTCATTGATCCGGTTGTCAATTTCGTTTTTCGACAGTCCCAGCGGTTCAAGGATGATCCGAACGTTTTCTTCCACCGTCAATTTTTTGAACACCGACGGTTCCTGGGCCAGGTAAGTGATCCCCTTCAGGGCTCTTTTGTGGATGGGCAGGTTGGTTATCACCTCTCCGGCATAGACGATGTTGCCTTTATCGGGGCGGATGAAGCCGGCGATGGAATAAAAGGTCGTTGTCTTTCCGGCGCCGTTCGGGCCAAGCAGGCCGACGACGGAACCGGTCTGTACCTGCAGGCTGACGCCATCCACCACCGTTCGGGCACCGTAGCGTTTGACAATATTTTGTGTTTCAAGTGTCGACATCGTGATGTGTGTTCTGACAGCCTCCCGGCTGCACTTTATTTCTGCCGGATGGTCATGTTCACCCGTGACGGTTTTTTCTCGCCAGCCGCTGTGCCGTCAGTGGTTATAGCCGGTTTTTCACCGCTGACTTCCGAGCGGCCTTCATCGAGATAATAGATGATCTTCTCGCCGCTGACCATATTCTGGTTCTGCCATGCCTTGGCATCTCCGGTAAGTATAACCTGTCTCTCTTTGGAGAGATAGGTCATTTTTTTGGAGGTCCCCAACCATTCTCCCTTGGTAATTTCCACATTGCCGAGACAGACAAGTTTTTCTACCTGCTGAGATGCTGTTTTTTCAGGATCTTTGCCTGTTTCATCTTTGTCTTGGGCGGTATAGTAGACGGTCATTTCATCGGAGCGGATTCTGACGTCGGCCTGCCTGGCATCGACTTCTCCGGTGAAAACAACCGAACTGCTCTGTTCCGTCGAGGTCATGCTGTTTGCCTCAATATGAATGGGCGCATCCTCTGCGAAAAGGGCCATCGGATAAAAAAACAACAGGCTCAAAAACAGACAACCGTTGAATATGATAGAAGAACGTTTGATAAGTTTCATCAGGACTCTCCACAAAATAAAATGATATACTCGGACCTGCCACCGTACCGAGCCCATCGTAGCGTAAAGGCGGGAAAATGTAAAGCCATGGTATGCGGGCAGTAGGACAAAGAGTGCTTTACTTACCTAATATGAGCAATTACAATAGCCCCTTATATTGCACCCGGGTCACTGGTTTAGGTAATTGATTTTATATAACAATATAAGGACCGATCAAGAGATCGAAAATGATGCTATGGTAAAAACCGTTGAAGAGAGTATCGAAAAGGCGAACGTGCTGCTGGAAGCCCTCCCTTATATGCAGGAATTCAGGCACAAAACCATTGTCATCAAATATGGCGGGCATGCCATGGTTGATGAACACCTGAAAAAGCAGTTTGCCCTGAATGTCATTTTGCTCAAGCAGATCGGTATCAATCCGGTCATCGTGCACGGCGGGGGACCCCAGATCAACAACCTGCTTGAGCGGCTGGGTATCAAACCCAGTTATGTGCAGGGGATGCGGGTGACCGACGGGGAAACCATGGATGTGGTGGAGATGGTTCTCGTCGGCAAGGTGAATAAAGAGATCGTTGGTCTGATCAATCATTGCGGCGGCAAGGCGGTTGGCCTTTCCGGGCGGGACGGGGATCTGGTCTGTGCCGAAAAGCTGAAAGTGAGCAGTAAAAAAGGTGACGTCCCTCTGCAGGATGCCCCTCCGGAGCTCATTGATCTGGGACGGGTCGGCCAGGTGACCAGGATCAACACCGGCGTGCTGGAAAGCCTCTACCAGCAGGATTTTATTCCGGTCATCGCGCCGGTGGGGGTCGGCGATGACGGGCAGGCCTTTAATATCAATGCCGACCTGGTTGCCGGGGCCATTGCCGGCGCCTTGTCGGCGGAAAAACTGATCCTGTTGACCGATGTTCCCGGCGTAAAAGATAAAAACGGCCAACTGATAACCACCCTGCCGCGTCGGGAACTGGAGGGGTTGATCGATGATGGGACTATTGTCGGTGGCATGATCCCCAAAGTACGCTGCTGTGAAGATGCGCTGCGGCGCGGGGTGGCCAAGACCTATATTGTTGACGGGCGGGTGCAGCATGCAATCCTGCTGGAGATGTTTACTAAACAAGGTGTCGGAACGGAGATCTATTGATGAAGAAGAGCAATAAACAGTTAAAAGAACGGGGTGATAAGGTATTCATCGGCACCTACGCCAGGTACCCCGCCGCCATGGTCAAGGGCTCGGGCTGTCGGCTGACCGATGCCGACGGCAAGGAATATGTCGACTTTATGGCCGGTATCGCCGTATGCGGCCTTGGCCATGCCCATCCGAAAATAACCGAGGCCATCTGTCATCAGGCGGGGGAGCTGGTGCATGTGTCCAATCTCTATTACACCGAGCCGCAGATCGAGCTGGCCGAGCTGATCACCGATAATTCCTTCGGGGAAAAGCTCTTTCTCTGCAATAGCGGCGCCGAGGCCAATGAGGCGGCGATCAAGCTGGCGCGCATTTATTCCGGCGAGGGACGTTACAAGATCATCAGCCTATCGGGATCGTTCCATGGCCGGACTCTGGCCACCGTGGCGGCCACCGGGCAGCCGAAGTTTCATAAAGGCTTTGAGCCGCTTCCCGAAGGATTCCTGCATGCACCGTTTGGCGATCTGCAGGCCCTCGAACAGCTGATCGATGGTTCCACCTGCGCCATTCTCTGCGAACCGCTGCAGGGTGAGGGCGGGGTGCGGCCGCTGGCTAAAGAGTACCTGCAGGGCATCAAGGCGCTCTGCGAAAAGCATAATCTGCTGCTCATTTTTGACGAAATCCAGACCGGCATGGGGCGAACGGGCACTCTCTTTGCCTATGAACAGCTGGACATCGAGCCGGATATCCTGACCATGGCCAAAGCGCTTGGCAGCGGCCTGCCGATCGGCGCCATGCTGACCAGCGTGAAGATTGCCGAATCCTTTGTGCCTGGCACACACGCCTCGACTTTTGGCGGCAATCCGGTGGCTTCGGCTGCCGCGGTGGCGACGTTAAAGATCATGCTGGCGGACGGTTTTCTGGCGGGGGTCAGACAAAAAGGTGAGTATTTCCAGGCGGAATTGGGCAAACTCGCTGAACGGTTCCCGGCCATGATCAGTTCCGTGCGGGGCATGGGACTTCTCGTCGGCGCCGTGCTCACCGAAAAGGGCGTTATTCATGGTACGGAGATTGTCAATAAAATGTTCGATCGCGGCTTCCTGATGAACTTTGCCGGCAACGTGGTCCTCAGGTTTGTCCCCCCGCTGATCGTGACCAAAGAGGAGATTGACCTGCTGGTGACAACACTCGCCGAGGTGCTGGCCGAGTTTTGCTACGCTGATACCCGCTTGGCCTAAGGAGCAAGAAAAAGGACGGCTGTTGACGCTTTTGGGGGGAAATGTTTTGCAAATCACCCCTCTTTTATGTAATGATACCTCCTTTCTCCCCGCTATATGAACAAAGAGAGCAGGCAAGGGGAGCTAACCGGCGGGAAATTTTCCCCCCTTTTGTTTTGAGGTGAACAGGGTGCCGAAGCATTTAAGGTCATTACAGGAATTTACCAGAGCAGAGCTGATCGGTTTTATCGACCGGGCAATGGAACTGAAAAAAGAACAGAAAGCCGGCCAGATCCATCGTCAGCTGGCCGGTAAGACCATCGGGCTTATCTTCGAGAAACCCTCCACTAGGACCCGCGTCTCCTTTGAATCGGCGATGTACGGTCTTGGCGGACAGGTTATTTTTCTGTCCGCCCGCGACACCCAGCTGGCCAGATCCGAGCCGCTGAAGGATATGTCTCGGGTGATGTCCCGTTATGTCGACGGCATGGTGGTCAGAACTTTTGGTCAGGAAGTGGTCGAGGAACTTGCCGATTATGCGACGGTTCCAGTGATAAATGCCCTGACCGATGTGCACCATCCCTGCCAGGTACTGAGTGACATGATGACCGTCATCGAAATGAAGGGGCCTCTCGAAGCCTTGCATGTTGTCTGGGTCGGTGACGGCAACAACATGGCCAATTCCTGGATTCAGGCGGCGGCAGTCATCGGTTTTGAGCTGACCCTGGCCTGCCCGGAGGGCTATGAGCCGGATGGCGACATTCTTGCTGCGGCCCGGAAGATTGCCACCAGGGCGATCAATCTGGTCCGTGACCCACAGGAGGCAGTGCGCACCGCCGATGTGATTAATGTTGATGTCTGGGCCTCCATGGGCATGGAGAGTGAGCAGGAAGAGAGGCTCCGCGTTTTTTCCGAGTATCAGCTCAACAGCGGGTTAATGGCCAAGGCCCCGGCGGGCTGTATTGTCTTACATTGTCTGCCCGCGCACCGGGATGAGGAAATAACCGACGAGGTGCTCGAATCGAAGCAGTGTGTGGCCTTTGACCAGGCGGAAAATAAAATGCACCTGCATAAGGCGATACTGGAAATCCTATTAAGTTAGCCATCTTGAAATTGGACTTCCTGCGAGTTTCTCTATTATCTATTATTTAAGAACACCTTGCGGTGTTTACATATTGAGGTTGTATTATGAGCGTAAAGAAAATTGTCCTCGCCTACTCCGGCGGTCTTGATACATCGGTTATTTTGAAGTGGTTGGCCGAGGAGTACCAGTGCTCGGTGATTGCTTATTCCGCTGATATCGGGCAGGAAGAAGACTGGGAAGCCGTCAAGAAAAAAGGTCTGGCCACCGGTGCGGAGAAGGTTATTGTCTCTGATCTGAAAAAAGAGTTTGTCGAAGACTATATTTTTCCGGCCTTTCGCGCCAATGCCATCTACGAGGGCTCGTATCTGCTTGGTACCTCGCTGGCCAGGCCGCTGATTGCCAAGGAGCAGGTGCGCATTGCTCTCGCCGAGGGCGCCGATGCGGTAAGCCACGGTGCGACGGGCAAGGGCAACGATCAGGTGCGTTTTGAGCTGGGCTACATCGGCCTTGCCCCTGATCTGCAGATTATCGCCCCGTGGAGAACCTGGGATCTCAATTCCCGCCAGAAGCTGGTGGAGTTTGCCCAAGAGCGTA
The DNA here is from genome assembly GCA_945863875.1 of Desulfopila aestuarii DSM 18488. GTDB lineage: Bacteria > Desulfobacterota > Desulfobulbia > Desulfobulbales > Desulfocapsaceae > Desulforhopalus_A > Desulforhopalus_A aestuarii_A. Next base: position 101,014 of record CAMBBS010000014.1, read on the forward strand.
ATATCCCGGTGCCGGTGACCAAGAAAAACCCCTACAGCTGTGACGAAAACCTGCTGCATATCAGCTATGAAGGCGGAATCCTGGAAGATCCATGGAATGAGCCGGACGAGGATATGTTCAAATTCACCGTCTCTCCGGAGAAGGCGCCTGATGTTGCCACCTACCTGGAAATCGAATTTGCCAATGGTGATCCGGTCGCTCTGGATGGGCAGAAAATGACGCCGCTGGCGCTGTTCACCAGGCTCAACAAACTGGGTGGCGCCAACGGCATCGGTCGACTCAATCTCGTGGAAAACCGCTTTGTCGGCATGAAGTCCCATGGCGTGTACGAGACGCCAGGCGGCACCATCCTGCGTACGGCGCATCGCGATCTGGAAACCATTACCCTCGACCGCGAAGTCATGCGCATCCGAGATTCCCTCATGCCGCGATATGCCGAGCTGATCTACAACGGCTTCTGGTTCTCGCCGGAGCGCGAGCTGCTGCAGATGACCATGGATGCCACGCAGAAAACGGTAAACGGCACCGTGCGGTTGAAGCTCTACAAGGGCAATTGCATTCCCATCGGGCGTAAGTCGGAGCAGTCACTGTATCAGGAAACCTTTGCCACCTTCGAGGAGGATAAAGTCTACGATCAGGGTGATGCCACCGGTTTTATCCGACTCAATGGACTGCGGCTGAAGATTAATGCGCTGCAGGGGCGATGTAATAGGTAGGAGGCCGTCTTGAAATCCAAATTTTTGCGAGTTTATTAACCATGACTGAAACGAAACAGGGCGGATCGGCAAAGATGTGGGGAGGGCGCTTCAGCGAAGGAACCGCCGCCTCGGTCGAGGCCTTCAGTGCCTCCATCCATTATGACGCCCGGCTGTATAAATACGATATCGCCGGTAGCAAGGCCCACGCCGCTATGCTTGCCGATCATGGCATTCTGACCAGGGAAGAGCTGGTGGCAATAACCGATGGTCTTTCGGCAATTGAAAAAGAGATCGAACAGGGGATCTTCACCTTCAGGCGCGAACTGGAAGATATTCATATGAACATTGAAAAATCCCTGGTCGAGCGCATCGGTCCGGCGGGGGCGAAGCTGCACAGCGCCAGATCGAGAAACGATCAGGTGACCCTCGACTTCAAAATGTATCTGCGCGACCAGTGTGATTCGCTGATCGACCTGCTCGACGCCATTTGCAGGGTCTTTGTCATGCTGGCCAGGAAATATCTCGGGCACGTCATGCCGGGTTATACCCATATGCAGCGGGCGCAGCCGGTACAGATCGCCCATCATCTGCTCGCCTATTACGAGATGTTCAGCCGGGACCGGGAGCGGATGGTCGACTGTCGCAAGCGGCTTAATCTCTCGCCGCTTGGCTGCGCGGCCATGGCCGGAACCGGTTTGCCGATTGACCGCGAACAGGTCGCCAGGGCCCTTGGCTTTGATGGGGTAACCGCCAATTCCATGGACACCTCCGGGGATCGCGACTATGCCATCGAGTTTACCAGCGACTGCACGATGATCCAGCTCCATCTCTCGCGGTTGTCTGAAGAGCTGGTGCTCTGGTCGACGCAGGAGTTTAACTTTGTCAATATCTCCGACAAATTCTGTACCGGCTCGTCGATCATGCCGCAGAAGAAAAATCCGGATATTCCAGAATTGATCCGCGGCAAGAGCGGCCGGGTCGTCGGCAGTCTGATGACCCTTATCACTTTGGTGAAGGGGTTGCCGTTGACCTATAACCGTGATCTCCAGGAAGATAAAGAACCGGTTTTCGATACCGTCGATACCGTTTCCGCTTCCCTGGCGATTATGGCCGAACTGCTTGAAAATCTGCGCTTCAATACCGGGCGGATGGCGGAGGCGACGCAGACGGGATGTATGACCGCCACCGATCTGGCCGATTATCTTGTCTTGAAAAATGTCCCGTTCCGTGAGGCGCACAGCATTGTCGGCCGGGCCGTTGCCTACTGTCTGGAAAAAGGCTGTGAGCTGCCGGATCTGACCCAGGCCGAGCTGGCCGGTTTTTCTCCGGTCATCGGCAAGGATGTCTACGAGGTGCTTAGTGTCGAAGGCTCGGTCAACAGCCGTATATCCATTGGCGGCACCGCGCTGCAGCGAGTGCAGGAAGCGGTGAGTGCGGCTGAAACAAGGCTGGGGATCGCCTGATGAACGGCGGCCCTGCGGTGCGGCTCACCGGTTTTTTTCTTCTTGGTTTCTCGCTGCTTTTTTTTAGCGCATGCGGCTACAAGAATGCACCGATACCGCCGCAAAGTGTCGTACCTGAGGCTATCGGCGATCTGCGCTATACAACGGACGAAAAAGGCGTGCAGCTTACCTGGTCGTATCCGGTGAAAACCATTCAAGGTGTGGTGCTCGAGGATATTTCCGCCTTTGAACTGTACTGGGCGGAAATACCGCTCGATGACTATTGCCGTACCTGTCCCGTGCCGTTTGGTGAGCCGATTGAACTTGCCGGCGGTGCGACTTATGACGGCACGATGCGAAGAAAGGCCGTTTACGAATCCTCGCTGCTCCGCTCGGGGCATAAATATTTTTACAAGGTCCGTGCCCGCACCAGCTGGTGGGCGGACAGCGCCGACTCCAATATCGTCACCTTTGTCTGGTTTCAGCCGACCGCGGCTCCGGCAGGGCTGACGGCGACACCGGGGGATCGACAGGTTGCGCTCCAGTGGCAGCCGGTGACCACGTTTAAAGACGGCAGCGCCTTTGACATGGCCATGAAATATCAGGTGCTGCGCCGGGTCGAGGGGCAGGATTTCCGGGAGTTGGGCGAGCCGACAACCGCAACGGAGTATATTGATCGTGACGTGCAAAACGGCTTGAAGTATTTTTATACCATCCAGAGTATGATGGTCCTGCGAGACGAATTAGTCAGCGGTGAAATCACTGAGGAGATGGCGGCAATGCCGATCGACCTGACTCCGCCCGCTGTGCCGACAGGGGTCACGGTCGTGTGGACCGGGGTCGGCATGAAAATTTACTGGGACAAAAACGATGCCGCTGATATCGGCGGGTACAGGGTCTACCGTCGCGCCGCCGGCAGCCGCAGTTTTGCACAGGTTGGTCAGGTAGCATCGGAGTATGCCCTTTTTACCGATGCAAGTGCGGACGAAAATGTACGCTACTATTATGCAGTCACTGCCATCGACCAGGCAACACCGCCAAACGAGAGCAAGAAATCAAAGGAAGCGACAAGCAGATATTGACTGCAGCACACCGATTATTTCGTGGCGTGAAAAGATGCCCTCTAACCGTCATGGAAGCGGTTGGAGGGTTCTGTCGTTCAGGTGGAAGTCGTTTGACCGGCTGAAAATAATGCACCGCCGTGAGGTGCCGAGAAAAATAAAAGGAGTGTGAGTGATGGCAATAACCTTTCCCATCGCCTTTGAAAAGATGAGTGGTACCGGCAATGATTTTGTCATCATCGACAACCGGATAGCAGGTATTCCGCTTGGTGAACAGGTTGATTTTGCCCGTAAAATCTGCCGGCGCATGTTTTCCGTCGGCGCCGATGGACTTATTCTCATTGAAGAATCGTCCATAGCTGATTTTGCCTGGAATTTTTATAACGCCGACGGTTCTATTGCCGAAATGTGCGGCAACGGTTCACGATGTGCGGCGCGTTTTGCCTACAGACATAAGATCGCCGGCCGAAAAATGACCTTTGCCACGCTCGCCGGCATTGTCGAGGCGGAGATAAGCCCGGAGGAAGAAGACGTCGTTCGGGTGAAGATGACCCCGCCCTTTGACTTTCGCCTCGATATCTCCTTACAGATCGGCGATGAAGAACGCCCGGTCGCCTATGTCAATACCGGCGTGCCCCATGCGGTCATTTTTGTTCAGGAAGACGACGTTCCGGTAAAAACATGGGGGCGCAAAGTGCGCTTTCATCAAATCTTTGAACCAAAAGGTGCCAACGCGAATTTCGTTAAAATGTTACCCGACGGCAGGCTCAAGGTGCGGACCTATGAGCGTGGTGTCGAGGCCGAGACCATGGCCTGCGGTACCGGTGCCGTTGCATCGGCCCTATTCGCCTCCATGCTCAAGGGTATGGATTCTCCTGTCGAGGTGGTCACCTCCGGCGGGGATGTGTTGACGATATTTTTTGAATTACATGATGGGCCTGTGGCGGAGAACATCTTCCTGCAGGGGCCGACCAGGCTGATATGTACTGGAAACCTGACCGCTGAAGCGCTGCTCTGATCGATCGTGCAGTTGAATAAGAGTAAAGAGACACTAACTAGGAGGAGTCATGGAAAAATTTCATGGAGCGCTTGTTGCACTTATAACCCCGTTTATTGACAACGAATTGGACGAACAGGGACTGATTGATCTAATTGAGTTTCAGATCGATCAGGGAACACACGGAATCGTGCCCTGCGGCACGACCGGCGAATCGGCCACCATCAGCTTTGCGGAGCACAAGCGGGTTATCGACCTCACCGTCAAAACGGTTAACGGTCGCGTTCCAGTCGTTGCCGGGACTGGTGGCAACAATACCCTCGAGGCCATCGAGTTGACTGAAAGCGCCAAGGAAAGCGGGGCCGACGCGGTCTTGTCGGTGGTGCCCTACTACAACAAGCCGAATCAGGAAGGCATGTACCTGCATTTTAAAGAGATTGCCGAGAGAGTCGATATCCCGATGTTTCTCTACAATGTGCCGGGGAGAACGGTGGTCAATATGATGCCGGACACCGTCGTCCGGTTGGCGGACATTGATAATATTATCGGCATTAAAGAAGCGACCGGCAGTCTTGAGCAGTGTACCGATGTCATCCGCAAGTGTCCTGACGATTTTATTGTTCTGTCCGGCGATGATTTTACCGCCATGCCGACCGCTCTCATTGGCGGGAAGGGTGTCATCTCGGTCATCTCCAACGTCTATCCAAAAGGTATGGCCGAGATGATGGAGGCGGCGCTGGCTGGGGATCTGATAAAGGCCAATGCCCTGCATTACCGGATGTACGACCTGATGAAGCTGATGTTTTGCAACCCCAATCCGGTTCCGGCCAAAAAGGCGGCGGAGTTGATGGGCAAAATACAGAGCGGCCTGCCTCGTTTGCCGCTGGCGCCTATCGACACGGCGAGCCTGGAAAAACTGAAGGCAGCCATGGCCGCACTTTCACTGATATAGCAGTTGAGAAACAAAGGAGTGGACATGATAAAGGTCATAATCGCCGGGGCAGCCGGCAGGATGGGACAGCGCGTCGCACATATGGTAAGCAGCCACCCGCGACTGGAATATGCCGCCGCCTTCGAGGTGCCCGGTAGCCCGGCCATCGGCAAGGATGCCGGCTTGTTGTCGCTTGGCGTGGAGAATGGCGTGATCATCGGCGAGGGGATCGAATCGGTCATCGACCAGGGGGATGTTCTCATCGATTTCACCTTCCATAAGGCGACCATGGAATTTGCCCGGATAGCCGCGCAATATAAAAAAGCGATGGTTATCGGTACCACCGGACTTACCGCCGAGAATCTGGCCGAGCTGGGCGAACTGGCGAAAAACTTTCCCTGTGTTCAGGCGCCCAATATGTCCATCTGCGTCAATGTTCTCTTCAAGCTAGTGAAAAAGACGGCGGCTATCCTTGGCGACGATTACGATATTGAGATCATTGAGGCGCATCATAACAAAAAGAAGGATGCCCCTAGCGGCACCGCACTCAAGCTTGCGGAAATGGCCGCCGAGGGGGTCAGTCGTAACCTCGACGACGTGCTGGTCCTTGAGCGCAGCGGCATAATCGGCGAGCGCAAACCAAAGGAGATCGGTATCCAGACCATCAGGGCCGCAGATATCGTTGGCGAGCACACCGTCTATTTTGCCGGTCCGGGAGAGCGGATAGAGTTGGTGCACCGGGCGCACAGCCGCGATCATTTTGCCAAGGGCGCGATTACCGCCGCGGCCTGGATCGTCGACAAGGAATGCGGCGTCTACTCAATGTTCGACGTCCTCGGACTGCAGGATCTTTGATCTTGAAAGCCTTTATCGGCATGGGTTCTAATCTCGGTGACGGCAAGGCGCTTCTGCAGGGGGCCTGGCAGGCTCTGGGCGAGATCGACGGTATTGTTCTGGACGGCCTGTCCAATCCCTACCTGACCGCGCCGGTCGATATGACCAGTCAGCACTGGTTTACCAATGCGGTCGGCCGACTGCAGGTGTTGTTGTCGCCTGCCGCGCTGCTGCAGGTCCTGCTGGCTGTCGAGGCCTCTTTTGGTCGAAAGAGAACCGAGAAAACCTTCGGCTACCAGGATCGCAGCCTGGATCTCGATCTGCTCGTCTACGGCGATGTGGTCATGGACAGCCCTGAGCTGACCCTGCCCCACCCGCGCATCGGTGACCGCCTCTTTGTCTTGGCGCCTTTTGCCGAACTGGAGCCGGACTTTCGCGACGGTCTTGGTGGGGAAAGCATCGCCGAAAAAGAAAATCGTCTGCTTGATTACATGGCCAGCAACAAAAACAATGCACAGGAAATAATTCGCGGTGCATGGAGCGAATAGCCGCCCTTGCAAAATCAGCAGAAAGATGACATGCTTGATCGAGCGATGGGATTTTTTTACTAAATTACCAAGAGACAGAAGCGAGAAAGTATTTTGAGCCCGCTACGTATAATCATCATCGCGATCCTGCTTTATATAGCTTTTCGGCTGATCATGGCAGGCCGGACAAAGCCACCAGTTGGTCGGGGCCGGCCGAAAAAAACACCCAGGGAGATGCCGCCTAGCGATATTCTGGAAGAAGATCCGGTCTGTAAAAAACTTGTCCCGCGGCAACAGGCGGTGCAATATGAACACCAAGGAATAAAATATTATTTTTGCAGCAGGGAATGCTGCAATACATTCAGAACCACACAAGGAGAAAGTAAATGAAGTTTTTTATTGATACAGCCAATCTCGAAGAAATTAAGAAAGGTCTTGAGATGGGCATGGTTGACGGCGTTACCACCAATCCTTCGCTTATCGCCAGGGAGAACATGCCGTTTGAAGAGATTATTACCCAGATCTGCAAACTGATCGATGGCCCGGTCAGTGCCGAAGTGGTCAGCCTCGATGCCGCGGGGATGCTCGTTGAGGCGAAAAAGCTGGCGAAAATCGCCGACAATATCGTCATCAAGATCCCGATGATTATCGAAGGACTGAAAGCGGTGAAAAAACTTACCGCCGAAGGCATCAAAACCAACGTCACGCTGGTCTTTTCCTCGGGGCAGGCACTTCTGGCTGCCAAGGCGGGCGCCTCTTTTGTCAGTCCCTTTGTCGGCCGTCTTGACGATATCGGCACCCCCAGTATGGATTTGATCAGTGATATCGCCACGGTTTATGACAACTACGGCTACCAGAGCGAGATAATCGTTGCCAGCGTGAGAAATCCGCAGCACGTCATGGATGCCGCACTCATCGGGGCGGATATCGCCACCATTCCATTGAAGGTGATCACCCAGCTGGCCAAACATCCACTGACCGATATCGGCATGGAACAATTCCTGGCCGATTGGGAAAAACGCACCAAATAGATGGCTGCAACCAGGAACGATACCTTCATACGCGAAGGCCGATCCTTTAGCAGGGATTGTTCAGCCGGACACGGACGGAGCATCAGCTTCCTCCGTGCCTGGTTTGGTCAAGGCTCTCTGCTGCTCTCCATCACTGTTCTTCTTGCGATACTGTTCCTTCTTGTCGACAGTCGCAGCCTGCATGCGGAAATAATGTATCTCTGTCGGGATCGATTGGGAACACTGAACTTCACTAACGTGCCGAATGGCTCGGATTGCAAAACATTTGTCCTCGAGGTTGGCGGGGGTGGCACCTTCCCCGGCATTTCCACGGATTACGGCGACGACACCGTCAGATACGATCGGCAGATACGCCGCATCGGCACCCTGTATAACGTCGATCCTTCACTGATCAAGGCGATAATCCATACCGAATCCGATTTTGATTACCGGGCGGTTTCAAGGGCCGGTGCCCAGGGGCTGATGCAGCTCATGCCGGACACGGCTAAGGATTTACAGGTGTCCAACCCCTTTGATCCCCATGAGAACATTGATGGGGGAACCCGCTATTTCCGCTACCTGCTCGATAGCTTCAATGACGATCTGATCCTTTCCCTGGCGGCGTATAATGCCGGTCCGGGGCTGGTCACGCGCACCGGCGGAGTGCCGAGAATTCCGGAGACCCTGAGCTATATAAACAAGGTTCTCAAACGTTACAAGGTATACAAAGCGACATGGTAACCTGTTGTTATCAGAGGATTTGAGGCATTGATGGATCGACTTTCCAATCTCCCCAATATATTGACAGGTTTCAGATTTGCCCTTATTCCGGTGCTGATCGTGCTGTTCTGCCTGCAACAGACAATGACGGTGGAACTGTGCAGCTTTATCGTCTTCACCTTTGCCGCCTTGACGGATTTTGTCGATGGATGGGTGGCAAGGCGCTACCATATTGAGACGGTCCTCGGCAAACTGATGGATCCCCTGGCCGATAAGGTGCTCGTCGCCACTGCTCTGATCATGCTCATCCCCTTAGGAAAAATTGCCGCCTGGGTCAGCCTGCTCATCATCTGTCGGGAGATTATCGTCACCGGACTGCGCGGACTTGCCGCGACCACCGGTAAGGTTGTCTCCGCCGGTTCGGTTGGCAAACTGAAAAGCAACTTCCAGTATTTCGGCCTCGGCTTTTTGCTCTTTCCGTTAAACGTGCTGCCGGTTCCCTGCCAGCATGAAATAGGCAGGGGGCTGATTTATATTTCTCTCTTTCTCGCCCTCTGGTCGGCAGCAGTCTATTTCTTCAACCTGCGCGCCGTCTTCCTGGAAACTACTCGTTAGTCGGGGATTGAGAAGCTTTTAGCTTGACGGAAAACAAGAAAGTGGGGTATAAACGAACCTCACGCCGGAGTGGTGAAACTGGTAGACGCACTGGACTCAAAATCCAGCGAGGGCAACTTCGTGTCGGTTCGATTCCGACCTCCGGCACCAATGCCAAACAAGACGCAATCTCTTTGATTACAAAGGGTTGCGTTTTGTTGTTTCTGGTGTCTTTCCTTTCTCATTCTCATCTCATCTACTGTAGGTATTTTCGTAGTAGGCCGTTAGTAGGCCGTTAGTTAATCAATATTTGTTGCTTGTACCTGCTCGTTCTTATCCGCGAATCACCTCCAATTTCCTTTAGTTTGTCTTTGAGTCTGCTCTATGTTGTCATGCCCCCATGTGTTTCTTCTTTACCACCAAGACTGAATGCTGTCAATGTGATGAAGTCCTGGAGAAGTTCATGGACAATCAGGACAACCGTGGGGCCAAATAACAGTTAAGTATTTGATATAAATTGAATTCATGACGTTACTCCAGGTTTGCTAGGGAGTGTCTCTGTATCCCACTGTTAATGAGTCATAAAATCGTGGTGCCGATTCCTTAGAGTAACGGAGATGTAAATCATAACGGGTACAGAGAGAACACACCACCAGACATCAGCGTAGTGAGTCATTTGTAGCCTTGGGGTGACTTGAATAACCCGAAGAAATTGAATGCAAAATGTGAATTGGTATCCTATACGCTCTAGCGTACCCTTTCCCCCCCATGCCGGTCGGTTCTGGTCAGGTGTGAGGTAACGAAAGACACTCTCGGTATGGTAGTCTTTATCGATGGCTGTCCAGTTGCAGTCCAGTGGTTCACCATGATTTCAAGAGGTCAGCTTGAGAATATAGGAGGACCACTAAATAGCCTTCCTGCGCTGCTCGCTGGA
>CAMBBS010000015.1 GCA_945863875.1 Desulfopila aestuarii DSM 18488
TCCCCTTTCACATCCAATCCGGATGGTGATTGCGGGCTGAGCGCCACATAACTATGAGCGCCACATAAGAGCTCTTATGTGGTCGACCACATAACAGGTCAATTGCCACCAGGCATTTCAGGCGGCGGTGGTAGAAAAGCAGATCGATGTAATAATCACGCCGATCAATGGTGATCCGCTTTTGCCGCGCCATAAACGCAAAATCGCTCCCCAGCTCAATAATGAGTCGTTGCAATTCGGCCAAGATTGCGGATTCGAGGTCTTTTTCTGAATAGCTGTCGGACAGACCAAGAAAATCCAGCACATAGGGGTCGCGGAAGGTAAGATCCGGTGAAAGTTGCCCTTGGTCGCGGAGAAGATCGAGATCTTGCCGGATGGTGTCTTCTGACTTTTTGGATATGGCTGTGCGCTCGTAGAGCAGCGAGTTAATGCGCTCTTGCAACTGGCGAACGTTCCAGCGTTCGAGACGGCAGATTTCGAGATAGAAATCACGTTTGAGAGGGTCATCGACTTGAATAATCTGGCGTAAATGTGACCAACTCAATTCTGAACACAGTGTGTGCAGAATCTTCACATCAGTAAAAACTTCGGCAATACGCAGGCAATAACGCAGTTGACGCCCGCTCCAACCTTTGCCAGATTCTGTGGTGAGTTGCTTTGCCAGTTCGACAATTACTTGCTTGCCGTATTCAGCCCGTTGCCCTTGCAGCAACTCTACATTGACCCGATTGCCGATTTGCCAGTAGAGCTGTGTCAGCTCGGCATTGACTGCACCGGCCACCCGCCGCCGAGCGGCATCAATGAGGTGGCGCACATCGGCAAGCAGTCGGTTATTGGTTGGAATGCGGTTGATCATTTTGTTTCATTTCGATTTTTGCCGATGCTACCTTTACATCGTAGCTGCTTTGCAGGCTCTTCCAGAAATCCGGCGTGCTATTGAAGAATTTGGCAAGGCGAAGGGCGGAATCGGCAGTGATGCCGCGTTGCCCGTTGAGAATCGCGGTAATTCGGTTGGTCGGTACGGCCAGCGCCTTGGCAAAAGCATTGGCAGACAGATTCAGTTCTTCCAATTCGCCTTTGAGGATTTCACCGGGATGGATTGCTCGCATTTTGTTAGCCATGTTCATCTCCTTCTCAATACCGTCATTTCACATTTTGCACAATCGAAGCCAAGCTCATACTCCCCGGTCTTGTCGCTCATGGTCAGCGGCCCGGCAAGGCCAACGGCGTTGCTGCTCATTTTCGGACAGATGTCCAGCTGCGCTTTGATGCAATATTTGCAGGTCATCAGCGCGCAACCGGCAACATCCGCGGCGCGAAGTGTTTTTGGGTCGATCCTCGCCACACCATGCCGCCGGTAAAAGGCAGCTGCCTTCCCATTGGCGATATTGTCGAGATAGCTCACCTCCCCGTTTGGCCAGGGGAAATCATTGGCCGTTAACTCGGCCCGCTCAACCTGGTACTGCTGCAGCCTTGTTTCCTGATGATGGGCAAACCCCTTCCGCCGCAGATCATTGAAGACCGCTGCGGGAAAAAACAGCCCCGGCCGCAGGTGCACACGCACCTCAGCAACCGAAAAAATAGAGCCGCCACTTTTTCTCAGTTGTTTTTCCGCCAGTTCGGCGACCATGCCGGCCTGTCTTGCCTCCGCCTTTTCTACCGTGGCGGTGGTCGCCGATTCTATGCCATCCTCATCTTTCATCAGCAACTGCAGGCCGCCTACGGTTTCCCGCAGCTCAAGGTGCAGCCGTATGGTCCGGCACTGTTCACTTTGAGTGAGCAGCTTGGTGAAAGCGGTGTCGGCGTTACGATATATCGTCGTTCCGCCGGCCAGGTGGACCGGATCTTTCGGGTAAATTTTATTGCCCTCAACCCGGTTGACCTTTATGCCGACCAGTGCATCTTCCGCAGTGAAGAAACAGAGACCATCCCCATTGTTGACAACTTCTGTCGTCTGCAGCGTAAAAAAACGATTTTCCGTGTGGAGCACCCGGCCCAGTTGCTGCCCGGTTGCCTTCGGGCTATATATGGCCCCGGGTTTCTTGCGCCGACTGTTTTCCCGGTTGGTCAAAAAATAATCGGTCCTGCCCCGGCTAAACGATTTGGCGGGATCCGGGGTAAAGCCAAAGCTGCAGCTGCCGGAAGACGCCCGTTGCCGGCTCGTGTCCGCGGCAAGCAGTGTGTCGAGGGCCTGGCGGTAGAAGGCGGTGACGTTCTTCACATACGAGTCATCTTTCAGGCGTCCTTCAATCTTAAACGAACTGATCCCGGCCTCGATGAGTGCGCCAAGATGATCGGCAAGGTTTAGATCTTTGAGGCTGAGCAGGTAGCGGTCCCTGGCCAGGATTTTCCCCTGCCCATCGCGCAGGGTGAAGCTATGCCGGCAGAACTGGGCGCACTCCCCCCGGTTGGCGCTGCGCCCGGCCATCACCTCGCTGATATAACACTGGCCGCTGTAGGAGACACAGAGCGCGCCGTGCACGAAAAACTCCAGCGGCACACTGGTGGCGGCGCGAATCTCCCTGATCTGGTCAAGACTCAGCTCCCTGGCCAGCACGACCTGACGAAAGCCGACCTGTTCCAGGAAACGGACCTTGGCCACCGTCCGGTTATTCATCTGGGTGGAACTGTGCAGGGGGATGGGCGGCAGTTCCGTTTCGAGCAGCCCGACATCCTGGATGATCAGGGCGTCGACACCGATGTTGTACAGTTGATGACAGAGCCCTGCGGCACGCTCGAGTTCGCGATCGTCAAAGATGGTATTCAGGGCAACATAGACCCTTGCCCGGAACTGATGGGCGTGGGCGGCCAGCTTTTCGATATCGGCCAGGCTGTTGCACGCGGCGGCCCGGGCGCCAAATTGCGGGCCGCCGATGTAGACGGCATCGGCACCATGCTGTATGGCGCTGATGCCACAGGCAAGATTTTTGGCCGGGGCAAGGAGTTCAATTTTTTTTAGGGGCATAATCTATACAGAGCATGACATGGGCTAAACGGCTGAGCTCGCCGTTACTCCCGGCAGCGTCAGGAGAAAACTGCGGCGATCGTGAAAGTCCGGCTGAGGTCCAGGGTGGTCAAGGGCCCAATAGCTGCTCCTCCCGTCCGCAGTCTCGATGACCGCGGCGACGCCGATGTCCAGTTGGCACGCACCGCCGAGAAGGGTGCCGATGTTCAAGGTACAGGCCATTGACAGGAGGTCAGCCTCCTTGACGACCTGGCAGAGGGGCTGGGCGATCGCCCTTTCTTCCCGCACGGTGGTGCGATAGCCGGCAAAATGATAGACGTTCCAGCAGCCGCCCGGGCTGAGGTTGAGCTCCCAGTAGGCGGCTTTGCCCGGTATTGCGAAAAACAACTCAAAACAGGTATGTTGCCAGAGTTCATGGCGGCGACCGGCCTGGGCGATTGAGGCCATTGACGACAGGTTGAGACCATCCAGCGAGCCTTGCAGCCGATATTCAATGACAAGGCCAGCGGATGTTCTGGACAGCGAACCGCCAAGGGACAGCTTCTCCCCCAGCACGCCTTGGGCAAAGGGCCGCAGCTGAAAAGACGCCCCCGGCTGCTGTTCAACGTTTCGCACCTGCGCCCCCGTCTTTTCTATTCCTCTTCCACCTCAATACAATCAACGGGACAGGCGGCAGCGGCATCCTCAATACACTCTTCCTCTCCGGAATGTGCTTTATAAACAAAGGCCTTTTCGGTTTCATCGTCAAAACCGAAGACATCGGGACAAAGCTCTACGCAGCTTTGACATCCAATACACTCATCTTCATCTATTGTAACCGTAAGTACCATCTATAATCTCCAAAACAATAATTCATTGAACAGGCCTTGAAAATAGCGCGGCCACCCAGTACGTTTTTTATGCGGCAAAGACGATTTCGCTTCCCTGCATTTTTGTTTATATCTGTATTTTCACCATAATCAATAAAAAAGAGACAGTCGGCTAGACAAAAACGCTCTGCCCATGAAACGGCACGACGACATTGAACCCCTCCCGGCGCAGGTATTCGGCAAAACCCTGGGTCTGCTCTTCTTCCCCATGCACCAGGGCAATCTTTTTAATGACAAGATTTGACTCCTTCAGCACCCGGGTCATTTCCTGACGGTCCCCGTGGGCACTGAACCCGCCCAGGGTAACGACTCGTGCTTTCAAGGGATAGTCCTTGTTGTAAAAACGGACCATCGGCGGCTCCCCCCGCCGGCCATCAGCCTGGTATTTCTCACCCAGTTCCTGCAACCGCCGGCCAAAGGTGTTTTGCCCCATATACCCGACTATCAGTACCGTATTGCGCTCATCATGGATCTTATGTCGCAGATGATGCAGGACCCGCCCGCCCTCACACATGCCCGATCCGGCCAGGACAATATGGGATTTGCTTTCCCGGTTTAAGGCCATCGATTCCTCCACGCTCTGGACAAACTTCAGCTGTTCGAAATCAAAGGGATTAAGGCCTTTTCTCAAAAACGATTCGTGGGTTTCCTCATCATATGTCTCCGGATGCTCGCCAAACACATTGGTCATATCCGTGGCCAGCGGACTGTCAACCCAGACCGGCATCGGCGGAATTTCCTTGGCCAGGAAAAGCTCATGCATAAAATAGAGCAGCTCCTGGGTTCGCCCATAGGCAAAGGCCGGGATAATCACCGAACCGCCCCGGGCGAAGGTTTCGGTCAGCACCTTTTTCAGCATCGGTTTCATATCGGTGACCGGCTCATGTACCCTGCTGCCGTAGGTACTTTCCATGATCATCAGATCGATATCTCTGTGCTCCTCGGCAAAATCAAGGGTTGGATCTTTAATGATCGGCTTGTCAAAACGTCCGAGGTCACCGGAGTAGAGCACGGTTTTTGTCTGACCCTCCGCCTTGTACTGGATGACCGACATGGCCGAGCCGAGGATATGACCGGCGCCATAAAAAGTACAAAAGAGCTCCGTGCCGATGGTCACGGTCTGATGAAGCGGCACCCCTTGAAAATAGCCGAGCGACTCTTCCGCCTCGGCCAGGGTGTACAGGGGGGTGATACGTTCCAGGTTATTTTCACGCAGCAGTTTTTCCACGACATCGAGACGCAGATCATGGTCTCCCGATTTGAGCAGGGCCTTTATCTCCTGCTGGTCGGCGGCGGAAATTTTTGCCTGCTCCCCCCCGGTTTTCAACTTGGCCAGAAAAACCTTGGCCGTCTTATAATTGAGATAGGCGGCATCACCTTCCTGGATTTTGGCCGAGTCCCTGAGCAGATACTTACAGGCATGGGCGGTGGCCCTGGTACAGAAGATGTGCCCGCTGAAGCCATCCCTGGTGAGCATGGGGATGCGGCCGGAATGGTCGATATGGGCATGGGACAGCACCATGTTGGTGAAAATTTTCGGATCAACAGGGAGAACGCGGTTCTTTGCCTCGGTCTCCTTTCGCCTGCCCTGAAAAAGACCGCAGTCGAGTAAAGTAGTGTCCCGGTCAGTGACCACGGTGTGAAACGAACCGGTCACCTCTCCTGTCGCGCCATAGAATGCAACGTGCATAGCTGCTCCTTGTAGAGTTCCTTCCTCTCCTGCCTTCGGTGGTGGAATTCTTCTCCACCACCCCTGATATCAGATCTTCCCATAACAAGCCGCTAAGCAAAAGGCAAACGGCAATGCCCTTGGTGATGCGGTAATGTCGGTAATGTCCAGGAGTCGGTCCGAGAATTGACAGGCCGCCTCAGGATATCCGCGCATCGATGCAGATCCGGTAGGTTTTTGGTGCGCAGTGCCCGCATCTGGTGATGGCGGTCGAAAGAACCGTCCGGTTGACAGCGGCACAGGCAGCGGCGATTTTTTCACATGATGCAGCAAACAGTTCCGGACGCTGCAGGGCATAAAAATGTAACACTCCGCCCGCCCTGACTGCCTGGAGACCGCATGGCAAAAACTCTTCACCTCCGGCCGGCAGGGGCATGATTACCCGGTCATAGGTTGCGGCCAGCGCCGGCACCACCTCTCTGACATCACCGAGATAGAGGTGGATGTTTTTTTGTTTTTTATTGCGCCGAAGGTTTTCCCGGGCATAGGCATGGGCCTCCGGGTTCTTTTCGATGCCGACGACGGATTTCGCCTCACTGTATCTGGCAATGATCAGTGGAAAAGGGGCGATCCCGGAAAAAAGCACGAGAACCGACTCCCCCGGTTGCACCAGCGCGGCGAGCCTTCTTCTTTCATTGCCGCTTCTGACGGAATAATAGACGGTTTCCGGATTGACAAGCAGGCGGACACCAGACTCCACCACCTCCGTTTCTTTTCTGTTTTCACCGGCGAGAACCTGCAGGGGGATGGTTCTGAACTCCCCCCCATAATTTCCGGCTCTCTTGGCAACGACCCTGATCTTTTTGTTACTGCCAAGGACGGCCTCGGCAATCAGCTGCTCCTTTGCCGCCAATTCCGCCGGGATGATTATGATGGCCATATCGCCCACCATATCATAGGCGCCGACCAGACAGGCCAGCTCGCCGGCGGACAGGCTGTCTTCCAATCTCTTTTTCAGCTTCATCTCGAAGAACCCCGGCAAACGGCGCGTCCACATGAGAAAAAAAAACAGCGCCAGAGAACCAAGAGTTCCCATGACGCTGTGACAATCTGTGTCCAGACCTCGAGGGGAGTGGACCAAATGAGTCTGTATCAGATTTTGACTACATTCTCCGCAGCGGGACCTTTAGCTCCGTCCACAATATCAAATTTCACCCGTTCTCCTTCTTCGAGGGACTTAAAACCTTCCATCTTGATAGCCGAATGATGAACAAAAACATCCTTTCCTCCGTCCTGCTCAATAAAACCGAATCCTTTAGAATTATTGAACCACTTCACTGTACCTTCTGCCATGACATGCTCCTTTGACGCATTATGCAATTATGACTTTTTATACCACATAAAAGTCACCCGATTTTTTCCTTATACCCTCCCCGTCGTAAAATACAAATAAAAAAATCACCTCACGGCTATCTTAATTGAACTTATCTATGAGTTTAACCCACTCTTATATGACCAGAAAACGCCTTGGCCTGGCCATTACCCGAACCATCTATTTGACCCATTTAGCCATCAGCGTTAGCAACGGCGCCAACAAAACACCCCCTGACCGCTACGGGAAAATGGACTCTAGCTGTTGATGTTACAGGACATCCACTCTGCCCGCCGCCGGCTGGCTGTTTTATTTTTTCGCAATTACAACTATCTGACATCTTCGCCTTTTATCACCAGGCGACAATAGAGGTTGATTTAATAACGACTTTATGATTACTTATTCCTGAAAAATCGCTCGAATTAAAATATTTTTTTGCTTGTGAAATTCAATGTTTTTTACACCAGGAGGAAAAAATGTTTAAGATTGTCAAACGCGAAGAAATGGCTGAGGGGACGGTTATCCTCAACGAGATCGAGGCACCTTTAATCGCCAAGAAGGCCAAACCCGGTCAATTTGTCATTCTCAAAGCCAACGAGGAAGGCGAAAGAATCCCTCTGACCATGGCCGATACCGACCCGGTAAAAGGCACCATCACCATTATTTATATGGTGGTCGGAAAATCAACGGCAATTTTCAGGGATCTCAAGATCGGCGACTGCTACCAGGATGTCATCGGCCCCTTGGGCAAGGCCACCCACCTTGAAAAGGTCGGCAAGGTGATCTGTGTCGGCGGTGGTACCGGCGTCGCCGTACTGCACCCGATCACCCGGGGCTTAAAAGAAGTCGGCAACGATGTCACCTGCATCATTGGTGCACGCAACAAAGGTTTGCTCATCCTGGAAGAACAGATGAAGGCGGCCTCCCATGACCTTCGCGTTTGTACCGATGACGGTTCCTATGGCCACCACGGCTTTGTCACCGACGTCCTGAAAGAGGCCCTGCAGGCCGGGGATATCAACCTGGTGGTCGCCATTGGTCCCGTGCCGATGATGAAGGCGGTCAGCAATCTGACCAAGGAATTTAATGTTCCGACCCTGGTCAGCCTCAACCCGATAATGGTTGACGGTACCGGCATGTGCGGCGGCTGCAGGGTTACCATCGGCGGTGAGACAAAATTTGCCTGCGTGGACGGTCCCGAATTTGACGGCCATAAAGTCGATTACGATGAGTTGATCCTCAGGCTGAGAGCCTATCAGGAAGACGAGAAAAAAAGCCATCAGGCCTACTGTGCCCTGCACAATGCCGGCTGAGGTGACGAGACTTTTCCGCTCTCTTTGTGAAGTTTACCAATCTGGTGATTCATCTTATCATCGTGGATAACGATTTTCTACGGAGGACATTATGGCAGCAACAGCTGAGAAGAATGTGAAAAATCCCAGGCAGCCCATGCCTGAGCAGGATGCAAAAATACGCGCTCGAAATTTCCTTGAGGTACCCACCGGCTACACCATGAAAATGGCCCAGGCCGAGGCCGCCCGTTGCCTGCAGTGCAAAAAACCCGCCTGTGTCACCGGCTGCCCGGTCGGCGTCGACATTCCCGGCTTTATCGATCTCATCGCCCAGGGCGATATGACCGGGGCTATCCGCAACCTGTGGACGAAGAATGCCCTGCCGGCAGTTTGCGGCCGGGTCTGCCCCCAGGAAGTGCAGTGTGAAGGAAACTGCATAGTCGGCAAGAAAGGCGAGCCCGTTGCCATAGGTAACCTTGAGCGCTTCTGCGCCGATTACGAAAGAGAGCACGGCACGGGTGAGCTGCCCCCGAAAGCAGGCCCCACCGGCAAGAAGGTTGCCGTTGTCGGCTCCGGCCCATCGGGGCTGACGGTGGCCGGCGATCTCATCACCAAAGGCCATGACGTCACCATCTTTGAAGCCTTCCATAAACCGGGGGGGGTCTTGGTCTACGGCATTCCCGAATTTCGACTGCCGAAGGCTATTGTCGCCCAGGAAGTACACTTTCTTGAACGACTTGGCGTCGACCTGCAGTGCAATGCGGTCGTCGGCCGAACGGTATCCCTCGACGAACTTTTCGAGCAGGGATACGACGCCATCTATGTCGGCGTCGGTGCCGGCCTACCGAGATTCATGAACATCCCCGGGGAAAACCTGGTCGGCATCCTTTCCGCCAATGAGTACCTCACCCGGGCCAATCTCATGAAGGCCTACAAATACCCCGAAGTCGATACACCCATCCCGATCGGCAAGAATGTGGTCGTCCTTGGTGCGGGCAACGTGGCCATGGACTCCGCCCGGACCGCCATGCGCCTTGGCGCCGAGAGTGTCAAGATCGTCTATCGGCGCTCCCGTGATGAAATGCCGGCCCGTAAGGCGGAAATTCACCATGCGGAGGAGGAAGGCATCGAACTCTTTCTGCTGACAAACCCGACAAAATATCTCGGCAACGACAAAGGCCGGCTCACCGGCATGGAATGCCTGCGCATGGAACTCGGCGAACCGGACGCATCGGGCAGGCGCCGGCCGGTGGCCGTCAAGGGCTCCGAATTTGAAATCGCCTGTGACCTGTGCATCGTTGCCGTCGGCTCGGGTGCCAACCCCCTTCTCACCAGCGAAACCCCGGATATGAAACTCAATAAATGGGGCAATGTAATGGCCGATGCAAAGACCGGCAAAACCACCAAAAAAGGTGTCTGGGCCGGTGGCGACATTGTCACCGGAGCGGCAACGGTCATCCTGGCCATGGGTGCCGGACGCGATGCCGCCAATTCAATTGACGATTATTTGACCCTTGGCTGGTAAGATTCTCCGCCGATTGCCGGCTCTGATGTCAACCACGTTTCCTTTTTGGTTTCTCCAACCGGCAATCCTGGGCGCACCGCGCGACAGGATTGCCGGTTTTTGCGCAGCACAGCTCTTTTTCGCCCTCTCTTGTTCTTCCATCTGATTTCCGCGCGGCTGCAGCACACCTCATAATCATTTCTGAAAGGACCATTCACTGAAATGAATACAGGGCACCGCCCCTCCAACTCCCTGTAATACGGATATTAAAGACATTTCTTAACAACAATTTCATGCCGCACCGCCGGGTCAGGAACAGCGAGACACCACGGGACAAAGGCGTCGCCCGTTGTGCATCATGTGCCTTTTTCTCTCCAGCAACAGCCCAGGCCGACAAAAACCCCCTCGCCTGGCGCAATTTGGTATAAAAAAGGACCGAGGCCGCACAATGCGCACACTCGGACGGCGTCACCGGCACCGGATCCAACAACATATAATACTTTTAAGTCCTCGTTTGCCCACAAGAAATAAATTCTTGACAGGCAATGGAGCGGCCTGTTAATGAATGGTTATTCATAATTCTTTTGTTGAGGTGTGCGCTGCGCAGCGGCCGCATGGTATGGAAAAAAGCAGTGAGAGGAATTAATAATGTCAACCGAACTGATTCTTTCGGCAGTAGCACTCATCGGTATTGCTGCTCTTGTTCCCTGCTTTATGATAGCGACGACGATTCTCGGGCCGCGATCCAAGGGGAAAATGAAAAATGAAGCCTACGAGAGTGGTGTCGGCCCGATCATTGGAACGGTTGATCAGAAGTTCAGCGTCAAATTCTACCTCCTCGCAATTCTCTTCCTGATATTCGACATAGAGGCAGTCTTCATGTATCCATGGGCTGTCTGCGTCCGTGAACTTGGCTGGTTCGGATTTACGGAGATGGTGGTCTTCATGCTGCTGCTTCTTACTGGACTCATCTACATTCTTAAGAAAGGGGTGCTCAATTGGCGTTAGGATTAGAATCAAGTCTCGGCGACACAGTGATAACCACCAAACTTGATGAGGTCATCAATTGGGGTCGGCAATATTCACTGTGGCCATTCGTATTCGGAACCGCCTGTTGCGCCATCGAATTCATGAGCGCGGCGGCGAGTCAGCACGACATATCCCGCTTTGGAGCAGAGGTGGTCCGCTTTTCTCCTCGCCAGGCGGATCTGCTCCTGGTCTGCGGCACCATCAGTTATAAGCAGGCGCCTATTCTCAAGCGTATCTATGAGCAGATGCCTGATCCCAAATGGGTGATCTCCATGGGTGCCTGTGCATGTTCCGGGGGAATATATGATAACTACTGCACCGTGCAGGGAATCGACACCATAATCCCCGTGGACGTTTTCATCTCTGGCTGTCCCCCTCGACCGGAAGCTGTTCTGGACGCTCTGATTAAGATCCAGGATCAGATTAAAGGCGAAACTGTGCTCAAAGACCGCCATAAAGACTTTAAAGGGATTCTCGACTGATATGAATACGACGGCTTTAGAAAAAATCCAAGCCGCGTTTCCGGACGCGATCTGCAAGGTTGTTCTGGAATCAGTGGTTCTTGATGTGCGACCGGAAAACCTGGAGAGCACGCTCTCCCGGCTAAAAAACGAGCCGGAATTCAACTGCGGCCTGATGGTCGATGTCACGGCAATCGATTACCTCGAGTATCCGCAGCCCCCGGCAGCCAGATTCTATGTGGTCTATACCCTGCGCAACTGGGAAAAAAATATTCTCGTCCAGGTGCGCACTCCAGTACTCGACCCGCAGGCAGGCATTACCAGCGCGACGCATCTCTGGGGGGCGGCACTCTTTGGCGAGCGAGAGGTGTATGACCAGTACGGCATCCACTTCCAGGGCCATCCCGACCTCAGGAGGATACTCAATCACTGGCAGTTCGAAGGACATCCCCTGCGCAAGGATTATCCCATCGGAAAAGGGCAGATCTGTTACGAGACCGACAGCCTGGAAAAGGAAATTCGCGCCAGGCTGGCCAAAAAGGGCGTCGACGATGCGACCTTGAAAGACATCAACACCCAGGTGATGTTCCTCAACCTCGGACCTTCTCATCCGGCCACCCATGGCGCCATCCGCATCCTGACCGCGCTGGACGGCGAGACCATTCTCGCCAACGTCAATGAAGTCGGCTACCTGCACCGGGGTTTTGAAAAAACCGCCGAGAACAGAACCTACAATCAGATTATCCCGCTCACCGACCGGCTCAACTACTGTTCGTCGATGCTGAACAACATCGCCTATGCGAAGGCGGTTGAATCGTGGCTGGGCGTGACGATAACCGAACGGGCCCAGTTCATGCGTGTGGTGCTCTCCGAGTTTTACCGGGTCCTCGATCATCTGGTCTGTCTCGCCGCCGCCCTGGTTGATATGGGTGGTCTGACAAACTACTGGTACCTCTATAATGAAAAGGAGGCCGCCTACGACCTGATCAGCCGCCTGACCGGTGCACGACTCACCAGTTCTTTCACCCGTATCGGCGGCATGTATCGTGATTTTTATGACGGCTGGGAAAAAGATCTGGAAGTACAGCTTCGTGGTATAGAAAAAGGTATCGGGGATTCCCTGAAACTGGTCGAAACCAACCGTATTGTCCATGACCGGACCCAGGGCGTCTGTATACTCACCGCGGAAACCGCCCTGAATTACGGCTTTACCGGCCCGACCCTTCGAGCGAGCGGCGTGCCCTTTGACCTGCGCAAGGACGCCCCCTACTATAACTACGAGTCCTTCGACTTCGAGGTACCGGTCGGCTCCAACGGCGACATTTATGACCGCTTCATGATTCGTTTTTATGAGATGGCCCAGTCCATCCGGATCATTCGCCAGGCGATGAAACACATCCCTGAAGGGCCGATCAACATCAAGGATTCCCAGGTAGTTCTGCCGGCAAAACAGCAGGTCTACAGCAACATTGAGGGATTGGCCAACCACTTCAAACTGATTTTCGAGGGCGTCAAGGCCCCTGCGGGGGAATGGTATGACTCCTTTGAAGCGGCCAACGGCGAACTGGGTTTCCATTTTGTCTCCGACGGATCCGGCAAGCCCTACAAACTGAAGGTGCGACCGCCCTGTTTTTACATCATGGGCGGTTTTCATAAAATGGTTGAAGGGAACATGATAGCAGACGCCGTCATCAACCTGAGTTGTATCAATATCATCGGTGGGGAGCTGGACAGATGAGCGATCGTTCACAACTGATTTCGACAGGGACACCATTCCAGTTCGACAAGGAAAGGGATGCTGAATTCGAGAGGCTTATCAAACGTTATCCGACCAGAGAGTCGATGATTCTTCCTGCCCTGTGGCTGATACAGGAACAAGAGGGCTGGATAAGTCAGGAAGCAATGGCCTACGCCGCCGACCGCATCGGAACCTTCGCCAGCAAGGTGTACGAGGCGGCGACCTTCTACACCATGTACCATCTGCATCCGATGGGCAGAAATCATATCTGCGTCTGCCGCACCCTGTCCTGCTGGCTGCGCGGCAAACAGGAAATTGTGGACTATCTGAAAAACGAAATAGGCTTGCAACCCGGCCAGATAAGTGACGATGGGAAGTTCAGTCTGGAAGAGGTGGAATGCCTCGGTCACTGCGGTACCGCTCCGGTTGTTCAGGTCAATGGCGAATTCCACGAGAACATGGACGTGGACAAGCTGAAATCGCTGCTGGCCACATTGAAATAAGGAGGCGGACGAAGATGCAAGTCAAGATTCTCAGTGCCAAGTTCGATATAAAAGACGCCAACAAGATCAAAGTTGCCAAAAAGCACGGCGCCTATTCCACCCTCGACAAGGTCTTTTCCATGCCACCGGAGGACGTCATCGAGCTGGTGAAAAACAGCGGCCTGCGCGGCAGAGGCGGGGCAGGTTTTCCGGCCGGGGTCAAATGGAGTTTTTTGCCGAAAAATACCGGGAAGCCGGTCTATCTGGCGGTCAACTCCGATGAATCGGAACCGGCCACCTTCAAGGATCGATATATCCTCGTCAAAGACCCGCACATGATGATCGAGGGCATCATCATCTGCAGCTATGCCATCGGTTCCCATGATACCTATATCTATATCCGCGGCGAATACACCACCCAGGTGAAAGTACTCCAGGCGGCGATAGATGAAGCCTACAAGGCCGGATATCTCGGCGACAAGGTCGCCGGCCGGGATTTCAAACTCAACGTCACCGTCCACCGCGGCGCCGGGGCCTATGTCTGCGGGGAAGAGACCGCACTCCTCGAGTCCATCGAGGGCAAAAAAGGTCAACCGCGCAGCAAACCGCCGTTTCCCGCGGTGGCCGGTCTCTACGGCTGTCCGACGATCATCAACAATGTGCAGAGTATAGCCTCGCTGCCGTTTATCATTGCCAAGGGAGCCGAGGCCTACAGGGCCTACGGCACGGAAAAAAGCCCCGGCACGCATCTGTTCGGTATCTCCGGTCACGTGGAAAAGCCGGGCATGTACGAGCTGCCGCTCGGTTTGCCTCTCCTCGAGGTCATTGATAAGGTTGCCGGCGGTGTCTGGAAAGGCCGGAAACTCAAAGGGGTCATTCCAGGCGGAAGCTCAACGCCGGTGCTGCTGCCCGAGGAAGCGAAAACGGTCACCCTCGATTACGAGTCCATGGCCGCGCACAAGACCATGTTTGGTTCCGGCGGCATCGTCGTCCTCGACGAAACCGTCGACATCGTCCACCTGGTGAAAAACCTCATCGACTTTTATCACCACGAATCCTGCGGACAATGCACTCCCTGCCGGGAGGGCCTCGGCTGGATGTTGAAGATTGTCAAAAAAATACTGCGCGGCGACGGCAGCATGGCGGATGTCAACCTGCTGCGTGAGCTGTGCGATAATATCGAGATGAAGACAGTATGCGTTTTATCGGCTGCCTGCACCATGCCGGTGCGCAGTTATCTGGATAAGTTCAGGCACGAATTTGAGGCATATGTGGCCAAGAACGATTCTTCAGCAGCAGAAGCGAAATAGGAATAAGGCACCCCATGGCTGACAAGATAAAACTTTTTGTAAACGGAGTCGAAGTCGAGGTCGAGGCTGGCAAAAACCTGATCGACGCCGTCGGTGCTGTCGGCATCGAAATACCCCATTTATGTTACCATCCGGCACTGGGTGCCGACGGCAACTGTCGCATGTGTCTGGTCGGCATTGAAGACGGCCGGCCGCCGCTGGTCCCGGCGTGCAAAACACCGGCCATGGCGGGCATGAAGGTATTACTCGACGCGGCGCACATAAAAAAGATCCAGCACGATGTGATGGAATTGGAATTGATCAACCATCCCACCGACTGCCCCGTCTGTGATCAGGCCGGGGAGTGTAAGCTGCAAGACTACTACATGGCGTTCGACCAGGCCGAGAGCCGAATGAACGTCCCCCAGGTGGTCAAAGGCAAGAAGATGGATTTCGGCGCCGGGGTGGTGCACGATCAGGAACGCTGCGTCGTCTGCGGCCGCTGTGTCCGCTTCTGCCGCCAGATCACCAAGACCGGTGAGCTGGGTATCATCAACAGAACCGATGACGCCCGGGTGAACATTTTCCCTGGCAGACCGCTCAGCAACCGCTATGCCGGCAACGTCGTCGACCTCTGTCCCGTTGGTGCCATGACCAGCAGGGATTTCCGCTTTAAACAGCGGGTCTGGTTTCTGAAAAAGGCGCCGGGCATCTGTCACGGCTGCGCCAAAGGCTGCAACATCACCATCGATCACAATCGGGAAAAATATAAAGACGATATCATTTACCGTTTTCGGCCACGGCTCAACGAACAGGTCAATGGCTACTTCATCTGTGATGCCGGGCGATTGAGCTATAAGGCGGAAAACGAAGGACGACTCACCGAAGCACGGCTCGGCAATAAAGCCCGGCCGATCGACGATGTCCTCGCCGCCTGCACCAGGGAAATTGAACGGGCGGAAAAAATTGCCCTCGTTCTCTCACCAAACTGTTCTCTTGAGCAGATGGCCGCCGTGCAGGCCCTGGCCGAAAAACTCGGCGCATTTCTCTCCGGGTACAGTGATGGTTACATCAAGCCGGGAGACGGTGACGGCTATCTTATCCAGGACGACAAGGCGGCCAACCGGGCTGGTCTCGGTCTGCTCGGCATCGACTGCAGCCGCGAAGCATTCGAATCCGCGGTACAGCAGGCACAACTGCTCATCAACTTCAACAACGACCTCACCCGCAGCTACAAAGAGAGCGATCTGAAAAAACTGCTCCAGGGGACCAAGGTCATCGCCGTCAGCAGTCATGACACGCCAGGCACCGCTCTGGCCGATCTGGCCATACCCGTTGCATCCTACAGTGAATACGCGGGAAGCGTCGTAAACTGTGACAACATTCTCCAGAGCTTTGCCAAGGGTCTGAGCAAAAACAACGATCTTGCCGATATCTGCGCCATTGCCGTTCAGCTTGGCTCGCCGCTTGGGAGCCCCAAGGAAAGATTCGCTCTCCTCCAGCAATCCATCAGCGCGCTCAAGGACTTAGAACCTGACAAGATCCCGGCACAGGGATTGAACTTAAACGATAGCGAGGCTGCCAATGTCACTGCTTGATTATGTAATGATTGCCATTCGCGTTGCCTTCAGCGCTTTTGTCCCGCTCTGCTTTGTCGCAGTCTGCGTCTGGATGGAGCGCAGGGGGGCCGGATATTTTCAGGATCGTTCCGGCCCGAACCGTGCCGGTATCTTCGGTTTCAGAGCGGCCGGCCTGGTGCAGAATCTCTCCGACGGCATTAAGCTGGCATTCAAGGAAGATGTCATCTCCGCGCATATCAAACATAAATTCTTCTTTGTTATCGCTCCGGTAATCGTCTTTTTTACCGCCATTGTCTCCTTTGCCGTCGTGCCCTTTGCCGACACTCTGGTTTTGGGCGGGAAAAGCTACATCATGCAGGGCATACCGCTCGATCTCGGTATTCTCTGGTTTCTCGCCCTGGCCGGTTTTTCCGTGTACGGCATTATTCTCGCCGGCTGGTCATCGTCGAATAAATACGGCATCCTCGGCAGTCTACGGTCGGCGGCCCAGGTCATCAGCTACGAGATTCCCATGGGGCTGGCCATCATCAGCCTGCTCGTCGTCTACGGTACCGTCAACCTCAACGAAATGGCCCAGTTTCAAGGCAAGCTGCTGTTCGGTTTCCTCCCGATGTGGGGGGCCCTGCTGCAGCCTCTCGGCATGGTTATTTTCATTATTGCCGCCTTTGCTGAGTGCAACCGAAACCCATTTGACCTGGCCGAGGGCGAGAGTGAGATCGTCGCCGGCTTCCATGTCGAATACAGCGCCATGAAATTTGCCGTGTTTTTTATGGGGGAATATGTCGCCATGTTCGCCTCAAGCGCCATCATCGTCACCCTGTTCTTCGGCGGCTATCAGATCCCCTTTCTCGCCACCGAAACCCTCATAAACTTCGCCAAACCGGTTGCTTTTTTGCTGATGGTCGCTCTGCCGGTGGTCATCTATTTCTTTACCGGATGGATCAGACGGAGCAACGTCAGTCATTATCCCCGGGAAAATGATCCGCGCGTGTTTGAAGCAAATGTCTATATCAAATGTTTTTGGGGATTGACCATTTTCTTAGAACTGGTCCTGCTGGCTATCCTGTTCAGTACCTCGGGGGGAGCCGCCGCCGGTATCTTCGTCGCCCTGCTGCAGATCTGTACGCTGCTTCTGAAAGTGACGATGATGATTTTCGTCTTTATCTGGGTACGCTGGACCCTGCCCCGTTTTCGATATGACCAGTTACAGAAACTTGGATGGCAGACGCTCCTACCATTGGCTCTTCTGAACATCTTTATCACAAGCGCAGTTGTCGTGGCGTTGAGCTAACCCCGCCAGACGGGAGAAGGAGCCATCAGAAATCGTGAGAAATGGCCTGATTGTTTCGCAGCGGTTCCTAAAGGAGAATGACATGGGTGCACAAGTCAAAACAATAGAAAGGAAGGGTTCGAGTCTGCAGGAAAGGCTCTACCTCCCCGAGATTTTCAAAGGAATGGCCACCACCTTCGGCCACTTGTGGAGAAATCTACTCGATAATAGAAAACTGTACGTCCGGCATTACCCGGAGGTGCAGCCGGAGATCCCGGTTCGCTGGCGTGGTCGTCACCGACTGACGACGCACGAGGACCAGACGGTGAAATGTGTCGCCTGTTTTATGTGCCAGACCAACTGTCCGGCCAACTGCATCATGATTGAAGCGGGGGAACGACTCGACGGCAAGGCGGAAAAAATGCCGGTCAAGTTCAATATAGACCTGCTGGAGTGCATTTATTGCGGTTATTGCGTTGAAGCCTGTCCTGTGGATGCGATCCGCATGGATACCGGGATTTTCTCCGTTACTGACAACAATAGGGAATCCTTCGTTCTTGGGCTCGAGGAGTTGTTGACAACCCCTGGAGCCTTTTCCGAAGAAGAATATAAGAAAGGGGGCGCTTGATATCATGTCTGCAGAGTGGCTATTTTATGTGTTTTCCGTGCTGTCTGTTCTTGGCGCCTCGGGGTTGGTTCTTTTTCGCCACCCGATGAGCGGGGCGATGAGTCTGATAGTGACAATGATCTCCCTGGCGGGGCTGTATGCGCTCTTGTCCGCCAAATTGATTTTTGTCCTGCAGCTGATCGTCTATGCCGGGGCCATCATGTCCCTTATCCTCTTTATCATCATGTTTCTGAATATTCAGACCATTGATCTGCCTGAGGAAAAGGGTCGTTTTTACTATCTCGTCGGCGGCATAATCCTGATTTCCCCCATCGCCTCCTTCCTTATCAAGGTGGTGAAGAGTCTGCCCGGCAGTGAAGCGACGATTGTCGGCTCCGGTTTCGGCGGGGTCAAGGAGGTTGGATTGGTGCTCTTTCAAGACTGGTTATTGCCTTTTGAAATTGTTTCCCTTCTCCTGCTCGTGTCTCTGGTTGGTGCGGTCGTACTTGCAGGGAAGAGGAGGTTGAACAAATGATCCAGAATTATCTCATTCTCAGTGTCATTCTCTTTTCCCTGGGCATACTTGGTGTGATATCCAGACGGAATGTCTTCACGGTATTCATGTCCATCGAACTCATGCTCAATGCGGCCAACCTGTCGTTTATAGCCTTTTCACGACTGCACGAAAGCATGGATGGCCAGGTTCTCGCCTTGCTGGTCATGGCGGTGGCCGCAGCCGAAGCTGCGCTGGCTCTCGCGGTAGTTATACTGCTTCATAAGCACAAGGGTAAACTGGATACCAACGTATTCAGCCTGTTAAAAGGGTGATTTCATGGAACATACTGCTACATATCTCGGATTAATTCCCCTGTTTCCGCTTATCGGAGCGCTGGTGATCGGGCTGTTGCACATGCTCACCTGCAGAAAGAATCCTTTATCGGAGATGCTCTATGGCGCTTTGGCCTGTATCGGTCCGGTTCTATCGTTTTTCCTCGCCCTGGTGGTTTTTTACCACCTGAAAGGCCTTCCGGCGGACGAACGGATGCTGACGCATAACGCCTATATTTGGTTTGCCGTCGGCGATCTGCATGTCAATATGGGCTTTCTTGCCGATCCGCTCAGTTCCCTGATGCTGCTGTTCGTCACCTTTATCGGTTCGCTGATCCACATATATTCTATCGGCTACATGGCCAAGGATAAAAATTTCGGCAAATTTTTCGCTTACATGAACCTCTTCCTCGGTTCCATGCTGATCCTCGTTCTTGGCGGCGGCCCGGTGGTGATGTTTGTCGGCTGGGAAGGTGTCGGCCTGTGCTCCTATCTGCTCATCAGCTACTACAGTGAAGATACCGACAATGTCCTCGCCGGTAACAAGGCGTTTATCGTCAACCGTATCGGCGATCTCGGGTTTGTTCTCGGCATGTCCGTATTGTTCTGGGCAATCGGCGCCGGCGGCTTTGACTATCTCTCCCTGAAGGCAAATGCACACAGCCTTACTCCGGCAATAGGCGTCGCCGTCTGTTTGCTGCTCTTTGTCGGCGCCTGCGGTAAATCGGCGCAGATTCCCCTGTACGTCTGGCTGCCCGACGCCATGGCCGGTCCTACTCCGGTCTCCGCCCTCATCCATGCCGCTACCATGGTCACCGCCGGTGTCTACATGGTGGCCCGGTTCAGTTTTATCTATGCCCATTTCCCCAGCGCCGGCATGGTTGTCGCCTGGGTTGGCATCCTCACCGCACTCCTTGCGGCGATATTTGGCATGTTTCAGAAAGACATCAAAAAGATTCTCGCCTATTCCACCGTCAGTCAGCTCGGCTATATGTTTGCCGCGGTCGGTGTCACCGCCTACTCCGCCGGCATCTTCCACGTCTTCACCCATGCGTTTTTTAAAGCCCTGCTCTTCCTCGGCGCCGGCTCGGTCATTTATGCCCTGCATCATCAGCAGGACATATGGAAAATGGGCGGGTTGAAGGATAAAATGCCGCGAACCTACTGGACCATGCTCATTGGCGCCCTGGCCCTTTCCGGCGTGCCGCCGTTCTCCGGATTTTTCAGCAAGGATGAAATCCTCTTTTCCGCCCTGGCCAATGGTCATACCGGAATATGGTTTATCGGGGTGCTGGTAGCCGGTATGACCGCCTATTACACCTTCCGCATGATCTTCCTCGTTTTCCATGGCAAGCCCCGGGATCAGCAAGCCTTTGATCATGCTCACGAGCCGCCGGCTGTCATGACTATTCCACTGGTCATCCTCGCGGTCGGGGCGGCATTTGCCGGCGTGCTGAATCTTCCGGCCATCTTCGGTGGCTCGCTCAATGTTTCACACTGGCTGGCGCCAAGTGTCGTCGAGCATCATCCCCATGTCAGTGTCTGGCTCGAACTTCTCGCCATGCTGGCCAGCATCGGGGTCGTCGCCGTCGGTATCTATATCGCCTTCAAGAAATTCGCCGAGGGTGCGGAAGAACCGGTATTCACCGGTTTTGCCAAGGTCGGCTACAACAAGTTTTATGTCGATGAGATTTACAATGCTCTCTTTGTCCAGACCTACAAAGGTTTCGGTTCGGTCATTAGCCGCTTTCTCGAACCCAATGTCACCGACAGTCATGTCAGGTTCACCAGCTGGCTGTACCAAAAAGCCGGCAACGCTTTCAAGGCCCTGCAGGTCGGCTATGTACGGATTTATGCTATATATATGGTTATAGGATTGAGTCTCATGAGTCTCTTCCTCTCTCAATCGATCAACTAGGTAAGGTGTAAGAATGTTTGAATATGCCCTTTCAGTCATGATCTTTTTGCCCATCCTCGCCGGACTGGCAATGCTCCTCTTCCCCATCAGTCGCGGAGCATCTCGAATCGCGGGAATGATCGTTTCCCTGGTTGTTCTCCTCATGGGTATTGAACTGTTCCTCGGTTTTAGCGGAACAGGTGGTATGCAGTACCTGGAAAATCGCCCCTGGATCGAATCCCTCGGCATCCGCTACGGCCTCGGGGTCGACGGTATCAGTCTTCTGGTCCTCATGACCAGCGCGGTATTGTTCCCCATGGTCTTTTCCATATTCACCACCCGGAAAAAAGGCTATTACGCGAACCTGCTCATCGCCCAGGGGTCGATGATCGGTGCCATCTGCGCCACCGATTTAGTGCTCTTTTATATCTTCTGGGAAATTATGCTGCTGCCGATCTTCTTCATGATCGGTATTTACGGCGGGCCAAAACGCCTGCCGGCCACGCTGAAGATCACCATCTACACCATCGCCGGCTCCCTGTTGATGCTCGCCGCCCTGGTGTATGTCGGGGTCTCCTATCATAACCAATTCGGTGCCTGGACCTTTGATATAGTGCAACTGGGCGCCCTTAACCTGGGTGGCGGTTTTGCTGTGCTCGCCTTTTTCATGTTCATGGCCGCCTTTGCCATCAAGATTCCGCTTTTTCCCTTCCACACCTGGCTGCCCGACGCCTATACCGAGGCACCGACCGCGACCACCTTCGTTCTTTCGGCGATTATGGCCAAAATCGGCGTCTACGGTGTTATCCGTTTTGTCGTGCCGGTGTTTGAGATCGAATTCGCCCGGTTTGCCATCCTCTTCTCTTTGGCCGGCGTGGTCGGCATGATGTACTGCGGGCTCGCGGCAATTGCCCAGAAAGACATGAAAAGAATGCTCGCCTTCTCTTCCGCATCGCATATGGGCATCATCGCGGTCGGCGTCTTCTGCATGAATGTCCAGGCGCTGACCGGCAGTCTCTTTCAGATTGCCGCCCACGCCACCAGTACCGGCGTGCTGTTTCTTTTCGTCGGCCTGATGGAGGAGAGAATGGGCAGCAGGGACATCGGCGACCTCGGTGGAATTGCCTACCGGGCACCAATCTTTGCGACATTTTTTGCCATAGCCATGCTTGCTTCGGTCGGTCTGCCCGGCACCAGTGGTTTTATCGGCGAATTTCTCATCATCCTCGGTGCTGTTAAATTCAACGGCTTCATCGGTTTTCTGGCTGGGACGTCGCTTATCATCGGCGTCTGCTATATGCTGTGGATGTTTCAGAGGGTTTTCTTTGAAAAAACCAACGAGCGCACGCTGCAGTTTGCCGACCTTAAGGTCTCTGAAGTATTGACCTTTCTCCCCGTTATCGTCCTCATTATGGCCATGGGAATATTCCCCCAGGCCTTTATTACAAAAATCGAACCGGCCGCCCAGCTCCAGGTTGCACAAATCTTCCCGACGACCCAAAGCGACGTTGCCGAAACCACCGTCCTGACCCCTGGACACACTAACACTAAGAATTAAGGCAGGGTAACCACTATGCATGATTTTTTGTCCTTCCTCCCTTTTCTCATCATCGGTGCAGGTGCCATCCTGTTGATGCTTCTCTCTGCCTTTGAGAAGATCCAGGTCGAGATCGCCTCCTTTGTCAGCATGGGATTCTTTGGTGCTGCTTTTTTTGCCCAGTTGCTCGTCGGCTGCGGTCCGGAGGCCAGTCTCTTTGCCAAGGTCTTCAACGGCATGCTGGTATCCAGTAATTTTACCATGGTTGCCGGACTGATCATCCTGGGCTGCGGATTTTTCACGGCAGTGAGTAGTCATAGTTATTTCAAGGTCAATCTGTTCTGCACCCTGGAATTCTACTGCATTATGATGTTTGCCGCCTGCGGCATGCTCCTCTTAACTATGGCGCAGGAACTCATCACCGCCTTTATCGCCCTGGAAATCATGTCTCTCTCCATATACATCCTCGTCGGCTATGACCGGGCAAATGTCACCGCGACCGAGGCGATCCTCAAGTATCTGATACTCGGCGCCTTCGCCGGGGCCTTTTTTACCATGGGCACCGCGCTTATTTATGGCGGAGCAGCGACGACAAAATTTGTGGAAATCAGCACGGCTATCAGTTCCGGTTCCGCCTCCCAGCCGCTGCTTCTGGCCGGTGTGTTTTTTGTCTTTGTCGCCTTGCTCTTCAAAGCGGCCGCCTTCCCCTTTCATGCATGGGTCATCGATGTTTACGAGGGTGCTTCCGCACCGGTAACCGGTTTTATGGCAACTGCCCTGAAAACTGCCGTCTTCGCCGTCTTTGCCAACTTTCTCGCACTCAGCGGCGAGCTGCACAGCGGCTGGATCACCTTCCTCTTCTGGGTTTCCGTGCTGACCATGTTCGGCGGCAATCTCGTCGCCATTGGCCAGAGCAGTCTCAAAAGAATGCTCGCAGCCTCAGGTATCGTCCATTCCGGCTACCTGCTCATTGCCCTTGTGGCCATCAGTGCCGACCATTTCACCGGCAGCGCCATTGGCTATTATCTTGCCGCCTACGCCGTCAGTACCCTGGGTATCTTTGCCGCCCTGTCCTACCTTGGCGGGGAGGGAGAAAAACGGGCCACATTCGATGATTTCAAAGGGTTGGCCAAGGTGCGTCCTTATTCCGCCGCGGCGATTACGGTCTTTCTTCTGTCGATGGCCGGCATTCCGCCGACCGCCGGCTTCATGGGGAAATTTTATATTATCACCAGTGCCATCTCGGCCGGACAAACAGCTCTCGCCGTACTTCTTGTCGTCAGCAGCGCCTTTTCCATGTGGTATTATCTGCGCCTCATCATTAATATGTATTTCCATGAGGCAGAGGACAGCTTTGAGAGTATCGGTTCGCCTCTCGCCGGTGCAGGTACCCTGGCGCTGGTTGTCTGTGTGTTCGCCATCGGCCTCTACCCTATTGTTCTTTAGGTATACAGCTTTTCCTGTTGCGCGGAAAAAGGATTCGGAGTGAAAACTGTCAAACTCTTCAGTACGGCAAAACGACTTGTCGGCCGGCTGATCTAAACGTGGAGTCTGAGATATGAAAGTAAAAGATATTCTAGCGGTCAAAGGAAGCCGGGTCGTCACCGTTGAGCAGAGCACCGCCGTCCTCGATGCGATGTCGATTTTTTCCGCAAATCGGGTCGGTTCTCTGCTCGTCGTCGACAAGGAGGCCAATATCCTCGGCATTATTGGCGCCCGTGATGTCCTGATGGCGGTCATCAATCACCTTGAGGAGATTAAAACACTCACCGTTGAGAGAATCATGAGCACCAACCTCATCGTCGGAACTCCGGATGACAAGCTGGATTACATTCTCTCGGTCATGACGGAAAACAGGATCCGCCACGTGCCTATTTTTCAGGGCAGGGAACTGAAAGGACTGGTGTCCATTGGCGATGTCGTCAAGGCGCAGCTGAAGGAAACAAAGGTGGAGAATAAGTACTTGAAAGATTATATCGCCGACAAATATCCCGGCTGAGCGTCAACAGCGGGGATATTTGCCCCGGAACTCCGCTCGAAGTTGACCGTCAACAAAAAAGCTTTCTTGCCCGCGGCCGGGCATGAAAGCTTTTTTTGTTGTGTGCAGCTGTAAACCAGCCGATACTGACAGCAGGCCGACGGTGCACTGGCATGCGCTGAACAGGTCATGCCAATGCACCGTCGCATCAGCCATTTTTCTTGTCATCAAAATACTTCTTCGTTTCCGAAACAACAACCGGGGTCAAAAACAGCAGACCTATAAGGTTTGGAATGGCCATCAAACCATTCATCGTATCGGAAAGATTCCAGACGAAACTGAGTTTGGCCATCGCACCCACGCCGACAAAGATGACAAAAGTTATACGGTAGGGCATTACCGCCTTTACCCCGAAAAGATATTCAATCGACTTTTCACCATAATAACACCAGCCAAGAATGGTCGAGTAGGCAAAGAGAATGATGCCGATCGACACCACATGGGCTCCCCCGGGCATTTCCGCGGCAAAGGCCATGGTCGTCAAGGCGGCACCGGTTGAACCATTGGACCAGAGGCCGCTGAGGATGAGAACCAGTCCGGTCATGGTACAGACGATGATGGTATCGATAAAGGTCTGTGTCATGGAAACCAGGGCCTGAGTAATCGGGCTTTTCGTCTGGGCTGCAGCTGCAGCGATGGGGGCGCTCCCCAGACCGGATTCGTTGGAGAACACCCCGCGGGCCACGCCCATCCTGATGGCTAGCATGATGCTTGCCCCGGCAAAACCACCAACGGCGGCGGTGGGATTAAAGGCCTGCTTGACGATAAAGACCAAGGCGGCCGGAACTTCGGTTATATTGGCAAGAATGATATACATCGCACCGGAGACATAAAAAACTATCATTATCGGCACGAGAATACCGGTCACCTTGCCGATTTTTTTGATGCCACCCAGCACGACGGCAGCGGTACAGGCCATGAGGATTATTCCGGTGACCATATGGGGAATTTTGTAGGTTGTGGCCACTGCGTCGGCAACCGAATTGGATTGCACCATGTTGCCGATGCCAAAGGCAGCAACCGAGGCAAAAACAGCAAAAACAGTGCCAAGCCAGGGCATCTTCAAGCCTTGCGAGATATAGTACATCGGGCCACCACTCATCTCGCCGTACTCATCGACAACCCGGTATTTCACCGCCAGAACCGCCTCGGCATACTTGGTGGCCATGCCGACAAGCCCGGTAATCCACATCCAGAATAAGGCACCCGGTCCACCGACGGCTATGGCGGTGGCCACGCCGGCAATATTACCGGTACCGACGGTTGCCGACAGGGCGGTCATCAGGGCCTGAAAATGGGTAATATCACCCGGCTCATCGGTGTCCTCTTTCCTTTTCACCAAGGCCAGGTAGAGAGCATAGCCAAGTTTTCTGAACTGGAGACCACGCAGCGCAAAAGTCAGCCAGAAGCCGGTTCCAACCAACAGTATCAGCATTGGCGGTCCCCAGGCAAAAGCGCCTATTTTTCCCACGACCATATCCAGTGTACTCACAAAATCCATTGGTTCTCTCCTTTGGTAGGTACAGCATGATTAAGTTAGATCCTGTCAATAATCGGATCACCTGTCCAGCTTCCACATGTTCACAGCACCTCTGTCACCGGTGTATACTCGAGGCTAAAGGCATCGGCCACCCCTTTATAGGTGACCTTCCCCTG
Organism: Desulfopila aestuarii DSM 18488; assembly: GCA_945863875.1. Classification (GTDB taxonomy): domain Bacteria; phylum Desulfobacterota; class Desulfobulbia; order Desulfobulbales; family Desulfocapsaceae; genus Desulforhopalus_A; species Desulforhopalus_A aestuarii_A. The sequence goes on from CAMBBS010000015.1 coordinate 26,084, forward strand.
GACTATATTCAGACCGGTCTTTACCCCATGGTTGTCCTGGGCGGCCTTTTTCCAGCCCTTATTGGCAATCTGCACCGCATAGGGAAGAGTTGCATTGGTCAACGCCATGGTCGAGGTAACCGGAACCGCACCGGGCATATTGGCGACACAGTAGTGAATAACCCCATCGATCACATAGACCGGATCCTGATGGGTGGTTGCTTTTGACGTTTCGAAACATCCGCCCTGATCAATGGCCACATCGACGATGACCGCCCCTTTTTTCATCAACTTGAGCATCTCGCGAGTGACAAGTTTAGGAGCCTTGGTACCGGCAACCAGCACGGCACCGATAACCACATCGGCATCGAGAACCAGCTCACGAAGAATGGTCGGGTTGCTCATCATCGGGAAACAGTTTTTCGGCATAACCTCGGAGAGATAGCGGAGCCGGTCGAGGTTCGTATCGAGCAGATACACTTTTGCCCCAAGGCCGCAAGCCATCTGGGCCGCATTGGTGCCGACGACACCGCCTCCGATAACCACAACACTCGCAGGAGCGACCCCGGTCACTCCACCTAACAGTATTCCCCGACCACCGTAGAAGCGCTCAAGATATTTTGCCCCTTCCTGCATGGACATCCGCCCGGCGACCTCACTCATCGGCGTAAGCAGAGGCAGATCACCCTTGGCGCCTTCCACCGTCTCATAGGCGATGGCGATGGATTTATTTTTGACAAAAGCACGGGTCAGCTGCTCATCGGGGGCAAAATGAAAATAGGTGAAAACAATCTGTCCTTCGCGGACCAGATCATATTCGGACGGCTGGGGCTCTTTGACATGCATGACCATGTCGCACTGCGAGTAGATTTCCGCCGGGGTGCCGACAATTTTGGCCCCCGCGGCAAGATAGGCATCATCGGCAAAACCACTGCCTCCACCGGCCGACTTCTCCACCATGAGCGCGTGGCCGTTGGCCACCATAATCTCAACGCCGGTCGGCGTCATGGCCACTCGATTTTCCGCTACTTTGATCTCTTTTAAAATTCCAACTTTCATTTTCCCAACCTCCTGGTTAAAGTGTTATTTTCCCCGGATCATGGGGAGATAAAGAAAAGTACCCGCATGCATTCCGACCAAGCCTGCAGGCTTCCGCTACGGATCCCTTTGCAATCTACCGGCCATTTTCAGAGGTAAGTGTGACGAGCACCTCCATCTTTGGTGAGAATAATATTTTTAATAATGAAATCAGGATGAAAGATCGTATATTTTCTTTCTAAAAGCAGACCGGCGATGGCACAAGATTTTTTGTGCCGATGTGAGAAAAAATCAGATGGTAACTTTAATTACCGGTGACAAATCATTACAGCCCTATGTCATTGTCATATTGATCAAAATACACCTGGTGTATTTTCGTTCCACCGGTCCTTTTTGTTTCCGCACGACAGCTGGTACTTGTCAATCTTCTTTAACAATGCCGTGTGGGAAAGGCCAAGCATTTTTGCTGCCTGGCGGATGCTTGGGGTTGCATTAAGCGTTTCCATCAGGATTTTGGTCTCGAGGCTGCCGATGTGTCTTTTCAAGGATCCGCCGCCGTTTTCAGAAAGGACGGCGCAGTTACGGTTAAAGCGATGTAACGTTTCATGGCTTGGCCGGATGGCCTCCCCGCCAATATGGTCGGTATCACTGAGCACCGAGGCCCGTTCAATCATGTTTTTTAACTCCCGGACATTTCCAGGCCAGGTATAATTGTACAGTTTGGCCATGGCATCGGTACCGATGGTCTGCCCCGGCTTGCCAAGTTTTCGATTAAACTGTCGGAGAAAATCTTTGGCGAGAAGGGAGATATCCATGAGTCTTTCTCTCAGAGGCGGTATCTGAACGGTCAGGACGTTGATGCGGTAAAACAGATCTTCACGAAAGCGCTTTTCCTGCACCATTTCCCGGAGATTCTTGTTCGTTGCCGTAATAACCCGGGCGTTCACCGGTATCTCCTCAAAACCTCCGATTCGGCGAACCAGCCCATCCTGCAGCACGCGGAGAATTTTCGCCTGCGGCCCCGGGGGCATATCGCCGATTTCATCGAGAAATATCGTCCCATCGCCCGCTGCCTCAAAAAGTCCCGGTTTGCCCTTTTTTCGCGCCCCGGTGAAGGCACCGTCGACATAACCGAACAGTTCACTTTCAATGAGCGCTTCCGGAAGAGCTGCACAGTTTATCGGAATAAAAGGTCCTGGCCGGCCACTCTCAAAATGCAGGGCTCTGGCAAAAAGTTCTTTGCCGGTGCCGCTTTCACCGGTAATGGAGACAATGGTCCCGGTGTCGGCAATTTTCCGGGCAAAGGTAATGAGATTTTTCATAGCCGGACTCTCACCGAGGAAATCATCAAAGGTCACGGAGAGAGGGGTCGAGACGGCATCGACCATCTCTTTCACCTCTTTCAGGTTGTTGATTAACAGAACCGCACCGACAAAATTGCCCCGAGAGTCATTGATCGGTTTGGCGGAGCCATAGAACTCAACCCTGCCGGTGCTGGTGACCAGTGATTTCCTTCTGCTGACCGGGATCCTTTTCTGCAGACAGTCAAGCAGAATGGAATCCTTGGGACTGATTTCCGAGATGTGCCGATCGATAATACTTTCGTAGGTCAGGCCAAGGGTACGGCAGGCAACGTTGTTAATTGTATTGATCATGCCCCTGGCATCCACGGAGATAATGCCCTCACTCATCCCGTCAAAGAGGGTGCGAAACCACCGCTGCCTTCTTTCCTGCGGCAGGTGCCGCAATTCGACCTGACTTTCGATCTGCGGCAGGGTGGCAAACAGGGCGAGCAGGGAGGCCTTGTCCAGATTGTGCTCTTGCTTTTCGATCTCAATGGAAATCTTGGCGAAGCCGTTTTTCTGCTCCACCTCCATCGCGACAATATTCAGGCTCTGACCACACATCAGACGAGCGATATCGTAGACGATGCCGATCCTGTCTTTAAAAAGAAGCTCAAACTTCAAATTTCCATCCATGTTTTCACCTGTCGACAAGGAGCTGTCAGTCAGCTCTGCACCATATCTTACCCCTCACTTGGCAGAAAAACGAGTTTAAATTGTCCCGGCCGGTCTGGCCGGTGCTGCACCCCAGGGCCCCGGGCCTACGGGCAAACATGCTGAGAAGAAAGCGTGTCCAAATATTTGCAAAAGTGTAAAGCAAACCGACAAGGTCAGACGTGCCGACGCCTTGCCTGTCCGGAGAGCAACGGCCAGAAATGTCCAAACTGCGGAGACAGTCGTCGAACAGCACCGGATTTGCTTAGGGGTCGATTTTTCGGCATGATTCATGCTACAGTAAATAGAACAAACTGGTAAAAACCTCAATCTTCGGATGGCTAAGCCGTTGTCAACACATAACCCGGCCGATGGGAAACCCGGAACGGCATAAGGTGCCGTAACGAAATGGGTTACCATGGCCTGGTTATTTGGTAACGGCTCCTAAGCTGAAAACTTCATCTGCGTCGTTACTGCAACCATAGCTATGCTCGAACAGGATAGGCTTAGACAGAGCCTCTATACGTCTGAACTTTTTAAAGACCTTGACGCCGGGGTGGTGGGACAGCTCGTCGATGCCGCCCATTGGCAAATCGTCGAACAGGGTCACTATGTCTACCGGCAGGGCGAGAATAACCGCCGTTTTTATATCGTTGCCGGGGGAGAAGTGGAGCTGACCATGAACGTGGCGGACGACGGCCAACTGATCGTCAGCCATATTGGGCCGGGAGGCCACTTCGGCGAAACATCACTGCTGACCAACCGCACGAACTGCATCAATGCCCGGGCCCTCACCCGCCTTACCCTGGTGTATTTTGATGCCGAAACTTTCCACACGCTGCTCCAGGCCAACCATGGCATAGAGCATCAGCTCACTCTTGCCCTGGCCAATCGCCTGCGGGTGTCCTTTCATGACCATGCAGACTCCCTGAGAAAAATGCAGCAGAGCCCGATGGGTGCCGATCACAATCTCGATGCGACTTTTTTTGCCGATTTGCCGTCATCCCATTTACCAGAAAAAGTTTCCCTGAGCAAAGACGGCAAGATTCGCCTGCCGGAATCAACCATTTTACGCCAGATCATGAAGGCAGTCAGCCGATTCGCTGACAACCTCGAACCGATCCTGATCACCGGTGAGGCCGGGACTGGGCGGCGAATGGTTGCCCAGGAAATCCATCGGGCCAGCGCCTGCAAAAATGGTCCCTACACCGAAATCGATATCCGCAGCATCGACCCGGAGCAACTGGAGGGAGAGCTTTTCGGCTATAAACGGGAGGCATTCGCCTTCTCGCAAATCGAGCAACTCGGTGTTTTCGAGCGGTTACATGGCGGGACGGTGGTTCTTTATAATGCCGAACACCTGGAACCGGACGTCCAGCGGCAGCTGGTCACACTCATCAGAAAAACGTCCCTCACCATGACCGGCAACGGGAGCGACGTATTACTGCATTCCCGAATCATCTTCATCTGTACCGACACCCTGCGCCGGCAGGACGGTCATAACCGCCTGCTGCCGACGCTCTATGCCCTGGTGGCCAAGCAGCATTTCCAGGCAGCTCCGCTGCGGATGCATCGCCGGGATATCCCACGTCTGGTGCAGTATTACCTCAAGCGTTACAGCCGGCAGTATGGCAAGACCATCAAGCAGGTGGATGACCAGACCCTGGGCATGTTCATGAACTACGACTGGCCGGGCAATCTGACGGAAATGACCAGCGTCATCCAGCGGGCGGTGATTCTCGGCAAAAACAACGAGCCCCTCAATGATCAGGTACTTTTGGGCATACCGAAGTCCGAAGGCAAATGGGAATTCAATCTGCTGCGGCTGCCGGCCATCCGGGCATTGCTCACCAGCCGGTTCTTTCCGGTGCTGCCGCGGATGATAGTCGGCGTTTTTCTCGCCTTTATTCTCGCCGCGCTGTTCCTTGGTCCAGTCACCGCCGAAAAAAATATCGGCTTGACTTTGAGCTGGGTGGTCGGCTGGCCGCTGCTCATATTCACCTTCTTTTTCCTGGCCCGGACCTGGTGCAGTGTCTGCGGTTTGTCCGTGCCCGGCTGGCTGGCGCAGCACGTCATCAAACCGGAACGACCAACGCCGCAGTTCATCAAACAGTATTCCGGCTGGATCATGACCGTGCTGTGCATTTTCCTGTTTTGGCTGGAAACCACCTGGGACGCCTACCATTCCCCCCGGCTCACCGCCTGGATCATCTCCTCCATCACCCTGGCGGCGTTATTTTTCAGTGTGTTTTTTAAGCGCCGGGTCTGGTGCCGATATCTTTGTCCGCTCGGTGCCCTGAATGCTTTGTTTTCCATGCCCTCCATCCTGGAACTGAGGGCCAACACGCATATGTGCATGAATCGCTGTACCGATCACCTCTGTTATACCGGTGAGGGCGGGGTCGCCGGCTGCCCGATGTTCCGCCATCCTTTCCTGGTGGACAACAATCGAGATTGCATCCTGTGCATGCAATGCGTCAAGAACTGCAAGTTGAACTCGATTCACCTCAACCTTCGCCTCGCTCCCCAGGAGTTATGGAACCAGCAATCGCCGCGTCTTGCCGATAGTTTTCTGGTGGTCAGCCTGGCGGCCATCTTTTTTCCATTCACCATCAACCAGAACTACCCTGGGGTAATCGACAGCTGGGCCGCTGGTCTGCACAGCCTCGGCTTACCCCATAGCCCACCGCTGACCGCCAGCATACTTTTTTTTACCTGCATTGCCATCTATCTCTGCGGTTACGCCGCCTTGTCGCAGATCATGGCCCGGCTCACCGGCAACAGCTGGAGGGTAACCGCATCAATCTTTGGCTACGGCATGATTCCGCTGGTGCTTGGTGCTTTCATGGCCGCGCATCTGGAAATTTTCGTCGGCAGCCTCTGGCTGCTGGCCGACAATGTCAAAGACCTGATCGGCATGGGCGGGGAGTATACGCCCAGACGGATGATGAGCCATGACGCCACCTTCATTCTTCAGTTCATCACCGTTGCCGGCGGCCTGCTCGCCTCGCTTTATGCGACCAAGCGCATCATCTCGCGGCTGCTCATGGCTCGGCCTTCGTGGAAGATGTTTATGCCGCCGGCCTTTCTCCTCTGCCTGTCGGCGGTGGCCTATCTCTGGCTGGGATGACAAGGCAGGGTGGCCAGAGACCGTTATGCCGCTGCCGATTTCGCCAGCCAGGCTTCAAGACGGTCAAAGGCCTCATCTATCACCTGGGGCTCGCCGCCAAACGACAGACGCAGGTGATGCTCGCCACCGGTGCCGAATGAGCCGCCCGGAATGGTGATCACCCTGGCCTCTTGCAGGATTCGGGTGGCGATCTCCTGGGAGGAGGCCTGCGAGAAAAGATATTTGGCCATGATGTAAAAGGCCCCCTTCGGCGGGACATAGGCAAAGGAGCTGCTCAGTCTATCAAGCCGTGCACAACACAGCTCTTTTCGTTTGACCAGTTCGGCCCGCATGGCCGCGACACAGCTCTGATCGCCGTCAAGGGCGGCAAGGGCGGCGAACTGCGACGGGGTCGGCGCACAGATTGTCGTCGCGTCATGGACCTTCATGATCTGCTCCATCCATCCTCCGGCCGCAGCCACCCAGCCTACCCGCCAGCCGGTGAGGGCGTATTTTTTCGACAGCGAGTAGATCGAGATGACATGGTCACGGAACTCGTCCATGCTCAGCGGGCTGAGCGGCATGTCGCCATCATAGACCATATAATCGTAGGCCTCGTCGGTGATGATGACAAAGTTGTCGGCCACCGCCTGCCGGCAGAGGGCAAGGGTTTCGTCATCACTGAAGACCGTGCCGGTCGGGTTGCCCGGATTGCAGAGGATGAGCGCCCGGGTCCGGGGCGTTATCGCCGCTCGGATAGCCGGCAGATCCAGGCCCCAGGTGTCGGTCAGCGGTACAAATCTGGGGCTGCCCCCGGCGAGGGTGATCTGCTCGATATACGAGGCATAGGTCGGGGAGGGCAGGATGACTTCATCACCGGTATCGACCACCGTCAGAATGGTCGTCAGCAAGGCCTCCATGCCGCCAACGGTGACACAGATCTCCCTTTCCGGGTCAACACGGATGTTTTTTTCCGCCAGCAGATAGGCGGCGATCCGTCTTCGCAGGGCGGCCATCCCGGTCTGCAGGGAATATTTCCCGCTGCCGGGATCCTCCTGCAGCACCCGGGTGACCGCCTCAACAATGTGTGTGGGCGTGGCAAAAGAAGGGACACCCTGGCCAAGGGAAACACAACCCTCGATACCGGCGGCGACCAGCGCCATTTCCTTGGTGGCGGACGGAGCGATGTTGCGTACCCGCCGGCTGACCGGATAACGATGGGGGAAGTGTGCAGCAGAAAGCATGGTATCGCCTCAGCAAGGGGGAAAGATTTTTCCCGGATTGAGAATCAGGTTGGGGTCAAAGAGCTTCTTGATGTTTCTCTGCAGCTGGATACTGCCCGCGGAAAGTTCCATACTCAGATAGGGCGACTTGGCGATGCCGATGCCATGCTCGCCGGAAATCGTCCCCTGAAGGCGCAGGGTCAATTCAAGCAGGGCTCTGGTCCCCGCCCGGGCCATCTCTTCAAGGGCCGGATCCTGGGTGGTGATATTCAAATGAATATTGCCGTCGCCGGCATGGCCGAAGGCAAAGACCTCGATACCGTACTGCCGTTCATAAGCAGGCAGCGCATCGACCAGTTCGGCGATGGCGGTCAAGGGGACGACGATATCCTCCGGGATATACAGTTTGGCATAGTCGTGGATACGCAGACTGACCTGACGCCGCACCGCCCAGATTTTCTGCCGCTCCTCCGCACTGGCCGCCTTGATCAGCTGGACCGCTCCGGCCTCGCCGGCAAGCGAACAGATGGCTTCCATTTCCACGTCAATCTGGCCCTGCGGGCCGTCTATCTCGATAATCAGCATGGACGGCTTGCCGCCGGGCAGACTGCAGGGCAGCAGTTCGCCGATGAGGGCGAGGCATTTATGGTCGAGAAATTCTATGGCGCTGGGCAGATGTCCGCCAGCCATAATCGCCGCCACGGCCTTCATCGCCGACACCATGTCGCTGAAGACGCACATCATGCCGGTGGTCGCCGCCGGTCTGGGCAGAAGTTTTAAAATGAGCGAGGTGATCACCGCCAGGGTGCCCTCGCTGCCGACCAGCAGATTGGTGAGGTCATAGCCAACCACGCCTTTTCTGGTCTGTACCCCGGTGCTGATCAACTGGCCGCCCGGCAGCACCGCCTCCAGTCCAAGGATATAATCACGGGTAGTGCCGTATTTGACACAGGCCGGGCCGCCGGCATCGGTGGCGGCATTGCCGCCGATGGTGCTCTGGTCCATGCCCGCCGGATCCGGCGGATAAAACAGGCCTGCCGCATCGGCTGCCCGGCGAACCGTCTGGCTGATCACCCCCGGCTGCACCTGCATGATGAAATTTTTCGTGTCAATCCGCTCGATCCGGTTCAGCCCCATGGTCGACAGCACCACGCCGCCCAGCGACGGCAGGCAGCCGCCGGCTAGACCCGAGCCGCCACCCCGGGGGGTCACCGGGAAACGGTAGACGTTCGCCAGTTGCAGCAGGGCCTGCACATCAGCAACGCTTTTCGCCCGGACCACCAGCTCCGGGGTGAAACGCAGGGTGGAGGCATCGCCGGCATATTCGGCAAGGGTATCGGGGGCGGTGACGACGGCCTCGGCGCCGAGCCTCGCCCGGATGGCCGCGGTTATTTCTTTGGTAATAGGTGCATAGTGCGGATAGTGCGACATAACAGGTACACGAAAACTTGTAGAACAGGCGGTCAGTTGTGGCCGAAGCCGGGCACATACAGGCGCTGTTCGATTTTTTTCAAAATGACCATGGCCAGACTGACCAGGCCAAGATAATAGAGGCCGAGAATGGTGAAGACCTCGGTGAAGCGAAAGTACTCGGTGGCGATGGTTTTCCCTTCTCCGGTCAGCTCGACACAGGTGACGATAAAGGCCAGGGAGGAATATTTTATCAGGTAGATGATCTCATTGCCGCAACCGTGGATGGCCCGGCGCACCGCCTGGGGGACAATAATCCAGAAAATTACCTGCAAGGTGGTAAACCCCAGGGCCTGGGCGCCAAGATATTGGCCGCTTTTAATCGACAGCAGGGCCCCGCGTACATATTCCGACTGGTAGGCGCCGCTGCACAGGGTAAATCCGACCACGGCCGCCACATAGGGCGACAGGTAGATTCCGATATTCGGCAGGCCGAAGTAGAGGATAAACAGCTGGATGACCAGCGGCGTGCCGCGAAATATTGCCGCATAGGTGTCGCCGATGGCCTTGACCACCGGATCGCCGAAGGTGCGGAGAGAACCGGCGATGATACCGATCAGCACCCCGCCGATGGCCGAGGGGATGATCAGGGCAATGGACATGAGCAGCCCCCGGTTCAGACTGGTCAGCAGCTCCTGGTAAAAGGGCGACAGTTCGAACATCAGCCGTCCACCTCGGCAAGTTCGTTGAGACGGTCGCAAAACCCCTGGGACCTGCTCGTGTTGCCGGCGGCCAGTAAGGCAGCAGGCGGGCCCTGTTCGACGATTCGGCCGTTTTCCATGAAGAGTATTTCGTCGGCCAGATTGTAAATCAGGCTTATCTGGTGGGTGGCCATGATCATGGTCATCCCCTTGACCGCCAGCCCCTTGATGACGGCGATCACCTCGCCGATCAAGGTCGGATCGAGGGCCGAAGTCGGTTCATCGAGCAAGAGTATCTTCGGATCCATGGCCAGCGCCCTGGCAATGGCCAGTCGCTGTTTCTGGCCGCCGGACAGCTGCGCCGGATACAGCGCCTCCTTGTCACCCAACCCCACCTGGTCAAGTTCCAGCCGGGCGCGTTGCCTGGCCTGGTTTTTATCCATCTTCTTTACCCTGCGCAGGGCAATGGTGATATTATCCAGGGCGGTGAGATGGTCAAACAGATTGAAGTCCTGAAAAATCATGCCGACCTGCTGTCTCAGCCTGTAGAGATCCTGCTTGCGGCGAAAATCGATCGTTTCGTTCTCCAGCTCGATTGCCCCGGCATCCGGCACGACCAGACAGTTGATGCACTGCAGCAGGGTGCTTTTGCCTCCGCCGGAGGGGCCGATCAGCACCTTGATCTCCCCTTTGGCCAGCTTGACACTGACCGCGTTGAGAATGGTGTTGCCGCCAAAAGATTTGCTGATATCGGTCACCCGGAGAATCTGATCTGTTTCGGTCATCATTGGTTGCCTTGGTGCGAGTAGCCGGGAATACGGAGATGCCTCTCCAGCCTTCGAAGGGCGATCACCCCCGCCCAGGTGAGCAGAAAATAGATAATTCCCGCGGTGATGTACAGAGACAGGTGCTGATAGGTGCGGGAGGCGACAAACTGCGTCCTGGCCATGATCTCCGGCGCGCCGATGACAAAGGCCAGCGCCGAATCCTTGAGGATGATGGAATATTCATTGGACCAGGCCGGGATGGACATTCTGAGAATCTGTGGCAGCACGATGTTTTTTATCGCCTGGAGCTCACTCATGCCAAGGCCGATCGCCGCATTGAACTGTCCCTTCGGCAGGGACAAAATAGCCCCTCGGAAAATATTCGCCTGATAGGCCCCGGTGGTCATACCGAGGACGATGGTCACCGCGGTAAAAGCGCTGAATTGCAGATCGAGAAAATTAAACAGGCCAAAATAAAAGAGAAAGAGCAGCACCACTACCGGCACGCCCCTGAAGATCCACACATAGGCGGTGAGCAGGTATTTAACGAACCTGTTACCATAAACCAGACCGACCGCCATGCAGATACCAAGTACCAGCCCCAGACACATCGCCGCAACAACTATGCCGATGGTCAGAAATGACCCCTGGAGGAGATACGGCAAGGAATCAAAGACAACGGATAAGGCGTGTGGCATCGAGTTACCTGCAGAGTGGAGACCAGAAAGTTCCAGCCGTATCGGCTGCGAGAGCCATGCCGGCTATAATGGCTGTGCTTGCTTTGAAAAAGACGGGCGCACTCCTGCTTGGATCTGCGCCCGTCTCTTGAAACTGCTATTTGTCCAGTTCGTACTTTTTGATCAATTCGGTCCACTCCGGCGTTGCCATCAGTTTCGTCAACGCCTTGTTTACTTTTTCAAGCAGCTCTTTATCATCCTTACGCACCGCGTAGCCGAATTCTTCCGCATGCATGCCGAAGGTGCCAACGAGCTGGACATCTTTTTTGGAAGCGGCGTCTTTTGCCGGCGCATCATCCATTGCCGCCGCGTCGATCCTGCCGTTCAAGACATCCTCGACAGCGAGCGGAGAAGAACTGTAGTAGCGAAGTTCCAAATTCCATCCTTTCTTGGCCGCTTCTTCTTTCAGCCACTTGGCCTCGGATGTTCCCTGCTGCACGCCGACTGTTTTCTTGCCGGTGAGGATGTCATCGATGGTCAGCGGGGAGCCTTTCTTGGCGACCATCACCTGTTTGATGACCCAGTACGGTACGGAAAAGTCTACCTTTTGCGCGCGTTCCTCGGTGATACTCATGCCGGAAGCGATGATATCGATTTTTTTGGTAAGAAGACTGGTAATAATGCCATCCCATTCGATCGGCTGATGGCTGACCTCAACGCCTATCTCCTTGGCCACCCAGTTCATCGCCTCGACATCAAAACCGCTGGGCTGACCGGTCTGGTCAATGTAGGCAAAGGGTGGAAAATTCGCGTCGATGCCGTTCACCAATTTCTCGGCCGCTAAAGCGTGACCGGCGCATACCAGGGCCAGAAGACTACAAAAAAGCAGCACATTTTTTTTAACCATTTTCCCCTTCCTTTGTTGTTCATTGCGTTTGGCTGTTGCCGAACTGGTGTTTCATGATTGTTTTTTGTCAACGGATACCAGGAAATTACCCGGTCTCCCGCACGAATTATAAGGCTACCATCTTAGCTATTTTTGCCGGCCCGGGCAAGTTTTTTCAAGAATCAATCACTGAGTATGCCGTTGTTCTCTTTTTTGCCGCAGCTCCCGTCTTTTTTCTGTGATATCCCAGAGTACAGGAATAATGACGATGGTCAGAAAGGTCGCCGTACACAGGCCGGTGACAAAGGTCATCGCCATACTGCCCCAGATAAGTGCATATTCCGGAATGCCGAGAGCCATGGGCAACAACCCCAGGGTGGTCGTCAACGTCGTCAACAGAATCGGCCGCAGGCGGATATGCGTTGCCCACAAAAGGGCGTCGCGCCGGCCCATGCCCTTGAGGTAACATTTATTGATAAATTCGACCAGCACCAGGGAATCATTGACCACCACCCCGGTAACCCCGATGACCGCGACAAAGCTGTTGATGGTAAACACGGTTCGGGACAGGCCGGTGCCGAAAACCACTCCGGTCAGGGCAAAGACCACCGCGGCAATAATGATCAACGGCTGCAGATAGGATTTAAACTGGGCGGCGAGAATCAGATAGATAAACACCAGGGCAATGACAAAGGCATAGGCCAGCGAGGTGAAAGACTTCTGGGTGGACTCATACTCTCCGGAAAAATTGAGTGAAGCGCCGGGATATTCGCTTCTGATTGTCGAGTAGAACGTGCCGACCCTTTTCACCACCATGGCACTGGTCAGCGGCGCCCCGGTCTGTAAATTGGCGGTCAGGGTAATGGCCCGCTGCCGCTGAAAACGATTGAGGTAGCCCGGTTCAAAACTGTATTCCGGCCGGCACAGATCACCGAGGCGCAGCTCCCCTGCAGGTGAATCAACGACCAGCATATCCAGTGCGGCGGCCATCGGCATGGCCGCCTCGTTGGCGGTTTTCAGTCGGATATCAATCACTTCCTCCGGCAATTTCATCTCGCCGACTATCTGCCCCTGCAGTGCCGAGGCGGCAAGTCCAGCGACATCGGCAAGAGATAAGCCCCATTCCGCGGCTCGTTCGGCGTCGATCTTTATGCGAAACACCCGGGCATCACTGCCCTGGTCGTCGCGGAAATCGACGAGCCAGGGCGAGATCTCCCGGTCTTCGCGAAGATAGTCGCCCATGGCCCGGGCCAAGGCCGACACACTGGCCGAGTCCTGCCCGAGAACGCGGATATTGACATCCTTGCCCGACGGCGGCCCGTCTTTTTCCGGACGGACAGACAAGGCGAACCCCTCGGGTAAAAGGGGCTCGAGCATGGTCCGCACCGTCTCAAGATGGGCGACGACATCGTTTTCGGGAAAGTCGGCGAAATGCCTTTTGCCGACGGAAGGCAGGGTGACGGCGACATAGCCAAGATTGTTGCCGTATTGGGGGCTGAAATCCTCATTGATATAATAGCCGGCAAAACCGAGGGCCGATTCCGCCTGTCCCTCACGGTCCTGAGAGATCCGGCCGGCCATTTTTTTGATCAGCGCATGGGTCGTCTCAAGGGGTGTTCCGGCAGGTCCGGTCAGTTCGGCGTAAAAAAGAGAGTAGTTGTCGGGAAAAAACTGAATGCGGATGAGGCCGGTTCTGCCCTGCAGGGAAAGGACAAAGATGCCCATGGCCAGGAGAAATACCAGGCCGAGCAGGCCAAGCGAGCTTTTACGAAAGCGCAGCGCCAGCAAAAGTAATCGATGAAACATCGACCGTGTCAGGCGCATACTCCAGCCCTCCTGGGCCGTAGTGAAGAAGGCCGTCTCTCCATCCGAGCGGTCCCCACGGCCTTCAGGGACCACAACGCGGCGGGGCCCGAATTCCACATAATGGCAGGGCAGCATAAGCAGGCACTCGAGCAGGGAGGCCGTCAAGGCAAAGGCGATGGTTTTCGGGATGATGGCGAAAAAGTCGCCGACCATGCCGGTCATGATCAGCATCGGCAGAAAGGCCACGATGGTGGTCAGCGTCGCGCTGATGACCGGCAGAAAAACTTCCGCGGTGCCGTCGATTACCGCTTCGACCTTGGGTTTTCCGGCCTGCAGATGGCGATAGATGTTTTCAACCACGACAATGGCATCATCGACGATAATGCCGGAGACGAGCACGAAGGCGAAAAGCGACACCTCGTTGATGGAATTACCCGTCGCGTACATGATCACCATGGTGACCAGGAAGGCAAAAGGAATGCCGACGGTGGTCAGGGCGGCATTCCGGAATCCCATGAACAGCCAGATGATTGCGCAGACCAGGATGATGCCAAGCAACAGGTTGACGCCGAGTACCCGGATCGAATCCTCAATTTTGGTACTCGAATCCTGGGTGACGGCAAGACTGATATCGTGTCCGGCATAGATCGGCTGCAGTTCGCGGACCGCCTCCCGGACACGCTCGGCGATAAAAAGGGCATTGCCGTCCGCATGCTTGAGGAGTTGCAGGGTGACACAATCCGCCCCGTTGACGGAGGCCTTGATGAAGGGATCGACATAGGAAAAATAACCGTCCTCGGCAACGTCACCGAGGCGCACGAGGGAGCCGTCGCCGTCGCGGCGGATGATCGCGGCAAACAGATCATCTCTGCCGGTGAACTGCTCATCGACCCTGACTACAAATTCCCCCAGTTTAGTCGCGGCATGACCGGCCGGCAGGGTGATGTTCGCCTTGCGCAGGGCCGCCGCGACGTCCATAAAGGTCAGGCCGGTTCTCTTCAGTTTGTCCTCCGAGAGGATAATGTGAAATTCACGGGTATAATCGCCGCTGACCTTCACCTCTTTTACTCCGTCTATCTGGGCCAGGGTTATTTTTATTTCTTCGGCAACAAGGGCAAGGGTGACATTTTCATGTTCGCCGGCGACATTGACGCTTATGGCGGGAAACCAGTCATTGACATCAAGAAAATTAAAGAGGGGCGGTTCCGTCCGTTCCGGCAGATCGCCGACCATAGACAGAACTTTTAAACGTACATCGTCAAAACGCTTCTCGTAATCACTGTCGTCGACAAACTTGATGACGATAGTGGACCGCTCCCGATAACTGCTCGACCGGACATATTCTACATCCTCGAGATCCTCCAGCCCCTCCTCGATTTTCCTCGTGACCAGCGTCTCGACCTCTTCCGG
Source organism: Desulfopila aestuarii DSM 18488 (assembly GCA_945863875.1). Classification (GTDB taxonomy): domain Bacteria; phylum Desulfobacterota; class Desulfobulbia; order Desulfobulbales; family Desulfocapsaceae; genus Desulforhopalus_A; species Desulforhopalus_A aestuarii_A. The sequence continues at coordinate 41,087 of CAMBBS010000015.1, forward strand.
TGAAGCCCCTGGCAGATAGGTATTGACGTACATTTTGCCGAATTGGATATTGGGATAGCGCTCCACCGGCATGCGCAGCAGGGTCAAGGCCCCGATTACCATCAGTAAGACAAAGAGCAGATTGAAAAAAACCTTCTGTGCCAGGGTAAAGGTGATAAATCGCTGCATGGGGTATCATCAACCCTGCGGCTGATCCTGCTCCGGGGCCGCGGCCGCGGCCGCTGGAAAGAGAAGAAAGGATTCGCCGGCGGCCAGATCTCTTCCGGTGACAATCGCCTCCTGGCCATGGGCGTCGGTGCCGAGCAAAATTACTTTTTTGCGCCGGCCGTCGGCTTGTACCAGCCAGTGTGCCTCGTACCGGCTGACGAGCGCGCTCATCGGCACGACAAAGGAACCGGTTTCCTCCTTGCCGACAATGGTGAGATTGACCCGCAGGCCGCCGCGCGGCTCCACGGCCGGGGAAAATGTCTGCGGCGAAACAATGAGATCAACGGGGATTTTCCTGCTCTTTACATCAAAACCGGGAGAAACACGATGGATCCGTGCCTCTGCCGTCACCTCAAGCTCGGGGAAGCGGAAGGTGATCGTCTCCATCGTGCGTAGGAGATCGAGTTCTTCGTAGCTGAGCATAAAACTGACGAGCAATTGCCGAAAATCGCCCAGCCGCATCACCGCCTCCCCCTGGTGCACAAAAGCACCCTCTTCAACAAACCGTTCGACCACCTGCCAGCCGGGAGGCCCGCGCAGGGTATGCCGGTCGAGCATCTCCTTCTGCCGCGCCCCTTCATTGACCAGATCCTGCAAGGTGAGTTCGAGGATATCGGCGCGAAGCGATGCCTCGTCAAAGGTGGCCTGGGCAGCGGATTTATTTTCCATCAGGGTTGTATAACGGGCAAGCGTCTTCTTCTCGAGCAGCAGCTGTCGACCGGCCTGCTCCCGGGCTATGTTGTTTTTTACCAGATCCAGCCGGACCAGGGTGCTGTCCAGCTCCGCCACCACCCCGGATGGGGGCACGGTATCGCCGAGATCGACGTGGATGTTGCTGCATCGGCCGCTCACCTCCCCGGCTATGGCGACTTCCGCTTTCGCTCTGGTGAAACCGGTCAGCTGAAGAGAACGTTGATACGGCCGGAGCTGTACTGTTTCTTCGGCCGCGGCAATGGCGCACAGAGAGAATAAAACCATAAGAAACACACTCGATATACGCATAGATCTTCCTTTATCTTTACCCATCCGGCGCCGTCCATTTTGTCGAACACTGTCTTTTTTCAGCAGGCCGTCCGGCCTTATCTGCATACTATAGCCGATCTGTACAACATGTAAACGTTCACCGGCACCGAATCTGTTTTGTCTTCAACCTGACAGCATAGCGCCGGACATGACGCAATGTTCCCCCGGCAAGGGGAAACAGTTGCCGCAATAGCTCCGATGGTCTAAAATGAGACGTCTTTTTTGCACAAGCAAGGGGGGGGGCGACCGCCCCTGTTCTTTCACCACCCACCTGCAACCAGGATTGAGGAGCAACCGCCATGGTTTCCGCGAAAGATGATATCCGCCGAAGTCCGGCAAAACAGCTGATGGAAAAACTGCAGGAAGCAACGATCGGCTGCCATAAGAGGCTTGAATCCCTGCCGTATTTTTCTACTCTCATCGAGCATACCTTGCCTTTGACCTGCTATGTGCACCAGTTGCAGGCGCTGGCGATTATCCATGGTGTTTTTGAAAGTGAGATCATTGTTGCAGAACATGGCCCGGTGCGGAGGATCTGGCGCGACAGCATGAAAAAACTGCCGCTCCTGCTCGAGGATCTGGCATTTTTCAGGCCTCGACACAGGGCGATGCATAGCCATATCCTCGATCTAGCCGGCGACATGAGCGACAGGATCCGCCGGCTCCGGCTTGAACACCCACCGGCACTGCTCGGCTATCTCTATGTTCTGGAGGGCTCCACGCTCGGCAACAGCATGCATCAGCCGGACATCTCCACAACCTTTCACCTGCCCCAGCTGCACGGATGCAGATACTATTCCAGCTATCGGCAACAGGTGCACGAGCGGTGGCGCGATTTCTCCAGGGCAATGAACGATACGCTCACCGACGAGGACTCCCATGCCCCTATCATCACCGCCGCGCTTGAGGCTTTTGCCGAACTGGAAAAAATTTATCAAGCCCTCTATCCCCTTCGTCAACAGAACGGGGCGCCGAACGCGTCCGGCCGTATTAGGCAAATAAATCCCGAAGCGGGCAATCATCCAATGCCCGGGGATGAACGGGAAACGGCTGCTGCTCTTCGGGCAAGCACCCGGGTCTGGCACGAATTCCCGTACTATGCCCATCGCTTCGGCGAACGGGGAAGGCGTTTTTCCGACAGTGACACGTGCTGGCTGGCAACCTTGAGCCAATTAGACCAGGAAAGTGTCAACAGGCAAACCGCATGGCTGAGCCGACTTCTGGCCGCCAGGGGCATGCCCTCTGTCATGCTCGAGCATGCCCTCGATGCCCTCTGTGAAGAACTGACCGGTGTGCTTCCTGCCGCCCGGTCCAGCTATGAAAAGCTAGGCACTGCCGCGGCAGGTCTCAGGGCGGCGCGTCAGAAATGGATTCCGCAGGAACGCTGCCGGGAGCTATGCGAAAAGTTCGACCGGCAGATTGGTACGACATTGGCTGAGGAGCATAAAAAAACAGCATTATTGCTGGTATCGGCAGTCGCCGATGAGTACAATGGAATAAAGGGTACGGTTGCACGTCTGGTCACCTGGATGACGGAGAAAAACCGCTTTTCCGATCTCTTTCTCACCGCTGTCAAGAAAACGCTCAGCGACGCTGAAAATATTGCCGACCATAAAAGCCCGAAAGAGTAGTCAAGACGGTTGTCCCAGGTGACCCCGGGACACGAAACCATGGACAAGAGGAAGGCGGGGATGGTGGATGAAAAAGTGTTTGCTCTGTACCTGGAAGCCCTGCTCAAAGGAAACCGATCGCAGTGCGGGCAGCTTGTCGATCGCCTTCTTGAAGCAGATATCGATATAAAAGATCTGTACACCGGCCTTTTTCAAGACAGCCTCTATCGGGTCGGCGAACTCTGGGAAAACAATACCATCTCCGTCGCCACGGAGCATGTTGCCACGGCAATTACCGAGGGATTGCTCAGCCGACTCTATCCGCGTATCTTCGCTGCCGAGCATTGCGGCAAAAAGGCCGTTATCTCCTGTGTCGCCAATGAGTGGCACCAGATCGGCGGCAAAATGGTTGCAGACATCTTCGAGCTGAACGGCTGGGATACCGATTTTATTGGCGCCAACACCCCGGTTGACGATTTAGTTCGGCATATCGACCTGGTCGGCCCCGACGTTCTCGGCCTGTCGCTGAGCCTGTACAGTAATATGGAGGTCCTCTTGCAAACCATTGCCACCATACGCTCGCATTTTCACGAGCTGCATATTTTTTGCGGTGGCCAGGCTTTTCGCTGGGGAGGACTGGAAAAACTGCGGCAAATTACCGGGACGGAATATATCCCGTCCCTGCATGTTTTGGAACAGACGCTTGTCAACTAATCTTGGTAAACAGCAAGGAAGCCGGGAGCAGCTGGGAGTATCTTCACGCTATGAATGTAAAAATCACTCTCTGCTTTGTTATTTTTTTCTGACAGCCTGCCAAGAATAAGGTTCTGAAATCTAAATGAAAACCCTGCAGACAAACCGACAGATCGACCGGCTGCTCATCGATTACGTGATGTGTGAGGCGGCTGTCATTGCTCTAGTCATCAATGCATCCGGAAAAATTGAGCAGACCAATGCGCACATGGACAGACTGGCCGGCGGCTCAGTGGTCGGCAGATCCTTTGCCGCGCAGATCATCGATTTTCACGACACCTTTGACATCGATAAATATCTTCCGGCAAGCGAGCGGCCTTTCCTGTTCAATATCAAAACACACCACGGGCTGCCCCAGACCTACTACTTTCATTTCCATCGTCTTCTCGACGACAAAATCCTCGCCATCGGCCAACAGGATGCCGGAGAAACGGAAAATATGCGCAGTACCCTGGTCGGACTGAACAATGAACTGAACAATTTAACGCGTCAGTTGCAGAAAAAAACAGCCGCGCTGGAAAGACTCGACGCCCAGAAGAACCAGTTTTTCGGCATAGCCGCCCATGACATCCGCCAGCCCCTCAGTGTCATTAAAATGTTCAGCGAATTTCTCGACACTGAAACCACCGAGCAACTCAGCAGCTCGCATCGTGAGTTTCTCGGCTATATCAGAAAATCCGCCCTGTTGATGGAGGATATCCTCAATGATTTCCTTGATTTTTCTGTCTTTGAAGCCGGCCAGCTGACCCTGCACAAGTCGCCAACCGACATCACCCCCTGGCTGGCGCAAGCAGTACTGCCGAGCAGCATGCTGGCGTCGCAAAAGGGCGTTGAGATTGTCGTTACGCCTCCAAATGACGGGTCACTTCTATTTATCGACACCTCGAAAATGGCCCAGGTTGTCAACAACCTCCTCGGTAATGCCTTAAAATTCTCCCATTCGGGCGATCGGATTGTGGTCGAGCTGTTCTTTTCCGATACGGAAATAGTACTCAGCGTGCAGGATCAAGGCCCTGGAATTTCCCGAGAAAACCAGCAACGCCTGTTTGAACCATTTGTCAGGCTGCATGCTGCGCCGCGGCTGAGTGAGAAAAGTTCGGGCCTCGGCCTGGCGATTGTTAAAAAAATAGTCACCGCCCATGGCGGACGGGTATGGGTGGAAAGCGAACCGGGCCAGGGGGCCACCTTTTTTGTGGCACTGCCGCGAACAGACCCGGCAACTCCCGCCGGAAACGTAAATAAAGACAGATTGACAAACAAAAATCAGGTAAGTACTCTGCTCCGCAAAAAAGCGATAGATAATTCCCAGGAGCCCCCTGCCCCAAAAAGCGTATTGCCTCAATGATTAATATTATCACAGCAGACGACCATGCCCTGATTCGTAAAGGAATCAAGCATATCCTGTCAAAAACCGCCGATATGCGGATAATTGACGAGGCGGAAGACGGCCGACAGCTGCTCAAAAAGCTTCGCAGTGCGCACTATGACCTTATTCTCCTGGATATTACCATGCCCGGCATGGATATTTTTGAGCTGGTCAGAGAAATAAAACATCTCCAACCGGATCTGCCGATCCTCGTCCTGTCGATGCTGCCGGAAGAACAATTCGGCCTGCAGCTGTTGAAGGCCGGCGTCAATGGCTATCTCAATAAATCCTCGGATCTGAACAACCTGGTCAATGCAGTCCAGCAGATAATCTCCGGGCAAAAATACATCGGCCCGGCCCTTGCCGATAAACTTGCCCAAGCCCTGCTGCAAAAGAGCGACGCTCCGCGACATGAGTTGCTGTCGGAGCGAGAATTCCAGGTGCTCTGCCTTATCGCCAAGGGTATAACCGTCTCGGAGATCGCCGAACAGCTTTTTCTCTCGGTGAAAACCATCAGTACCTATCGAAGCCGGATACTGGCCAAGATGGACATGGACAACAGCGCCCAGCTCACCTACTATGCCATCCAGAACCGCCTGGTCTGACCGCTAAACCCCCCTCCCCCAACAGTTCACCTCCCGTCCCGTAGGACAAACCCGGACAGACTTTTCCGTTTTTGTCCTATATTTTTTCTCTGCATAATCCTTTACCATTAATCTTCTGGTTCTTTCGGTTTGCGAAAGATTTTCTTACCGTATTTTTCCGCGCCCCGACGTTGTCACTATGCCTACTCCAACGACCGTATCACCAGCGGCAGAAGTGCCGAAAACCCATGTCGAGCAAGCCCTCCCTGCCGCCGAGCCGTTTTATATCGTCGGCATCGGTGCATCCGCCGGAGGGCTTGAGGCCCTGGAGCAGCTGTTCCAGAACATGCCGGCAAACAGCGGCATCGGCTTTGTCGTCATTCAGCATCTCTCGCCGGATTACAAAAGCCTCATGGTCGAGCTGCTGTCAAAACATACATCCATGCGCGTACTCCGCGCGGAAAGTGATATGGCGGTACTGCCGGACCGTATTTATCTCATTCCCCCCAAAAAAAGCATGACCATCCTGTATGGTTGCCTGCAGCTGAAAGAAAAAGATCCGGCCATCCCGGTCAATCTGCCGATCGACATTTTTTTTGCTTCTCTGGCCAGAGACAAGGGCGATCGAGCTATAGGCATTATCCTCTCCGGCACCGGAAGTGACGGCACGCGCGGTGTCCGGGCCATCAAGGAAGCGGGCGGGATGATCATGGTCCAGGAAGAACATTCGGCAAAATTCAACGGCATGCCGCGCAGCGCCGTGGCCACCGGGGTTGCCGATTTCATTCTGCCCGCCGAGGAGATGCCCGGCGATCTCATGGACTATGTGCAGCATCGCCGCAAACCGGCGGCAACAATTCTCCCGTTCACCAGCCTGTCGGACGACGACACGCTTGGGAAGATTTTTCAGCTCGTCAAAAACCAGACGAATATTGATTTTTCCAACTATAAACCGAGCACTGCGGGGCGACGCATCCAGAGACGCCTGCACGTCAACCGCATCGAGACCCTCGCCGACTACCTGCAGCACATCATGCGCACACCGCGAGAGGTCTCGCAGTTATACAATGAGATGCTCATCGGGGTGACCAATTTCTTCCGGGACCCGGAAACGTTCGATAAACTTGAGAAGGATATCATCCCGGAATTATTCCGGGACCGGGATCGCAGAAACCCTATCCGGGTCTGGTGCAGCGGCTGCTCGACCGGAGAGGAGGCCTATTCCCTCGCCATTCTTTTTAAAGAGGCGATCGATTCCTGTGGACGACCGGTCGATGTAAAGATCTTTGCCACCGACATTGACCGGGACTCGCTCGAATTCGCCAGCGCCGGGGTATTTCCGGAAAGTATCGCCGCCGACCTGTCACGGGAACGTCTGCAACGCTATTTTCGCAAGGCCGCCGGTAAGTACCGTATCTCGCGGCAGATCCGCGAGATGGTTGTTTTTGCCCCGCACAATCTCATCAACGATCCACCTTTTACCCGCATCGATCTCATCAGTTGCCGAAATCTGCTCATCTATCTGCAACCGGTGCTGCAGCAAAAGATTTTTTCCTTCTTCTGTTTTTCATTAAACCCGACTGGTTACCTCATGCTCGGCAGCAGTGAAAGCATTGGGGATTTTAACGATCAGTTTCGGACATTGAGCAGCAAGGGGAAGCTGTACCAGCTTCGCAGTGAAGGCAAAAAAGGCCTGTCGGCGCAGCTCAGTCTAGCCGGTGTGCAGCAGGGCACGTCCCTGGCCATGCCAAAATCACAGCACCTCCAACGAAAAAAAGATAAAGGCGAGGTCCTCGAGGTCATCTGCCGGGCCCTGATTGAATCACAGGGGAAATCGTGCATCGTGGTCAACGACCTGTTTCAATTGACCTATGTCTTTGGCGAGGTGAACGACTTCATTTCCTTTACCACCGGTGAAGCCAGTCTGGATATTTTGTCCCTCGTCCCGAAACCGCTGTCACTGGTGTTGAGTACAACCTTGCATCGCGCCCGGAAGGAGAACAAAACAATCGTTTATAAGGGCGTTGTTCTCAATAAAGGCGCAGACACCCGGACCCTCAATGTCAGTGTACAAAAGATGCTGGTCGACGACAACCAGCGCAGCTACTATTTTATTTTCCTCGAAAGTGTTGATAGAGTCCTCAATGACCAGGAGGTCTCGGCGGTTCTCGACCTGCAGGAGCAGGCGGGTCGCAGGGTAAACGACCTGGAAAATGACCTGCAGTTCAGCCACGAAAATCTCCAGGCGACCATCGAGGAGATGGAGACCTCCAACGAGGAACTGCAGGCGACCAACGAAGAACTCCTCTCCTCCAACGAGGAACTGCAGAGCACCAATGAAGAACTGCAGTCGGTCAACGAGGAACTGTTCACAGTGAACAACGAATATCAGAACAAGATCCAGGAATTGACTTCGGTAAACAATGACATAGATAATTTACTCCGCTGTACCGATATCGGTTCAACCTTTCTTGACAAAGAGTACATCATCCGCCGCTATACCCCCGCTGCCGCACAGTACGTCAATATCATAGAAAAAGATATCGGCCGCTCCTTCTTTGATCTCACCCACCAGCTGCTCTACAAAACGTTCGCCGATGATGTTCGTTTTGTCATGGCCAGCAGTGAAATGGTCGCCACCGAAGTAAAACATAAAGAGGGCAACCCGGTCCTCATCAAAATTTTTCCTTATCTTGATGAACAGCAGAACATCAGCGGCGTTGTCATAAACTTCGTCGATCTTTCCGCCATCGCCAAAATTGAGCTGGAATTGCTGCAGATGCACAAGGAAAAAGACATTATCCTCGATTCTCTGCCCGAGGCCGTCTTGTATTATAATCCCCAGCTGGAAGTTATCTGGGCGAACCAGAAGGCCTTCTTGACCCTGGAAATGACGGCAAAAGAACTGATTGGCCGGCGCGCCGGGCAGATCTGGCAAAACGATGCCAAGAGTACGGCGATATCTCCGGCCGGGCAGGCACTGGAAAAAGGCATTCCATGCGCACATACCCTAGAGAAAGGCCAGGGTAAAAAATGGTATGTCCAGTCCATTCCGGTCCATGACGCATGCGGATCAATACGAGCAATTATCCAGACTGCCCGTCCGGTTGACTTTGAAAATCACAAGGCGCTGCCATGAGTACACGCGGGGATAATCTCAAATTTGATTCGTTGCGCACCTTGGCCGAACAGATTGTCGGGAACAAAACAGACGACAAAATAGCCGTGGCACACGATGAGGTGAAAACTCTGCTCCATGAACTGCAGGTCTATCAGGCGGAACTGGAGGTACAGAACGAAGAATTACGCAGCCTGCAGAACCAGCTGGAAACAAGTCGCAACAGATATTACGAACTGTTTGACTGCGCCCCGGTCGGCTACATCATCATCGACGCACACTTTGCCGTCACCGAAATCAATTCGACCGCGCTGGAACAGCTGGGAAAATACCGGCAGGAAATGGTCAATCGCTCCCTGCTGCATATCGTCAGCAGCAAGGATCACAGCCGCATGGTCTCCTTCCTGCGCACCATCGCCCGAAGCAATGAACGCCATGAAATCCTCGTCGAATTAATCCGCGCCGACGGTTCGATTATCAATGCGCGCCTCGACGCCGTCCGTTCCGAAGGCAAAACGGAGGCCAACGATCATCATCTCCTCACCTTAACGGATCTTACCGAACTGCAGAAGGCCCAGGATGCCCTCGAAAAAAGTGAGAGTATCTATCGCACCCTGGTGGACTATTCCGTCGATCATATTTTCCTCCTGGGCACCGATGGAATATATCTAGCGAGCAACGATAATGTCGGCCATCTCGGCTATCAAAGCGGCAGGGAGCTGGTCGGCCGACATTTCAGCGAGGTCTATCCAGAGGACGTGGCGGAGCTGTACCACCTTAAATTCGGCCAGGTTGTCACCAGCAAGAGACCTATTACCTTTGAACACGATTTAAAAACCGACGCGCAGCGCATCTTTCACCATGACCGCCTCTATCCGATTTTTAAGGGAAAGACGTTATGGGCCGTCGGTGGGATCTGCCGAGACACCACCGAACAAAAAATCGCCCAGAAAAAAAATGACCAGCTGATCGCTGATCTGCAGCAAAAACAAAAAATAGAATCCCTCGGCACCCTGGCCGGAGGCATCGCCCACGATTTCAACAATATTTTAACGGCGGTACTGGGCTACACCGAACTCTCACTCGAAGGAATAGAAAAAGGCACGCGCATGGAAGAAGATTTGAAAAAAGTTTTGCAGGCGGGAATCAGGGCCAAAAATCTGGTGGCACAAATTCTTGCCTACTCCCGTAAATCAAACGAAGAACTGCATCCCGTCCGCATAGATGAAATGGCCCAGGAAGTATTGAAGCTCATCCGGCCTTCCCTCCCCTCCTCAATCGACATTATTTTTGCTGCCGAGAGCAATGCAAAAATTTTGGGTAATGCCACCCAGGTCCACCAGATATTGATGAATCTGTGCAGCAACGCGGCCCATGCCATGCAGGAAAAAGGTGGTGTTCTGACAATCGGCATCAAGGATGTACACCTGGAGAAAGGTGACTATGTCGAGATACAGGTGTCCGACACCGGCCTCGGCATACCACCCGCGATCATTGACAAGGTCTTTGATCCCTATTTTACCACCAAGGGGTTGGGGACAGGCACCGGCATGGGTCTTTCCGTCGTCCTCGGCATAGTTGAGAGTTATGGCGGGGCAATTGATTTGGAGAGCCGGCAGGGCCAGGGTACCACTGTGCATATTTATATACCGGTTATCCAGCATGGGAGCGATTCCCCGCTGCTGCAACAATCGAAACCGCTGGACCCGGGCAAAGGACGAATTCTCTTTATCGACGACGAGGAGACCATTGTGGCGATGAACAAGCGTATTCTCGAACGTTTGGGGTATCAGGTAACAGGGTATGCCAGCAGCCTCGACGCTCTGGAATGTTTTCGCCGGCAACCAAATTCTTTTGATTTAATACTTACCGACATGACCATGCCGGGAATAAACGGCGAGGATCTGGCCCTTGCGGCGATGCAAATCCGCGCCGATATACCGATTATCCTCTGCAGCGGCTACAGCTACATCATGACCCCCCAGCGGGCAAAGGAGCTCGGCATTAAGGCCTTTTTCATGAAACCTGTCGACAAAAGAGAACTGGCGCAAACCCTGGGAGAAATTCTCAATCCTGCCGAAATTGATGCGTAAAAAGAGTTGACGATTTTGTCTCACCGAGCTGAAGGACGCCTTATCATATCCACGCCCACAACCAACCGGCGGTTGAAAAAATTATCGACGCCGGCGACCTGGCACTATTCTTATTCGACCATATTGTTTGCTGCTCTTTAACAACAAGCTCTCCCGGGAACGGTGGTCTTTCTCAAATCCATGTCTTTGGCGCGACGAGAGTAACGGCCAAAGCCGCTCTCGACGTCTGATAAATCACAGGTGAATGCTATGCCGGCTATGACAATCGGTTTGTCGCAAATGAACTCCCGCGACAACAAACAGGACAACCTTGCCGCCGCCGAAAGCTCCATCGAGCACCTGGCGAAAAAGGGGGCAACATTGATTATGCTGCCGGAAAATTTCAATTTTATGGGCCCGGAAGCGGTCCGGCGGGACAACGCGGAACCCCTCGGCCAATCGCCAAGCCTCGACCGGATACGCCATCTGGCCGCCAGGCTGAAGGTCCATGTGCATATCGGCAGCTTTATGGAGCAGGACGGCAGCCGGTTTTTCAATACCGGCCTCGTCTTCGATGACACGGGGGAGCAAATCGCCAGGTACCGAAAAATCCATCTCTTTGATGTAGAAATCCCCGGCGGCAAGAGCTACCGCGAATCGGATACCATTTCCCCGGGCAGCGAGTTGGTTACTTTCTCCATCGGGAGGTTTACCTTCGGCATGGCCACCTGTTATGACCTGAGATTCCCCGAACTCTTCCGACGCCTGGCGGATATGGGCGCCGATGTGCTCCTGCTGCCGGCGGCCTTTACCCTGCAGACCGGCCGGGACCACTGGGAACTGCTGCTGCGGGCCCGGGCCGTGGAGAATCTGTGCTGGGTCGCCGCCGCCGGACAATGGGGACCGTCTCCCCCGGATAATCTGACCTTCGGCAGAAGCATGGTCATCAACCCCTGGGGGCTGGTTGTCAGCCAGGCACCGGACGGGGTGTCAACCATAACCGCCGAGCTCGACCTTGACACCATGCGGGGAATACGCACGAGGTTTCCCGCGCGCAGCCATATCCGGCGGGATCTTTTTTCCTGAGAGGTTTGTCGGTTACTTCCCTCCCTGCAGCTGGTCAATCCCCACCCGGTCAACACCCGCCGTCTTTTTCCGGTCGGATTGCACGGCATCACCGGTTTTTATTTCCTCGATGGCAGACCATGCACCAGCGTCAGAGATACCATGGAGGTTCCCGCCCTTCTAAATGCGGATATCGCCTGATAATCGGCATCCGCATACCAGTCTTTCGCCGCCTGCTCTGAAGGGAATTTGAAAATGATAATACGTCCTTCACGGGGAGAATGACCTTCAAGGTGGATCGGCCGATCGTCGTAGGTGACAAACTCGCCCTGGTGTTTTTTGAGGATTGGAAAAAATTCTTTCTCGTATTTTCGATAGGTATCTGCATCGGTCACGATCAGATTGACAACCATGTATACTGGAATATCTGCCATAGTTTCACCTTTATCCTTTGAGACGAATTAATAATCGTACAAGTCATGCGGGCTTTCATCGGCGCAAAAAATCAATGCGACGACGCACTCTAGCAGGATATAAATGGAAATTCAAACAGTTGGTGAGTGATATCTGAAAATGAAGGGAGGAAAGATCCCGAAGGTCAGAAAGCTCATCCTCAGGATAAATATTTCTTTTCTTGTAATTTTGTGATAGCGTTTTCACATAAATCAGTTCTTTATATGTAATAAAAATAACTATTAGTGAACATATGAGCTACAAAAGAATCCATGTACGCGTCCCAATCCAGGGGGAAGCTCTCCTGCTCTCCTGCAAAGACACCTCCATCAAGGCGCAGACAATTGACATCAGCCATGGAGGGGTCGCCATAACCAGCCCTGATGAGCCCCTCACCGAAGACACCTACGACATCATCATAACATTCAAGGATAGAAAAAAAATCAAGCTTGCCGCTTATCTCGTCAGGCAGGAGGACGGGGTTTTAGGATTTAAAACCGACAAGATAGACAGGGATAGTTTGCAAATCATTACCGACCTTGTTTTTGCATATCAAGAAACAAACGATTTCATTAAACAAATCGACGAGCACAACCTTTTCGGTCAATCTTTTGTCGATGAAGAAGGTAAAGAGCTCGATATTACGTTTAATGTTGATTTGGAAAAACCGTAATATTGCGTATAATCCACTCGATATCACTCTTTTTTCAACGTCTTATCGTCAATCTTTTCTCCCTTCGCTTATCGTAAAAAGAGAAAAAAACAAGGTGACTCTTATGGATGCAGGGCACAACGACAAGACGCGCTCCCCTGCCGGCTCGCGCCTCCTGCGGTTTGACCGGGTGGAGATGGGTGGTGCCTTTGGCGATCTGGGCACCTTGCTGCCGATAGTTGTCGCCATGATTTTTATCAACAAATTGAGCCCCTCTTCGGTCTTCTTAGCCTTTGGCCTCTTTTACCTGGTGTCCGGATACTATTATCGTTTACCGATCCCCGTGCAGCCGTTAAAGGCGGTCGGCGCTATCGCTATTGCCTATCCAGCTGTCATCACCGAATCGGTCATCGGGGCTTCGGGCGTCATTTTCGGAGCCTTCCTGCTGGTGCTTGCCCTGTCCGGCATGATTGACCGCATCGCCAGACTTTTTTCTCCGGCCGTTGTCCGGGGCATTCAGTTTACCCTGGGACTGATTTTCCTCAAAAAGGGTATCGAACTGATTATCGATAGGGATATTTTCATGTCCGGGCTGCCGGGAAAATTCGCCGGCTATCCGGTTAATCTGCTCATCGGCATTGCCGTCTTCTGCCTGGTGCTGCTCCTGCTTGACAACAAGCGATATCCGGCGGCGCTGGCCGCTCTCGCTGTTGGCATCGTTTCCGGTATTGCGCTGGGTGGTTTTGCCGGACAGACGCTTTCTTTCGGACCAACGGAGATGCAGCTTATCAAACCGACCATGGCCGATTACTGGACCGCCCTGATCATGTTAATCCTGCCGCAGATTCCCCTGACCATCGGCAACGCCTGCGTAGGAACCGCCGACACCTGCAGCAGCCTCTTTACCGGCAATCCGCAGCTTGCCAAGGCCAAGGCCGGCAAATTCGCCTTTTCCATGGGGATAATGAATCTGCCCGCCGGCTTGCTCGGCGCTGTACCGATGTGCCATGGCACAGGCGGCCTGGCGGCACATTACCGATTCGGGGCCAGAACCGGCGGTGCACCAATCATGATCGGTATCTTTTTTGTGGTCATGGCTCTGCTCTTCGGCGAACTAGGCTTCTCCCTGCTGGCCGCGATTCCCAAGTCGGTTCTCGGGGTTCTTCTGGTCTTTGCCGGGCTGGAACTCTGTCCGCTGTTGAGAAACCTGAAGACCAATGAGGAATATTTTATTGCCCTGCTCATCGCCGGTATCGCCCTGGTTGTCCCGAACATGGGCTGGGCCTTTGCCATCGGCATCGTCACGGATCTTTTTATGAGAAAAATGAAGATCAAGATTTAACCTGGAAACCAGGGACCACTTCCAGAGGCACCTTTAAGGACCGGGCGTCATGACAGATTGACGCCGTCTGCGCCGCCCGCTTCTTACCCGAGTGGATTATTCTTCCAACTCTTATGCCATAGCCTTGGGCTACCTGGTTGACATTCTCCCCGGCCTGAAGACCGAGGAATCCACCAGCACCTATGCATGAGCATAGGCTTCTGGGCAGTTGCTTTGGTGGATTCCTGCTGCTGGCGGCCGGACGGCACCACTCACTCCACAGGCGAAGGGGCCATGGCCTGCCCTTTTGATATTGATGGCGCCAACCGGATCGGCGTGTTCCTCGAAACCGCATTCCAGGCCAGCTGGAAACCCTGCGGGTATCGAAAGGAATCGATGCCCTGGCCTTTTTTCTTGAACCGGGGAAACCGCTGCGGATTCTTTTTATCGAACGCCTCCTTGAGACCCTTGTCGAGAAAGCTCATGGTTTGTTGCAGGGCTTGCGATTGCGCCCCGGCGAACCAGATCGTCCCCTCTTCCTTCTTCCCGCCGGTTGCCGGAACAATTGCTGCTGATCTTGTTTGACCTTCAGTCTCTATTTATTTGCCTTGCGTATCTTCACAAGGTAAATTATACTTTGGTCTATGGAGAAAAACACCGAGATTCGAACAGGTAGACATTGCGTTTTCAATATGCACGTCCATCTGGTGTTTGTGACCAGATAGCGGAAAAAAGTGTTGGACGGAAAAGCTATCGAAACACTCCGGGAAGCGTTATCCCGGGATAGCCGAAAGGTATGACAAAGATGTTCTGGGGAGTCCGAGCTACTTTGCACCTTCCTGCGGCACTGCGCCGATCTCCATTATCCGGCACCATGTCGAACAGCAACAGACACCGGAGTAACAGCTTACCCCCTGTAGCCCCGACCTGAAGGACCGGGCTTTACCGCGCGTTTTTGGTAAAACAGCTTAACAGTGCTGTGTTCCCTCTATAATAAACCTATATAACAGCTTATTCCTATGCATCTCACCTTTTTACTGGCCGGGGCCATTTTCCTGATCTCGCTGTTGCTGACGATGGTCGGCCTGGGCGGAGGCCTGATATTTTCCCCTCTCTTTGTTATTCTCGGCATGGCCAAGACCGAGGCGGCATCAGCCTCGCTCTTTCTCAACCTGATCGGCGCCGCTTCCGCATCTTATGCCTATTCACGCAAAAAGATGGTCGATTTTTCCATGGCTATTCCGCTGATTATCGCATCGAGCCTTGCCGCACCCATGGGCTCCTATTTGAATGTGCGACTGGATATCAAACCCTTTCTGCTTATCATGGCCGGTGTCCTGGCCCTGGCCGGTTTGCGCATGTTACTGCCGCCACCGGTTCAGGTCGACAATGCCGACATCAGAGCATCACAAAAAATTGCCGGGGGTATCGCTATCGGCGCCTGCATCGGACTTCTCGGCGGCTTGCTCGGTATCGGCGGCGGTGTTCTTATTGTGCCTCTGTTAATCTATGTCTTGAAAACACCAACAAAAATTGCCGCTGCGTCGTCAACCTTCATCGTCTGTTTTTCATCCCTGACCGGCTTTCTCGGCTACGTCTCCATGGAACAGATCAACTGGGCCTTCATCCTGCCGGCCGCGGTAGCCTCATTTATCGGCGGCCAGGCCGGCGCTCGGATTATGAGTACTCGCCTCAAAGGAAGAAGCATTCGTATCATGTTTAGTTGTATTCTGTTCCTCTTAACCATCAAAATGGTCCACCAGTTCTTTGTCAGCCCCTGAGAGGCCGAAACGGCTCAGGGAGTCACAGAGGTGAGTGAAAATTTTTTTACCCAATCAGTTACCCAATCGGGATAGAGGAGATGGGAGTGCAGAATGCGAACAATGTGGCCATCGAAGTGCGAGGGCTTGCCAAACGGTTTGGGGAGGTGCAGGCGGTTGCGGAGGTCGGCTTCGACGTTTATCCCGGCGAACTTTTCGGCTTTCTCGGCCCCAACGGCGCCGGCAAGACGACGACCATCAACATCCTCACCGGGCTAGCTCGACCGGATGCCGGGACCATCCAGATCGACGGCATCGACTGCGTGAAAAACCCGCGGGCCGCCCAGCATCTGATCGGCGTGGTACCGGACGAAAGCAATCTGTATCCGGAACTGAGCGGTTTTGACAACCTCTGTTTCTGTGCCGCCCTGTATGGCATGGGTAAGACTGAGCGACAGGCCCGGGCGCGGGAACTGCTGGAGCTCTTTGATTTAACCAAGGCGGCCGGGCGAAAGTTTGCCGGCTATTCAAAGGGCATGAAACGCAAGCTGACCATTGCCGCCGGCATCATACACAAGCCGAAGATCCTCTTTCTGGACGAACCGACAACAGGTATCGACGTGAGCAGCGCCCGGCAACTGCGCCAGCTTATCGATGAACTGCACCGGGGCGGTACGACCATTTTCCTCACCACGCACTATATCGAAGAGGCGGAGCGGCTCTGCGATCGCATTGCCTTTATCCTGTCCGGCCGCATTGCCCGAATCGACACTGTCGCCAACCTGGTCGAGCCGATCCGCGACAAGCATGTCATGCATATTGCGTTTGCCGGTAAGTGCAATGACATCATCGGAAAAATCGCCGACACCTTCCCCGCCCAGAAATTCATCAGCACGCAGCAAAACCTCCTTCGCGTCGAGGCCGACGGGCCGATCCGTGTTGGTCCGCTGGTACGCTTTCTCGAGGATCAGGGCTGTGAAGTGTCCGAGGCGAAAAAAATTAAACCGAGCCTGGAAGATGTCTTCGTCACCATCACCGGCGTTGAGATGGATGCCATGCGCAAGGAAAAAGAAAAAAAGGGAGGAAACCAATGAAACTGTGGATCGCCTTCTGGAGTATTTTGCAAAAGGATATGCGCACCTATTATCTCAAGCCGCCGAATATCAGCTGGGGCATCATTTTCCCGCTGGCCTGGACAAGTATGTTTTTTATCAAGTCCGGCAGCGATCTGGAAAAAATTATCACCGTGCTGCCGGGTGTCGTCGCCGTGTCCATTCTCTTCGGCACCACCTCGATGCTGGCGGTGACGGTGACCTTTGAAAAGAAAAACCGGTCCTTCGAACGGCTGCTGCTTGCCCCCCTGCCCTTTGAGATCCTCATGCTGGCGAAAACCAGCGGCGCCATCCTTTTTGGTATAGCAAACGCCTTTGTCCCGGTCGTCATGGCCTCTTTTCTCGTCGATCTTTCGCAGCTGGCATGGGGCGCATTTTTTTCCGCCGTTGTCCTGATTGCCGTGGCATCGGCATTTCTTGGCCTGTTCATTGCCGTGGCGGTCAGTGAGGTCTTTGAAGCCCAGACTTTCTCCAACTTTTTCCGTTTTCCGATGATCTTTCTCTGCGGCCTGTTCTTTCCCATCGAAAAACTGCCAATATTACTCAAACCTCTCTCCTATGTACTGCCCCTGACCTATGGAGTCGATGTGCTGCACGGTAGCATCCACGGTCAACACCGCATGCCGTTTGCCATCGATCTGATCATTCTCGGCGCCTTCTGTATAGCCTTGTTCCTGGCCAGCCTGCACAATATCAGAAGGCGCTGGATTGCCTGATTGCCGAGCCGCAGAGGAAGACGTTGATTAAATGTGGCAACAAATAGTATACTCCGTCTCGCGATAATAGATTAATTGTGCAAAATCCTGATGGTTTCAAGCAAAACTCCCATATAATTTTACCTAGCAGAGGTCAACGTGAACATCACATTTAAAAAAGCGGAAATCCTGAAAGAACACCCCGAGGACTCGACCCTCGGCTTTGGGACAATCTTTACAGATTATATGTTCAATATGGATTACAGCCCCGAAACAGGGTGGCATAAGGCCCGTATTGAACCTTATGGCCCGATTGCCATGGATCCAGCGACCATGGTTCTGCATTACGGACAGGCTATTTTTGAAGGCTTGAAGGCCTACCGCACCGACAGTGGTGACGTGCAGCTTTTTCGGCCAAAGGATAATTTAAAACGTCTCAACAAATCAGGACATATGCTTTGTATGCCGGAACTTGACGAGGCTTTTCTTCTGAAAGCGCTTAAAGAACTTATAAAGGTTGAAAAAAGCTGGGTCCCGGCCGCGACGGGAACGTCGCTGTATATTCGACCGACCATCATCGCCACCGACCCTTATATTGGCCTTCGTTCCTCGAATACCTACAGATTATTTATCATTCTGTCTCCGGTCGGCGCCTATTATCCCGAAGGCTTTAATCCGGTGAAAATCTGGGTAACGACAGAATATGTCCGCGCGGTACGGGGCGGCGTCGGCGAGGCAAAAACCGCCGGAAATTATGCGGCGAGCCTCTATGCGACGGAACTTGCCCACAAAGACGGATATACCCAGGTCATGTGGCTGGACGGAGTCGAGCTGAAATATGTTGAAGAAGTCGGCTCCATGAATATCTTTTTTGTCATCGGTGACGAACTGATTACCCCGGCATTAAATCGAAGCATCCTCGCCGGCGTGACACGGGACTCGGTGATAAAACTGGCTGGGTCCTGGGGCCTTAAAGTTGTTGAGAGAAAGATCAGCATTGATGAAATCTATGCAGCGCATGCCACGGGGGAACTGAAAGAGGTTTTCGGTTCGGGAACCGCAGCCGTCATCTCCCCGGTTGGGAACATTAAATATAACGGCAAGGAAATCATCATTAACAATGGCCAGGTCGGGCAGCTTGCCGCCAAACTGTTCCACCATCTTATGGACATTCAATACGGTAGAGCGAACGACGAGTTCAACTGGATCGAGCCGCTCCAATAACATTTCACCGGCGAAAAAACTCAGGGGCCTTTTCCTCACCGGAAGAAGGCCCCCTTTTTTCAAGCGCGGTGCAGACCCTCAACACAGTCTACAATATGATCATCTCATCCTTGGCATAAATCACCGCCAGCATCGTTGCCGGTGCATCGCCATGGCATAAGACCACATGGGGCATGGTTGAATCGTAGTAAATGGAATCTCCGGGGTTGAGGATTTCCGTTTTATCCAACAGGCGGATTTCGACCTGTCCTTCGAGAATAAAAAGAATTTCCTCACCAATATGCTGATTTGGCTCAACCGGTTGTGACCCCATCGGCCTAAGCGTCACGAGAAAAGGCTCCATGTGCCTGTTTTTTTTCTGCTGGCCCAGAGACTCATAGCTGTATCCGCCGGACGTGCCGTCGGTTGAATTAAAGCGAGAGACGGTTTTTCTGTTGCCGCTTCTGACGATGCAGTAGGCAGAGTCGCCGCTCTCTCCGAAAAAGTCGCCCACCGAGATGCCGAACACTTTCGCCAGGCTGACAATATTGCCAAGAGGCGGAGAGACCATATGCCGTTCAATACCGGAAATGGTCGATTCGGATATGCCGGACTGTTCGGCAACATCGGTTATCGACAGTCCTTTTGCTTTTCTCAGACCCCTGATCCTTTCTCCAATTTTCCTATCTTTACCTGGCATTGTCTCTCTCCTTTGGGGGCGGTTGTGAGGCATGCTGCCGTAGGCCTCATTTATCGGGGTGAAGAAAATTACTCGCTGCACCGATACTGTTGTCAAGGCACATGATTTTACTTTATCTGCATCAGCTTTGCCAACATTAACCCGATTTATGTCCGATGAAGCGTACCCTTATGCCGATTTTCCGAGCCAACCCCAGACCCTGCGACCTTACAGTCCCTTTTTCTCAAACCAGACGAACGCTGCCAGAGTACCCGCCCAGAACACCGCAACAATAACCCATGGCGACACCAGCAGCACCTCCGGCAGGCCTATTTTTCCGAAATCCTTCCAGGCCAATACCGTTGTTTTGAAAAAGGGATAGAGTTCGGCATAGAGTGCCGCTCCGGCAATCATACCAACGATGGCAAAGGCGGCATGCCAGCGTCCTTCGCCTAATGCTCCAAGGGAGGTGCCAGGACAAAAGCCCATGATCGCCCATCCGGCACCAAAAAGAGCGCCGCCAACCAGAATGGCGCCGACATTCATCGGCTTATGGCTCAGGGTTGTGATCCCCTGGTCCGCCAGGAAAAGAATGCCCACCATGCCGACGAGAATTGCCGAAAGCATGAATTTGAAAATGGTCATATCCTGCAGCAGCATGGCGCCAACTTGCTTCTCAAAACGAAGCACTCGGCCTTTTTGCAGCAGGAAGCCAAACAGTATACCGGTGATCAATCCCAGCCATTGCTCTATGTTCATAATGACCTCCTGCGATAGACAAATGTCGCAACCACCACACCGACAGCAAAAAACATTACCAGTGCCACAAAAGAACTGACCGAGAGCTGCATCATCCCGCTGAGACCGTGACCACTGGGGCAGCCGTCTGCCATACGGGCTCCCACCATGGCGACAATTCCACCAAAAAACGCGCCGGCCGCCCTTTTCCCGACGGAGGCGCCAAAGCGCTGCTGCCATATCGGGGGAATATGCTCTATTTTAAAACTCTTATCAGTCATTGAAGAAATCAATGCTCCTAGAAAAATGCCCACGACCAGCATGAACTGCCAATCGACCTTTACCTTTGTTTTTACAAAATATTCGTTCGCCAAGACCTGGTCGGCGGCAACACTCCTCTCAACAAGACCGGCGGCGCGGACAAAGGTGGTCGAAGCCCCTAAGTAGCTGGTCTTGCCAAGAAGCGCTGTGCTTGCATAGACCGAGACAATAGCCAACAGTCCGAGAAGCGCGCCGGCGAGGTAGGGACTCCAGCCGTTGTTCTTTTTTTTCGAAGACATCGTATTTCCTCCTTTAGTTGATTTTTTCAGCCGAATAAATATGACCACAATATAGTTTTACCCAAGACGATTTTCCAGTCGATCTAGAAAAAAATAGTGCCATGGAACAGGTTGATGGCACAAGACTCTTTGAATTGAAGGTCGTTGGTGGTAAAAAGGCCGATCTTCATGGTCTATTTTTTAACATCAACGAAGATTATTTAGTTAACCACCTGAACATCAGCGGTGTTGATGTGGCAGGGCAAGAATATGGCAATGCTTCAAACTTTAAAAATGGTAATAATGTCAAAGGCCATGGCCTTAGACCTTATGATGTCAGTGTAGATTTAGGTACGGCAGGTATTGGAAAGGATATGGTTAATAGCACATTTTTTGTATTGGAGAGCACGACTGGTGTTGGTCTAACACTTGATCTCATAGTCCAGGTTGAATTTTCGTCGCGAAAAACGAGTGTTGGCCAGAAAATCACAGCTATTGCTCCTGCAGCACCCGACGCTATTGATGATGTCATCGTTGCCGATGAAGACACGGCTACCAGTCAGGGTTCGCCGAACAGTAACCTTATTGCAAATGACACCGATATGGATGGCGATATCCTGACCATCGTTGCCGTCAATGGTGACAATACCCTGGCCGGCAGACAGTTCACTCTATCGACGGGTGGGCTGCTGATTGTCAATAACAGCGGAAATTTCGATTTTGAGCTGAATAATCAAGGGTTTGACACGGCTACTGTAGAAATTACCGTTAACGGGGTCAATGATCAACCTATCGCACAAGACGTTGATGCCGCCGTCGGGGAGGATGATGATAGCGTGAGCGGCTCCTTTGCCGGAACGGATATCGACACCACCGACCAGCTTAGCTTCGAGATAATTGGCTTGCCCGTGGATGAGTTCGGTCATCAATACGGAGAGGTAGTTAATAATGGGAACGGCACCTTTACCTTCAGCCCATTGGACAATTTTCAGTTTCTCGATACGGGAAAGTCGCGTGATGTCTCCTTCCAATACGTTGCCATTGACGATAGCGGGACGGCAAACACCACAAGCGTCGCAAAAACAATACAGTGACTGTCAGTGGCGATTATGACGCACCCATTTCCCTGACCAACAGTTTGGTGTTTGAAACTGAAAATCAAAGCATGTGGGCAAGCGGTCGTGCGTTAGTTTTAGAGCCTGATTTACCGTTCCTGGGTTTGCAATGGACAAGGGCGCAAACAGAAAAAACAGCCACAATCGTTCCGAGTTATACATTCTCCGGTGCTGTTCTTGACGGTCTGGCAGAGGCCGCCGGTTGGGTTGCAAATGCTGCGCAAGATGCTTGGGATTGGATTAGCGGTAATGATAGTGAGGATATTGAAGTACCGAGTTCAATTACCACACCAGGAGTCAGTTTGACCGGTTGGACTTCGGGGAAAGTTGGCTTACAACCTTATTTTTCAATGACCAGTGGCGATGTAGACAGTCAATTACCTGTTGATATCGCATTTTTGATGCCCAGACAAGTCGAACAAGGCCAAACCATCACAATTGAGACCGGGTACAGCCTGGATGGTGGCGCCACCTATAATACCGCCAGTCCCAATGCTTCGATGGGACTTGATTTAATTTTTCAATTTGACGCTGGTGTATCCGCTGGTATTGGGGGGTACCAACTATACCATCATCGATCTACCTGCCATCAATCAATCGTTTAATGTAATAGATTTTTCTGCAGATGATATTGCATTGTCCTTAGATTTTGAAGGTAAAGTAAGCGGCGCTGATCTTGGTAATTACACCGTCGGCATCCCGGTAATCAATACTGTCGGAACTCCTGATCCGATCGGATCTAATACGACGCTTACCAGTTCCGGTGAGGACACCATTATGTCTCTTACTCTAGATGTCGACGGATTTCTCTCCGGGGCTGTCGGCCTGGCGACAGGCGTACCTCTCCCACTTGAAAAAAGTTTTTCTGAGAGTATTGGTGGCTTTGGTATAAACCTCATCGGTGTTGAAGCTGGGTTTAATATTTTTGAGATCGAATTAACTGGCGATCTCAAGGCTGTCCAGAATTTTTCATTGGAGATTAATGACTTGCCATTAAGGATAGACTTCGAGGACGGCAGTTATATAACGGGATACTCAGCGGGTGATGAGATCACATTTAATGCTGCAATCAATTTTAATGTCGATACCCAGGGGGATGCCGACGGCTGGCTGGACTATGCTGTCATGGTGGACATCGATGCCCTTTTTAATAATTTGACGACACTAGGTTTTGATTTGACATTGGCTATGGAAGCGCTGTCAGCTAATTTCGGCATTACTTCAGATTTATTTACTGGGTTCAATGTACCATTCGGTCCTGCCTGGGAAGATTCTTTCGAGCTCTTCTCAACCGATAACTTCGCAACGCTGTTCGATAGCGACCCAGCTTTTGGCCTTTTAGGTTTCAATCAGGAAACATTTGCTGGACAGTTCGACATAGCATAGCATTCCCCTTGAAAACAATGGTCCCTTCCGGGGCCATTGTCAGTTCAATCTTCCCCATGGCTTCTTTATCGTTTTTTGTAGCGAAGCTTTACCTTCCCTGCTCTGGATCAGATGAAACCATCACGCCCGCCAGGTTAATGTTGGTCTGATTCAGACCCGCATCATCGGCAAACATGGCAGAGGACATCCGCTCGCCGGCGGGAACCACAGTCACCGCAATCCCTTCATTTGCGCCGTACATGATGTAATGTTCGAGTGGAGTGATACCAAGGCTGTCAAAATAGGTTTTGAGATCGATAGCCGTCTTGCCGGTCCATTCGCCATTGGTAATTGAATTGCTGCGCAGGGCGATCAGTTTAGATTCATAGTAGGAAGATTCATCAAAGCTGTTCGAAGGGTTGATTCCTTCGCGTGAACCATACTGGAGATAGTGCTGAAAAGGATCATGGGGCCAGTTTGCATCGAAAGCCGCCTGGGCGGCGGCGACGCTATCATAGTTTCCGGTGGTGAACAGAGTGGCTGCCTTGGCCTGCTTGTATTCAACTGCGTTAAAATAGGCATTGGGTGCCAATCCTTCTTTGTAACCAAACGCCATATAATGTGATTCAGCGGTAAAGCCGAGACTGATCAACAGATTTTCGAGAAATGCCGTCCCCTTGTCTATCCAGCTCCCGGAGGCACCGGAGTTGGCCTGCAATGCGGCCAACTTCGCATTGAGATAGTACGCCTTATCAAATCCCGGCAAGACATTTTCCTTGCCGCCGGTGTCGACTGCCGTGGTGAAGTCGTAACTCTCTGTTCCAGCATAGGCGTTACCAACCAGGTCTCCGATGGTGCCGTAATCGAAAATGACGTAATATTTAGTGCTGTTGACGAGGGTACTGGTTGGATTTATGGTCAGGGTTGAACCGGAAATCGACAAGTGGTTACTCGTACCGACATCAAACGTCTCGACAGGTGTGCCAGCGGCCGTCTTGATGACTATGCTGCCTGAGCCGAGCTGAATCGTTTCATTAAAGTTGATCTGAATATTCGCAGTAGTAGATACCTCTGTCGCACCGTCGGTGGGGCTAGAAGACAAGAAAACAGGCGCAGCGGGATCGATAAACGATGTGGACAGCAACGAATTATTTTCATCCATTTTTTCCACAATCAGGTTATAGAGAAAACCGATATCAGCCCACCAGGTTCCGGTGCTTTTCACGCCGGTGACATAGTCATCGATGAGCAATGGTCCTCCCGAAGATCCTGGCCCCAACACATTAGAAGAAGACTCATACAGACCGTAATAATAGTTTTCTCTGACATAAACTGTTTCTTCCATCATACCGGTTGCCCCGCTGGGATACCCAATGGCATTTGCCACATAGCCACCGTTATAACCTGAAGCCATTCCGAGCCAACCGAGGGAATCACCGATGGGAGTATTGACGCCGATTATGGCAACGTCATACTGGGCTTCCGACTGAATCATCGTCTGGTCGTAGGCATCACTAAAGGCCTGGGTCGGCCAAGCACTAGTTATATATTTGGTGGGAGAATAGGCGTAGCCATAGTCTTCGAAGCGATTTGTGACGTCGTTATAGTCGGCACCAAAATAAAAATGAAAATCCTCCGCCCATCCACCATGGTCAGGGCTGTACACCACATGTGTTGCTGTCAGAATATCATTGCGGCCTACTAAGGTGGCAGTTCCTCTTGCTGCATATCCATCTGGGAAGGTAACATTTATCAGCCCTATGCAACTATATGGCTGGGTGTTGCGCGAATAATCAGAAACTTCAGTTGCCATTACTTTTTCCCCGGTGTTGGTTGATCATTTGTTGCGTCGCTTTTAATTGGTACCACCGACCAACAACTACGCCCTATGGTACTTTTATTATGCGATGCTTTTAAGCATTAAGTACAGTTTATTAGAGGAAAAATGTCAAAAAAAAATCAGCCGGACGCTTTGAAATTATAAGTGTTGACCAGAACAGGAAATGCGCCAAAGCATTGGTAAATCGTAACTTGACATACACCATACATCATGTTGACCTGATCAGGTCTCAAGTTGATTTGTACTGGGTGGTCGGCATCGTGCGCTCTCCTTATTGTCTACGTTTATCGGCATCGACATAACCGGCCAGAGAGCAAAATCGCGGTTTTTCTTATACCCTACTCCGACCGCACCTTTATGCAGATACAGAACATATGCCCAGTCAGTTTCAAATGCACTGGTGGTCGAGGACCAATAGGCCTGCTGCAGGTCAGTAAAGGGATGCCCAGGGGAGAGCGCCGGGCTATGGGCCGATGCATCGACAAGGCTCTCCAGCTCGTTGATGGTCGGCATCCGCCAGGGCAGACCGGTTTCTTCTGCATGGCAACAAACGGTTGCCAACGCCTCGCTCCAGGTAGCCGTTTGGCCGCCCAGACCGGCCCGACTCTGCCAGACAAGGCCGGTCAGCCTGTCCAACACTCCTAACCCCGGCAAACGGGAAATAGGCCGGGATAAGTACCTTGGGTAGAGATTATTTCTTGCAAAAAAACAAGAAAATAATCTGCATGGCATATAACGGGGCCTGGGCCAGGGGGTACCCATCAGAAGAGATCCATCCTGCCTGCTCCGGCGGCAGGCTATAACCGAACCCTGCTCGTCGTAGCAGAGTGTTGCCCCGGTGGCGGCAAGGATATCCGACCGACCGCAAACCGGCCATACCCAGAAGTAACCGTCCTTCTTCCCGTAAAACATTCGACCGCCTTCAAGGTGGACATGCCAGGCGTAGGCCGGCGCGATAGAAGCGGTCGTAGCGGTCCAAAACCAGCCAAGAAAGACGTTCTGAAAAGGATGGCCCCTGGTCAATGCGGGCTTTTTTGTGCTGTGATCAATAAGGCTTCGTAATTCTCGGCGATTCGGCATACGCCAGTCATTTCTGCCGTATTTCGCATCTCGATTCATCTGCTCGACAAACGCCAGCCCTTCCTTCCAGCTCAAAGGGTATTCGGATGGACAGCTGTTTCTTGTCCAGATAAGCTGGGTTGCCAGGTCCCGAACCAGGTGGCCGTCGAGTTTCTCAAACCGTTTTTCCGGCCAGCCCATGCCCGGCATAAATTCCGCATCCTGGCCAGTGCCCCGGCAGTCTACCTGATCACCATCTTCGCTGTAGCAACGGCCCAGGCCGGTTGACAGGATATGTCTGGTATTCATTGCGGTGTTTTCAACTGAGGTATTACAATCCGAGTTATAGGTGCTTTCGCGTTTCACATATGCCCTTCTTGAAAATTCTGTTATTCTTGCCCTTACCCTGCCAAGCACGGGCACTGAAAAGAGTACCCGCAAAGCACGGGCACTGAAAAGAGTACCCGCTTATTTCCCATGTACCGGGGTTGGATGCGCGGTAAAGCCCAAAATGACGTCGGTGGGAAGATGTATCATTCCGGACTTGTGCAAAAATCTAAGTCCATGAAGAGGCTTTGTCTTGTGGGTTTTTCATGCAGCAGGAAATATTGATAGGGAGGAATAGAAAGATGGCCGGCAAGATAAAAAGCAGTGCATCATCGGACGAAACTGTCTGGGTACTTGGCGGAGGTCAGTTTGGTCAACGCGCCGTCGACCTCCTGCGAAAAGCAGCCCCTGCGGTAAATCTTGTCGTGATAGACCGGCAGCCGCTGAGCCATCTGCCGGCCGGTGTGAAATGTGTCCGCGCCGATGGCGTTGCCTGGCTGGCCGAACATTTTGTCCCAGAAACCCATGTCGGCAAGATTATTCCGGCAATCCCCAGGCATTTGGCGGCTGAGTGGCTGAAAAGAAAACTGGCGGAGGAAGGGGCCGACGTCCACGCGGTGAACATACCGGAGGGGCTGCTGCTTCGCTTTCCGCATCCCATGCGTCTCAGCCCTAGTCAGATCGTCATGTCCCATGCCGATTTCATCTGTCCCCCGAACTGTGCCGAACCGGATGAACTTTGTTCCCACACCCGGCGCCCGCGCCCCACGCCCTTGTTCCATCTGCTCGAAACATTGGACTGCGGCAGCTTCACGCCGCTCATCGTCCGGAGCCGTCAGTTTGCCGCCGGGGTAGGCGGTTTTTTCCCGGAAGATTTATGGCAGTTGCTCGCCCGGGCCAGATCATTGCCAGACACGCCGCTGTTGGTCGGCAGCGCATGCAAATGCCACGGCATTGTCGATGGTTTCTGCCATCACCCCGCCTGAGTGCTTCATTTAGCAAGGAAGTAGTCAGGCAGAGATGCTGCGGATGCGCTCGAGTTACACGTCCGGCCAAAGCTCGGCCGACTGCTCCCTCAGCTTGATTTTCATCACCTTACCACTGGCGGTAAGCGGGAATTCGTTTAAGAAGTGAACAAACTTGGGTGTTTTAAACCACGCTATCTTGCCCTGGCAGAAATCAATAATATCCTGGGGAGAAATATCCGCATCAGGGTATGGAATGACAAATGCACCGGGCTGTTCGCCATATTTCTTGCTCGGCACCCCGACCACCTGGACATCCTTGACTCCGTCCATATGATGGAGAAAATCCTCGATTTCCTTTGGATAAATATTCTCTCCGCCACGGATAATCATATCCTTTATGCGTCCGGTAATGGCAAAATAGCCATCCTCATCCATCACGCCGATGTCTCCGGAATGCAGAAAACCATCTTTATCTATTGCCTGGGCGGTGGCCTCCTCCATTTTATAATAGCCCTTCATGATATTGTAGCCGCGGCACATTACTTCGCCATGCTGTCCCGGCGGCAGGGGGACGCCGGTCTTGGCATCGACGATCTTCACCTCGATGCCGGGCATGGCCTTGCCCACCGTCTCACACTTTTTCTGGATGGACGGTTCATTGTACATGGTCTGGGTCATGCCCGGTGACGCCTCGGTCAAGCCGAAGACGATGGTCACCTCGGTCATGTGCATCTTCTCGATGCAGTCGTTCATGGTTTTTACCGGACAGGGAGACCCGGCCATGATTCCCGTCCGCAGCGAGGAGAAATCGAACTTTTTAAAAAGTTTATGGTCCAGCATAGCAATGAACATCGTCGGCACGCCATAGACACCGGTGCATTTTTCCATCTCGATGGACATCATCACATCGACGGGATCGTAGGTCTCGACAAAGACCATGGTAGCCCCGTGATTGACGCAGGCCAGCACGCCCAGCACACAGCCGAAACAATGAAAGAGCGGCACGGGGATACAGATGCGGTCGAGATGACTGAAATTCTGCCCCGCACCAAGCCAGTAGCCGTTGTTGCCGATGTTGATGTGCGTGAGCATGACACCTTTTGGAAAACCTGTCGTTCCTGAAGTGTATTGCATGTTGATGACATCATGGGGCGAAAGCGAGTCCTGCCGCCGCCGGTACTCGGCATCATCGGTGGCAACCGCCAGCGACATAACCTCGGACATGGAATAGAGGCCCCGGTGTTTCTCCGGGCCAAGGAAGAAGACTCTTTTCAGGCAGGGATAGGCACTTGCATGCAGGTCACCCCGCGGGTGGGTCTTCAGCTCGGGGATCAGGCCATAGAGTATTTCCAGATAATTCGCATCACGCAGCCCGTTGATAATAAATATGTTTTCACAGTCTGACTGCTTCAAGACATAATCAATTTCCGCCGAGCGATAGTTAGTGTTGATCGTCAGCAGGATCGCCCCGATGCGGGCCGTGGCAAACTGCAGGGCAACCCAGTGAGGCACATTCGTGGCCCACACCGCCACCTTTTCGCCCTTCTGGATGCCCATGGCCATCAAGCCCTTGGCCATGGTATCAACCGTATCGGAAAACTCCTGCCAGGTCTGCCGGTACTCTCTTTCCGCGTAGGCAACCGCCGTCTCATGAGGATATTGCTCTACTGTTTCCGCAAGGATCTGCCCAAGCGTGATCTCCCTGACAATTTCATCTCTTGGCATAGTCATCACCGGCTAAAGGGTAAATATTACCGCATATATTTTTGCATCTCCGCCAACGGCGCTGAGACAGTGCGGCACAAGGGAATTGTAATACATCGTATCGCCTTCTTTTAAGACATAGGTCTCCTTGCCGTATACCAGTTCAACCTCGCCGGCGACGACCACAACAAACTCCTCCCCTTCATGGGAGGAGGTGGCTCGATCTTCTGTCGGGGTAATCTGAATAAAAAACGGTTCCATGTGACGATCGGCCTTGCCGGCGCCCAGGGGGTGGTAGCGATAATGCCCCTGCGCCTTGCCCTTATGACCGGCAACCCCTTCCTCTCGCGCAGCGGATCTGGTGATGACCGGATCCTTGACGATCTGGTCGTCCATAAAGGTGCCGACCCGCTGACCCAGGGCCCGGGACAGCTTGACCATCACCCCCAGGGCGGGGGATAAATTACCGCCTTCAATCTCTTCAAGAAGGCTTGCCGGCAGGCTGGTTCTTTCTGCGAGATCGTCGACACTCATCTGCAGTTTTTCTCGATATGTCTTGATCCTCTTGCCTATTTTTGTTGAATCACTCATGCTCTTTGCTCCCCTGTGCCTCATTTTATAGATTATCCCGCATCCACGCCTTTGCCGCGTCGACGATGGCGATGTTCTTTGGAATCAATTTGGGTTTTTCCGCAAAACTGTCCTTTAAAGCGGTCAGCACAACTTCTTCCGGCAGGCCGATCAGATCAAGAGAGAGCAGCGCCCCAAGAAGAGCGGTATTAGCCGCTTTCGGCACGCCTTGCGACGTGGCTATTTCCGCCGCCGGAAAGGCATACACCGTCACCTTCTCGGGCAGATCAAATTCTACCGGTATCTGCGCATCATAGATGATCACCCCGCCATCCTTGACGGTAGGGGCAAACTTTTCAAGAGACGGCTGGTTCATCGCCACCAGGACATCCGGTCTATCGACCGTCGGAGAGCCGATATCCTTGCCGCTCAACACCACCGAGCAGGACGCGGTACCCCCTCGTTGTTCCGGGCCATAGCTTGGAAACCAGGAGACATTTTTGCCGGCATCATTGCCGGCATGGGCAAGCACCAGCCCGAGGCTGAGTATCCCCTGTCCGCCAAAGCCGCAAAACTTGAATTCTTTCTCGGCAAATTCTCCACCATCGACATTATCCGAGCTGGTCGCCACAATGAGTTCATGTAACGGTTTGATCGGAATGACATGCGGCTGCAGCGCGGGCTCAGCACTTCGATCACGAAAATTACCCAGGGGAAATACTTTTTCCAGGGCGTCGATGGTAAACTGGGCCGCATCGACGGCGCTGATTTTCATGTTGGTTGGGCAGGGTGAAAGAATCTCGACAAAGGCGTAGCCCTTGCCTTCCTTCTGGATCTCAATGGCTTTTCGGATCGCCTTTCTCGCCTTTAAAATTCTTTTGGTGTCCGCCACTGAGACCCTTTCAATAAAAACCGGGGCAGGCAGCTGATTGAATACCTCGCAGACATGCAGCGGATAGCCGTCCGTCGCCACGTCTCTGCCCATGGGCGAGGTGGCCGTTTTCTGGCCCGGCAGGGTGGTCGGCGCCATCTGCCCGCCGGTCATGCCGTAAATAGCATTATTGATAAAAAAACAGACGAATTTTTCGCCTCGATTGGCCGCCTGAAAGGCGTTGTTGAATCCGATGGCACCCAAGTCACCATCACCTTGGTAGGCAATCACCACCTTGCCGGGAAGCGCCCGCGAAAGACCGGTGGCCACGGCGGAGGCCCGGCCATGGGCCGCCGCGACATTGCCGCAGTCAAAGTAATAATAACAAAAAGCACCGCAGCCGACCGGTGAAACAAAAACGGTATCGTCCTGCAGGCCAAAATCGGCGAGCGCCTCGGCAATAAGCTTATGAATGATACCATGGCCGCACCCGGCGCAATAGTGTGTCGCTTTGGTTTTACTGCCGTCTTTCCTCAGGAAGTATTCGTAAAATCCTTCTGCCTTCTTGATCATTCGCCTGCCTCCATGAGTTTTTTCGCCGCAGCCACAACCTGCTCCGTCGTCAGCAGATTGCCGCCCATACGGTTGACCAATGCCACAGGTATATATTCCTTTCTCTCCAGATGCAGGAGAACATCATCCCGGTACTGGCCATTACTCAGCTCGACCACCAGGATCTTTTTCCCTCTGGCAACTCGCTGCAGTTCCTCTTCAGGAAAAGGAAAAAGGGTGATGGGCCGAAATAAACCCGCTTTGACGCCCTGCGCGCGAAGGCTGTTCACCGCCGAACGGGCAATCCGGGCACAGGAGCCGTATCCGGTCAACACGATGTCGGCATCTTCCGTCAAATAGGTTTCCGATGCGGCGTCAACCCGCATGGAGGCGTATTTGGCGTCAAGCAGCCAATTGTGCTTTTCCTGCAGGTCGTTCTGCAGATAGATGGAAGTGATAAGGTTTTGTCGCGTTGCACTGTCTGCCCGTACAGCCCAATCGGTCACATCGGGAGCGGGGAGCTTGTGCGTCGGGATCTCCAGCGATTCCATAACCTGCCCCAAAACGGCATCGGCCAGGACAATGGCGGGAGATCGGTATTTATAGGCAAGCTCAAAGGCCCTGATGGTCAGATCGCACATTTCCTGCACCGACGAAGGGGCGAGGACAACCGCCTTATAGTTGCCGTGACCACCGCCCTTCACCGCCTGATTATAGTCGCCCTGTTCCGGGCCGATGTTGCCGAGGCCGGGACCGGTTCTCTGCACATTAATAATTACCGCCGGGAGCTGGGCGCCGGCCAGGTAAGAGATGCCCTCGCACATCAGACTCATGCCCGGACCGGAAGACGCCGTCATCGACTTCTTGCCGCTGCTTGCCGCACCGTAAATCATATTGATAGCAGCGGTCTCACACTCCGCCTGGAGAAACACCCTGCCTCTTTGCGGGAAAAGCAATGCGGCCGAGTGGGCAATTTCGCTCGCCGGAGTGATCGGATAGCCGAAATAAACCTCACACCCCGCATACAGAGCACCGACGGTGACCGCTTCATTACCTTTTATAAATTTTCTCATGAACGATTACTCCTTGTCCTTTTTGTACACCACAATGGCGTAAGGTTCGGGACAATTGTAGAAGCATATAGCGCAGCCGATACACCCCTCTCCAATATATTCTGCAGGGACATATCCCTTCACGTTCATCTTCTCCGAAAAACGAAGACAATCCTTCGGGCAGGCGTCGATACACCTACCGCAACCTTTACACTCGTCTCTGCTGATATGCGGATGAGATTCATCACCGTGCGTCTCGCAACCCATTGCTCTCCTGCAAAATGATGGGAAGTCATATTGTAAGACCCGTCAAATTTCCCAAAAACTTGACAGCCTTTTCCTATAGCCCCAAGAATCTATTGTATTGCTTGTTATTTGTCTACAAATTTGGTTACTTTTTAGATGATTGAAAATAAACACCACAAGGAACAGGCCATGCCGAACCTGAAAATTATCGAGAATCAGACACTTCATTACCAGCTGCTTGAAGGCGACCCGGCTCTGCCATATCTCGTCTTCCTGCACGAAGGGCTGGGGTGCACGGCCATGTGGCGGGACTTTCCCGAACTGTTATGCAGGGCGACCGGCTGCCCGGGACTGGTATACGATCGCCTGGGCTACGGAAAATCTTCTGCCTTATTGCAGAGGCGTACCATTCATTATATGCATTGCTCCGCCCTGCAGGAGCTGCCACAGCTTTTGCACGGTGTTATTTCCGAGACACCATATATTTTAATCGGCCATTCCGATGGCGGGAGCATCAGCTTAATCCATGGCGCCGAGCAGCCCTTTTTTTTGAGGGGTATTATTTCCGAGGCGGCCCATGTCTTTGTCGACCAGGCCACCATAGCCGGAATTAAAAGTGCCGTAGCAGCGTGGGCGCAAGGCAAGCTTAAAGGTTTGGCGCAATATCATGGAGAGAAAACAGAGACGGTCTTCAAGGCATGGTCGGAAACCTGGCTCTCCGAGTGGTTCCGCCACTGGAATATCGAATATCTCTTGCCGAGTATCGCCGTGCCGATGCTGGTGATTCACGGCAACAACGACCAGTATGGTTTGATTGATCAAGCTGAATGCATAACTTCACACAGTGCCGGTCATGTCCAGCTGGAGATCATTGCCGACTGTGCCCATACCCCGCACGCGGAGGTACAGCCGCTTGCAGAAAAACTTATGACCGATTTTATCGCCCAGGTGACCAACGGTCGCTAGGCAACACATATCAACAATCAATTTTTCATCTCACTTTTACCTATGGCAATTCCTAAAACATCGGCAATTAACGGCGAAAAAAGACGTGTCTCCTCGGGCATTCCCGAGCTGGACAAACTGCTCGGGGATCTGTATATCGGCGACAATGTCCTCTGGTACGAGGACGCCGGAAGCTTTTCCGCCGTCTTTGCGCTTCATTTCATCCGGGAATCGCTTACCGCAAAAAAACCACTCATCTACGTGACCTTTGACCGGTCACCGAAAAATGTCGTTTCTTTTCTTGGGCCCTTGGCAAAAAGCCAGAATCTGACCATCCTCGACTGTTTTACCAATGGCAAGGGCAACAGGTCTGAGGTTTTTGACAAATTCTATGAAAAAGACGGCGCCCTCTGGCCCTACCAGGTCATCAAGGTCAACGAGCCGACCAATTCCAGCCGCGTCGGCGAGGCGATATACGGCCTGCACAATAATTTGTCCGGAGATGTCCATTTTATTCTCGATAGCCTGACCGGCATGCAATCCCTCTGGGGCGGAGAAGAGCAGGTCGTCGATTTCTACGCTAAAACCTGTCCTCGTCTCTATGAGTTGGATACGATAGCCTACTGGTTGATCGAGAAAGGCGCCCATTCAACCAAGTTAAAGGCAAATATCAATAAAATCGCCCAGGTGGCCATCGATCTTTCGATACACCGCGGCAAGTCCTCCCTGAAGATTCTCAAGGCGGAAAAACGCGATTCCAGATATCTCAATGAACACCATATCTATCTGTGCGAAGACACGGATATTGTCTTTGAAAGTCAGCGGCAGATAAAGACCAAGTTTGATCTTGGCGCAAAAATAAGAAGCATGCGGCTCATGCGGGGTATTTCGCAAAAAGACCTCGCCGGACTGACCGGGGTAACGCCCAGCACCATATCACAGGTTGAAAAAAATCTTATCTATCCCTCGCTGCCCGCACTGTTTCGCATTGCCGAGAGCCTTTCGGTGGAAGTGGCCACTTTTTTCCGCGGCCATGGACTTGAGGGGAATGTGTATATCTACTCAGCCGAGGAAAGATCGACCACATCTCTGAAAAATATTGCCCCCCAGGATGCCGAGGCGCAATTACTCCTGCCGGCGGATATTGATGCACCGGTGGAAGGGGTGAGCATCACCATTGCGCCCGGGAAAAAACTTCCCGGCCACTTTTTCTCGCACAAAGGCGCGGAACTCGGCTATCTCCTGGAAGGCCGTCTGGAGATGACCATCGATAATCAGCCCTATACCGTCAATTCCGGTGATACCATTTATCTGAACAAGAATATCCCTGGTCAGTGGCGAAATACCACGGAAACGACTGCGAAGCTTCTCTGGTTTAAATTCAACAAATAATATCCCGACACAACAACGATGCAGGCTGCTGACGCCTGCACGTATCGGGGGATCGATGGGTGAGAAAAAGGCTGCAGCAGCCCGGCGTTTTTTGCCGGCCTGCTGCAAATCTGGTGTAAATACGGGCAAGTCAAGCGCTGAGCCCCTGTCAAAAAATGACAGGGGCTCAGGTAAACCCGGAACGATATAAGGAACAGTGACGAAATGGGTGAAAATGGCCGGGTTATCTCGTTACGGCGCCTAAGTTCTACACCGGCTTACGAGGCGAGAATGCGCAGGGCACTCTCGTTATTGGCTTCCGTTATATGGGTAATCCCGGTTTCCCGGGCCGTTTCCCTGTTGGCGGCAAAAATGTCATTGCGGCTTAACTGGTCGAGCTTGAACTTGCGCGCGCCGGCGAGCAGCTGCTGGATACCGCATCCGAGTTTGTCGGCCATGGTCCACATGGCAATGGCGCCATAGGGGATGTTCGCCATCTCCTTCTTGCCCACTTTTGCCTGCACATCAAAATAGGAGGCAAAGATTTGTTCGGGGGAATTGCCGAGGTCGGCAATTGATTTCGGCAGGGACGACCAGTTGCCGTTCACCCGCTCTTTTCTGTCAGGATGGAGAACACCTTCGATGTTCGCGCCAAGAAAGCCGGGAATCATTATGCCGCGTCCCATGCAGATCAGCTTGGTAAAGGGCGCCCCCAGAGCCAGTCCCTTAAAGATGCTGTCCTCCAGGGCAAAACCGCCGGCAAAGGACAGATCAACCACTTTTTTACCTCTTGCCGCAAGCAGCGCGGCATACTCATAGGCCTTTGAATGCAGATTGATCGATGGCACCCCCCAACTCTGCATCATGTTCCACGGACTCATGCCGGTGCCGCCGCCGGAACCGTCGATGGTCAGGAGGTCAAGCCCGGCATCCGAGGCAAACTTGATGGCCATGGCCAGTTCTTCCATGCCATAGGAACCTGTTTTCAAGGAAATACGATCAAAACCCAGGCTTCGCAGATATTCCACCGATTTCATGAAATCCTCTCGGACCATTTCCACCGTACTGAAATTCGTTCCACCGAGCCGGCTGTGTCTGGCAAAGGATTTAATGGCTCCTTTGGCAAAAGCCTCCTGCACCTCGGGCAACGCTGGATTAGGATCAACAACATAGCCTCTTTCTTTGAGGAAAATGGCGTAATCAAGGCTTGTTACCTGAATTTCACCGCCGATGTTTTTTGCGCCCTGGCCCCATTTGAGTTCGATGATGCACTTATTGCCGTATTTCCCCGCAACGTATTCAGCAACACCATTTCTGGTATCTTCAACGTTCATCTGGACAATAATAGCCCCATAGTTTTCATAATAACGCAGATAGGTATCGATCCGACGGTCGAGCTCTGGCGCACTGGTGATTCTACCACCGCCAAGCGTTGATTCCTTATCGACACCGACAACGTTTTCCCCTATGACAATGGGAATTCCGGTAAGGGCACAACCGATGGCAAAAGAATCCCAGTACTTGGCCGCAATAAATGTCGAACCAAGAGCACCTGTCATCAGCGGCAGGCGACATTTCGTCTTGATGGTATTGCCGAATTCGGTGGTCAGGTCAACATTGGGAAAGATACAGTCATCCGGGTCATTGGTCATCTGCTCGGCAAGCCCCATCGAACCATAGGCATACCCTTGAATCCGCAGGGAATTATAGGAAACACCGACATGGGTGTTATTATTTGCGCCGGCGGTGACCAGACCGAAATCGCGGGGGTAGAGCAGCTTTCGACCTTCCAGGCTTGATTTCCAGGTTTCACATTTGCCGGTACAATCCGCCCGGCAGAGAGTGCACAGGCCGGACTCGGCGGGGTTTCCTCTATTTGCGGTTCCCAAGACATCATTAATTTTTTCAAAACGCATACAACAGCCTCCTTTTCAGAATCCTTAATTACCCGGGGAGCAGATCCTCAATGTGCAAGCCTTCCAGCAGGCAAAAAAAAAGCACCTGTCCCCAAATGGAGAAACAGACGCCTTTGTCTAAAAATGAGCTTGCCGCACGCCGTTGTACAGCAATTAATTATGCACAGTATTTTTAGTATAACTTAAGATTCATGTCAAGATAAAAGAAAATGATTTTACAAAAGTGCGATCAGCCCGCGACTCACAGCTCATCGGCCAGGAGAATTGCCTCGGCCACCTCCAGCATGGTCTTGCGCGTATCCATGCTTCTCTTCTGGATCCAGCGATAGGCATCTTCACCGTTCAGGTTTCTTCGTCTCATCAAGATTTCTTTGGCTCGTTCAATCTTTTTTCGAGATTTCAGCTCCTGCTCGATGATGTTCGTCTTGATAATCAGACTAGTGTTATAGATGGCCACTGCCGCCTGGCTTGCCACTGCTGTCAGCATATTGATATCCGTTGCCGAAAAAACGTGGGGTTTGGATGTGAAACAGTTCAATACACCGACAATTTTATTTTCCTTGCCCTGAAGCGGTACGCCCACCATGGACACCAGCCCGAGCTGCTTCGCCATCTCTTTTTCCTTAAACCTTTCGTTCTTCAGGACATCATCGATAACCAAGGGTTGCTGGGTGGATACGACATGACCGACCACTCCCTCGTGCAGTTGCAACACACGATCTTTCACATAGGCCGGTTCAAAAGATTGGGTCGCCTTCAGCCGTATAACCGGAGGGTCAGAATTTTCATCAACCAGCCAGAGTGAACAGATCTCAACGCCGGTAACTTTGGCGGTGACCATGACTATCAGCTTAAAGAGATCCTCAAGAAAAAGATCTGAGGTGATTGCCTGGCTGATATCCATCAAGGCTTTGATATAATGATCGTGCGTTTGCTGATTCGACTTGTCCATACTGAATAATATTGCTGAATTTTTTGTGGTAAAAAAAGTATCCGGAAATCATACCACTCCTGGGCAGTGGTATTCAAGAGCTACTTCGACGGGGAGGATGGCTGCGACAAGAGAAGGGATCACTCAGATCAGATGGACCTCGGACTACCCACCACACGCTCCTCCTGACGTGGAATGTGCAGAGACGAACTTTGCTGATCAAGCCAGACAAGTCCTTTTCTCGTGATAAGATTGAACTGCAGATCGGGATCGGATTGTATGACACCCATGCCTTCCATGCTCTTCAGTATCGTTTGCAGTTCCGCCAGATTTATATCCATCTGGGCGGCAATAGTTGCAGAAGGCACAAGCTGGGGATTGGTTTTTCGAAGATTCTTAAAAAGAATAGTAAGAATATGGATCTTCTTTTTTTGCAAAGACATATCTACCCCCTTTTCGATGGATTCGAAAAATATGGTGTTTTTTTGCGACATTGACATTGTATATTTATAATATAATGCCAGATTGTTCAAAGAAAAAGTTATTTAAAGTCAAAAAAGAGCTATAAATTCAGTGGTACTGAATTTATAGCTCTTTTTTATGGTGTCCGTGAACGAGAAAAGATGTTCGCTCCGAACACCCGTCGGCAGTATGTAAAAAAGAAGTCAGCCGTGGTATATTGCCGTAAATGCATGTTCGTACGGACCTACAGAGAATAAATTTACTCCGACACAAATAATGGAAGTCATCGACACCCATTGCCACCTTGACATGAAGGCACATTTTCAGCAGTTCGAAAGAGCCCTCGCCGAAGCGAGAGCTGCGGGGGTTGGAAAATTCATTATACCGGGGATAACGCAGGCAGGATGGCCACGCCTTATGGAGCTGTGCCGCCAAGAGCAGGGCTTATTTGCCGCACCCGGATTACATCCACTCTATCTTGCTCACCATCGGCCGCGGCATCTGGAAGAACTGGAAGAGCTGGTGCGCGAAAGTCAGCCGGGCGGCTCCAGCCGACCGGTGGCCATCGGAGAAATCGGCCTTGATTATTATGTCGACTCCGTTGACCGTATAGCCCAGCAGCAACTCTTTGAACAACAACTGAAAATAGCCGCTGCCGCCCGGCTGCCGATTCTTCTGCACGTCCGCAAAGCCCATGACCAGGTACTGGCGACTCTGCGAAGAAAGCATTTTGCCCATGGCGGGATTGTCCATGCCTTCAGCGGCAGTTTGCAGCAGGCCGGCCACTTTATCAAACTTGGCTTTGCCATCGGTATCTGTGGGACAATAACGTATGATCGTGCCAGACGGATCAGAAAAGTTGCCTCAGAACTTCCCCGGGAAGCACTCGTTGTGGAAACCGATGCACCGGACATCCCGCCGGCCAGTCACTGGGGCGAAAGCAATCATCCGGCCTACCTCCCCGAGGTGCTCGAAGCACTGGCAGCGCTGCGCGGTGAGCCGAGCGAAGTTACCGCACATTACACCACTGCCAACGCCAAGCGCGTCCTCGGTCTCCCCGACTAACCCGAAGGACTAACCTGCATACCAGTACCGAGATGATGCAAACGCAGCAGGCCATGGGAATCAATGTTCCAACTCCTGCCAAACAATCATCGGAGTTGCCTAATTTACAACTCTCATTACCGTTTTTTCCTGAGGTGGACGCATGCCCGGGAAACTCATGAGCAAGGTTTGCCCCACAAAGTGTGATGCAGCCATTCACGCTTGCAGCATTCATACTTACTATATGCTGCACAGGAAATAACCAGGAAGAATGGACTTTATTTTGCCGCTCTCCCGGATGTGCAGAGAAAAGAACCGCATTAGACAGGCAAGAAGATACCCCTTGCCCCTCTTTGGCTTTTTATTTTTTAAGTGAAACAGTATTGCAGGAGGGAAAATCACCGTGTCAAATTTTTTCCGTAAATTACTCGGACTGACCCTGTTGTTTGCCACCGTCGGCGTTGCCACCGTGCAGGCGCTCTTGGCTGTGTAATCATGAGCAAAAGACCACAGCAACAATGGACCCGGATCCTTGCATCAATGGCCACGGAGGGGACGAAGCTCTTTGGGCAATGGTTTCCCAGGGGAGTAACCGGCCTGGAAAAAATGGCTCGACAAAAGGCTCAAGCCATTCAGAGCTATCGACAGCGCAGGCAGCAGGCGGCTGCTCTCGCGCCGCGTAAGTCAAGACTGCTCTGGCTGCTGCCTCTGCCGCTGATTCCTGCCATGCTGATAGCCCTGGCCGGCGGGCAATTCGCTGCTTTTGTCGGCAACGCCTGCTCGTATGGCCTGTTTCTCACCGCCGCCATGCTGACCCGGCACGGCTTTCGTCAGGAGGTAAATCAACGGCAACAGCGATTCCAAAAGAGTATCCGCTGGCCGTTCAAGACAATGGGCGGGCTGACAGTTGCCCTGGCTACCACCTTGACCGCATGGGCCGGTGCCGGCCACGATCTGCCCATCGCCATTGGTTTTGGCGCAGGCGCCTTTGCCGCTTTTGTTTTGCTCTACGGTGTCGATGCGCGTCAGCTTCCGGTTAAGGTAAAAGAATATGCCGGCAACATGCAGCCGGTTACAGAGGCGCTGCAGCAGGCGGAACAGCAGATTTTCAGCATTGAGCAGGCCGGTAGCCGCATCAATCAGCAGGAGCTGAACGAGCGCCTCACACGAATTATCGCTCTTGCCCGGGATATCCTGACGGAGATAGCCCGAGACCCGAGAGATTTTCGCCGTGCGCGCAAATTCCTCAACACCTATCTTAATGGAGCGGAACGAGTCGTCAACGGCTATGCCGAGACGCATACCCATCTCCGCAACCAGACCCTCGAGGACAATTTCCGTCGGGTGCTGGTGACCATTGAGGAGGTGTTCGGACAGCAGTATCAACGCCTGCTGGAAAATGACCTGCGTGATCTCGACGTGGATATAGAGGTGCTGGAGAATCAGTTAAAGAGCGAAGGATTGCATTAATTATCATTTCGCCGACCGAAGGTTCCGGCACACGCATCTTTAAAAGGGAAAATATAGGATATAGGATGATAAACGAAACAGAACGTAAAAGTATTGAAACAAGTCTGCTGCAGGGCAAACCACCGGTGCCCTACCAGCAGGCCGCTCCTCCGGAGCGCGCGGAAATTGATGCGCTGATCAAGCAGATCGACCTCAATGACACCCATTCCCTGCTTTATTTCGGCGCACCGGCCCAGCAGCAGTTAGCCAGCATCTCCGACGATATGCTTGAAGGTGTGCGCAATAAGGACACCGGCCCCGCCGGAGAAGCGCTCAACCGAATGGTCGGGACGGTACGTGACTTCGACCTGGGTTCTCTTGATCCCAATCGCAAGCCTGGATTTTTTGCCCGCCTGCTCGGTAAAACCAAGCCTGTGGCCGAGTTTCTCCAGCGCTACGAAGAAGTTCGCAACCAGATCGACGCCATCGGCGATGATCTGGAGCGGCACAAAACGCAACTCCTAAAGGATATCGCCCAGCTCGATCGCCTCTATGTTGCCAATCTCGAGTATTTCCATCATCTGGAACATTATATTGTTGCAGGAGAAGAAAAGCTCAAGCAGCTCGACGAACAGGACATCCCGGCGATGGAACGCGCCGCGGAGGAAGGCAAAGCGCTGACTGTGGCACAGCAGTTGCGCGATCTGCGTGCCAATCGTGACGCCCTGGAACGGCGTGTGCACGATCTTAAATTGACCCGTCAGGTCGCCATGCAGAGTCTGCCGAGCATCCGCCTGGTCCAGGAAAACGACAAGGGACTGATCAACAAAATCGTCTCCACCACCGCCAATACCCTGCCTCTGTGGCGGCAGCAACTGGCCCAGGCGGTGACCATACACCGCTCCCGCGAGGCGGCCGACGTCATCCGCTCCGCCGGTGACCTGACCAATGAATTACTCAGAGCCAATGCCGAGAACCTCAGGCAGGGCAACATCGAAGCACGCCGCGAGATGGAACGCGGCGTCTTTGATATCGAAGCAGTGAAACAGGCGAATGCCTCCCTGATCCAAACCATTGAAGAGAGTCTGGGTATCGCCGACGAAGGCCGCAGAAAACGCGCTGAAGCAGCGATCCAGCTAGAAACGCTTGAAGCCGAACTGCGCAGAGCCCTTATCAATGCCAGTGCGCGGGTGCAGGACAGGCTCGACCACCAGTGATCAACAAGAGGCCTGAGAAAAAATGCCTCTTCTCGGGCAGTCCCCCA
Source organism: Desulfopila aestuarii DSM 18488 (assembly GCA_945863875.1). Taxonomy (GTDB): domain Bacteria; phylum Desulfobacterota; class Desulfobulbia; order Desulfobulbales; family Desulfocapsaceae; genus Desulforhopalus_A; species Desulforhopalus_A aestuarii_A. The sequence continues at coordinate 83,088 of CAMBBS010000015.1, forward strand.
GGCTTTGACCTCCGAGACTTTGACTCGCGCGTAAAAAGTCGGAATCCGACTTTTTACGCCGCCATCAGGTTCCGACGGATAAAGTTTTTCTATTCACTGAATGTTTTCTGAACTTCCACCTGCCGCTCAAGCTCGACGACCAGTTGCGCAGGGAGTTCTAGTCGTGCAGCCAGCATGCCGAGATAGGCTTTTTCCGCTGCCGAATCGACCTCTACGGCCAGCAGTGATGCGGCGTAGATTTCGGCCGCGACCTCGGGACTGGTCGCGCTGTTGACGATGGCGTCCATATCAACAGGATGACCCATCTCTTTTACCAGCAGATTCTGACTTTCGGGATCCAGCCCTAATGATTGGATCTTTTGAAAAATGGCCTGGCTCTCCTGTGCATCAAGGCGACCATCGGCTCGCGCAACGGCAATCATCGCCCGCACCAGGATAAGTCCCAGCTCTTCTTTAGCGGCAACATCGTTCTCCTTTGGCATGAATGCGGAACCGGCCGGCGCTGGAGTAAGACTCGCTGGAGCGGTTGCCTGGGGCAATTGAGGCGATGGGGACGCTGCGGTATTTTGTTCGCTATACCGCTGGTATGCTGAATAAGCAAGTGCACCAACCGCGGCCAGTCCACCGAGTTTGAGAGCTTTTCCGCCCAGCTTGCGCCCCGCCTTGCTGGACAGCATGTTCCCGGCAAGACCGCCGGCCAGTCCCCCGGCAAATCCACCGGCCGCACCACTGCCAAGCAGCTGGCCAAGAAGTTTGTTCATATCAACCATAGTCGTCTGTTCCTGTTGGAGAAGAAGTTCATGTGCATGAGTATTCGGGAGAGAAACTATTTCGCAATGTTGCTCTCCTTGTTTGACAAGACGGCAAAAATATAGGTCAGAAGAATGTACAGTCAAGATTGTCGCAGGTGTTTCGTCAGCTTTTCATTCAGCCTCGCCATAAAGGCCAACCCTTTTCCACTTCTCTTTGTCATTTAACTATTCGTAATTAATTAGTATTTTAAGTTTATTGACATCGGCTTGTACTCTTTGTACAGTGCACGCCGCAAGCGAGATAACTCTACACAAAATTACAAAATCCACGATAAGCCTGCACCTTATGGCCGCAAAGGAAACCAACCATGCAAAACATTTCTACCGCCAAGGCACCACCTCGACTGCTGACCTTTACCCTGGCCAAATGGTCGGTTTTCAGCGTTCTCATCCTCACCTATATTCTCGTCTATTTCCACCGTATGGCACCGGGGGTGGTCTCTGAATATCTGATGGTGGCCTTCCAGAGCACCGGCTCCCAGCTCGGCACGCTGTCGGCCATCTATTTCTTCGTCTACGCCTGTATGCAGATTCCTTCGGGGGTCATTGCCGACACCCTCGGTACCAGGACCTCGGTCATCAGCGGCAATCTTGTTGCCGGAGCCGGTTCGATTGTCTTTGGTATGGCCGGCAGTTTTGAGGTGGCCTGTGTTGGCCGTTTTTTGGTCGGCCTTGGTGTTTCGGTGGTTTTTATCTCCATCATGAAAAGTAACTCTGTCTGGTTTCCCGCCAGGGTCTTTGGCTTCATGAGCGGTCTGACCCTGCTCATCGGCAATCTTGGCTCCGTGCTGGCGGCGGCGCCATTGTCGGCGCTCCTGACGACGTTTGCCTGGCGGACGGTTTTTATCGGCATAGGTTTTCTCTCCCTGGTGCTTGCCGCCCTCGGTTTTTTTATTGTGAAAAACCGGCCTGAAGATCTCGGTTTTCCTGCACCGAATGTACATGCCGAGACGCAGAGCGGCGCCCTGACCGGCAGCTGGTTGAAAAACCTTGCCTCCGTTGTTTCTGTGCTTCGATTGTGGCCGGGCTTCTGGGTGCAGTTCGGCATGATCGGAGGACTCTACTCGTTTATGGGGCTCTGGGGCATCCCCTACCTGCGCGATGTGCACGGACTGGACAGGTCCTCTGCGGCCAGTCATATGACCACCATGCTGCTCGCTTTTGCCGTTGGGGCGCTTTTTTTCGGTTGGTTTTCCGACCGGATCGGCAGGAGAAAACCGATCCTCATCGCCTGTGTGCTCGGCTACACCCTCTCCTGGCTCATATTGATGTATGTCCCCTGGTCACCGGGTGTGGGCGGCCTGGCGCTCTTTGGCTCTATGGGCTTTGCCGGCTCAGGTTTTGTCCTGACCTTTGCCGCGGCCAAAGAGATCATCCACCCCAACCTGTCCGGGATGGCCGTGAGCGTCGTCAATACCGGCTGCTTTATCGGTACGGCGCTTATGCAGCCGCTTTTTGGCTATATTGCCGATCTCTCCTGGGACGGGACCATGGCAAATGGTCTGCGCATCTATGCAGAGAGAGATTATTACCAGGGCTTTTTGCTGATGCTTGTCTTTGCCGTCATCGCTGTCCTCGGCGCTTTCCGCTTGCGGGAAACCTTTTGCCGCAACATCTCTGTACGGCTTTAGGTCAGGTCCGAACAATTCTGCTTCTTTTGGGGAATTTAATGCCATTCTCCGGCAGCCGCTGGAGCTTGAGGGTCACCGGGAAGGGTTTGACATCCCATATTTTTTGGCAGTACTCGGCAATCGAACGATCCGAAGAAAATTTGCCCATGCGACTGACATTGAGAAGAGCCATTTTCGTCCATCGCTGCTGGTCGCGAAAGACCTCGCCCACCTGTTGCTGGCAGTCGACATAGGCCTGGTAATCGGCGAGCACCATGTAGGGATCCTCATGGAGCAGAGAATTGATCAGCGGCTGAAACAAGGCGTGATCACCATGGGAAAAATGGCCGCTTGCAATCAGGTTGATGGCCGCTTTCAGTTCATCGTTTTCGCGGTAAATCGCCTGCGGATCATAACCGATGATCTGCCGCGCCTCGACTTCCTGCACGTTCATGCCGAAGAGGAAAAAATTTTCCGCACCGACCGCCTCACGGATCTCCACATTGGCCCCATCCAGGATGCCGATGGTCAGGGCGCCGTTCATGGAGAACTTCATATTGCCGGTGCCCGAGGCCTCCTTGCCGGCCAGGGAGATCTGTTCGCTGAGGTCGGCCATCGGATAGACGATATGGCCGATCTGCACATTAAAATTGGGGATGAAAAAAACCTGCAGGCGATCGTTGACTTCACCATCGCCGTTGACCACCTCGGCCACCGAGTTAATCAGCTTGATGATCAGTTTTGCCATGTAATACCCCGGGGCGGCTTTGCCGCCGAAGACGAAAAACCGCGGGGGTGTATCCAGGCCGGGATTGTTCTTTATGCGGTTATACAAGGTGATGATGTGCAGCAGATTGAGATGCTGCCGTTTATACTCGTGGATCCGTTTCACCTGGACGTCGCACAGGGCATGAGGATTAAAAAGCGGTGTCCCGTCGCAGGCGAACATACTACAGACATTCTGCTTATTCTCGAACTTCACCTGCATCCACTGCTCGCAAAATGAAGTGTCGTCGGCAAGCGGTTCCAGCGCCTGTAACTTGTTCAGGTCGGTAATCCACCCCTCACCGATGGCGGAGGTGATCAGTTCCGCAAGGCGCGGATTGCTGACCACCATCCAGCGGCGCGGCGTGACCCCGTTGGTGACATTGATCAGCTTGCCCGGCCACAGCCGGTGGAAATCAGCCAGAGTGCGCTCCTTCAGCAGCCTGGTATGCAGTTCGGCCACGCCGTTAATCGTATGACTGCCGACACAGGCGAGGTTGGCCATGCGGACATAGCGCATTCCCGATTCATCAATAATCGACATCCGTCGCACCACATCCTCGTCGCCGGGATACTTCAGGCGAACCTGGTCGCAGAACTGCTGATTGATCTCGTAAATGATCTCCAGGTGCCGGGGCAGCAGCTGCTGCAGCATCGTCACCGGCCATTTTTCCAGCGCTTCAGGGAGCAGGGTGTGGTTGGTGTAGGCAAAGGTACGTGTGGCGATCCCCCAGGCCTGGTCCCAGTCGTAGTGATGCACATCGACCAGCAGCCGCATAAATTCTGGCACGGCAATGGCCGGATGGGTGTCGTTGAGCTGGACGGCGAAATTCTCGTGAAAGTTGTCCAAAGCAGGGTACTGGAGCAGATGGAGGCGGATCATGTCCTGTATCGAGCAGGAAACGAAAAAATACTGCTGCCGCAGGCGGAGCATCTTGCCCTTGAACTGCTCGTCATTGGGATAGAGAACCTTGGTGATGTTCTCGGCGAGCATCTTCTCTTCCACCGCGCCGAAATAATCCCCGGTATTGAAGTCGGCAAAATCAAAACTCTTTGGTGCTTCAGCACTCCACAGCCGAAGCAGGTTGACGGAATTAACCCGGTAGCCCGGCACCGGCGTGTCGTAGGGTATCCCCTTGACCAGACGTCCCGGAATCCAGTGGACACGGAATTTACCCTCATCGTCCGTGAATCGTTCCGTATGGCCGCCGGTGCCTACTTCCACGGCAATATCCGATTTTTTGAACTCCCAGGGATTGCCCGGCTGCAGCCAGCGGTCGCTCAGTTCCTTCTGCCAGCCGTTCTCGAAGGTCTGATCGAACATGCCGAATTCATAACGGATACCATACCCTATGGCCGGGATCTGCAGGCTGGACAAGGAATCCATGTAGCAGGCAGCCAGCCGGCCCAGGCCACCGTTACCCAGGCCAGGTTCCTCTTCATGGTCGATGATCTGCTGCAGATCAAGTCCCGATTCCGCCGCCGCCTGGGCGATCTGGTCATACATGCCCAGGTTAATCAGGTTATTGTGCAGATGGGGCCCCATCAGGAACTCGGCGGACAGATAACAGACGATCTTGCTTTCCTTTTCCAGGAGAGCTCGAATCGAGTTGATGAACAGCTGCTGCATGCGGTCCCGAACCGTATAGCTCACCGCAAGATAATAATCGTTGAGTGATGCGTTCTGGGTCCATACCCCCTGCTGGTAAAACAGTTTATAGGCAAAACCTCGTTTCAACTTGTCTATGGTTTTACGATCGCATGCTTTGTTGTTGTCACTGCTGTTATGAGATGCCGGCATCGCGTCCTCCTTGGTGCCCGGCAAGGGGCACTGAAAGAAATCTCGGTTAGCGGGACCAGGTTGTTGTCAGGATGGCCATGATACGTTTACAGGTCGATGACAAGACAGATATGCAGAGCTGCGGCAAAGGGCAAGAAACATTTTACCGCCCTCCCGGCATCGCCCTGCCCTCTCATTCCTGGGCATCACTGACTTTAATCACAAGTTTGCCGAAATTTTCGCCTTGCAGCAGGCCGATAAATGCCTCCGGCGCGCTCTCCAGGCCATCAACAAGCTGTTCACGGTAATGTATTTTTCCGGCATGGAGTAATTTCGCCATCTCCTGGGCAAATTCATCGTAGCGGTGACCGTAATCATCAAAGATGATAAAGCCCTGCACCTTGATTCGTTTGACCAGGATCGTGCCCATGAGAAGCGACAGACGATCAGGCCCGTCCGGCAGTTTTGTCGCATTATACCTTGAGACAAGGCCACAGACCGGAATCCTTGCGCCGACATTGAGTAAAGGCAAAACGGCGTCAAATACTTTTCCGCCGACATTTTCGTAGTAGATGTCAATACCTTCGGCGCAGGCCTGTCTCAGCTGGTCGGTAAAATCCCCATCCTTGTGATTGAGACACGCATCAAAACCGAGCGTTTCTTGAGCATAGGCGCATTTTTCAACGCCGCCGGCAACACCAATGACACGGCAGCCTTTTAATTTGCCAAGCTGCCCTACGGTTGCCCCGACCGGGCCGGTGGCCGCCGCCACCACCAGGGTGTCCCCCGCCTTTGGTTGACCAATGTCCAAAAGGCCCATATAGGCGGTAAAGCCGGGCATGCCCATAATCCCCAGGGCACAGGAGGGACGTGCCGGATTTTTGCCCAGCCGGGTCAGCTGAGAGCCATCCGATATGGCATAAAGCTGCCAGCCGCTATAGCTGAGCACCCATTCTCCTGCCTCAAAATCAGCATTGCGGGACTCGGCAACTTGACAAACCGTGCCGCCGACCATGACAGCATCAATTGCAACCGGCGGTGCATAGGATGGCGCATCACTCATCCGGCCACGCATATAGGGATCAAGAGACAGATAGATGGTGCGCAGCAGCACCTCTCCTGCCGCCGGCACCGGAATCGCCACTTCGTCCAGGCGGAAATTGTCTGGCGTCGGTGCCCCAACCGGGCGTGATGCCAGTACGATACGACGATTTTTTTCTGTCACTTGTCCCATGGTCTTTCACCTCTTTACATGATTATTTTGAGAGGCGTCGGCCCAATTTTGCTCGCACGGTAAGAAAAGAGCATAGCCGGGAGCGATGAATCAGGAAAAAAGCGAGACCTCTTCTGCCTTCTCTTCCTCGCCTTTACGGTCTTTACTGTCCTCATTCTTTCGACCATCTGCCAGAGGGAGTTCGACGACAAAGACGGCTCCGGGACCAAAATTCTCTCTTTTGGAGAAATCCTTTGGCAGGTATTCTTCCGGGGGCGGGCTGACAGCAAAGATCTTGCCGCCATGGTCCTTGATAATGCCAAAGGAGACGGATAGTCCCAGACCTGTCCCCTTGCCGACCTGCTTGGTGGTAAAGAACGGATCAAAAATTTTGCCCAGATGTTCGGCAGCTATCCCCTTGCCGGTGTCGGCGATACTGACAATCAGCCTGCCTTCGTCGGCATTCAGTTTCGATTGCACGTGTATCTCACCGTCCTGACCGATAACATCCGCGGCATTATTGAGCAGGTTAAGCCAGACCTGCTTGAGTCTCTCCTGGTCGCCCGTCAAGGGAGGAATGCCTTCATCCAGAGCATGGATGATTTTGATACGGTTCATGAAAAATGCATGCTCAACCAGCTTGATTACCTGCTGAATTGATTCATTGATATCGACGGTTTCACTGATTGCCTGGGAATTTCTCGAAAAACCAAGTAGATCCGCGACAATTTTGCGGCAGACCTTGGTCTGCTTCTCGATGATCCGCATTCCTTCAAGGATTTCCTCATCCTCGATATCGTCCATCATCAGCTGGGTGTAGCCGAGGATGATCCCCAGAGGTGTATTGATTTCATGGGCCACCCCGCCGGCCAGACGCCCCAGATCCTCCATTTTCTGCGACTGGATAAGCTGCTCCTGGAATTTCTTGAGCATGGAAATGTCCCTGCCGGTAAGAAGCAGCCCCATTATACTGCCGTCCTGATCATAGACCGGGACCTTGACGACATGAAACCATTTCTGCTCTTTTGCTCGCTTGAAGGTAATTTCCTTGGCCATGGGCAGCCCAGTGGCAAGTATCTCCTTGTTCTCACGCGTATTGATTTCAGCCTGCTGCTCGGTAAAGATGTCCGCATCGGTCTTACCGACGATGCTTTCTTCGTCCAGATTAAAATAATCGCAGAAGGCCTTGCCGGCGAAGGTATAGGTCAGATTCTTGTCCTGCAGGGTGATAAAGTCCGGGGTAACACTGAGAATGGTTTTTAGCAGACCCTGCTGCCTGGCAATGGTTTTTTCGCGCTCGGTAAGTTCTTCGATGTGATTTTTAACGGTGACGGCCATGGCGTCGAAGGCCTCGGCCAGATCCTGCAGTTCGTCACCGAAATTATGTTTGAAGACCGGACACTGCCGGCAGTTCTCCATCTTGAAGGGATATTCCTTGTCACAGCAATTCGGACACATGGTGCCGGCCAGGTACCAGCATCGTCGCTGGACATCGCCGTAGGCCGGGCATTCCTTGCGGTCGCATTCCATGATCTCCCAACAATATTTTTCCAGGGAGAATCCTGCCTGGACATCAAGATTGCCCTGGACAATTTCCTCCACCGATTTCCTCAGCCGGTTCAGACGAAAGGTCACGGTACGGGAAAACCACAGGGCAAGAATAATCCCCAGGCCAACAACGCCGAAGGTGCTGAAAAGACTGGTTAACCGTTGACGGCGGATCTGCGCGTCAATATCTTTTCGTGACAACCCCAGCCTGACCGAGCCAAGATTTTTCTTACCCAGGCTCACCCGGACATTAAAGTCATAGACGAGGCCACGTTCGGTTGCTAAAAGAACCGGCTGCGGTTTTTCACCTTCGCCATTGACGTGCAACAGGTCCGTGGGAAAGCCGCCGGAGAAGGTGTGCGAGAGGATATTGGCGCTGGTGTCGGTGAGAAAGATATAGATGATGTCGTCATATTGATTGTTGACATTATCGATGAGGTTCTTCATTTGCAGAAAATCCATGGCCAGAATAGGCTCGGCCAGGCGAAACGCCAGCCCCGAGGTGAGGGCCATGCCTCTTTTCCTTCCTTCCTCAAGAAGCGCACTTGAGGACATGGCGGACAGGATCAGGCCGACCCCCAGGCCGCAGAACACCAGCATAAAGGTCATGCCCAGGGTAATTTTGGTCCTGAATCTCAGGCGATGCATAAATCTCAAGAGATAATTATTCAAGATCCAACCCCACTTTTTTGCTCAGTGCCCGGACTTGGTCAAAATCCCGGTCATCCGAGGGCACAAAGCCGATAAATTTTGCCGCATCAAGAATCTGCCGGTGCTCGGGATTGTGTTCATAGTCGAGTTTCAGCATGGCGTCCCTTATCTTGTCGACCACCTCCTGGGAAAGCCTGGGACTGTGGGCATAGACCCACCCCGGGTACCATATGGAACTGTCGACCACCTTTATCTGGTTGATATCTATTTTGTCTTTCACCACGCTCAGCGATCCTTCGCGTATTGAACCGATATCATGCAGCCCGGCGTACACCCCGAGAATTACATTCTCCTGCCGTCCCCCGGCAAAGACGACTTCCCGGAAATCAGTTAAGGTAAAACCATGATCGACAAAATGACCAAGTGGGAAGAGATACCCTCCGGCCGATGACGGATCCACGGCCACCCACGATTTCCCGCGACAATCCTCGATGGATTGAATCTCCTGGTTATCCTTGCGGGCAATGATCTGGCCGCGGAATTCGGCACGGCCATCGGCCTCGACGATTCTCGCCATGGCCCTGGCGCCGTACCGGTTAGCCAGTTTTACATAAATGAACGGGTTGGAAAACGATATGTCTATCTTACCCTGGCCAAACATGCTGATGTAATTATCAAAGGTATCGGGAAACACCTGCCGCATGGGCAGCCCGGTCTGTTCGGATAGATATTCAACCAGTCGATTATGCCGTTGAAAAGACTCGGTGTGGGAGTATTGCGGCAGGTAAGCATATGTTATAGCAGGTAATTGCGGCCGAAAGGTGATCTCATGCCGTTGATCAAGAGAGATATTGACTGGCTCTTCGCTTTCCCGGCAGGAAACGAAGAAAAGGGCGGTGATGAGCAATAAAAGGAAAACTCTTTTTTTAGGCATGGATGATATGTCGTGTCAAAGACGGGTTAACCACTCTTCTCTGTGAGAGATACCTCTTTTCTTCCGGAAAATCCTAAAGAATCAAATTCTGCGCTCCAGTCAGCATTTTCTACCATATCCTATGGTATTTTTACCCTTTTTTCCAGCATATTCCGATCGGATTTCCTCTCAATTGTCGGCAAAACCACCGTGGACCGTCTTTTGTCAAGAAGGCGCGGCTTCCGGCGCCAGGAGACATTTTTCCGACAAAGGATTAATAAGGCAATGAAACTTCCGCCGGGACTGCGCCGAACCGATGATCGCCACCAGATCATCTTGCTGAAAACGAAAGGAAGGATCGGGATTGGTCTGCAATACGCCGTTACGAATAATACCGACGATGGAGACGCCCGTCGTTTTACGAATTTCGGCCTCGGCAATACTGACATTCAGCAGCGGATTCTCCGCATCGAGTTCCACCCATTGCAGATCAAACTGCTGATCGGCGGCGCGCATTTGCCCAAGGGTTTTATATCCGTCCGTCGACATTGTTGCGGTTGACAGCAGCTGGTGGCGAAGGTTTTCGGTGTACTGCTGAATTTCCGGCACGGGGATTCTTAAATAAAGAAGCACCTGCCTGGTCATCTCCAGACCGGCCTCAAATTCCGGATAGACCAGATCAACGACCGCCAGCTCCTTGAAGACATTAAAAAATTCCGGATCGGAAATCCGGGCGACAACCCTGATGCCGCTACGCACTTTTTGGGCATGGCTGATTATCGAACGGGCGACAACGATGTTCGGAATAGTTATCACCAGAAGGGCGGCGCGTTCTATGCGCAGGGCCTCCTGGACGATTTCCTGGCTGCCGTCGCCATAGACAATCGGATAGCCGGCGGCTTTCGCTGCTTCGATACGGAGCTGATCAATTTCAACCAGGACAAAAGGAATGGCCAACTGCTGCAGCACCCCGGCAATCTGCGAACCGATACGGCCGCATCCGGCAATGACCACATGGTTGCGCAGTTCATCCTCGGGGAAGTTAAGTGATTCCAACGGTTCGTGTTTAAACCATCTTTTTTTCAGGCTGTAGAATCGCGATGTCTGCGATGAAACAAAGGGCGTCAGCACCATACTGACAACGGCCATGGTGAGAAACATATTGTAAAATTCGCTGCTGATGGCCTCACAGGAAACACCGATCCTGGCTAAAACAAAGGAAAATTCGCCAACCTGGAACAAGCCGAGCCCAACGGCAAGCGGAATAACATTGCGATACCGAAAGATCCAGGCAAGAAAAGCAAAGATACACCCCTTGCCGATGCTGACGACGACCACCAGAAAGAGGATGAGCGTAAAATGGCTCAGCAGAAAACGGGGGTCCAGCAGCATGCCGACTGAGGCAAAAAAGAGCAGACCGAAAAGGTCGCGCAGCGGGACAATATCGCTGAGCGCCTGATGGCCGTAATCGGATTCACTTAATACCATGCCGGCAATAAAGGCGCCAAAGGCAAAGGATAACCCAACCAGATAGGTCGCGTAGCCGACACCGAGGCCGATAGCCGTTATGGCCAGTATAAACAGCTCGCGCGAGCCGAGCCTGGCAATGGTCTTGAGCAGATAGGGTAGGAGCCGGGTGCCGAGGAAAAACATGGCGGCCAGAAATACCGTCGCTTTGATTACGGCAAAACCAAGGATGTCGCTCCCTGCGGCCGGGTCGTTTAATTGGGGCAGGATGATCATCAGGGGCACGACCGCCAGATCCTGAATAATCAGCATACCGATCATTACCTTGCTGGAGAGCGTCCCCAGCCACCCCTGATTCATCAGCGTTTTCAGGATGACCATGGTTGAAGAAAGGGAGATCAGCGAGCCGAACCAGAGAGCCGTCTTCCAGTCCCAGCCGAAGAGAAGACCAATGGCATAGCCGAAGGCGATGGTCAAAAGCATCTGCAGCGGCGTACCGAAAAGGGCGATATATTTCACCGGCTGGAGATCCTTGAGAGAAAACTCCAGACCGAGGGCAAAAAGCAGCAGTGCAACGCCGATTTCCGCCAGCAGTTCAATATCATGAACTTCGGTAATCGACATCCCGCCGGTGTATGGTCCGAGGATTATGCCGGCGAGAATATAACCCAGAATCAGCGGCTGGTGCAGCCGCTGCATGACCAGACCACAGAAAAAAGCGGTAAGAACGAGAACGATGATATCAGTGGCAATCCCCATAAAACGAACCTCAATGGAAATAAAAAGTTGTCAATCAGAACCAAAGCGAGCGATTAACCAGAAGAGATTACCGCTCTTTTCCATTCTTTACAATTATTCTCAACGGATTTGACTATTTCACAACATTCCCTTGGCCATCATCAATCAATTTCCAAAGGAGTATTCTCCTGCTGTAAAATCTAACAATCTCATAACAGTAAGCTAATCTTTCTTCTCTAAATAATGATCTGTACTTGTTCAACAGAGGAAGTCACCCAACCCGGACACCAAAGCCAAAAATAAATTCGATTTCAAGGAGATATCGATGAAAAAACCAATGACAAAAGCTGCCGCGTGTTTTCTCGCCGCATCCATGATGACAACCATCAGCGCCGCGGCACTGGCCAATGACAAAAAAACGTCAAGAATACCTGAATTCAAAGAGGTTCCCTTTCCGGTCTCCGATGCGGACAAACGCAACATCCTCGCCAGTGACGAGGTCACGGTTGACGGCAAAACCCACAAAATCGGCTTCAAGACTATTTTGCGCTCTGGAGAGGTGAAAGGGAAGGAGACCTTTGGCTTACTGCTCGATCACAAGGGTCAGCCGGTTAAAAACACGGATGGCTCCGTACACGTTTCCGTTGATAATGACTTCAGTTCTCTCCTGCCCATCGGCAACAAGCTTTTTATGGTCTCTCACTTTGAAAGTCGTCCGGGCGCCATGTATCTGACCGAGCTGAACCAGGCCAAAGATTCCGGAAAGTTGACGGCTGTCAGCACCAAAAATATCGACTTTTCCAGTTATGGCGGGCTGTGGGTTCCCTGCGCAGGCAGCGTCACCCCATGGAACAGCCATCTCGGCAGCGAAGAATATCCCAACAACGCCCGCTTGACTGAAGCTGCAGCATCCATGGACAATATCGAAGATTACGACAAACCGATGGCCCGTTATTTCGGCGTCGATCCATACGCCAAGGCAACCACCGTCGAGGATTTTCGCAAAGTCTTCAAACCGTACCGATACGGCTATCCTGTCGAGGTGACAGTCAGCGAAAAAAGCGAAGCGAAAGTAACGAAACATTTTGCCATGGGCCGGGTCGCCGTCGAGCTCGCCAAAGTTATGCCGGATATGCGCACTGCCTATATCTCCGATGACGGGACCAACGTCGGCCTGTTCATGTTTGTCGCCGATCAGCCAATGGATTTATCCAGCGGAACCCTGTACGCGGCACGATGGAATCAGGTACACGGCCGAAGCGGCGGCTATGCTGATCTTTCTTGGATAAACCTTGGCCACGCCGACAATGCCGCCATCCAGAAGTCCATTGAAAGCGGGGTCACCTTTTCTGATATTTTTACCGCCATCGACCCGGACAGCAATGGCAATTGCCAGGAGGGCTTCACCTCAATTTCCACCACCGATGGTCATGAATGTCTGCAGATCAACACAGGCATGGAAACACTCGCCTCCCGGGTCGAGACCAGACGATATGCCGCCATGAAAGGTGCCACAACCGAATTCCGCAAGGAAGAAGGTATCACCTTCGACCCAACCTCTTCCACACTCTATGTCGCCATGAGTGAAATCGCCAAAGGGATGGAAGACGGCAGCAAGGAAGATAAGGGAGGACCGAACCATATCAGATTGCCGAAAAACGAATGCGGCGCGGTCTATGGTCTCGATATAGCGTCCAATGCGACCATCGGCAGTGACTATGTTGCCCGGAATATGTACGGGGTGGTAAACGGCATCCCCCGCAGCTATGCAAAAGACGGCGATTTTGCCAATAACAGCTGTGATATTGACGGCATCGCCAACCCCGACAACATCACCTATATGATCGACCGCGGCACCCTGATCATCGGCGAGGATACCGGCTCCGGACATCAAAATGATGCCATCTGGGCCTATACCGTCCCGTCCCAGAAACTTACCCGTATTCAAACCACCCCCTATGGTTCCGAGACAACCTCTCCTTACTTCTACCCCGATGTCAACGGTTACTCCTATCTTATGAGTGTCATCCAGCACCCCTATGGCGAGTCAGACGAAGACAAGCTGGGTGACCCAGCGCAGGCCGCCGGTTACACCGGTTATATCGGCCCAATGCCGGCCATGAATTAACTCGCCGGAATAATACGGATTCTATGAATGCTCAGTAAAAAACTTCATATGCGAGGCGTGAGATTTTTATATTATTTCGGCACACTAGAGCAGTGTCGTAATGATATAAAAATTGCAACGACGAAGCAGATGAAGAGTTTTCACGACGCCATCAACTTTTCACAAGATTATCAATTGGATGCTTTCAAGGGTATGTTTTCGACACTCGAGGAAACCGTGATGCAACATCGCAATATGTGCCAGACCGTCATTTTCGCAGCGATTCTGCTCTGTAATTCGGCGGAAGGACACGCCGTCACACAGGAAGTTGTGCTGGACAAAAATATTCTCTTCAACGCTACTGCCTATATTCCACCGCAGTGCTATACCATAACGGCAGGCACGGACATCAAAACCGCGCAGCCTTGCTATGTATGCCATACTAAATCCATTGAACCCAACTATAGAAACGACCAGGATTTACAGCTGGAATATTCTTTTCCGGAAAGTGCCCGCATCAACCCCTGGACGAACCTGTTTGAGCAAAGAAAAGAGAGGATAGCCACACTCTCCGACGATGAAATTTTGTCCTTTATTCGCAAGAGTAATTACCTGGACGAAGCCGGACAAATTATTCCCGCGAAAAAGCTGCACACCCTACCGACAAGCTGGGATTATAACAAAAACAACAGCTGGGACGGCTACACTCCCGACTGCTTTTTCAACTTTGACGACAGAGGCTTTGACCGGCTGCCGGATTCCGGCTACAGCGGCTGGCGCGCCTTCGGCTACCACCCCTTTCCGGCAACATACTGGCCAACCAATGGGGCAACCGACGATGTGATGATCCGCCTGCCGAAGAGTTTCAGGCAGACACCCGCCGGGGCATTTGACCGGATCACCTACGAGGTGAACCTGGCAATCGTCGAATCCTTAGTCTCCAGAAGAGATATTGCCATTGAGCCAACCGACGAAAAAAAGTTTGGTATTGACCTCAACCAAAACGGCAGGCTAGACGAAGCACGGCAGATAACCCACCACTGGCCGGAAAGCAACGGCAAAAGAATGTCCTATGTCGGGGCTGCAGGGCAGGAACTGCGCGATCAGAAGCAATATCTGGCTGCGGGACTCTTTCCCGTCGGCACTGAATTTCTTCACAGCATCCGCTATCTTGATATCAGTGACGAGGGAGAGATACACCTTTCCGCGAGAATGAAAGAACTGCAGTATATGCAGAAAAATACCTGGCAAACCTATGCCGACCTGGAAGAAAGTGCTTTGTCGGAGATGAAGGAACGCGATGATTTTCCTGACCGAACCAGCCAGTTTATCGGCAATGCGGAACACGGCGTCTATAATGGCAGCGGCTGGTTACTGCAGGGTTTCATCGAAGACGCCGCCGGCGCGCTTCGCCCCCAGAGCTTTGAAGAAACCGTTTCCTGCGTCGGCTGTCACGGCGGTATCGGCGCAACAACCGATTCCGTCTTCGCCTTTTCCAGAAAGCTCGGCGAGAATTCTCCAGCACGCGGATGGTTTCACTGGGATAAAAGTTTCTTACACGACATAGTCGAACCTAAAACAGAACTTTATAAGGCCGGGGTGTTTTACGAATATTCCTACTATCTGATGTATAATGCCAGCGGCAACGACCTAAGAGACAACCCGGAGGTTATCTCCCGCTTCACCCTCCCAGAAGGTAGCCTCAACAGCAAAGAGCTTCTCCGACTGCAAGGCGATGTCTCGCGACTCCTGCTCCCCAGCCCCGAACGGGCGCTGCAGCTGAATAAGGCCTACAGGACAATTGTCCTCGACCAGGATTTTATTCATGGCCGGGAGGTTTACATTGACCCCGTTGCCACGGTACATAAGGCAACGGAAATTGATCAGCGCACCACTCTTACCGCGCCGACAAGCCCAGTGGCCTTCGGTAACCATTTCGGCCCGTTCCAGGCGGCATATACGGCAAAATCTCCCGCCGAGAACAGTACGGCTGCCAAAGAGGTTCTCGGCGCCTCGATGATCGGCCCTGACGGCCAGGCGTATGTCGCCGAATGGTCTGGTATTATACACAAAAGCTCTTATCAAACAACAATCGACGGAGCGCGGATGGTCTTTCCCGACAGGCTGACCCTGCCCACCCGGCCAATCATTCCGACCACCGGCAATGCCAGCTGCACGATCTGCCACCGTCGCGTCAATGGTCAAAGCAAATCAACGACACCATCGCTGGAAGACTTTGATGACCGCCGGCAGCTCACCACTCTGGGCAACAATCATACCGGTCGTTTCAGCCCGGATGGCAGTTCCATAGCCTTTGTTTCCGATCGCAGCGGCAGTGACCAGATCTGGTTAATGGACAATGACGGTCGGAACCAGCGGCAGCTGACCAGCGGGCCGATGAGACACAGCTGGCCAAACTGGCGACACGACAGCCGGCAACTGGTCTTTATCAGCCACAATCCAGCCGAAAATGTTTATGCGGTGAAAAGCTACAGCCTCGATGACAAAACTGAAACGATCCTGGTCAGCGGCAATCGGATGATGAACCGGCCGACGTATCATCCCGCCGATGATCTTATCGCCTATTCAGCGCAAACCGGGACGAACTGGGATATCTGGCTGACAACGATCGATGGTCGGCAACAACAGAGACTCACCACCACCCCGGACATGGAAAGCAATCCGCTGTGGAGCCCCGACGGCAAGATGCTCGCCTATAAAGTAGCGCCGGCGGATGCAAAATACAGCCTGACCAGCCAGAACTTTCTCACCTTTGCCAACGGCTACGACAAACCGACCGTCCATTTATGGCAGGGCCCGGAGTCGGTACAGATGAGCGGCTGGAGCCCGGATGGCCAGAAGATCGGCTATACCGCCGAAACCATTAGCGGTTCTTTGGGCAAGGAACGGGTTACCTACTCGGCACTCATTTCCGATGTGACAGTGGCGGCAGAAAAAGCCACCACGTCGCATACCCTTTTTGCTGCCCAGGGCAAAACTCTCGGTGACCGCGGACCGGTCTTCTCGCCAGACGGCCGGTTCCTCGCCTTCTGGGCCTGGAATAGAGATTATTCAGCCGGTCTTTGGCTCTATGATATTGTAGAAAAACAAACAGTTCCTCTGCCTTCGGCAGGGCTGGATATGTATCCCATGTGGAGTCCGGATAGTAAAACCCTGCTATACGAAGCAAATCAAAATAGTCAATCACAACTGCAGCTGATTACTATCGCAGCATTTACCTCAAAACGAACGCGGCAGTTCGCTTCCCGGTAAATGCTCATCAAGAGCACTCTTCATTGCCAGGCAGAGCCGGTCAAACTCCGCACATGCTTTCGTCACCATCGCACGGGCAGTCGCCAGGTCTCCCCGACAGACGGCCTGCTCAAGCCTATACCCGGCCTCGCTTAACGCGTTGCCACCCGCGTTAGATGATGCCCCCCTGATGGTATGCGCCAGTCGCTCGCAATCCTTAATATTGCCAGCCGCCATATAATCTTTCATGGCTTGTATCTGGCTGGGCATTTCCTGCAAAAAACTCTCAACAACGACACGGACAAGCTCCCTGTCGTTCATGAGTCTGGCCAAGAGCCCCTGGTAATCAAAAACCACCTGTGCCGGATTCGACGTCACGCCCTGCTCATCGATCCCGACCGCCGGCCAAGGGTGTTTGTCGAAACTCGCATCATCCGGCAGCCATTTCTCCAGCATTGCCCGCAGGGAGGAAAGCGCCAGGGGTTTGGCCAGGTAATCATTCATGCCCACCTCAATGCATTTATCACTGTCACCGGCCATTGCCAGAGCAGTCATCGCGATAATCGGCACAGGAAGAACTCCGCTGACTGCTTCCCTTGCCCGGATGCGCCGTGTCGCTTCCAAACCGTCCATGAACGGCATCTGGATATCCATGAAGAGCAGATCATACCGACGGGATTGGAGAATATCGACCGCCTCCTGCCCATTTGCCGCAACGTCCGCTTTAAAACCATACCGAAGGAGCATGGCGAGAAGCACCTGTTGGTTGGTACCGTTATCCTCGACCATGAGAATGCTGGGTGTTCGCATCCCGTTCGGCAACAAATTGCCTGCAGGCCCGTCTTCGCTAAGGCTTCCGTTTTCAATCAATGCCCGGCCATCTAGTTGTGGAGATGGAAGCGACAAAGCAATCGCACCGCTCTCCACTTTTTCAAATGGAATCGTAAACCAAAAAACCGAACCCTTTCCCTCAACACTCTCTACCTCAATTCCTCCGCCCATCATTTCCGTCAATTCCCTGCAGATAGCCAGGCCCAGCCCTGTGCCGCCATAATTCCGAGTACTTGAGGAGTCCACCTGGCTGAACTTACGAAAGAGCATTCCAACCTTGTCCTGAGGTATTCCTATGCCGGAATCGCGTACCCAAAACTGCAACAGACAACCGGCATCGCTCTCCTCCTTTAAACGGACCTGTACCTCGACATTGCCGCCGGTCGGCGTGAATTTGATCGCATTGTTCGCTAGATTTGTGAGAACCTGGCGTAATCGCCCGGAGTCGCCGCGCAGTGTCACCGGAATCAACGGATCAACGGTGCGGCGAAGTTCAATCGCTTTCTTCTGCGCCATCACGTTCAGACTGGCAAAGGTATCGGTCAACAAATGGACAAAATTGAAATCTTTTTCCCGCAGGGCAAGCTTTCCCGCCTCGATCTTGGATATATCAAGAATATTGTTGATGATCTGCAGCAGCGAATCCCCTGAACCTTTGATAAGTTCCGCGTAATACCGCTGTTCGTCGTTGAGCGCCGTATCCAGGAGAAGTTCGGCCATGCCGATGACGGCGTTCATGGGGGTACGGATTTCATGACTCATATTAGCCAGGAACTCGCTTTTCGCGGCACTCGCTTTTTCCGCCTCTGCCACCTTTTCCAGGGCCAACATGGTCTGCCGTTCCAGCTGTTCATTCATTTCCTGCAGTGCAAGCTCGGCCTCTTTCAACTTTGTCTGGTCGAGCATATAGCCTCGGATGGCCGTAACCGATCGATCGGCATCGCGCACAAGGTGGGTGAAATCATAGAACCAGCGATATCTTCCAACTCGGTCACGCAGGCGGTAACTCTGTTCAAAATACTCAACCTGGCTGCTCATGTAGCCCTTGACCTCGTCCGCAACGCGGCCCACATCGTCGGGATGGATAAGGGACGCATAGCGGAACCCCGCGCTCATCATCTCCTCCGGGGCGTAGCCGAGGAGATCGGCAACGTTGCCGGAAACAAAGGTAACCGGCCAGTTCTCGGAAGGATCCCAGGCAATGGTGAAAACCGGGCCGGCCCTGAACAGATCTCTTTCGAAAACCAGCGCATCCTCGGCTTGCTTTGGCTTAACGTTATCCAAGGCGATACCGTTCGAGCCCTTCTCGAATCCCTGTTCGAATCTCGAACGCGTCTGCCGCCTGTTGTCGGACGAATTGCTTGGCAGCCCGGTCTCGAAAAAAATTTCCACCAGGGCCGGTTGCCCATCAACTTCGATAGCGGCTATTTCCTTCACCAGCGTCCGTTCGGAACCATCCGGGCGGCGAATGATGCAACTGAACGGCTCCCTCCCCGACGAAACGTCAAGAACTGGGCACCCATCACCGCCATTTCTGCAAAAAAAGCTGCCGCATTGCCTGCCGCACAGGTCATCAGCGCTTGCAACGCCGGCAATGAGGGCGGCGCGGTGATTCGCCCAACGGATGCTTTTTTTACAGTCGATGACCACTACGCCAAACGGACTCTGTGAAAAAATGGCTTGAAAATTCTCTATCCTCTGCATACGGCATCCGGCCCTCCCACGGCCCGATTCCAACCTGGATTGTTCATTTTTTTTTTCCGCATCGACTTGACCTCAATAGCGGCAGCAACCTATACTGCAATCATACAAACAGTGGTTCATGGATGGAACCGGATTGAAACAGAAAAAACTTAATGACAAGGAGCTACTATGATTGGAACTCAACTCAAACAGATTATCGTCGCCGGATGCGCTACATTGATCCTGGCCGGGCTCGCATGGGCAAATGAATTCAAGGATCTGCAGGTCCAAGAGGTCAAGGCCTATCTCGACGGAGGCGAGAAGGTCCTCCTGCTCAATCCCCTCAGCGATATCGAGTTCGGCGAGAATTATATCCCGGGATCGGTTAATATTCCCTGCCACCTCCTCGCCTCTTCAACAGAGTTGCCGCAGGACAAAGCGGCACCAATCATCACCTATTGTCTCGGACCAAAATGCATTTTTTATAAACAGGCCGCCATTGAATTGGCGAAGATGGGATACACCAATGTTATGACCTTTAAGGGAGGCATTCCTGACTGGGTAAAAGCCGGATATCCGCTCGAGCAGAAAAATACCATAGCGCCCGTGGAAATACCGACGATAAACGTCGATGAGCTGAAAGGATCGCTCGCGGCAATACAGGTAGTCGATGTACGTGACCCTTCCCTGTACAATATGGGGTCGATCGCCGGTAGCACAAAAATACCCATGGCCAAGCTCTCGACCGACTACCAGGCCCTGGCCCAGGATAAGCCGGTGGTGGTTATCGATCATGCGGGCAAGCAGGTGCTTTCCGCCGGACGTTTCCTGAAAAGCAAGGGCTATGCCGATGTGAAACGACTCCAAGGCGGCCTCATGGCGTGGACGGAGAAAGGATATCCTCTGGAGAAATAATTCAAGACAGAGCTGGCAGCATCCAGATCGGATGCTGCCATTTCGAGTAACTTGCGTGAAACAGACGTGACATTGGCCCAATAATCCTACCAAGACCTTCCAAACTTGTTAGCCTCTGACTACGGCACAGAAACTGCAGAGATGCAGGTGAGCAGGCTGTGCATGTCTGCCGGTTTGGAAAACACCCTGAGCACCTCGGGTATTGCCCGCAGTTCATCGGCAATCCTCTTGTCCGCATACCCGGTAACGACAATAAACAGGCATCTGGGCTTCACCAGAAGGATGCTTTTTATCGCATCAACACCATTCCACTCCGGCATATGCAGGTCGCAGACAATGATATCGTAATCGAATGTGACGCCCTTGCGGAAGCCGATTCGGCCATTTTCGGCAACATCAACGGTATGCCCTTTCCTCGAGAAGAATTCGCTATACAAATCCTGTAGTGGCTCTTCATCCTCGATAACCAGTATACGTTTTCCAAGATTCTCCATTTACGGCACTCCCTTAAAACAGTAAGGCATTCGTCTCGTGCTTCAGGACTGTCTCTCCAAGGCCGAAAACTTGCTCGCCTCATTCCACAGAGTTGGATCTTCCCCGGTTGCTTTGTCGATATGCATTGAACCGAATTTATCTTCGGCTTCCCGCATTTTCAGCTTGAGCTGGGTCACCAGTTGCGAGGCGTTGTCGGCCAACGCTTCGGTATCATTCTTGTTATTCGTAGAAATATCAGTCATGTGACCTGTATCCTGATGAATGCCCGTCAGGCGCGAACTGACGTTCTCGATATCCTGAGCCTGTTCTTTGGAACGATCGGCAATCTGTCCGGCTATGGTATTGACGCGATCAACGGTCTGCATGATTTTACCCAATTCCGCCGCGGTTTGCTCGGCTATCTTGCCGCCATCCTCGACGGTTTGCGCCGATTTCTGCAGCAGAGCAGCTGTTTCCTTCACCGCCTCCGAGGAGCGAAGTGCCAGGCTTTTCACTTCCTGGGCGACGACGGCAAACCCTTTGCCGGTTTCTCCGGCTCGCGCCGCTTCAATAGTGGCATTAAGTGCGAGCAGGTTCGTTTGTTCAGCGATCTCCTGAAGGACATCGAGTATCTGCAGAATTTCTCGGCTGGATCGATGAATATTCCCCATGGCCTTGACCATGGCGGCCATCTTCTCGTTACCGATTTCCGCCGCCTGCCTGGCTTCCAAGGTGATTCCGGCTGCCTCCATGGCCGTATCGGCGTTGGCGGTCGATTGACTGCTGACGTCGCTGATCATAGCGTTGACTTCGTCCAGGGAACCGATCTGGCCGCCGAGTTTTTGCAGGAGGAAATCGCTTGACTGGGAGCACCGATGCGATAACGAGGCAACCTCCTCAGCAGATTCTCCTATCATATCAAGTATTTCACTCTGCACGCGAACCTGGAGTTCCACTGTCTTTTGGTTGTCGAGCAACTGCGCCTGATTCTGATGCAGCTGTTGCGCCATGCCGCCAAGCGCCTCGCCGAGACGGCCGAATTCAAGCGATCCCTTGATACTGCTGTCTTGATCAAAATCCCCGTTGGCAAAGGTACGGGTAATGTCTATGGCCTTGTTGATCGGCCGGACAGTCGCGCGGTAAACCCATACCGACAGGACGATAGTCAAAGGTACCAGAACCAGGGCGGCAACCATGGCGACTAACGCGCTTTGCCGGGATTCCACGATAAGCTCCTCGAGAGACGTCTGCAGATCCCGCCGGCTCAGTTCCTGAACGTCGCCGAGTTTGCTGCTGAAAGCCTCGGTCGTTGCGGCGAAGTCCTTGGTCGCCGAGGAGATGCCGGAAAAATCCTGATCTATGACCATCCTGACCTTGGTCGATCCCGTTTCCATGACCTTGGTCGCAATTGCCTGCAGCTCCTTAAGTCCGGCGACCAGCGTTTCGTTGTCCGCCAGGGCCAAGGCGTCGGTCATATACTTGTCGAGAGATTCCTTGAGCTTTGCCGCTTTGCCGATCCCCTCGTCAGTACTCTGCGCGGCGCTGATTTCCAGATTATTGACGAGGGCCGCACTGGCGGTTGCGGTCTTTTCGACCAAAATGGCAAGGTTGAACTTTTGTTCCTTGACAGCCTGGCTGACGGAAACGGTACGATTGAGGGCAATCGTACCGCTTGCGGCTATCAGGATGATACCGGCGACGGCAACGCTGAAAGAAAGAAAAAGCTTTGTGCTAATGCGTGACAGCCCTATCATGCAACCTCCAATTCACTCGTTATTCTGTAACCCACTCTTTTTCGGGGAACCGGTGCAGATTCCTCTTGCATGCAAAACACGTTCTTGGAGTAAGGATATCTTTTAAAATTATAGCAATCAAGACAATTTTTTTCTCGTTGGTATTTCCGTCGAATTCTGGCCGATTCACCTCTACATTGTCATACACAGCACCGGCGATGACCTTTTCGACTTGACGAGATCTTTGCTTCAGTCGTATCTTATGACTTGAGAACGGAAGGCTTGCACACTCATATCTTTTCGCCTAACCGAGACCTCTCTGCAATAAATGCCTGCAGGACATTCACCCAGGATGAGAAAATTCCATGACTCAATTTAGCAACAAGACAATACTCATTGCCGATGACCTGACAACCAACCGTAAAATGCTCCAATTCCTGCTGGAGAAGCGAGGTTATCGGACAATCGGCGTCAACAGCGGTTACGCCTGCCTCCAGGAGGCGCGGAACAGAAAACCGGATCTGCTTCTGCTCGACATCATGATGCCGGACATCAGCGGCATCGATGTCTGCAAACGATTACGTGCCGATTCCGCAACAGGAATGCTGCCTATTATTTTTGTGACCGCCGCCACCGATGACCTGACACTGTCAAAGGCTTTTGATGCCGGCGGCAATGACTATATCCGGAAACCGATAAATGGTATTGAACTGACAAAACGGGTACAGGCCATTTTCGAACAGGAAAAATTCATCGAGACAAACAGGGAGGAAGAAAAATTACGGGGCGTTCTTGCCATGAGCGGCACCATCTGTCATGAACTGAATCAACCCCTGCAGTTTATTTCCGGCAATTGCCAACTCCTGCTCATGGATCTTGAGAAAGGATCGCCGGCGTACAATCGAGTTACAAAAATGAAAGAACAGATAGATCGCCTTGGCGATATGACCAAAAAACTCACGCAGATCAGCCGCGTGGAAACACGCAGCTATGTCGGTGATACAAAAATTCTCTCAATTGGGAAATAGGTGCCGTTCACTATAAAAGCAAAAATAAACAAAATAAGTTATCGAAATAAGAAATATCCTTTTTTTTTCGACATTATTCAATTGGAAATTCCCATAACAACGAGTCAAAAATTTTTCCAATCGCCACGCCTGACAATCATTTTCATGAGGTAGCTTCGAATATACGGCAGAACTTGTCCGTCCATTTTTTTTTGGCACAAACATTGATGAATTACTGCATACGAGCGACCAACGTGCCTGACCGATGATCAGAACCTGGTGACAATTGTCTTCACCAACAAATACTCTGTAACAAGAGGCAGGATTATTTCTGTTTATATTTTTGAATTAAATCGTCACGCAGGTCATTGAGCCTGGTGCTTAAGCCCACTTTGTAGATGTGAGGATTTTCAAAGCGTTTGTATTCGTCAGGTAATTTCTCCAGCCGGGTTTTTAAGTAGGCATAAGATTCGTCGGGATGCTGCATTTTTTGTAGTGCCTGCCCTTTCTCCATCACTTTTTCCTGCAGGGGCTGACACGACCAGGGAGGAATTTTAAAAGCTTTGTCTTTATTGAAAGGATGATGGATCTCCTTGATCTCCCTCGGATCTTCCTCCCACGAGCTGACGGCGTCCGCCATAAATGCCCCGTTGGCATCGCTGAAGCGATGCACTTGCGTTACGGTGGGGAAGGTCACTTTATGCACGGATTCGGAAAGCTTCAGTCTCGGCTTCCCGGAGGCCATGGCGAGTTTATATACCCCATCCAGGGCGGCATCAGGCTGACCGGTGAGTACCGCCGTACCAACGCCAAAGGCGTCGATGGGAGCATTCTGCTCGCGCAGACTCCTGATCACATGCTCATCGATCTGGTTCGAGGCGATAATTTTCACATAGCCGAACCCGGCGTCGTCAAGCAACTTCCGTGATTTTTTAGCCATATAGGCCAGATCGCCGCTATCCAGTCTGACCGCCTTTAGCCGCTGCCCTCTGCCCGCCATTTCCCTGGCAACCTGTATGGCATGGGGGATACCGGAATCGAGTGTATTGTACGTATCCAGCAGCAGTGTACAATTTTCAGGGTGTGCTTTTGCAAAGCGGCGGAAAGCGGTAAGTTCATCATCATGGCTCTGAATAAAGGAATGCGCCATGGTCCCGCTCACGTGCAGGCCGTAGGTAAAGGCGGAGAACACATTGGAAGTGGAATTGAAGCCGCCGACCATGGTAGCGCGAGAAGCATGAATGGCCCCCAGGCCATGCGCCCTTCTCATGCCAAAATCGGTGAGAATGATTTCATCGCCGGCAACCAGACGCATCCGCGCCGCTTTGGTCGCGATCAGGGACGACAGGTTGAGTAGGTTCAGCAGCAGCGTTTCGGTTAACTGCGTCTCAATGATATTTCCACGCACCCCGGCGAGGGGCATATTGGGGAAAACTATTTCCCCTTCCCGCACGGAAAATATGTCGGCGTGGTAGCGAAAATCCTGCAGATAGTGCAGAAAATTAGCATCGAAGCCATTTTCCCGCAAATATTCAAGATCATCTGTCTCAAAATGTAAACCTTCGAGAATTTCCAGCAGATCGTATATGCCTGCAAAAACCACATAAGCGCCCTTGAAGGGATTCTTGCGATAGAAGTAATAAAAGGCGGCGGGATCGTTTTGTCTGCCATCCAGAAAATACGCCTGGGCCATGGATAACTGGTACATGTCCGTATAGAGACCCGCATGTTTTGCCAAGATACTCATCTAAAATTACAGCGTGAATACCTCTTCCTTCAGATGGAGGAGGAAACGCTGTCTCCCATGTAGTAGTTGTAACCATCGGCACGCTGCAAAAGAGAGCAATGTTTCCATGAAATCCCCTGTATTGTACCCGCTTCTGTCTTGATATTGAAACTGCCGGACTTTCGCACAGACATCCTGCCAACATACGTCCCGGGCTTTTTGCCTTTGTTGACCAGTGCCTTGACCAGATCCCCGCATTTACATCCATTGACAACTCTTCTTGCTTTCGCTGACGTTCGAGGAATACCATATGTATCCACCCGGCACATCCGCCGTGATCCTCTGCCAGCAGCAGAAACATGGAGAGGTTGCCGTCCCGGCGGAATATGGACACGCCCGCCTGTTGCACCGACACAAACGGCATCAAGCCAATGGGATTTTCCGTAGCTTTGGTTCGTCCGGTTATACTTGGTTCTTCCGCCGGACCAGGTGGAAACCTGCAGGCCGAATGCCTGCAACCTGCCGCCGGTGGCATAGCGAATCGAGTTGCTTGCACCACCATCCTTTAACGGTGCTTTGGCACGGGCAGGAATGTTGATGAACCGTTTACAAAGATCAACGACAATGCCGGATACTGGAGCAAAGTTGA
>CAMBBS010000016.1 GCA_945863875.1 Desulfopila aestuarii DSM 18488
TGACTCCGCTTATCAAGGTTCGAGCCCTTGTCCCCCAGCCATTCATAATACAGCACTTATTGACCAAATGTCGGTAGGTGCTTTTTTGTTATTCTGATTTTGTCCCCCCATATTGTCCCCGGACAATTATCACCCGCCATAAAAAAGACAGTCAAAACATTTTCCAGAATCACCCCACATACAATTAAGTTTCCGGTATCAAAACTCAACAGCTTCACATCGAATGTCCATAGCCCAGCACCTTTAGATTGATTAAGTACGACAATTCATCCACTTAAGAGAAGCTGCAGGCGCATTATCCACCTGCCGGCAATCAGCAATCAGAGCTGGGTCTTCGATATTTTCGGCAAGTTCTCTTTGCGTCAGGTCTTCTCGAGATCGATAGGCGCGGAGGGCAACAACCTTATCCTTGCTGACAAGATGCGGAAAAACTTCCGCGACGTTGCAGGCGCGTTCCTTGCCCTCTTCTATCGCCCGAACAAATTCCTTTACCTTGGCTGCATTGTTCCGGTGAACCTTCAAGCGTAGGGTTATCATGTCACTCTCAGTATGGTGCGTTTTCGTGGGTTCCTCCTGCATATGTCACGTCGATGAACCCCATCTTGCCTTTATTCTCGCGCCAGATTGCCACAGAACATGGTTTTCCTTTCTTCAGGTGGAATGGTGCCGATCATCGGGCAGCTTTGAATAGTGGGCCAATTACCCCTGACCGGACCTGCTGCTCCAGGCTCCTGGACCAACTGAAACAGTATCCCGCGGACCTTGCCGTGAAGATTATCGGTCTGTTTCTTTGCTTTGCCAGTAAACAGAACGGTCCCATTCGTTATATATAGCAAATATTAGTATCATTCATGCCGCTGCACAATGAAGGAAACAGGGAGACAGAAGACTGTTCGGTAATCATTGATCCATTTTGTAAAGTAACGACCGCCTGTGCGCACCCTTTTTCATTTTTTATCGAAAACAGAACGTATATATCCATCCACATCAAATTTACGCCGACAACCTGCTTCATTCATGTATCGAATCTTGCCGAATACAGCGCGTTCACGCCAGGCCCGGTCGTGCACGCCGCCGATTGACCAGGCGATGCCGGCATAGCCATTGGGATCACGGCCGTCCAGCGAGTAACGGTCATTAAGGGTTAAGGCATAGTGCAGGGCGGTTTCCGGATCAGACGTCCACTCGAGAATTTTTTTGGCCCAATACATTCTCAGATAGCCATGGAGCTTACCGCTCTGGAGAAGATCACGCTGGCAGGCATTCCAGAGCTTTTCATGGGTGCCTCCCGCCTCGAATTCAGACAATGAATAGAGGTGCTCTCTTGGGTCATACCGGTGCTGATCGAGGGTTTTTCGCGCCCATTCAGGAAAGCCGGCAAAACAATCATACGCCGGTTCGTAGTAACAAAAATTATCGGAAAGCTCCCGGCGGACAACGAGTTCCTCAAGATATGGTTCCTTTATATCCGCCGGCAGCTCGGATTGTGAGACCATCCAGGCCAGTCTCTGGGGAGAAAGCTGACCAAAATGGAGATAGGGCGAAAGCCCCGACTGGCCGTCCAGACATGGGTTATTCCGGCTGCTTGAATAATCCTGCAGTTTGTTATGCAAAAAATTTCTGGCCGCGCCTTCGGCTGCCGCCTCACCAGGCTGCAGCCGAGACTTTCCCGTCGGCGATTGCTTCAGCAACTTTTCGATAAAATTGCCCGCATCGACCGCCGCAGGAGAGGCAGGATGCTCGAAGGGATGATATTGCACGGCGGGGATGTCTGACAAATAGTCCGCCAGGAGTCGATTTACCTTCGGGCGAAGAGTATACGCGGCGTACTCTTTTTTATTAGAAATAGTCCAGGCGGGAATAATATTGTGCGTGTCAACCTCATAAAACGGCATGGGCAGGCTGCTGCCAAGCTGTTTTTTCCACTGCTGTTTAATTCGTAACGGATCGAAATCACTGACAAGAGCATGGGCGTCGAGCTGTTGCAGAAAACCGGGCAGTATTTCCTCCGGGCTCTGTTCGAGCAGGCGAAATCCGATATTTAACGGCCGGAGCTTTTCCTGCAACTCCAGCAGACCCTCAAGCATGAAACGGTAGTGTGGCCAGGTGGCACCCGGATAATCGGTAATCAGGCAGAAAACAACAAGCAAACCTTTCCGGCGCACCAAGGCTTCCTGTTGGGCCCATAAAAGAGCCCAGTTATCGGCAATTCGCTGATCACGGGACATCCAGTACACCACAGGGCCTTCACCACGCCGGCCTTCCACAAGCCTTCGGCTTCTTCGTTCAATATCAATGTTTCGTCTATTCATGAGTACCTGGAGAGTAAATAAGGATAAAATGGTTCGTCGCAGTAACTGCTCTTGTTTATTACACCTTGATGCTCCATCCTTCTATGCTTAACTAATATTAGTTGCATCTAAAGCACCAGAGCAGATGTACAATCTCTCTACAATATAGCGATGACTCTTCTGCGCGGATCTTTATTATCGGACCTCTTTCCAATACGTTGAACCTCTACAATTACGTCTAAGACTATGAATGAAAAAACAGTCCTGGTGACCGGTGCAACCGGTTATATCGGTCGACGCTTGACCCACCGTCTTCTTGAGACGTCTGCCTTTAAGGTACGATTATTAGTACGCAACAAAAACAAAGTTCAGGTTTCAATTGCCGACCAGGTTGATATCCGAGAGGGCTCGACCTTCGATAAAGAATCCCTAGCCGCAGCACTTGCCGGCATTGACACGGCGTTTTATCTGATCCATTCTATGGGCTCCACAGAGGATTACCAAAACCTGGATCGAGTCAGTGCCGAAAATTTCCGAGATGGTTGTATCGAGGCCGGCGTGGGGCGAATTATCTACCTCGGAGGTCTCGGCGTGCGCGAGAGTGCCAGTAAACATCTGTTGAGCCGCATCGAGACAGGGGAGATTCTTTCGGCTAAACCGGAACAAATTGAAACTATCTGGCTACGCGCGGGGGTGATTATCGGCTCCGGCAGTTCCAGTTTTGAAATCATTCGTAATCTTTGCCAGAAACTGCCGGCAATGATAACTCCCCGCTGGGTGCGCAGCCAGACCCAGGCCATCGGCATTGAAGATGTCCTTTCCTATCTGCAATCATCGGTTGAGCTTGCGCACCGCGGCAACCTGGTCGTCGATATCGGCGGCGAAAAGCTCAGCTTTCAGCAGATGATGCAGCAGGCCGCTGAAGTCATGGGACTAAAAAGATACCTTTTTCCGGTTCCCCTGCTCTCGCCTCGCCTGTCCTCCTACTGGCTCATTCTTTTCACTCCTATCCCCTATAAGCTCGCTGCCGCTCTCGTTGAGGGGCTTAAGAGTGAAACAGTATTGCAAAATGATCATGCTGCGCGGTTTTATCCGGAGATACAGCCGCTACGGTTCAAGCAGACGGTCGCCGACGCCATCCACGAACTTGAACAAAATCAAGTTATCAGCCGATGGTGCGACAGTACCGGGCAGCAGGCGTGCGACATCAAGGATTTTGACAATCCAGCCGGGGCAATCTTCAGAGATATCCGGATTGTCCCTTTTGAAAACGGCGAACGTCAGGAGGAAGTTTTTCAGGCAGCCTGCGCCGTGGGTGGCCCTAATGGTTGGTTTAAATACAATTATCTCTGGCGCCTTCGCGGGGTTATTGACAAAATAATGGGTGGCTATGGGCTTAATCGAGGCAGACGGTCCAACCGGGAGCTACGCGTCGGCGATGCACTGGACTTCTGGAAAGTAGTCGACATTAAACCGGGCAAAAGACTGCTGCTCTATGCCCAAATGAAGGTACCGGGTGAGGCATGGCTGGAGTTCGATGTGCAGCCAGATCAGCTCGTTCAGACGGCCCACTTCCTCCCCCGGGGGGTCCTGGGCAGATTGTACTGGTATATGGTTATTCCATTGCACCATTTTGTCTTCAACAATCTGGCCAAAACGGTTGTCAGCAGCTCCACCAAATCAGGCTGACAAATAATCGGCAGGGTATTAACTTCAAAGATACCCTGGCATTAACAACCTCCCTCGTCAAACAATACTATTGATCACAAAAGAGACAGATATGACTACAAAAAAGGTAATTCTCTACAGTTTAAGCACCTGCGCCTACTGCCAGGCGATCAAGAAAATGTTCACCGACCTGAACCTCTCCTTTCAATGTGTTCAGGCTGACGATCTTGCCGACGCAGAAAGGAAAAAGGCTATAAAAAATCTCAGAAAAGTTAATCCACAATGTTCGTTTCCGACAGTTGTCGTTGATGATGAGGCTATCGTTGGATACAAAGTCCAGGAAATAAAAGAAAAATTAGGTATCCGCACGGAAGTTGATGAGCTTTACGACATGCTTAAAAAAGGCCACGAGCCCAAAGGCTATTACTTGAACGGCGACAAAGAAAAAGCCTTTGAGCTTCTTCGCGGCCTTCTCACCAATAAAAAGCGCTATGGCTATATGGCCTGTCCATGTCGTCTCGCCTCGGGGACGCGGGAAAATGATCGAGATATTATTTGCCCCTGTGTTTATCGTGAAGCGGATGTGCGGGAATACGGCAGCTGCTTTTGTTCGCTCTATGTGTCGGCCGACTGGTACACCGGAAAGATTAAACGCGTGACAGTCCCTGAAAGAAGACCGCCTGAACTGTCTGATCCTCTATAGCTGTCATTGCATCACTGCATATGTTATTTCCAGGTCATTTTCAGAACAATTTCCTCCTGCATTGAAAGAACTCAACGAGAGGATTTTTTTCATCGAAGCCTTGCTTTTCACTGTCAGGTAACTATATTCAGAAGAACTTACAAAACGTGATTTAACAGGTAAATATTAATTTACTTCACGTTGTGTGGCGGTTATGTAAGAGATTTATCTTGAAGTTTAAATCCTAAATCGGGGGGACATTATGAAAGGTGAAGTAATTTCAAAAGAATTTCAGAAAATGGTATGGATTAAGGACAAAGACGGCAAGGAGTATGCTTGTTATATCGATGATCTTAAGAACATCAAAAGAAAAGAAGACCTGACCGAAGAAGAAAAAGCCAAATGCACGGATTTGAGTGTCGTTCTGGGTGATAGCTGGTAAGACCCCACCAATGCTGTTGGTTTTCACAACGACCCTCTGTTACTACAAAGGTGAACAGAGGGTCGTTTTTTTACGCATCATGTCCTTTATAATTAGTAGCTGAGGGGATCAACCTCGCCCTGTATATGGTACTCCATCACACTTTGAAAACGGGAGACCAGCAGATACTGAGAGACTCTTACTCTCAGCAAGGCGGTTGAGGGAGAGGCAAGAAAACTCTCAAGAGAGGGATGCCTGCCCAGATACAGTTTCTCATATGCAGGCCGTTCGGCTTCTTCAATGCGTTGCGCTTTGCCAAGCACGGTAAGAGCCGTGGCCGCACTAAAATCGTCATCGCCGTTTGAACGATTATCAACAAGGAGAGAGACTCTTGATTCCTGCAGGATATTCTGATGCTTACGCGTCGATTTGCTGGTGGCAATGACGATATTTTTCAGGTCGGCAGTAAAGGCAAAGGCCATTAAACTGGAATACGGCTGCCCGTCTCTTTGTGTCGACAACACGGCCAGTCGCTGGCTGCCCAGCAAAGCATGTATTTTGTCCACCACTTCCTGTTCACCTGTAGTCATCTGATTTTCTGGTCCTCCGGCAGGCATAATTAAAACTACTCTCTCATTTTTTTTACCAGATGTTTTCTGGTCATATGGCCGGACAGTACAGCCCACTGCAAGCCCGACAGACTCTGGTGCTCGCCGCATATGCTCATCGTCTCGCTGAAAGGTTTCGGCAGCAGATCCTTCACCACCGGCTCCAGGATGTATTGCATCTCCTGTCCCTGATCGAAATATTCTCTGTCAACGCATGCCGGAGGAAGCGCATTTTCGCCTCGCTTTTAAGCACTGCCATGTCCTTTTCGTCAGACCATCTCCTTTTTATAGGGCACGTAGGGTACGCCCTTTCGATAGAGTTTAAAGGCCTGCCAGTAGATTCCAGCGACTATAAAGGCGGTCATTACCGGCTTTTTGAGCAGCTCTTTTCGAACGGATCTTCTCGTCAAGGGATAGCGTTTCAATGAGAGCCATGCGTCAAAGATATGTCCCCGTTCATCGTCTACCGCGAGGTGCACGGCAACGGTCTCCCCGGGCGCCTTGAGCGCCCAGCTGTAGCGCTGGTCAACCGAATTGAAAGGTGAAACGCGAAACTGTTTGGCATGGTTCGGCGTGAACTGCTTATCGCCGATATAGTGGGCGTACTGGTGCCGTTCATTCCAGGGAATATTCGACACCTCGGCCAGGAAATGGGTAAAATTACCTTTGTCATCATAGCCGTAGTAAAAGTTTACCGGGCTAAAATAGAGGCCCAGGGTACGCATATTCAACAATCCGCACACCTGCCCCGTTACCGGGTGACCGGTGAGTTCTCCCATCCTCCCTCGGATTGCATCGGCAAGCGGCAGCGCAGGATCACCGTAATAGTCAGGACGATGGAATCGACTGAGTGCCTTTTGCTTGGTGGAAAACCATCTTCCAAGCGACGGCAGCGCGTCCAACTCGTCAAGATTGAGAAACCACATAAAAAAATTATATTGAAAACGGTGCTCTGTCGGGATCTGTCTTCGGTGGGCGATGGTACCGACATAAAAGGACGGTTTCAGGGACGGCTTGAGGGACGGTTTCATGACTGCGCCTCAATGGTCGAGCAGACGCGAAGAGCGCTCTTGACCCCGTCTTCGTGAAAGCCATTAAACCAGTATGCGCCGCAGAAGTGACTGTTGTTTTTACCTGAAATGTTTTCCCACTGCTGCTGTGCCTTGATCGAACCCAGGGTGAAAATCGGGTGATGGTAGGTAAACCTTTGCAGGATATATTCCGCGGCGATATCCTGGTTGAGGGTTACCAGGTAGGTATGCTTCTTCTGTAAACGCTGCAGAATGTTCATGTTATAGGTGAGCGTCGTCTGTTTCTTTGCGGCATCAACCAGGTTGTAATTCCAACTGGCCCAGCCCAGTTTGCGCCTGGGGAGAAAAGAGCTGTCGGTGTGCAGCACGACATCGTTACGAGACGTTTGAAACTCCTGCAAAACGGACCTTTCTTCCGCCGATGGTTGGGCAAGCAGGGCAAGGGCCTGATTGCCGTGGCAGGCCAAGATCACTTCGTCGAAATCGGTCGTCTCTGCGGCAGTGCGCACCTGCACCTTGTTGGCGGATCTCTCAACGTTGAGCACCGGGCTGTTCAAGCTGATACGGTCGTTAAATCCTGCGGTCAGGGGGTCGATATAGCTGCTGGAGCCACCTTCAATGGTATACCATTGCGGCCTGTTGGTTATGTCGAGCAGGCCGTGATTGTCAAAAAAGCGCACAAAGAACTGCAGGGGAAAGGCCATACAGCTGGCCAGACCCATTGACCAGATGGCTGAAATCATCGGCAGCAGGTAGTTCTCCTTAAACATCTCCGAGTATCCGGCGGTAGCAAGAAACTCGCCGATGGTGCGGGTATCACCGGCACTCGCCGCCCTGCCCACCTCCTTGTTAAACCGGGCAATTTCAAAAACCATGGACCAGAACCTCGGCCGCAGCAGGTTCCTGCGCTGGGCGAAGAGGCTATTGAGATTATTGCCGTTATATTCCAGATCAAGCGTATCATTTTTGACGGAAAAACTCATCTCAGTCGGCTGATACTTGACGCCCAGCTCACCCATTAATTTGATAAAATTGGGATAGGTACGATCATTAAAAACGATGAAGCCCGTATCAATATCCGACACCTCGCCCTCTTTTTCCACCCTGACGGTGCGGGTATGGCCGCCTATGTAATCGGCAGCCTCAAAAACCCGGATATTGTGTTTTGGGGCAAGCGTGTACGCACAGGTCAGTCCTGAAATGCCGGAACCAATGATAGCTATGTCCTTTCTCGTCATCCTTTCACCATCTGTTCGGCAATTTTACGCCAAATGGGCCTTGGCAGGTAGGATAAGAACTTTAACATAGAGGTAAAACGTTTGGGAAAATGTATTTCCGCTTTTTTGCGGGCAAGACCTTTACGGATGTAGTCACTGGCCTGGTCAACGGTAATACGAAAGGGCATGGGGAAATCGTTGAGATCGGTGAGTGGGGTTTTGACAAAACCGGGACAGATGAGGCTCACGGCGATCTTTTCTTTCGCCAGGGCAATGCGCAGTGTCTCAACCATATAGGCAACCGCCGCTTTGGAACTGCCATACGCCTCCGCCCGGGGAAGCGGTACGTAGGCCGCCGAACTGCCGACAACCGCCAGATGCGGCGTACTGCTTTTACGCAGAAGAGGCAGAACGCCCTCGAGACAAATTGCCAGAGATTCAACGTTGGCCCGCATCACGCGTATGACAAGAGCACTGTCGAATTTAGGCATATCCACATACTCGCAGGTTCCGGCATTGAGAATGGCAAGATCAATACTGTCAAGAGTCGAAAACCAGGCAAGGGTCGCCGCACTATCGGTAAGATCGACCTGCCCGGTCCGTAAACCAAGCGAGCTGAGTTCGTCCAGGGCCTGACCGTTTCTGCCCACCGCCCATACTTCGTGGCCCAGCTTGTGGTAATCAACCGCTACTTGTCGGCCAATCCCCGAAGTTGCTCCGGTAATGAGAATTTTCATTTTCTTCTCCATGCGTTTCGTTGCACTAATGCTATGTTCTACTCTAATCTAGTTGTCTGAAATTCCAGCAAGCAGATTTTTCCTCAGCTTGTCATCGAGCGGCGCGGTCGCACCGAGCCAGATGCTGAAATATGTTTCGGCAAAATAAGGAGAAGAAACGGCAACAACGACTTTGTCATTGAAAGCGAGACTGGTAGTTTCCGTTTTATCGGCATAGCAAAGGGTATAGCTGTCACCTTTCTCGACATCCTGATAACCGTCATGCAGGATCTCCAGCTCCTTGGCAACCTTGCTGAGCTGTTCCGGCGTAAACTGCCGGGCGAGAACAGTATTTGCTGCAGTGATGAAATCGTCTTTTTTTAACCCGACCACATACTGCAGATAAAGACATTTAGAGACACTTGGCCGGAGAATATCTTCAGGGGCGACGCGTTTAGCACTGTACAATTCGGCATCATACACCTTTATAACCTTCAAATAATAGGCCGCCCCCTTACCGACCATTTGCATATTTTCCCGCCCGCCGGCCATGCTGCTGCTGGTGATGAACAGGCACATAACCACTATCACAAAAATCGTCACTTTTTCCCTCATGACTGTCACCCTTCAGAACCATTGGTTTTTTGAAAGACAAGAGTAACCTCACCGACTTTAAATCCGAACTTCGACATTATGGCTTTATTGAGCAGAAGATCTTCGCTCACGAGAAACATCCAGTCGTCAAATTTAATTTTCCAGTTCGTGTCGTCAACCTGCAGATTAAGTATATATTGCCAGTTGAGCACGTTGCCGTAAAGCGTGCCAATAGCACTGTCGATGACATCCTCTGCTTTCCCAGTATATTTGTGCGCGGCCAGCCGTGACAGGACCCAGGTCCTGGACGTTTTCTCACCATCGCTCCAATCAAAATTTTCCACCAGGGTTAAGTTGCCGTCGCTGTCTACCGTACCGTCAATATGCACGACGAATTGCCGGGTAAGGGCGCCTTTTCGATCCTGTACAATGCCCCACCCTGTGGTCTTGCCCTGAAAGTAACTGACAAGATCAAGCGCCGGCTTGTTGGCACTGTATTCGGTCATGTCTATTGCCGAGCAACCGCCAAGCAGAAGCAGCAACACACTGGTTATAAGTAATCGCATGGGGCCTCCATTCAGGTCTTATTGTCGAGTCCGTTCTTTACGAGAGCATGCACATCAGGACTAAAATAATAAGACAGGCGACCACCACATCAACCATGGCTTAAATGGGGTATATCCATAGTGGATACTACCGATAAATAGAGCTGCGAAATGCGCCGCAGGCAACTTCACCAAGAACCGGTATGCAAAGAAAATCGACCCGGTACATTCCAGCAACTTTGTTGTTGAAGACGCGAATTTTTACTGAACGTAGGGGCAACGCAATGTACCGGTGCCTTGCATACATTGCGTTTTTTCAGGACTTCTTCAAGCGGCAATCAACTGCCTTGATGGGTTTCGATATAATGGGCTGCGGCCAAAGCGGCAGTGCAGCCGTCGGCCGCGGCGAGAACAATCTGATTGGCATATTTCTGGCGCAGGTCACCAACGGCAAAGATACCGGGAATAGTCGTCTCGCATTTTTCATCGGTGATGACATAACCACTGGTATTCATTTTGATCCCGGCAGGAACAATCTGGTTGTTTGGCCGGAAGCCGACAAAGATAAAAACCCCGTCCGTATCGATCGAGCGCTCTGCTCCGGTTATCGTGTCTTTTAGGGAGAGCCCGCACACGCCCTTATCGTTGGATTGTATTTCGGTAGCGACCGTGTTGT
The DNA here is from genome assembly GCA_945863875.1 of Desulfopila aestuarii DSM 18488. Lineage (GTDB taxonomy): Bacteria > Desulfobacterota > Desulfobulbia > Desulfobulbales > Desulfocapsaceae > Desulforhopalus_A > Desulforhopalus_A aestuarii_A. Next base: position 10,450 of record CAMBBS010000016.1, read on the forward strand.
AGACAATCTCGATGAGTGGTTCGGCAAAAACACGCTGCTGGAGGATTCGGCTGCCGCGGAAGGCGTCCCGTCGATGGATGAGGTAAACCTTGCGAGTTATTTTCGCCAGATAAAGCGCATCTTCCAGGGCAGTGTCGCCGCCGCCGATAACGGCAACCGTCTGGCCGCGAAAAAAGAATCCATCACAGGTGGCACAATAGGAAACACCCTTGCCGAAGTTTGCTTCCTCTCCCGGAATGTTCAGTTTATGTGCCGTGCCCCCCGCCGCAAGAATGACAACCTGACTGCGCAGAACAGTGCCGTCGACAAGATGGACGGAATGAAAGTCAATTCCAGGCGCTGTTTTCACCGCTTCTTTGTCGACAATTTCCAGGTTGTAATGTTTGGCATGCTGCAGAAATTTCTCACACAGCTCAAATCCGCCTATTTCGATAAACCCAGGGTAGTTCTCGACATCTTTGGTGATGGCTACCTGGCCACCGGGAAGACCTTTTTCTATCAGAACTGTCTTGAGAGCCGCCCGCATGGCATAAATCCCCGCCGTGAGACCGGCAGGCCCTCCACCCAGTATTATCACATCGTACAACTCATCTTCGGACATCAGATTCTCCTTTTTGCATCAGTTGATTGGGAATAGAAAGATAATCAAATTGGTGGTGCAATAGTAACCACTATTCGCATATCCGTTGTCGCGCGAACGCCATGGGGTTCACGTATTTCGGAAATCAGTATATTACCTGTTTTGGCAGGAATTTTAGCATTATTCTCTCCGAGGAAAAATCCTTCCCCTTCGATAACCTGAATGGACAGTTCGCCGTCAAGATCATGGGAATGGACCGGAAAGGTGACGCCGGCCTTCAAATTAAAGTTGATTATTTTAAAAAACTCCGAATCTTCCACCAGAAAAAAACGCTTCATCGCCCCCTCGGTAAATTCGCGGGTCGTGTTAAGATCAAGTACTTTCATAGCTCCTCCATTTTTTTTGTCGATTGAACATCCAATCCTAAAAGATGATAAGCACAATTTTATTTCTGTCGCTGTTTAGCAGAGTGTACCACCGGCCGGAAAATCGACCTTGACATTGGTCAATTGTCACGCGGCGGTTGGAGAATTTGACAATGCCTTTCTTTTTTCAACAGCCGTTGACAACAATGCTGGAAAAAATCTTTTATTTACCGTATTACTTGCAGGTTGTAAGGATGGCCTGACCGGTTATTCTTCATCATATCGCCTCTGTCGCTTCTATGACGAATTGGCCTTCTTCATGCGACGGAGGCGTATTTATTTACTTTAACAGGTGCTTTTATGGCTCTCTTAGAAAAAACTGCGCAGAAAAAAGACCACTCCGGCCTGGTAACAGATGAAACTGTCTTGAAAATTGCCAAAGAAATAGCGATAAAGTTTATAGAAGTGGGCCGGATAACACCGGCAACCTTTGAGCAGTCCTTTAAAAATATTTTCTCGGCAATAGATACAACAGTAAAAAAAGGCTAACCAACGATGCTCTCTCTCGCGACACCTCTGAACTCCGCCCCAGATAAAATAGACCATATCCACCTGATGGGCATCTGTGGCACCGGCATGGCCGCTCTTGCCGGAATGCTCCAGTCCTCCGGATACCGGGTTACCGGTAGCGATAGCCAGATTTATCCACCCATGTCGGTTTTTCTGGGTGAATTGAACATCCCGGTCTGCAGCGGTTATGCTGCCGGGAACCTGAACCCCACGCCGGATCTGGTTATTGTCGGCAATGTCATTACCCGGAAAAACCCGGAAGCGATAGCACTTGCAGATCGTTTGATCCCGTACCTGTCATTTCCCCAGGCCCTGGCCCATTTTTTTATAAAAGAGCGCATGTCCCTGGTTATTTCAGGCACCCACGGCAAAACGACTACCTGCTCGCTGCTGGCAACCGCCCTCTATCATGCCGGTCTCGACCCGTCTTTTATGATCGGCGGTATTGTCGGGGAGTTCGGGACGAATTTTCGCCTGGGCAAGGGAGAGCATTTTGTCGCGGAAGGGGATGAATATGACACGGCATTTTTTGACAAGGAATCAAAATTCCTCCACTATCGCCCCAAGGTAGCCGTCATCACCTCAATTGAATTTGATCACGCGGACATTTTCAGCGATATCGAGGCAATCAAGCGATCGTTTAAAAAATTTGTCGCCCTTCTCCCCAGTGATGGCCTGCTCATTGCCAATCTTGATGACAAAAATGTTGCCGAGATAGCCGCAGATGCGCCCTGTACGGTCCAGGGCTACGGCCTTGATCCTGGTTTCCCGTGGGCTCTCGGAAAAGTCAGGTTCGAAAGCAACTCCAGTCACTTCGAGGTGGTAAAAGATGGCCGTCCGTGGGCGACCATGACGGTTCGCCTGCCCGGCCGGCACAATTGTCTGAACAGCCTCGCTGTGTGCGCGGTGATGCACCATCTGGGCATTTTGCCGTCGACTATCAACCGGGGATTGGTAAATTTTGCCGGTGTCAAGAGAAGACAGGAGGTCCGAGGCATCGAAAATGGCATTACCGTCATCGATGACTTTGCCCATCACCCTACGGCGGTTCGGGAAACCCTGGCGGCACTGAAAGGCGCCTATCCGGATCGACGTCTGGTGGCGGTATTTGAACCGAGAACAAACTCCTCGAGGCGGGCCATTTTCCAGAAAGATTATGCCGGTGCCTTTGCCTCAGCCGATCTCGTCCTGCTCCGGGAACCGATGCCCATCGAAGGATTGCCTGAAGAGGAACTTTTCTCTGCAGCAGATCTGGCCGCAGATCTCAACACCGTGAGAAACCAGGTGGCCGCGTCTTTCGTGACAACGGACGATATCCTTGATCGGCTCAAAACGACCCTGCAGACGGGGGATGTGGTGGCAATACTGTCCAATGGCGGATTCGACAACATCCATACGCGTCTGCTCGAGCAGATCAAGACAGATACGGGAGAAGGGCTTAGCTAAATTGAATATCACTCCAGGACTGGATTGATTTTTCGACGTAAATCCTCAAACAGCTGTTTATAATCAGCGGCATGATCGCCGGCCTTGCCCCTTTCTTCGATGCAATGGGCGATGTCGGCGCAATCCTCCAGGCCAAGGTTGAGGAATGCGCCTTTTATGGTATGGCCAACCTTGCCGATTGACGTCGGGTTGTTTTCATGCAGAGCACTCTCCAAATTCTGCATATGCATGCCCAGCGTCGCTATAAAACTCGGCAAGAGCATGTCGATCTGTTCACAGGGAAGATTGAATTGCTCTTTGAGATAGGCCTTGATGTGTTGAATTCTCTTATGATGCATACGTTCATACCTGAAAAAGGAGACCTGAGAAGGCCAGGGAGTACAAGACCTACGCGATGTTTTCGATCAACCGCAGATGGCGCAGCTGCTCCTCAAGCCTCGCCCTGCTGATCGGTTTTGTCAAATATGCCTCACATCGACCCTCAACCAGCGCCTGCATTATATTTTGCGCATCGTCAAGAGCCGTTACCATCAGAACCTTGGTTGCATCGGCTCCATACACACCATTCTCTTTTTCTATCCGGCGCATTTCCCGTAACACTTCATGACCGCTCATTTTCGGCATCATGATATCAAGGCAGACAAGATCATACCTGTTTTCCGGCGAACTGTATGACTTTTCAAGGACATCGACAGCCTCGCGGCCGTTCGTCACCGCCTCGCAGTCGCCAAAAGGAGACAGCATCTCCATGAGCAGGGTGCGACTGATAAATTCATCCTCAACAACGAGGATTTTAATTTTATTTGCCATACTGTTGCGTCCCGGGGTATTCAGGGGTGCCGGATATTGCTTGCCATGGTAAAATGCCGCAGTGCCGGAGATGAAACTAAATCGAAGTATTAAACTAAAACCACACCTTTTGCAAAAAAAAGTAGTAGCCAGGAAATCTTCCATGCGCATCCTCGACCGGGTAGCATCCGTCATCCGTTCTCATAAACTGATAAACGAAAATGACCGTGTCGTCGTCGCCGTTTCCGGAGGTGCCGACTCCCTGGCCCTGCTGCATCTTCTCGCAGAAATCGACCTGCCGCTTCACCTGCTGGCGATCTATATCGATCACGGCCTGCGGCCACGGGAAACGCCGCAGGAGCAAAAGACCATAGAAGACAGCTGCCTGGCGCGTCATATTCCCTTTTCGGTCCGCAGGGTGAATGTCCATAAACTTGTCGCCCAGGGGAAAAAATCGATGGAAGAAGCGGCGAGAATACTCAGATACCAGGCATTGGAGGAGTTTCGCCAGGAATGCGGGGCAAAACTCATTGCCGTGGGCCATACCGCCGATGATCAGGTGGAAGAATTTTTTATCCGCCTGATCCGTGGCAGCGGCAGCAGAGGATTGTCCGGTATGCGGCTGCAAAGAGACACTATCATCCGTCCGCTGCTTTTCGAAAAGAAGGCACAGCTTGTCGAGTTCCTGGTTGACAGAGGTGTACACTGGTGCCTGGATTCGTCCAATCAGGATCGACAGTTCCTGCGCAACCGGGTGCGGCTCGACCTCCTGCCGCTGCTCGAAGAAAGTTTCAATCCCGCCCTTCGCACCACCGTTTTGCACCATATGGATGTCCTTGCCGAAGAAGACAAGTTTCTCCATGAACAGACCGAGACGGCCTCAGGCCGGTGTGTCAGCTTTTCCGCAACAGCAGCAGATGGCGATGGCAATGATGACCACCAGGCGCAACTGATCATCAAGAGGGAGAGGTTTCTGGCGAACCATCCGGCAATCCAGCGCAGGATCCTGGAAAAAAGCTGCTGGCAGATGGGTGTTCGCCCAACCTATGAACAGATCTGCACCCTGGCCGAATATCTGGAAAATGGTAAAAACGGCAGCGAACTGCATCTTGAGAAAGGAGTGCGGGCTGAAAGAACGGCAAACGAACTGCTGCTGTCGCGGCCCCTGGAGAAAGGCGTACTGCGAGGATCGCGGCGACCAAGTCCTTCGATAAACCTCACCATCCCCGGCCCCGGCAGCTACCCCGTTCCCGAGGCAAACAGGGAGCTTGTTCTAAAAGAAATAACACCCACTGACGAAAATGAAAAAAATGCGGGAGAACTCTGGGTTGACCGGGAAAAGCTCTCCTTTCCGCTGCTGCTCCGTTCTTTTCGGCCGGGTGAAAGATTTTCTCCCTGCGGCGGTCCGGGCAGAAAAAAGATATCCCGCTACTTCAACGAGCAAAAAATAGTGCCGAAAGAACGCCCCGCCTGGCCGGTTCTTCAGAGCGCCACCGGGATTGTCGCCCTGGTCGGCCTGCAGCTTGACGACAACGTCCGCATTTCGCCCACTACCCGCAAGATTCTCTCCATCCGGTGGCGAGATCGTCAAGAGGGCAAAAAATAGATCGCCCCCTTCAGGATTTTTTTCTGAGAATCCGCTTGTCACCAATGCGCATGGTGACCTTTATTCGATCAAGATACTCCATGATCGGAATGGAGAACTTCCGGGTGAGTCCGGTCAATTCCTTGAATGCCGGGGCGTCGATTTCGCCGTTTTTTTCCATATAGGCGATAACCGAGGCAACGAGCGGCTCGAGCATTTCCTTCTCATAATAGAGTGACTCGCTGATCTTCAACAATTTACCGTCGCGCAATTGAAGATCGAGAACATCTTTCACCAGGCGGTCCGGATATTCGGCAAATCGTTCCATGGTCTCTTTCAGTGTCGGCGTGGAAAGACCTTTTTCCCGATACCAGTCGCTCAGTTCCCGGCGCAGCTGTTCCTCGTCGGCCTTCAAGGCCACCTGATGCCCGGCCATGCGCACCGCTGACTCTTCCTGCACGACAATAGATTTTTTAATGAGGTCATTGATGCAGTAGTTAAATACTTTCAGATCGACTTTTCGGCCAAGACTGGTGCGCAGTTCTTCCTTGGCCAGCCCTGCCTGCAGAGGATTTTTCTGGTGATAGGCCTGGAGATGGTCAACCAGCATCGCCTTGATCTTCTCGGCTATTTCGACCACCACATAGCGCTGGGTGGCGGAATCGACAACGACCATTTTCCTGGTGGAAAGAGGCTCGTTCAGGGCTTTTTTCAGATGTTTGCCGAACAGCCCCAGGCGAATGCCGAGCTCATCGGCGGTCAGGCCGCGCTCCCTGCTCTCTCGAAGAAAGAACAGTGCCTTCTCTTCAATGGTAGCGTCCTGGAGGATTGCCAGCACTTCCCGATTATAGCGGCGATCACCTTCACCAAGTCGTTTTCGTTTGCGTGGAGAAACATTGCCAAGCACCATGCCCCCGCCGATGGTTGCCACCGGAGAATAGCTGCGGATAACATAACGGTCGCCAGGCCATACTGCGACCTTGTCTTCCAGCAATACCTGAATGACCGCCTCATCACCCGGCTGCAGCTCATCACGGTCCAGGAGAGACACCCGGCCGATAATTTCCGCCGTACCCAGGTGGACTCGCACTCTGGCCCGGTGCTTCATCGGTTTGACGTTCGATGCCAGGTAGAGAAACTGGCAGTCGAGCATGTAATTAGCCTGCAGGGTTTCCGGTGGCGCAAGGACCATCCCTCTTGCAATATCGGCGACATCAACACCCTGGAGATTAATCGCCGTTCGGTGTCCGGCCTCCACTTCGTTCACCGCTTCGGAATGGACCTGGATGCCCCGTATTTTGGCGATCTTTTCCGTCGGATAAATACGCAGATCATCTCCTACGGCGGTTCTGCCGGAAATCGACGTCCCGGTTACCACCGAGCCAAAACCCTTCATGGCAAATATGCGATCGACGGATAGACGGAACGGCCCGAAAACTTCATGAAAATTAAAATTTCTGACTATCGTGTCCAGTTCCCCAAGGACAAGATCGATACCTTCCCCGGTGACGGACGATACATTGATGATCGGCGCACCTTCGAGAAAGCTGCCTGCACAGAAATCCTCTATCTCATCGTTGACCATCTCCAGCCATTCCGGCTCGACCATATCCTTTTTGGTGACGATGATAATGCCCTGCTTAACGCCCATCAGACGGCATATCTCAAAATGTTCGATGGTCTGCGGCATGATACCCTCATCGGCAGCAACGATAAAGGCGAGAATATCGATGCCCGAAACACCGGAGACCATGGTCTTGATAAACTTTTCATGGCCCGGCACATCGACTATTCCGATCCGATGCCCGCAGGGAAGATCGAGAAACGCGAAGCCCAGCTCTATAGTGATGCCCCGTTGTTTTTCCTCTTTGAGACGATCCGTCTCAAAACCGGTCAGGGCACGAATAAAGCTTGTTTTTCCATGGTCAACATGGCCGGCGGTACCAAGAACAATTTCACGCATATATTCGACAACAGGGGGAAAAAGGAAAAATTACTGGGTTGGCCGTTGACCACCAATCGCCTGAACAGGATTTTGGTGATGCCTGACGGTCCCAAGACTATACAAACGCTATATAAACGGATTTACGCGTTTTTCTTCACCAAGTGTTGACTTGTGGCCTCCGTAGCCATGGCCGGGCCAGACTATCGTTTCGCCAGGCAACACCAGCAGTTTGGTGCGGATGGAAGTAAGCAGTGCTTCGTGTGAACCTCCTGGAAAATCAGTTCTGCCAAGTCCGCCGACAAAAAGGGTATCTCCGGTGATCAGGTCAGGTGCGTTGTACAGACACATCCCGCCTGGAGTATGCCCAGGGGTATGCAGCACCTTCAATTTTACTTCACCGATGGTGATTTCATCTCCCTCGGCAACTTTGAGGTCGGCAGGCGGCGATGGTTCAAGGCCGAGCATGGAAAAATATTTTTCCACCTCCGGTCGACCAAAAAAGAGTGCATCGGCTTCATGCATGACAATTTTTGCGCCTGTGGCCTGCTGCATCCTCCGGTTGCCGCAGACGTGATCCGGATGCCCATGGGTGGCAATGATATATTCGACGCTTACCCCCATTTTTTTAACCTCGGAGAGGATTTTATCCTCATCCCCGCCAGGATCGATGATCGCCGCTTTTTTGGTCTTCTCACATGCCACTATATAGCAGCACACAGCCATCGACCCAACGATAAGTTGTTTTATTATCATAGTATTTTCAGAAAAGTGCATGGTGAAAACAAGGTCGGCAACCACGATAGGTGATGCCGGCCTTGTTTTTATCCGGTTTTGAAAACCTTGTAGAAAAAGCGATTCGTCTTTTAGTTCTTGGCGTGCGAAGGACAGCTGCCGCCGCATGCACAACCGCTATCGACGGACGCCATTTTCAATGGGGCGGCAACGGCGACCGGGGGCAGGCGAATTTCGATCGACTTCACTACTTCGGCAAAGGCATGGGTGGCCGGGCTATCGGCATCTGAAGATAAATAGGGCGTGCCATCATCTCCGGCCAGAACAACCTGGGGGTCCATGGGAATCTTGCCGAGAAAGGGCAGGTCCAGCTCCCGGGCCAGACTTTCCCCGCCACCGGATTTGAAGATATCTACGGTCTTGCTGCAATGCGGACAGACGAAACCGGACATATTTTCAATGACGCCGACTATTTCCACCTTAACGGTTTTACAAAAATTAATCGATTTACGGACATCGGCCAGAGCAACCTGCTGCGGCGTCGTCACCACTATCGCCTTGACGTTGGGAATAGTCTGGGCGACTGACAAAGGCTCATCCCCTGTACCGGGAGGGGCATCGATGATCAGATAATCGAGTTCGCCCCAATCCATATCCGAGATAAACTGCCGAATGGCCTGAATTTTCAGCGGGCCACGCCAGATTATCGCTTCATCTCGGTCCCGCATCATATATTCGAGGGAAACTACCTTCAGGTTGTCGTTATATTTAAGCGGTGGAACCAGTGCATTTTTCGTTGCAGGAGCCTCAATATTTCCTTTCATATTGAGCATACGAACAACATCGGGCCCATGGATATCGACATCCATAAGACCGACCTGATATCCCTTATTGGCCAGACCAAGCGCCAGGTTGACGGAGACTGTCGATTTTCCGACACCGCCTTTGCCGCTCATCACTAAAATCTTATTTTTAATCTTTCCAAGAGACATTTTTATCGCAACTTCCTGCTGTGCAGCAGCAGCTTGCTGTGATTCCTGTGAGCTACAGGATCCTCCACATTCAGCCATTTTACATCCTCCTCAACGAGATCATAATAAACAATATTTCAACGAACTGACTGTTCCAGTCAGATAATGCCATTCAGAAAAAACAACACCCACTACAGTAATGCCGTTCACTTATAATGCAATCACTTTCCTGCGTGCGCAAAATGCACCAGATAGAATAAGCAGAGGAGCCAACACCGCAGATCGCATATTTCCACGACTTACTTTTTGTTGCTTTCTTTCACTTCTCTACGTAATATGAGAAATTGTCCCTAAATAAATACTCACTTCTCCCGACAAACTATTCCAGGAATAAACAATGCTAGGTTGGTTTAAGAAAAAATTCACAAAACAAGCGCCGGTCCCGCCCTTGGAAGAGACGCCTGTCGATGACATCAGCACTGATACACCTTTTTCTGAACATGAGCAATCTGAAAGCGAAGCAGAACCAGCCCCCGACCTTCCACTTCCTCGGCTCGAGGCTCATGACGTGGCCGCCCCCCCTGCTATCGCAGCCGCAACAACTGAACCGACCGTCGCGGCAGAAGCGGAGCCATCAGCGGCAGCCGAACCGGTGGTATCCGCGCCATCCGGTGAACCGGAAGCAGAAAAGCCTCTAAAGATCGTTAAGGAATCTGCTGTTTTGAGCCCGGTCGGTAAACAGAAGTCCCTCTTCTCCCGACTCACCGAGAAACTCGGCAAGACAAGAGAGACCTTTACCTACCAGCTGGACGCGCTGTTTCTCGGCAAAAAAGAGATCGATGGTGCCATGCTCGATGACCTCGAAGAGATCCTTATAACTGCCGACCTGGGGGTGGCCACCGCTCGGAACCTGCTCGAAAGTGCCCGGCGCAAGGTGAAGAGAAAAGAGCTGTACGACCCCAGCTCCCTCAAAGAAACCCTGAAGGTACAGATCAAAAACCTTATTGCGGAAAACGACCGGGACGCCTCGCTGGTCATGCCCGACGCAGGTCCCTTTGTTATTATGGTCATCGGCGTCAACGGGGTAGGCAAAACAACCACCATCGGGAAAATAGCCAAAAAATTTCAACAGACGGGCAATTCGGTCATGCTCGTTGCCGGCGACACCTTTCGCGCAGCGGCGGTCTCCCAGCTGAAAATCTGGGGCGAGCGAAGCAACGTACCGGTTATTGCCCACAAAGACGGCGCCGATCCCTCCTCGGTGGTCTTTGATGCACTGGGCATCGCCCAGGCGAAAAATATCGATGTTGTTCTCGTCGATACGGCCGGACGAATGCATACCAAAGATAATCTGATGGAAGAACTGAAAAAAATCAAACGGGTCATGGCCAAGAAACTGCCAGGCGCGCCACATGAAATCATGCTGGTCATCGACGCCACCACCGGCCAGAATGGCATATCCCAGGCCCGGCTCTTTGATGATGCGGTGGGCGTCACCGGCATTACCCTCACCAAGCTCGACGGCACCTCCAAGGGCGGCATCGTCGTCAACATCTGCAAAGAAATGAAGATTCCCATCCGCTTTATTGGTATCGGAGAAAAAATGAGCGATCTCAGAGACTTCGATGCCGATGAATTCGTCGATGCTCTTTTCCACAGCAATTCAAACAAGTCAGACCAATAAAATAACCCCTCCAGCCTATCATGCAATATCAACGACAGCAGCAACCCGGTTGCGGCGGATGTTTGCTCATAGCCCTCCTGATTGTTTTTATATCCGGAGGCGCTCCCGCCCTTATCTCCTTTCTCGGCACCCTTATCTATACCGGGCTGGCCGGAATATTGCTTTTTGTCGCCCTGTTCTTCGGGTTTTCCTTCTGGGTACGGAAAAAAGTTGCCACCTATGAGCAGTCCCAGTCGGAGAGCCATAACCGCTTCGTCTGGCTCCTCGTCCATATTCTTATCCATACGGCAAAAATAGATGGGCAGATCACCAGGGATGAAGTCCAGACCATTCATCGTTTTTTCCAATACAATCTGCGCTATAGTCAGACGCAGATGCACTGGGTCAAGGAACTGATAAAAGAGGCGACCAACTCGACCCAGTCCCTTGACGCGCTGCTGCAGGAGTTTCAATCTACCTTCGCCTACGAACCGAGACTTATCCTGCTCGAGCTCGTCTATCAGGTTCTCTTCACCAAGACGACTGTATCCGAAGACGAGCTGAAAGTTGCCCGTTATATCGCTTTCTACCTCAATGTTGCCGAATACGACCAGCGCACCATCGAGGCGAAATACCGCTACCGGCAGCAGCACGGCACCGCCACCGGCGGCCGGGACATGGCTGGACAGCACTATGCCACCCTTGGCCTGGAAAATGGGGCGAGCAAGGAAGAAATCAAAAAGGCGTATCGCAAGCTCAGCATGCAGTATCATCCGGATAAGGTCAGGCATCTCGGCGATGAATTCAGGACCGTTGCCGAAGAAAAAATGAAGGAAATCAACGCTGCCTACGATTTTTTCAAAAAGCAGTAGCTTCCGGCAGGGCTCGCTAGTATTTTTCTACATTTCGCACAGACTGTGTTTAATAAAGCGTTTTTTAAGGAGATATAGAATGGCCGTTGCAGATAAAATGAGAGTATTTGCCGAGAAATCCTCCTGGATACGGAAAATGTTTGAGGAAGGGGCGAAGATGAAGGCCACCCATGGCGCGGAGAACGTTTTCGACTTCAGTCTCGGCAATCCCGACGCCCCTCCGCCGCCGAAATTTGACGAGGTTCTCCGGGAAATCGTCCAGAACACCAGCCCCGGCATGCATACCTACATGCCGAACGGCGGCTACCCCTGGGTGCGTCAGACCATTGCCGGCCGGATGTCCACCGAACAGGAGATGGCCATCACTGAGGGCGACATGCTTATGACCTGCGGCGCCGCCGGCGGTCTCAATGTCGTGCTGAAGGCAATCCTCAATCCGGGTGACGAGGTGCTCATTCTCGCGCCCTGTTTGGTCGAATACGGTATCTACATCGACAACCATGGCGGGATAAGCAAAACTGTCGCCACCGATGGTCACTTCAACCTTGATTTGTCGGCAATCGAAGCGGCACTTACCAGCAATACCAAAGCAATTATCATCAACTCCCCCAATAACCCCTGCGGGCAGATCTATAGCAAAGAGTCGCTGGGGGCACTCGGCAGACTGCTTGAAGAGGCCTCGGTAAAATTGGCCACCTCCATTTACCTGATCGGGGATGAATCCTATCGGAAGATTGTTTTTGACGGACATGTGGTACCGAGTATTTTTACTGCCTACGCCAACAGTATTGTCGTCTCCTCGTATTCAAAAGGCCTGTCCCTGCCGGGGGAACGTATCGGCTACCTGGCTGTGCATCCGGAAATTGACGGGAAGACCGAGCTCCTCAATGCACTGACCCTGGCCAACCGGATTCTCGGTTTTGTCAATGCCCCGGCGCTTATGCAGCGGGTGGTCGCCGAACTGCAGGACGTCACGGTCGACACCTCGAGTTATGCCCGGAGAAAGGAAATCATCTGCACGATCCTAGGTGATGCCGGCTTCAGCTTCACCGAACCCAAAGGCGCCTTCTACGTCTTCCCGAAGACACCTCTTGCCGACGATGTGGCCTTTGTCGCCCTCTTGCAGGAGGAGAAAATTCTCGCCGTCCCTGGCGTCGGCTTTGGGACACCGGGACATATGCGGATTGCCTTCTGTGTTCCCGACGATGTCATCAAGAGATCGGCGGCGGGCTTCAAACGGGCCGTTGCCAAAGCCCTTGCCCTGTAGATAAAACTGCCAGAACGAAGGTGCTAGAACGGGAGCGGGGCAGAGTCTGAACGACTCTGCCCCGCTGTTATTTTTTCTCCCCTCGCTGTTCGGATTTATCCTTGAAGAAAAGTTGGATAGGGACCTTGTCCAGGCCGAGCCCCTCGCGGAAACGGTTGGTCAGATAGCGCTCGTAGGAAAAATGCACCCCTTTGTAACTGTTAGTCATAACAACAAATTTAGGGGGGCACGTGCCGACCTGGGCGGTATAGTAGAATTTAAGCCGTTTGTTCTTATAAATCGGCGGCGAATGTTGCTCAACCGCCTCGCGCAGCAATCGGTTCAAGGCCGAAGTGGGAAACGTGGCCGAATATTGCCGGTACACGGAGCCGATGACGGGAAAAAGACGTTTTATGCCATAGCCGGTCACGGCAGAGACGTTCAAAATGGGGGCAAAGCCGACAAAGGGCAAGGCCCGGCCAACTTCCATCATGATCGCTTCCTGGCGCTTTTTATCGTTTTGCACCAGATCCCACTTATTCACCAGCACAATGAGCCCTCTTCCTTCGTCCAGGACGTAGCCGATGACCTTGGTGTCCTGTTCGGTAATGCCCTCATCGGCGTCGATGAGTACCACCGCCACGTCACATCTGGCCATGGCGGCAAGGGATTTGAGGATACTGAATTTTTCCAGCTTCTCGGTGGTCTTGCCCTTCCGACGGATACCGGCGGTATCGATAAACAGATAGCTGTAGTTACCGTGGGTGACCAGGGTATCGACACTGTCTCTTGTGGTACCGGAAATTTCCGAGACGACCATCCGATTTTCGCCAAGAATCATATTGATCATCGACGATTTCCCGACGTTCGGTCGACCGAAAAAGGCCACCTTGACCGTCCCCTCAGGAAGCTCGATGCCAGCATCGTCACTTGGAAGAGCGGCACACAGCCCATCCATCAGTGTCCTGAAACCGTAACTGTGTTCGGCGGAAACGGACCATAGGTGATCAATGCCCAGCTCATAAAACTGGGCGAGCAGTTCCACCTCAACCTCCGGGCCATCAATTTTATTGACCAGGTAGAAGACGGGCTTTTCCGTGCGGCGCAGCATCTTCACCACATCCCAGTCGGCGGGCGTCAATCCCTGTTTGCCGTCCATGAGAAACATGACGATGTCCGCTTCCTCGATTGCCAGCATAGCCTGATCCCGGATATGCTGGACCATGGCATCTTCCGGATTGTCATCAAGTCCTCCGGTATCCACGAGAATAAAGGCTTTGTGTTCCCAGACCACCCGCTCGTAGTGACGGTCCCGGGTCACCCCCGGTGTCGGGTCGACCAGGGCCTTGCGCGACTTGGTAATCCTGTTGAAAAGTGTAGATTTGCCCACATTTGGCCGCCCGACAAGGGCGACGATGGGCAGATTGCTGGTCGATGACATAGTGTATCCTGTGTATTCCTACGAAAGCTCCATACGCTCGAAACGTGACAAAGCTGGTTGTTAAATGAGGGTCGGCAAAGCAGTTCCGCCATGAATTGTCTACTGTTTCAAGCAGGTACCAATTCTTTCAGTCCCCTGTTGACCATGGTGCGGAGCAGAGAATAGTCCTTAAAGAGCGGTTCCTCCAGTCGGTTTTGCAGAGACACCAGGGATGGTTGTATAAAATCTAAAAAAAATACTTTTTGCCGGACTTGAGAGAGAAACGAAAATGCGCCGACAATCTGCATGTTCCTCTGCAGGGCAAGCAGGCTATACTGTCTTCTGAATGCAGCTTCTTCTATCTTAACATACCCATCTATCGCCTGCATATAGTAGCTGAGCAGCTCATCCTGTAACGAGAGAGGCAGCCTGCTGTAGGGATCGATAAGCAGTGACGCCAGGTCATAGCCGAGAGGGCCGAGTCGGCCGCCCTGAAAGTCAATAAACCGGACAGTGCCTTCTTTAATCATGATATTTCGTGATTGAAAATCCCGGTGCAGGAAAAAATCGGCCGGCGCCCCGCCGGCACGTCGGGCGATGTCCTGCAGTTCTTCCTCCACCCCTTCACCGACCTCATGGCCGAGAAGCCCCTGCCAGAAGGCGCGCAGGAAATATCCCGATTCCTTTTCGATCATCAGCTGGTAATCGTATTGGCCATTATCCCAGCACCACGAAGGATCAAAACCCTCCGCCCCGCGGCATTGCATAACGACAAGATGGTCCAGGGCTGAGCGGTAACAATCGATATCCGAATTCCCGGGTTCCGTCGGCATACGGTTCATTTTTGCCACGAGATCCTGCAGCCTGATATCACCCAGATCCTCAAAAAGCAGCACGCCGGTATCGCTGTCCCAGCCGAACAGTTCCGGAACAGGCACGCCCTTTTGGCGCAGATGGCTGCCGATTTTCCAGGCGGAACGGGACTCGGCCAGCTCGGCAGGGCTGGTCGCGGCTGGGGCGGCGATAAGACAGCAGGGCGCCTCATTTGTCTGTACCCGCCAGAATCTTCTCGTCGAGCCGTCACTGTCGATCCTGCGGCAGCTCGCGGACGTTACGAATTGTTGCGCCTCCGACCTGCCCAGCAGCCCTTTTGCCGCAAGCATTTCCCCGGCGCACCGCAGAATGTCCCTGTCTGATAGTTGCTCTGTCTGCACGTGGCTCTCAGTTTTTTCCATAGTCGGAAGAGACGATCATGTTCCGCAGCCTGCTGCCGCTGGGAATCGACACGTCGTCCCAGACCACGACTCGTTCAAGATGTGTTTGGTTTTCAATATGCGCCTCACCGATACAGACCCAGCCACTCAAGCAGATATGCGCCGGCAGCTTGGCTCTCTTGGCGATACAGTAGGGCTTTCTTGCCGGGCCAATCTCCTGCCAGCAGGGGATAGTATCGGTGAGCAGTCCCTGGTGCAGGGCAAGATAATCATCAACCGTGCCGATATCCGTCCAGAAACAGTCATCCGCCCGGTAACAGTCTATCTCCCGTCCCTCCTGGAGCATTTTTCGATAGAGATCGATAATGCAGGAAAAGGTATTCGCTTGTATATCCTGGAGAACCGCCGGTTCGATGACATGCAGACCGGTAAAGGCCAGTTGCGCGTGTTCGACCCGCTTGTTGAAGCCGACTACCTTACCGTTTTGCACCCTGACAGTATTGAATCGGTGATCATTGTGCATCGCCATGGTGACCTTGTTTTCGTGGGTCAGATGATGGCGGTACAAGCTCAAAAAATCGACTGTATGGTAAATATCTCCATTAGTGACCAGCAGCGGTTCATCGCGCAGAAATTGCAGAGCCCGCCGCAGTCCGCCGCCGGTTCCCAGTATAACGTCCTCTTCTTGCACAATAACTCCCCGCAGGCCAGCCGTTGCCTCAACGATATGTTTACGAAGATGATGACAGTTGACGACAATATGGTCAAAGCCCAGGGCCTGGAGCCTTTTGATGGTGAGCAGAAGAAGCGGTTGGTTGAGGATGGGGAAAAGAGGTTTTGGACGAATCAGCGTGTGCGGCACAAGCCTGGTACCTAAACCAGCGGCCAGAATCATAGCTTGCATAGTACCTCTTCCGTTAAATTATTAAATCGACTTCACCGCGGTAAAGAGTGTACAACCTTAATTTTCACTCCATCTGGAGAGAACCATCCTCACGTTCAAAAACACCAACGATCACTATACCCGCTTTATTGGCCTCTTCAATCATTAACTCTCTATCAAAGAGCAGCGTCTGCCCGGCCTCCACGGCCAGCACGGCACCTTGCACCTGCTGCAGGCTCCTGATTGTGGTGAGACCCGTTGCCGGCAGATCAAAGCGGAAATCCTGCCCCGGCTTTTTTACCTTGACGACAACGGCCTGCTCTTTAGCCAGGGTCCCGCCACGCAAAATTGTCGCATCGGTACCTTCAATAGCTTCGACGGCAAGAACCGTACAGTTTCTCACCACGACACACTGGCCTATATCAAGTTTACCAATGGCCCTGGCGTTCTGCCAGCCAAATTCAATATCCAGGCGTTGGTTTTTATTCGGTTTTTTCCTGGTTATGACACCAACGGGAAAGAGCAGATGCCGCAGATAGAGCGTCGACTCCAGTACGTTAATCCCTTCCTTTTCAAGCGTTCCAGCGATAGCGCGGAGAATGGCATCATCCTGTTTCCGGTCGATTTTATTCCACAGCGTCAGGCCCTTGAAATCAGGCAGCACATCGCGAAAAATCTGCGTCTTGGTGATAGTGCCAAGGAAAACCGTTTCCCCCACCCCCTCCTGTTTAAAAAAAGATATCACTTTGCCGAGTTGTCCGAGCTTGACCCAGCAGACCGCATCGGCCGCCTCCGAGACTTTCCCATCAGTTTCCCCCTTATGGGCGATAACCACCACCCGCCTGCCGGCCGCATGGGCCGCTTCGATGAATAACAGGGGAAACTGCCCGCCACCGGCAATAATGCCGATGCTTTCTGGATCTATATCCTTGGTCAAAACCGGCTTTAGTCCTCAACCGTCTGTTTGACGACGCCACGCTTGGAATCCAGGAAAAATTTCACCAGCGTCTGCACCTCTTCACAGGTCGGAAACTCCTTCTGCGCCAGTTCGATGGCATCTTTCATGAGCAAATTCGGCGATCTAAAGATGATGCGATATGCCTTGTCGAGCATTTTGATCGTCTCGCGACTAAAACCGTTCCGCTTTAAGCCAACCTTATTGATCCCGGAAATTCTTGTTCTATTTCTCGTCCCGGCAATAATGACATACGGGGGAACATCAAGACCGATCCCCGAAACTCCGCCGATATAACTGTAGGTACCGATACGGCAGAACTGGTGCACGGCAACCAGCCCGCCGATGGAGGCCCTGTCCCCCACCTCTACATGTCCGGCCAGCGTGGCGACGTTGGCCATAATGACATGGTCACCGATCGTGCAGTCGTGGGCGACATGGGTGTAGGCCATGAGCAGGTTGTGGTTGCCGATAACCGTTTTCGCGTGCCCATTCGGTGTTCCCCGGTGGATCGAAGCAAACTCGCGAATCTGGTTGTCGGAACCGATAATCAGTTCGGTTGGTTCCCCCTTATAGCCGAGATCCTGGGGGGCTCCGCCGACCACGGCAAAGGAGCCGATGAGGTTTCTCTCGCCGATGGTTGTCGGTCCCGAGACAACCGCATGGGGGAGTATTCTGGTGTCGGCGCCTACCCTCACTCCTGCTTCTATTACGGCATACGGCCCGACGGAGACGGAGGAGTCGAGCTCGGCTTTGGCATCTACTACGGCGGTGGGATGTATGGACATGGGATTCTATAGTGGTGTGGGTAGAATTATTTATATATATTTTGTGTAAAGTAATTACTGCAAATCATAAAAAGTTGCTCTGCTTACCTGCTTCCGGTTACTATTGCAATATTTTTTGGCAATAGTCAATCGAAGGTGATGGGGGTAAACTGGTCGAAAACAGCTTCATTTCAAGCAATTTCATGTGAATGAAGCCATAAGTTCAGCTTCGGCAACCAGCTGATCATCCACCGTGGCTTTTGCTGCCATGACCATAATCGATCGTTTCTGTTTTATAAGCTCGAGGGTGAAAATCAACTGATCCCCGGGGACAACCGGCCTTCTGAACCTGGCCTTGTCGATGCCTGCAAAAAAAAGCAATTTCTTCCCAATCGTTTCGGGATTGGCATAATAGGCCATTATCCCGCCGACCTGGGCAAGTCCCTCCAGGATCAGCACCCCCGGCATGACCGGTCGTCCAGGAAAATGTCCCTGAAAGAACTGTTCATTTATGGTGACGTTTTTCAGCCCGACAATCTTTTTCCCGATGTCGATGGAGAGGATACGGTCGACCATCACAAAGGGATATCGATGCGGCAGTACCTTCAGGATTTCCATGATATCTATGTTTTCCGGGACAACAACCTCACTCATTTCTCCATCTCCTTAATTATTCTATTTTTCGGACGTACTGCCGAGCTCTGCAAGGGCCCTGCTATGTTTTCTTACTTCGGACTGTAATTGCGGCAGTTTGGCAAAAACAGCAGTGGCCTTGGCCCATTGACGCACCGGGATTGCTGGAGAGCCGCCTAATACGGCACCTTTTGGTTGATCGTTGTGCACCCCACCCCGCGCCGCGACCATAACCTGGTCGCCCAGGGTAAGATGTCCAGCAACAGCCGCCTGTCCACCCAGGACGACGTTGCGGCCGAGGGTCGCCGAGCCGGCAATGCCGACCTGCGCCACCAGCAGACTGTTCTCGCCGACCACGACATTATGCGCCACCTGCACGAGATTGTCGATTTTCACGCCGGACTTGATCCAGGTAACGCCGTAGGCGGCGCGGTCGATACATGTATTCGCCCCAATCTCGACATCATCGTCTATCCGGACGATACCGACCTGTGGGCGTTTGATATGCTCGCCACGCTCATTGGCGGCGTAACCGTAGCCATCGCTGCCGATTACCGTGCCGGAATGGATGGTCACCCTTTTGCCGATAAGGCATTTTTCATAGACGGTAACGTTTGCATGAACAGTCGAATCGTCTCCAATGGCCACGTCATCACCGAGAACGGCGCCGGCCTCGACGGTAACCCTTTCCCCAAGTTTAACCCGGTTGCCGAGAACGGCCAGCGGGCCAATGGAGATCTCTTTGCCAAGATGGCATTCTTCACCGACAAAGGCCCGTGGATGAATCCCCCTGGCCGTAAAAGGTGCCTGAACAAAAAAACCATGAATGAGCGCGACGGCCAGGTAGGGGTCTTTTACCTGGATAAGGGGGATATCTTTAACCGCCTCCACACCTGAGGGAACGATCACCGCGCCCGCCCCGGTCATTTCGAGCAGTTCGGCCATTTTTGCTTTCGCCAGAAAGGATATATCTTCAGGTCCGGCGGTGTCGAGGGGGGCAAATCGATGAACACGGACATGCTTATCGCCGACAACCCGGCCACCGACCATTTCGGCCAGGAACTCAACGGATACTGTTTTTTCAGTCATGATTCCACCAGTTTTAATAGAGAAAATATTTTTTCCTCAGGCGATCAAAACCCTGCAGCTCAGCTCGCCAGCCCTCTTCGATCTCCCGTACCGGGACGCCCTCTTCCAGCTGTCTGCGTACCTGCTGGTCGCCGATGAGCAGATCCATGGGCAGACGTTCGTATTCATATTCATAGGGCGGCTGTTTATATTGATACTGTTCCGGATAGAGACGTATTGACGCCTGCAGCAGGGCCAGACTGGTTCTGTACGGCAGAAAGGTCCGCCTCTTCGTCACATGGATCTGAAAACCGCAACAGGCCTGTCCCGCCCACTTGCCGGAGGTCGGTTCAAAAACCACCGGCCGCAGGCAGCAGCCGGGCAATGGGGTTTTCGCCACGGCCTGGAACATGTCCGTGTGCCGCCAATAGGGTGCACCGACCAGTTCAAAGGGCATCGTCGTGCCCCGGCCCTCGGATACATTAGTCCCTTCCCAGAGCACCTGGCCCGGATACACCAGGGCCGTCTCGGGGGTCGGCATATTCGGCGATGGCCACACCCAGGGAAATCCGGTATCTCGCAAAAGCATCGATCGCCGCCACCCGGTGAGCTTCACCACCTCGAGCTCGGCGCCGATGGTAAATTCGTCGTTGATCAAGAGGGCCAGTTCGGCGAAGGTCAGGCCGTGCCGCATGGGCAAAGGAAACAAACCGACAAAGGAACTGCAGTCGGCCCT
Organism: Desulfopila aestuarii DSM 18488; assembly: GCA_945863875.1. Taxonomy (GTDB): domain Bacteria; phylum Desulfobacterota; class Desulfobulbia; order Desulfobulbales; family Desulfocapsaceae; genus Desulforhopalus_A; species Desulforhopalus_A aestuarii_A. Next base: position 30,890 of record CAMBBS010000016.1, read on the forward strand.
GAGCAGGTTCCCCTCGATCTGCTCGCCGCCGATCGGATTGGGCCGATCGAGCACCACGACCTTTTTACCGAGCTGCGCCGCCATCTCCAGGCAATAGGCCATGGTATACAAAAAGGTGTACACCCGGGTACCGACATCGAGCAGATCAATGAGCAGCACGTCGAGCTGTGCAAACATCTCGGCAGTCGGCCGACGATGCGTACCATAGAGGCTGTAGATGGGCAGGCCGGTAACGGCATCAAGGGTATGATCGGATTCGATCATATTGTCCTGTTTTTCTGAAAAAAAGCCGTGCTGGGGAGAAAACAGGCAGGTCAGCCGGTCACCATATTTCTGTTGCAGCAGCACCCTGCCATGGACAAAGTCCCGGTCCGTCGAGGCCTGATTCGATAAATATCCAATCCGTTGTCCCGCAAAGGACAGGGAATCATCGTGCACTACTCTTTCGAGGCCAACCTGCAGCATAATTTCAAGATCAATGAAAAATTTAACGGATCACCTACAAGCGAATCTGCTATCTTAATGGCGGGAAGGAGAAAAGTCAAAAAGTAGATTGCCACGTATGCGGGAAAGGAGAATATCTTCGGCGCCCAGACAGGAGACAATCAGTCAATGGGCGCCGGCAAGAGTTCAGTATCTGTTCAGGACGCAGTGTACCGATCATAGTGCACAAAATCACTCAGCGCCCTGCGCTTTGGCGGCGCGGGGGCGTGATCCGGGTAGCCGACCGGGAGAAGCGAGACCAGTTCACAACCGGCGGGGATGTGCAGCAGTTCTTCGGCAGCCTTATGGTCAAAAGAACCGACAATGACCGAGCCCAGCCCAAGCGCACATGCCTTCAGGCAGATATTTTCACTGATGAGGCCCAGGTCATACATAAACCAGTGCTGATAACGGGTTACCTGCTGCTCCTTATAGTATCCCGATTTCAAGGGATTACCGCATACGGCAATGACCACGGGAGCGGACTCCATACATTTGGACGCCGGATTTTTCGCGGAAAGCAGCTCGGCCAGCTTTTTTTTATCGGCTGCGGCCTGCACTATGACCAGTTCCCAACACTGTAGATTCCCCCAGGACGGGGCCATCCTTGCCGCCTCGAGAACCTCCGACAGGGTGTTCGGGTCAATTGGTCTGTCCTGAAATCGCCTGATACTTCTTCGATTGGTGAAAATGTCTTCCATATGCTTCCTCCCCTTTTCCCATCCGTTGTGCGCCGGGCTTGACATCATCGATGGAGCAGGGCAACGTCCGGATCAGGAAAATTCATTTAAAATTTCTCTGGCGATAATCAGTCGCTGAATCTCACTGGTTCCTTCATAAATCGTCGTGATTCTCGCATCCCGGGTATATCTCTCAATGGGAAAATCACTCGTATAGCCGTATCCGCCGAAGATCTGCATCGCCTCGTAACAGGCCTTATTGGCCGCCTCCGTGGCAAAGAGTTTGGCCATGGAGGCCTCCTTGGCAAAGGACCGGCCCTGTTCTTTTTTATAGGCGGCGTTCATGAGCAGCAGGCGCGAGGCCTCAAGAGCGGTGTACATGTCGGCAATCTTCCACTGAATCGCCTGAAACTCACTGATTTTCTTGCCGAACTGCGACCGCTCCAGAGAATATTGCGTCGCCATGTCCATGGCCGCGAGACCAATGCCCAGGGCCAGAGAGCCGATACCGATCCGTCCACCGGCAAGTTCGGCCACCGCCGCGCGAAAACCATCGTTCAGCTGCCCCATCAACGCATCGGCAGGGATACGGCAGTCTTGAAAAAGCAGCTCATTGGTCGGAGAACCATGCTGGCCCATCTTCTTTTCTTTTTTACCAATGATCAGCCCCTTGGTGCCTGCCTCTACCAGAAAGAGGCTGATCCCTTTGCCCTTGCGCGCCACGGGATCGGTCACCGCCCAGACGACAAAAACCCCGGCAAACGAGCCACTGGTGATAAATATTTTCGACCCGTTCAGCACCCAGCCATCCCCATCACGCACTGCAGTGGTGGTCATGGCGGCAGGGTCGGAACCGGCACCGGGCTCGGTCAAGGCGAAGGCCCCTGCTTGATATTCGCCACTGCAGATCCTGGCAATATAACGGGCCTTCTGCTCATCGCTGCCCAAGGCCTGGATCACTTCGTTGACCATATTATTCACGGAAACGGTCACGGCTGTGGCGGCACAGGCCCGGGCAATCTCCGTCATCGTTACGCTGAAGGCGACTACACCGGCTTCCGTGCCGCCGAATTCATCCTTGACGTTAAGGCCCATAAAGCCAAGCTCGGCGAGCTTTTTCAGATTAGCATAGAAGCTGCTGTCATCACCCCCCTGGTCAAGCGCAGCGGCCCCCGGGGCCAGTTCCGACCGGGCAAAATCCCGGGCCGTGTCCTGAATGAGTTTTTGTTCTTCGGTTAGATCGAGATTCATGAGCAATCCTCAGCTTCTGTTAATTGGCCTGAAATTTGGGCGGACGTTTCTCGAGAAAGGCCATCATGCCCTCTTTCTGTTCTGCACCGGCAAAACAAAGGGCAAAGAGATCAGCCTCGTAGGAGCAGGCCCGGTGCAGATCCATCTCCATGCCATTATTGACAACTTCCTTGCAGAGTCGCACGGCGGCAGGACCACGGGAGGCGATCAACACAGCCAACTCACGGCATTCGGCCATAAGTCGATCCTGAGCGACAACCCTGTTCACCAGCCCGACCCGGCAGGCCTCCAGCGCATCAATTATCTTGCCGGAAAAGAGCAGTTCATTGGCAAGTCCTTTGCCGATCAACCTCGGCAATCTCTGCGTACCGCCAAAACCCGGGATAATCCCCAGGTTTACCTCGGGTTGGCCGAACCTGGCATTGTCGCTGGCCAGGCGGATATCACAGGCAAGGGACAGTTCGCAACCGCCGCCAAGAGCAAAGCCGTTGATCGCGGCAATCACCGGCTGGGGAAGATTTTCGATAGTGCGGGTAACCGCGTGGCCAAGTCGGCCGAAAACCTTTCCTTCGTCGGGTGTAAGACCTTGCATAAAGGAAATATCCGCCCCGGCGACAAAGGCTTTTTCTCCGGCCCCGGTAATGATCACGACCTGCACACTTCGGTCCTGAGCTAGTTCGTTAAAGCAAGTGAGCATCTCCTCAAGTGTCTCCCGGTTCAGGGCATTCAGTGCTTTCGGCCGGTTGATGGTCACCGTGGCTATGGCGTCACTTGTTTCCAGCAGTATATTGTTATAGGTCACTTCGTCCCTCCTTTCATGTACTATAAGGTGATTTTTACTATTCCGTTACGATTCCAGGATAAATTTCCAGGCGCAGTACCACTCCTCGGGATGCTTGTCGGGAGGACAGCCCAGACACTCGGTGCGGATTCTCTTGTCGATCGCCTTGGCAAAATAGGTATACTCAACGAGTCCCGCCGATTTACAGGGGTAATCGTCAAGACCCTTGCGTTTTCGGGCATCCTGTACGCGACAGCGATTCATCTGAAACACAAAACTGCTCGCCGTTTCTTCGACAATCGACTGACTGTTGATGCTTTCGTAGATGCGAAAACCGAGAGCCTTCTTCAGACCCTCAAGCCCGGGATTCTCCGGCAAGCCCAGAAAATTGCTGATCGATTTCGCTTCAACAGGCGAGAATTGTGCCCAGCAGGAATCATTGCACCGTTTGGCATCATTCATTCCCAAGGCAAATTCGATGGTTTGAAACCAGACGCCATCATTGACCAGCCAGTTTTTGGCCAGACGATCCTTGAGTTCGTTGAGCCTTGCATCGTCCATCTCCAGCAGAAAAGAGGGAATACCCTCTTCCATGGTAAAACCAAGAAGCTTCGCCAGGTGTTTCATCTGAATGTCAAAACTCGTTTTCGAGGCACTCTGCAGCATCTCCAGCGCCTTCTCCATGCCGACCTGGTGTTTCGCCTCGGCAAACCAGAGACCATGATGAATTATAAGCCGATGAAAGAGATCGACAATAAAACGGGCGGTTTCCCGCGAATCCAACTCGCCTGCACTCTTGGCCTGGATGGACATACTCCCCCCTTTTTCTAAGTTAGAATGGTTATTTTGTCTGGATAACTGTTGAGTTGTTCGAGACCGTATTTGGTAACCAGATGGGTGTTTTCGATACCGACAACACCTCTGCCCGGAAAAATTGTCTTCGGCTCCAGGGCGATAATCATACCCTCTTCAAGGGCCAGTTGCTGGCCCTTGGCAATAAAAGGAAATTCATCCAGTTCCAGGCCAAGTCCATGACCGGTAAATCGAATTCTCCGGTCGCCGACGCCCATGAAATTTTCCGCATAGCCTTTTTTTTCCGCCAGCAAGACCATCCGTTCGTACAGCTCTCCGGTAAGCACTCCGGGCCTTGCCTGGGTCTTGATCTCGTCCTGGATCTCGAGCATAGCCCCATGGGCTGCCTCGAGATCGGCGGGAAGCCGGCCAATGGAGAAAATCCGCGCATGATCGGAAAGATACCCATCGAGGGCAAAGACATAGTCAACAAGGACGGGTTCATTGGCGCTGATTTTTCGGAATCCGGCACCCTGACCGATAACAGCGCTCACGCCCGTACCTCCCGTGGGCGAGGCGAGGTAACTGGGCACCGCCGCGCCATCGCCGGACATGAGATGACCATAAAAAAGTTCGGTACCCCACATGCGCATGCGGACAATGCCCTGATGACCGAGACTCCTGGCATATCCTTCCAATTGCCCACTCAGGGTAACCTCGGTTTTGCCGACCTGCAGCAGCTCCGGGACCATGGCGGCGACCTTATCCGATAACTTGGCCGCGGCCCTGATTTTTATGATTTCAAATTCTGATTTAACCGCCCTGATCCAGCGGATTTCATAAGAAATGTCTTCAATCTTCGCTTGTTGAAAAATGGCGCAGTATTGCAGGTAGAGATTTGCCGGCAATACATCGAGCTCCATGCCGAGTGTCAGGGGCAGCGGATACCCGTACCGCTGAAGAACGCCGGCTATCTGTTTTATGCCGACAAGCGAAACAATTTCCTCAAGAGGGGATTCCTGCCGCGCCCGGTCAAAATCCTTGAAAACCATGAGGATGGGCTTCCCGTCGACAGGCACATAGAGCCACCCCTGCTGCGAGGTGGCTCCGAAATAGAAGAGATCGGTCTTCTGGCAGATCAGGGCGCCATCTGCTTCCCGTGCAGCAAGGGCCTTCTGTAATTTTGCAATCCTCTCTGCCAGTTCACCCGCCGGAACAACCACACTGTCGATTGGCATACACTCTCCTCACTTCCTTAATACTGGTAAAACCCCTTGCCGGACTTTCGGCCGAGCCAGCCGGCTTCAACATATTTTCTCAGTAAGGGACAGGGACGATACTTGGAATCCTTAAACCCATCGTAGAGGGTGTCCATAATGGCCAGGCAGGTATCAAGACCGATGAGATCCGCCAGGGCCAGCGGGCCCATCGGATGGTTCATGCCAAGCTTCATCACCGTATCGATGTCTGCTACCTTGCCAACTCCCTGATAAACACAAAAGACGGCCTCGTTGATCATCGGCATAAGGATTCTGTTGGCAATAAATCCAGGGAAATCATTGGCTTCTGCGGCAGTTTTGCCGAATTTCCGGCAAAGGGCCCAGGTGGTATCGAAGGTCTCCTGGCTGGTCGCCAGACCCTTTATAACCTCGACCAGCTGCATGACCGGAACCGGATTCATAAAATGCATGCCGATGACTTTTTCCGGCCGCCTGGTCTGCGCGGCAATCCGGCCGATCGGAATAGACGAGGTGTTGCTGGCAAGAATCACATGGGCCGGGCAGGCGCTGTCAAGATCGCGAAAGATATTAAATTTCAGGTCTTCCCGTTCGACTGCCGCCTCGACAACGTAGTCAACCCCGGCCATATCCGCAAGATTTGTCGTAGTGGAGATTCGCCCAAGGATCGCCTCGCATTCGGCACCGGTCATTTTGCCTTTTTCCACACTCCGGCCTAGATTTTTCTTGATGTTCGCCATCCCCCTGGCGGTAAATTCTTCCTTGATGTCGCTCATCAGGACATCCAGGCCACTGGTCGCTGCAACCTGGACGATGCCATTGCCCATCTGGCCGGCCCCGACCACACCAAATTTTTTAATCTCCATCTCTTCCCCTCCCGCAATAAGAACAAAAAATTATCGAGTAACCACCATGGCCACCGCTTCACCACCGCCAAGACAAAGAGATATCAGTCCTCGTTTGGCGTCTCTTCGCGCCATTTCGTACAAAATGCTCACCAGCAGTCGGCCTCCGCTGGCGCCGATCGGATGGCCCATGGCGACAGCGCCACCGTTGACATTGACAAGACGCGCATCGAGCTCGAGCACCCTGTTGATGGCCACTGAAGTGCCGCTGAAGGCCTCATTGATCTCAAACAGGTCAATATCCGCCAGGGAGACACCTTCTTTTTTCAAGACCTTCGGAATAGCGAGGATCGGAGCCATGAGCACGTGCTTCAGCTCTATGCCGGCCGAAGCCTGAGCACCTATTTCAGCCAAAATGGTACACCCGAGTTCTTCGGCCCTTTCGCGGCGCATCACCACCACCGCAGCAGCTCCATCGCTGATGACCGAGGCATTGCCGGCGGTCCCGACCCCGTCCTTTTTAAAGGCCGGCCGCATCTTCTGCAGGCTCGCAAAAGATGTCTCCTGGGGACATTCGTCGGTTGTAAAAAACGTTGTTTCCCCCCTTTTCTGCGGCAGAGGCACCGGCACTATTTCATCCTTGAAGACATCGTTTTTAACCGCAAGCAGCGCTTTTTTATACGATTCCTCAGCAAAACGATCCTGATCTTCTCGACTCACCTGCCATTTCTCGCAAATGAGTTCATTGGACATGCCCATATGAAAATCGTTGACCACGTCCCAGAGGCCATCATGGAGCATGTGATCCTCGATCTTGCCCGGGCCCATGCGGTGGCCCCACCTGGCTTTTTCCAGATAATATGGAGCCGAACTCATACTTTCCATGCCGCCGGCAACAATGACCTCGGCGTCACCGCACTGGATGGCCTGGGCGGCGAGCATCACCGCTTTCAGGGCGGACCCACACACTTTGTTGACGGTAATGGCCTCAACCTCCTGGGGCAGCTCAGCCTTGATGGCCGCCTGCTTGCCGGGGTTCTGGCCATAGCCGCAGGGCAGGACCATGCCCATGATACATTCGTCAACCAGTTTCTTGTCAATGCCCGAGCGAATCACCGCTTCTTTTATCACCAGAGCACCAAGATCCGTCGCGCCGATTTTACTCAACGATCCGCCAAAACTGCCAAAAGGTGTCCGTACCGCACTGACTATTACCGCCTTTCTCATAATCCGCCTCATATTTAAGCTCAATCTTCAGAATTCCGGCTCTTGCTGTCGATCATTTTATGCCCCCATATTTTCCACGGCAAAAAACCGACCAAGCGCTCAATCGTATTTTCATGGTTATCGACAGGGCGCTGTTTGTCAATGTTTTTTTAGTTGACAGCGTGGCAAAATACATCAAGCCCCTTCCCCTGTCTCTCTAGTATCCAGTGGGGTGCATCCGCCAAAAATTTTTACCAAAAGGAAGGCCCATTTTTTGCCCAAAAGTAATTCTTAACACAAAATAAAAAAATCCTTTGACAAACACTATTAATTATTATTTAGTTCGACATGCGAACCGACCGAGCGCTCAGTTGTGGTTTCTCGGTCAAAGAAAAATATATCTTTCGCCTAGTTAATCATTTTCAAATCTGAAATGTAAGGAGTCACCTATGGGTATGGACAGTCTGTACAGAGAAGTAATGGATCTTAACATGATGGATGATAATGACCATAAAAAGGATGTCGCCCAAGCCTTTTTTGAAAAGCTCAACTTTATGGAACTCCCTGAGTATTTTAACTGGGCGTCGGAAATTTTTGAAGGAATGCATGTGAAGGAACGTGGAGATAAAACCGCCTTTATCTGGGCCGATATCGTCACCACGGAAAGCAAGAGCTACAGCTATCAGGATTTTTGCTTCCACGGCAATCAATGCCTCAATGGGCTGAGAAAAGCGGGGGTTGAGAAGGGCAACAATATGTACATGATGGTTCCGATCGTACCGGAAACCTGGTTTACCAGTTACGCCTGCATCAAAGGGGGGCTGGTTTCCGTACCGACCGCGACAACCATGACCCAGAGAGAGCTTGAATTCAGGTTTGAAACCTACCCGCCCGATTCTATTCTGGCCGAGGAAATCTATACCGACGTCATCGACGCGGCCCTTGCAACAACGAAATCGACCCCGAAGATTAAACTCGTCAGGGGAAAAAAAACCGGCTGGACCAGCTATTCCGACCTTACCGGAGAGGCCGTTGCGGCAGAGCCTGCCAAAACACGATCCGACGACCTGCTCTTCTGTTTCTTCACCTCCGGCACCACCGGCCTGCCAAAACGCGTCGGCCATACCGCCGTTTCCTATCCCCTCGGCCATCTGTCCACTTCGGTCATGACCGGAATTCGCACCGACGACATCCACCATAACCTCGGCGCCCCCGGCTGGGCCAAATGGGCATGGTCCAGTTTTTTTGCCCCGCTGAATGTCGGGGCCACGGCGACCGGGTTCAACTTTACCGTACTCGATGGTGACAAGTATCTGAACATGATCACCACCCATAAAATTTCCACCTTCTGTGCCCCACCTACCGCCTGGCGGATGTTCATCAACCTCGACACTTCCAAATTTGATTTTTCCGCCCTTCGCCAGTCGATCGGCGCCGGCGAACCGCTCAACCCGGAAGTTATCACCCGCTGGAAAGCGCTCACCGGAACGGAAATCAGAGATTTCTACGGCCAGACCGAGTCAACCGCCATGATCGGCAACCATCCCTGGATGAACGGCAAAATGAAGAGCGGCTCCTTCGGTCACCCCTCATTTATGTACGATGTGGCCCTGGTCGACGATGACGGCAAGGAACTCACCGTGGCCGATGAGCCCGGTCATATCGTGGTGAAACTGGACAAATGGCGGTCAATCGGCCTCTTTACCGAGTATATCGGCAGTCCGGAAAAAATGGCCGGGGTCTTTCGCAACAATTTATATTATACCGGCGACCGGGCCTCCATCGATGCCGACGGCTACTGGTGGTTTGTCGGCCGCAGCGACGATGTTATCAAGTCCTCCGATTTCCGCATTGGTCCCTTTGAGGTGGAGAGTGCGGTTCTCGAACATCCGGCCGTTGCCGAATCGGCCATCGTCGGTGTCCCGGATGAAAAACGCCATCAGCTGGTCAAGGCGTTTATTATTCTCAAACAGAATCAGGAGCCTTCACGGGAACTGGCCCTGGATATTTTCAAACACACCATAAAAATCCTCGCGAAATTCAAGATTCCGCGAATCATCGAATTTGTCCCGCAGGTCCCTAAAACACTCAGCGGCAAGATTCGCCGGGTGGAATTGCGGCAGCAGGAAATTGACCGGAAGGAAAAAGGCGGTCAGGCACAAAAACTTGAATTCTTCTATCAGGATTTTCCTGAGTTGAAGAGCAAAAAATAACCGCTGCACCGTCCAGGGAGGAGCATGGGTTCTCTTCCCTGGATGCCCAGCAAACCACTTTTCCGGAGTAAAATTTCATGATTTTCGAACTGACTGAAGAACAGAACCTCATCCGCGACATGGTTCGTGAATTCGCCGAAACGGAAGTGGCGCCGACAGCAAAAATTCGCGACGAGGAAGAGCGGTTTGACCGACCATTGATGTTTGGCAGGCTTGGGGAACTTGGCCTGACCGGCATTGTCTTTCCCGAGCAATACGGCGGCGCCGGTGCCGACTATATCAGCTATGCCATCGCCGTGGAAGAACTCTCCCGGGTCTGTGCTTCGACCGGGGTAACCCTGTCCGCCCATCTTTCCCTCGGCGCCAATCCGATCTATCTTTTCGGCAGCGAAGAACAGAAGCTGCAGTTTCTTGTTCCCCTGGCCCAGGGTGAAAAAATGGGCGCCTTCGGCCTGACCGAACCATCGGCCGGCTCGGATGCCGGCGGTACCAAAACCACTGCGGTCCGGGAAGGCAACGGCTGGATTCTCAATGGGACGAAGATTTTTATCACCAATGGCGGCGAGGCGGAGACCTACGTTGTCTTTGCCCGGACCGACAAGGAGGCGAAAAAACACTACGGCATCAGCGCCTTTATAGTTGAGAAGAACACCCCGGGTTTTTCTTTCGGCAAAAAAGAACAGAAACTGGGTATACGCAGCTCCCCTACCCTGGAACTTGTTTTTGACAATTGCCGCATTCCGGCAGGCAATCTTCTTGGCGAAGAGGGTCAGGGCTTCAAGATTGCCATGAAGACCCTTGACGGCGGCCGAATCGGCATTGCCTCCCAGGCCCTGGGTATTGCCCAGGGAGCGCTCGACGCTGCGGTAAACTACGCCAAGGAACGAAAACAATTTGACAGCCCCATCGGTAAATTCCAGGGCGTACAGTTTCAACTCGCTGATATGGCGACCCAGACGGAGGCTGCCAGGCTCCTCGTCTACAATGCCGCCTACAGGGCCAGCAACGGACTCTCCTATTCCCAGGCCTCGGCCATGGCCAAACTGATGGCCAGTGAAACGGCGATGAAGGTCACCACCCAGGCGGTGCAGATCCTTGGCGGCTATGGCTACACGCGCGATTTTCCGGTTGAAAGAATGATGCGTGATGCGAAAATCACCGAGATCTATGAAGGCACCAGTGAGATTCAGCGCCTGGTCATCGGTGCGGCGTTAATACGATAACCCGACAGAACACCTGTTATTTTGCCTTGCTGGAGGGGGAAGCTTTACCGGATAGTCAGCATATTTTCCTTTTGTTCTCCCGTTTTTTGTATACTTTTTCCCAGTAGATTCATGTTATACACAAAAAACGATTAAAAGTTATCTTCGGGAGAAGAATATATGCAGGATAGTGAGACGCATTCGCAGGAAGTCGTCACCCATATTAAAAACCAGGAGCTGGTAAAGGAACGCAGGCGACAGATCGTTGACGCGGCGGTGAAGCTCTTCATCAAACACGGCTATCACAAAACGACTACCCGTGCTCTGGCCAAGGCAACCGGGCTCTCCATCGGTTCGCTGTATGAATACGTATCAACCAAGGATGATGTGCTCTACCTGGTCTGCATTGCCATCCATACCGAAGTTGAACAAGGCGTGAAAGAGGCACTGGCCCGGCCGACGGTCGGAAAAGCCGCACTGGCCGAGGTCATCCGCGAGTTTTTCCTGGTCTGCAACCGGATGAGCGACCACGTCCTGCTCATGTATCAGGTGACCCATTTCCTCCCGTTAAAATGGCAGGAAAAGGTTTTGCAGGCGGAACTGCGTATCACCAACCTCTTTATCGAGGCAATGCGCGAGCTGCGTGAGCTGGGAAAACTGCCACAGCTCGACGATGACACCATTAATCTTATCGGCCATAATATTTCGGTGATCGGCCATATCTGGGCCTTCAGACGCTGGTATTTCGCCAAACAGTTTACGATCGAACAGTATATTGAACAACAGACGGAATTTATCATGAGTTTTCTTGAGGAAAAAAACAAATAAGTGCACTCTTCATCAATGGTTATGCACGATAATTAAATGCAACATCCGTCTGCACAACACCACAACACGACACACTATCATTCTGGGTGTCTGTCTGCGAACGGCATCCCAGTCACCTTGTAGGAACGAAGGAGTTATTATGTACGCGGATGTTGAAATTTACCGGCCTGAAAACGTTGTTCGAGTCATCACTGCCACCTCCCTCTTTGACGGCCACGATGCCTCGACAAATATCATGCGGCGGATCCTGCAGGATTCCGGAGTCGAGGTCATCCATCTGGCCCACAACAGATCGGTCCAGGAACTCGTTGACACGGCGATACAGGAAGATGCCCAGGGGATAGCCATGTCCAGTTATCAGGGCGGACATATGGAAGCCTTCAAGTACATGATCGATTTACTCAAAGAAAACGATGCCGCCCATATCAAGGTATTCGGCGGCGGCGGCGGGGTAATCGTCGCCGAGGAAATCAAGGAGCTCGAAAGCTACGGCGTGGCCAAGATCTACTCGCCTGAAGATGGTGCTTCCATGGGGTTGCAGGGCATGATCAATCATATGATTAAAATCCTCGATTTCCCGACGCTGCCTTTCCATGATCTTCAGCCGGAAAAGCTCAGCTACGCCAATCCGAAGACGATCGCCGGTTTCATCTCCGCCGCACAGCTGGCCAAGACAAACGGCAGCGGCAGGCTGCAGGAATTGACGGCAATGCTCACCCCGCTCACAAAAAAACACAACCCGCCGGTCATTGGCATCACCGGTACGGGTGGGGCCGGAAAATCATCACTCACCGATGAAATCCTGGTGAGATTCCTCCATGACATCAAAGATATACGTATCGCCGTCATCAGCTGCGACCCATCGCGACGCAAGACCGGCGGCGCACTGCTCGGTGATCGGATCCGCATGAATTCCATCAGCAGCTCCGACAAGGTCTATATGCGCAGCCTGGCCACGCAAAATTCGGCAACGGAAATTTCCGAAGCATTACCGGAAGCGATCCTCGTCGCCAAGGCGGCAGGCTTTGACCTAATCATCGTCGAGACGGCGGGCATAGGCCAGGGAGATTCAAAAATCACCGAACTGGCGGATATATCGCTTTATGTCATGACCAGCGAATTCGGGGCGCCCTCCCAGCTGGAGAAAATCGACATGCTGGACTACGCCGATCTCATCGTCGTCAACAAATTCGAGAAGAAAGGCAGCGATGACGCCATCCGCGATATCAGGAAGCAGGTGCAGCGCAACCGTAAACAATGGACAACTGCCCCGGAAGACCTGCCGGTCTTCGGCACCATCGCCTCAAAATTCAATGATGACGGGGTCACGGCCCTCTATCATGGCATCATTGAGCAACTGGCCAAGAAAACAGCTCTTACCTTACAGCCAAAGCTGCCCAAGCCGGCACAAAAGATACCCTCTTCGAAATCGATTGTCATACCGTCGGAAAGGCTTCGCTATCTCTCGGAAATTTCTGCTGCCCTGCGCAGCTATCATGCAAAATCTGACCAGCAGGGCAAAGCGGTCCGACAAAACGATCATGTCCAGTCGACCATTACACTGCTCAGCAGTCAAAAAGGAAAGGACATCGACACGGCTGTGGAAGTTCTCCGATCCGCCGCCGCGGCAACTGCCCAGACTATCGACCGCGAGACCTTGGACAGCCTGAACAGCTGGGCAAAAATACAAGAGGCCTATGCCGGCGACGACCTGGTCTATACGGTACGCGGACGGGAAATCCATGTCCCGCTCCATTCGCAATCCCTGTCCCACTCGAAGATCCCGAAAATTGCCCTGCCGAAATTCAGCGATCCGGGTGATATCTATCGCTGGATGCGCAAGGAACACCTCCCGGGATATTTCCCCTACACCGGAGGTGTCTTTCCCTTAAAACGCACCGGCGAAGATCCGACCCGCATGTTCGCCGGAGAAGGCGGGCCGGTGCAGACCAACCGACGCTTCAAACTGCTTTCCTCCAATTACGCCGCCAAAAGATTGTCCACCGCCTTTGACTCGGTGACCCTGTACGGCTGGGATCCCGCCAGACGGCCGGACATTTACGGCAAGATCGGCACCTCCGGGGTGAGCATTTGCACCCTCGACGACGTCAAACAGCTCTACGACGGCTTTGAACTCTGCTCCCCCACCACCTCGGTATCCATGACCATCAACGGCCCGGCACCGATCATTCTGGCGATGTTCATGAACACGGCCATCGACCAGCAGGTGGACCAGTTCGCGGCCGAAAAGAAAAGGCAGCCGGACAAAAGCGAATACGACGAGATGAAGGCCATGGTCCTGACCAATGTGCGCGGCACCGTCCAGGCGGATATCCTGAAAGAGGATCAGGGCCAGAACACCTGCATCTTCTCCATCGAATTCGCCCTGAAGATGATGGGAGACATTCAGGAATATTTCATTGCCGAGAATGTGAAGAATTTCTATTCAGTCTCCGTCTCCGGCTACCATATCGCCGAGGCCGGGGCCAACCCGATTACCCAGCTGGCCCTCACCCTGTCCAACGGCTTCACCTATGTGGAATATTATCTATCGAGGGGCATGGCCATCGACCAGATCGCGCCAAACCTGTCCTTCTTTTTCTCCAACGGCATGGATCCGGAATATACCGTCATCGGCCGGGTGGCCAGACGCATCTGGGCGGTGGCAATGAAGGAAAAATACGGCGCATCCACCTCGTCGCAGCGGTTGAAATACCATATCCAGACCTCCGGCCGCTCGCTGCACAGCCAGGAAATCCAGTTCAACGATATCAGAACCAGTCTGCAGGCGCTCTGTGCCATCTACGACAACTGCAACAGCCTGCACACCAACGCCTACGATGAGGCGATCACCACCCCCAGCTCGGAGTCGGTACGCCGAGCCCTGGCCATCCAGCTCATTATTAATAATGAATGGGGCCTGGCCAAGAACGAGAACCCCAACCAGGGCAGCTTTATTGTCGAGGAACTGACCGACCTGGTCGAAGGGGCGGTTCTCGCCGAGTTTGACCGGATCACCGATCGGGGCGGCGTGCTCGGGGCCATGGAAACCGGCTACCAGCGGAGTAAAATCCAGGAAGAATCAATGTACTACGAGCGGCTGAAGCATTCCGGTGAATATCCGATCATCGGCGTCAATACCTTCCGCAATCCGGACATTGATTTTGCTCAACAGGCGGCGACCCTTGAACTGGCCAGGTCGACCGACGAAGAAAAAGACGAACAGATTGCCCGTCTCGCTGATTTTCATAACCGGCACAAGGACGATTGTCCCGCAGCGCTAACGCACCTGCAGGAAGTGGCTCTCAGCGGCGGTAATATCTTTCACGAACTGCTCGAAACGGTCAAACACTGCAGTCTTGGCCAGATCACCAACGCCCTGTATGCCGTCGGCGGCCAGTACCGGAGAAATATGTAAGGGAAGAGACCGGCGGCGGGGGAGACCTGAACGTAAGAACAGCCACCATTGTTCATGAAAAATGGTGTCAGCTCCAGGCGAAAAAGGGTTGCTCGAAATGGGCGACCCTGGTGTCCTGGCCAGAAAGAGCCACTTGACGAAATTGATAGAGTATCGCCGCGGTCGGCGTGGCGATGCAGGTGTCGCCGACCGGCATAAAAAGGATCGGCCTCTCGCTTTCTTCAGTCTCTTGCAGCACAGGGGCGTCCCGGCGAAAGAGTTCCATGCAGGGAATTCGGTGCACGGACGCCACTTCCTGCTCGTTTTTCGTCAACCGCTCTATGGTGCCGCCCCAGATGACGACCGGCGTGATATGAAAGCCCGAGCGGGTAACAAAATCATCGAGACAGCCAAGCAGCCGATGTGCCGGCAGGGTCAGTCCGACCTCTTCGCCCAGTTCCCGGAACGCGGCCTGTACTGGACTTTCTCCCGGATCGATGGCGCCGCCGGGCAAGGCCCATTGTCCGGCATGATTTTTCAATCCTCCCGCGCGCCTGGTGAGAATGAGTGCCGCACTGCTCTGCGGCACATCGCCCAGGCAAGAGAGACCGCCCTCACCTCGGTAATCAACGATGGTCAGAGCGACGGCCGCCCGCCTGAGATTTACCGAATTCAAGGTTGATTTTTCAAACCCGGCCAGGTTGGCGGTGATAAGATTTCTACATTTGGTGTTACAGAGAAAGTTTTCCATAGGAGTCCCGGCTTATTTGCCGTTGGGCGGGTTTATATTTCGCACCGGCTGCTTTATGGCCTCTAACCGGACCATATACTGTAACATTGTCTTGCGCATTGGCAAGCCTTGCCCGCAACGCGCCAGTCCCTTGCTGATATTTTATATAAATTTCCAAGATCCTTGCCAAGATGGCAAAATGTCCTACAGTTTTCGCCACAAACTTCAAACCAGGAAACCTGCATGAGTGAATATCACTTTTATCTTGTCGAAAAAAAGCCGCCGCTGGCCTGGGTATTCTTAAATCATCCGGAAAAGAAAAACGCCATGGGCCCTGCCGCGTGGACCGAGCCGGTGCAGATCTTTGCCGAGCTTGATCGTGACCCGGAGATCAGGGTGGTCATAGTCGCCGGGAAAGGTGCCTGCTTTTCAGCCGGGATTGATCTTCTGGAAATGGTGCCACAGCTCCCCGAATTAATGGATAAGAACCAGACCGGCGGCACCAAATGGAAATTCCTGCCGAAAATCAAACAGCTCCAGGACACCATCTCGGCCATAGAACGGTGCCGCAAGCCGGTTATCGCCGCCATCCACGGCCACTGTATCGGCGCGGGTCTGGATATGGCGACCGCCTGCGACATCCGCATCTGCTCGGAAGATGCGCTGTTTTCCCTGAAAGAAGCGGCGGTCGGTTTTGTCGCCGATGTCGGTGTTCTCCAGAGGCTGCCGCTTATCGTCGGCCAGGGTCACGCCCGGGAACTCGCCTATACGGCGAGAAACATCAGCGCGGCACGGGCAAAAGAGATCCAGCTGGTCAGTGATGTCTACAGTGACATGGCAACGCTCATGGTCAAGGCCGAAGAACTGGCCCGCGAGATAGCCGAAAACTCCCCCCTGGCCGTGCAGGCGTCAAAAGATGTCCTCAACTACTGTGTCGGCAAATCCATTGACGACGGCTTGAAATATGTCGCTTCCGTGAGCGCAAACATCATTCCATCGAGCGATCTGCTTGAGGCGATCAACGCTTTCAGGGAAAAAAGAAAACCTCAATTTAGCGGAAACTGACAACATGCATGCAGATGTACAGCTCTACCTGCAACCAACATTTTTTCTCGATTATAACACGCAGGAAGTGGCCGACTTTGCCGCGGCTGTCTGCGCAGGCCATACAACAGCCGCGGCAAAGGCAACCGCTCTCTATTATGCGGTACGGGACCAGATAAAATATGACCCTTACGATTTGCACTATTCTCGAGCCGCCATGCGCGCCAGCTCGATCTTGCAGAAAAAAAGCGGCTACTGTGTCTCAAAGGCAGTACTGCTAGCCGCGATCGGCCGACAGCAGCAGATCCCCTGTCGTCTTGGTTTTGCCGATGTCACCAACCATCTGTCTACCGCCAGGTTGAGAAAAATGATGGGTACCGATCTGTTTATCTACCATGGCTATACCGAGATGTATCTGAACAATCAATGGGTCAAGGCCACGCCGGCCTTCAATCTGTCACTGTGCACCCGGTTTAACGTACAACCGCTTGAGTTTGACGGCACAGAGGATTCCATCTTCCACGAGAGCAACACTCTCGGGCAAAGACATATGGAATACGTCAGAGATCATGGCCATTTCGCCGATCTGCCGTTTGAGGAAATCTTTGCCGCCTACGGAAAGACCTACCCGAAATTTTTTGAGAATTTCGGGGGCAAGAAAACCCACGATTTCAGTGCGGAAGCGGCGGCTGAATCCTGATCCGTATCTTGTCGCACCTTGTCCTTTTTCCGAACAGGATCGCAGCAATGCCGACAAGAGGAATGCCAGAATCCCCCGGCGTTAATAGTGTAAAGACAAGCCGACACCAACCTCTTTGCTCGCAACGACCCGGGCCAGGGCGATTTTCGATTCCAGGTCGGTGCAGTGGCAGGCATGCATCTGCACCACCTTTACTCCCTTGATATAGTCAAGGGTACCCTGCAGCTGCCGGGGGGATGGTTTTTGCAGGTGTAATCCGCCGAGGACATCAAAAATGCGGCTGTCATTGCAGACTTCCATGGCGTAGGCAATGATATTGCAGATTCCGGCATGGGAGCAGCCGGTGACAACGACCAGGCCATGGGCGGATTTATAGGCGAGCGCCGAATCTTCGATCACCCAGTCATCTTCATCCGAACCTTCCTTTCTGCCGAATCTCAGGCTCGATTCAAAATCATTCCTTCTCGGAATCTGCCCTAAAAAAACCAATCGATCCGTCAACCACAAGGGGGTATCAGTGAGGTGCATATGGAAATGTTTCGCCACCTTTTCTTCTGACAGCAAAGAGCCGAGTTCACCAACAGTGTCATCAATGACACTGACGAATGTCTGGCTGTGGGCGACCAGGGTCGGCTTGGCACAAGAGATCCCGGCAAATCGCATCTCGGTATAGTACCTGATGAGAGGATCGAGTCCCCAGGTATGATCCATATGGCTGTGCGACAGGGCCAGAAAATCGAGATGGCGTATATCCACCCCCATTTTCTGACTGTTTCGGATAAAAGCATCAGAATACCCGGTGTCGAACAAAATACGACAGCCCTCGTCTTCGATCAAAACAGAGAACCCCGGTTCGGCCAAAAAATATCTATCAATGAAGCTGTTATTGTCCACCAGCACATGCACATTCATCGCTTTTTTTCCTCAATTGAGTAGACGTCTGTGGCAAAAAGTTCCGGGGCTCTGCTGAAGCCACCGAAATTAACCGATGCGTTTTTTACCCTCCCACTCCTTTTCTCTTAATTTGAATTTTTGAATTTTACCGGTAGCCGTTTTGGGCAGATCGCCGAATTCGATGTATTTAGGGGCCTTAAAACGGGCCAGATGCTCTTTGGTATAGGCAATTATATCCGCTGCCGAGGTAGTTTTTCCAGCTTTGAGTACAACATAGGCCTTGGGAACTTCGCCCCATTTCTCGTCCGGGACCGGAATAACCGCCACCTCCTGTACATCGGGATGGCCGTAGATGACACTTTCCACTTCGACAGTGGAGATATTTTCTCCGCCGCTGATAATGATATCCTTTTTTCTGTCCATGATCTGCGCATAGCCGTCCGGATGCATGACCGCGAGATCGCCACTGTGGAACCAGCCACCTTCAAAGGCCTCGGCGGTGGCCTCCGGATCCTTGTAGTAGCCGGTCATGACATTGTTGCCACGCATGACAATTTCGCCAATTGTCTTGCCGTCCCGGGCAACCGGCTTCATGGTGACCGGATCGACCACATCCATGAAATGGGTAATAATGTACGGCACGCCCTGGCGCGATTTGGCGACGGCCTTTTCATCATCGGACATCGTCTCCCAGGCCGGCTGCCAGGCACAGACACTGTGGGGGCCATACACCTCGGTGAGACCATAGGTGTGGGTAATATCCGCGCCGATTGCTTCCATATTGCGGATAATCGCCGGTGCAGGCGGCGCGCCCGCCGTCATGATCTTCAGTTTGCGCCTCATCTTCACTTCAGACGCCCCCGGCCAGGTGCTCATGGTGATAAGTATCGTCGGCGCGGCACAAAGGTGCGAGACATCTTCTTTTTCAATCAAACGGTAAATGTCTTCAGCAACCACTGCCCGGAGACAGACGTGGGTCGCGCCAACCGCGGTGACACCCCAGGTAAAGCACCAGCCGTTGCAATGGAACATGGGCAATGTCCAGAGATAGACGGAAGACGCAGTCAAGCCGGATTCCAGAACCTCGCCGATGGCGTTCAGATAAGCACCACGATGATGGTACATGACGCCTTTTGGACGGCCGGTCGTGCCGCTGGTATAATTGATGGACAGCAGCTGGTCTTCAGAGTCGATGTTTGCCGCAACCGGCTCGGGAGATCCGGTCGCCAGAAATGCCTCATACTCCATGCCGTCAAGCGACAGGGTGTCGCTGACATCACAGACCGTCACATAGGTGGTGACCTTTGGCAAATCGCTCGGCTGCACCAGATGGGCAAATTCACTGTCGGCAACGACCAGTTTGGCATCCGAGTGATCGATGATATAGGAAACCTCGCCGGAGGAAAGTCGAATATTGACACTGACCAGCACCCCGCCAATAAGCGGTACGGCATAATGCGCTTCGAGCATGGCCGGGATGTTAGGACAGATAAAGGCTACCTTGTCATCCTTGCCGATACCTTTTTGCTGCAGTGCACTGGCCAGGCGATAAATCCTTTCGGAAAATTCCTTATAGGTAAAGCGTTTATCGCCATGGACGATCGCAGTCTTATTCGGGTAGACGAGGGCACTTCTGGTCAAAAATTCCACAGGCGTCAGGATACTTTTATTTACGCTTGGTGTTTGCACTATAATTCTCCTTTCAGGCAGAGTGTCAGGGTATGACCGTTTCTCGAAACAGGGCAGAAACTGGCGGGGTAGAGGGGATTCCCGGAAACTATTTTTAGCGTTGGTATGTTAAGGAAGTGCTGGTGGGGGAATGCCGAAAACGCAATCCCCACCAGCACCTGACAGCAATGACAGGTTAGTTATTTTTCGTGGACATAAAACGGCCATTTATGAAAAAACCACTCATTCCAGAGCAGGGGAATAATCCACCAGAAATTCCAGACCAGTGACTCACCGTGCGCAAACCGGTGTGAGAGCTCGGTCATGTGATGATTCCCCAGGGCCCAGTGACCAAAATTGCCGTAATAGAATACCCAGTAGCTCGCAGCGGCAAACAGTAACACCCCGACCGTTCGCACGAAAAAGGCCGACCAGGCGTCCTTGTCCAAACCAAAGGCGATGTCATCGAAATAATGATGCCATATCAAAAACGGTATCAAGGTAAATCCGGCAATTTCTGCCGAGTGAATCCAGAAAAATCGTTGAACTTCGGCAAGTCCCTTGGCTTCTTCCAAAAGTTTGAACGTTTCCGCCGGGACCCACATGGGGATGATTGATTTACAGAAAAGAGCTAAGAGATAGGCGAGAATAAAGGAAAGAATGACGGAGACAATCCCTTTCCACGGCTGCGGAAGAGTAATGAGCGTCCAGGGCTTCATCCGCCAGACGTTAGGCGTCATAAAGAGAATGACAATTGCCCATTCCCACCAGCCAAAAACCCAGTGTACATGCGAAGTTCCGCCGATACCAACCCACCAGGACGGATTGAGCGCCGGTCCGGGCAAGACTGAACCAAAAAAAGGCACGATGAGCACCGCATAACAAAATACCGTTAACAAAGAGCCCCAGCCGAGCTCGGCAAAGCCGGCTGCAGGTTGCGGGATATTACTCGGCTGTACAGGCCATTTGCCGAAAAAGATTGTCGAAACAGGATAGGTATAAAAGCCTATCAGGACAAAACAGACTACGGCGACCTGCCCTAATATTACCGGTTTGCCGATGGCCTCAAGGCCATAATAGCTCATAAAATTGAGCCCTATCCCCAGAACGCGGTAAAAGAGCACATCTATGACGAACCAGACGAGGATTAAATTGACTATGGTCATGATGATTCCGCGCTTGGGCTGCTCAATATTCTGAAAAGGCCAGTCGGCGAGAAACATATGTTGCCATATACCTACCAGGATCATCATCGCGAGATACATGACGAAAGGATAGGGAAACCATTTGATCGGCCCTCGCGGATCACTGAAGATGAACCAGGTCACCAAGGCAATGGCCAAGAACACGCCAAACGAAATAATTCCCGTGAGAGGTTGACCCCATCTCGGTTTTAAAGCACCTGCTGCCATACGCTCCTCCTATTCTATTCATGGTTGGAACAACATATAAGTTCCGGAGAATTTGCCGGAAAACACCTCTTCCGACCAACCGTCCAGACCGCCAATACTCGAATTCATCATTCAACCAGCACACTCCGACTGATCGTTCGGTCGTTTTTTTTACCGTGCCCCCTCCATTCCGGGAAATACTCACAGCGCCAAACCGACCAAGCGCTCAATCGCATTGACGATCTTTATTTAATACAGGCAGTTTGTCAATATCTTTTCTTCTTTTCTTCAATACTTCCGAACTATTTTTCATCTTGGAATTTGCTAATAATTATCAGGAAGTCTCGAATAACCGAGAAGCGCTGAAAACGACGTTCTTCTGGCAATTAAAGGCGGAAGGACAAAAAAAAGGCATCAGCTAAAGAAGCAGGTGTCATGCGCAGAACCGCACGCCGCAGACGAAGCGGGCAATTTTGCCTGCCCCGCCTGAGCACATTGAGCCCGTCCCCGCAACATCAGGCAATCGGAGTGTTAGGTGAAGACGATGCAACGGGCAGTCGTCAACTGACCAGCACGACAGTCCTGTCCTTACAGCGATGGATAAAATCACTGCTCACCGAACCAAGAACAATTTCGGCAAGTTTCGATCTGTTTCGCCGGCCGACATAGCACATGGTCGCCGCGCAGGCCTGGGCATGTTTATGCAGCATCTCGCCTGGTTTGCCAAAAAGCACCGTGGCAACAATTTTCGATTTTTCCACGCCGTCCCGCACGAGAATATTCTCCGCCTCCAGCATGGCGTCATACCCGTTCTCAATCATCAGTTGACAATCCAGACCTTTTTTTTCCTGTAAACACGAGGGATCCATGACGTTGACCAGCGACACTTCCTCTATTGCTTCAGTGTTCCTGGCCAGGAGCACACCCGCCTCCTCGACGGCGCGCAGACAGGTTGAAGATCCATCAATGCCGATCATGATCCGAGCCACAGGAGAGATGCCGCCGGTAAAACCTTCTTCGCCGACTATATAAAAACCGGCACGAATATGGCGGCCTATTACCCCGTTAAGAACCGTGCCGAAAAAGACGCCCTCCTCCTCGCCTTTTCTGCGGCTCATAATCAACGTTGTATATCCTTCACTCTCGCAGATAGCGCTGATTTTTTTTACCGGGTCACCATCTTCGACCCTGACCTTGGCCTTGAGAACAACACCGCTTTTTTGCAGCAGCTGCTGAATCTTCGCCAGCAGAGGATCGACTTTCTCCTGATAGTGTTTGTCCCGTAGACGCCGCATGACATCAGACGAAAGCACATGACCGGCACGAAAATCTATATTGTTGAGATGGGTACTCAGAAAAGATCCGCCGACAACGTGCAGCAGATCAACTTTTTTCAATTCACCGGCCATTGAACTGGATATCAGTTCAACAAGCGGCAGGATATTTTTCAAAAGCGCAGAATCTTTTACCGGGAGAAGCAGACAGGTAAAAACCGGAATACTCTTGTCCATGGCAAAACTCCTTTATTAGCCAACACCAGTTAATAGGCGAGCAGCAGCCACACATTGGCGACACCAACGCTGAGCAGCATAAAGGGAAAGGCCGCCTTCATAAATTGAAAGAAGCGAATCGGATATCCGGCCGATTCGGCGATGCCCAGGGTAACCACATTGGCGCTGGCGCCGATCATCGTCCCATTACCGCCGAAGCAGGCACCAAAGGCCAGGGCCCACCACAACACGCCGGATTCCGCCCCGGGAATAACCTGGGTCAGGTAGGCAACAATCGGCAGCATGGTTGCGGTAAACGGAATATTGTCGACAAAGGCACTCATGATTGCCGACACCCAGAGAATCAGGCAAATGGAGGCCACCAGATTGCCGTGGGCCAGGTAGAGAACCCAGTCGGCGACGATATCGAGCATTCCGGTCTCTTCAACCCCGCCGACAAGGATAAACAGAAACATGAAAAACAACAGCGTCGTCCATTCGATGTCTTTTTCGATCAACTCAAGCATATCGATTTTTTTGGTCAACAGGCCAAAACTGAACAGTAGCGCGGCACCGAACAGCGCCGCGATACTGACCTCCATATGCCAGAAACCATGGGTGAGGAAGAGCGCAACAACAATGGCCATGATCACTATACCAACCCCAAGGAGGGTGGCATCGGTGATTTTATATTCCGCACGCAACTCGATGATAAACTGCTGGATATCGTCCACCTTGGCTTTGTTGAATTCCTTACCGAAAAGGTATTTGGAAAAAACGAACAGGAGCACCATGACTATTGCACAGGTCGGCGCGAGATTTTGCACAAATTCGACGAAGGTGAGGTTTGCGTAGGAACCGATCATGATATTGGGCGGATCACCGATAAGGGTCGCCGTGCCGCCGATATTAGAGGCGAGAATCTCAGGAATAAGCAGGGCCAGCGGTGTGATCCCCAACGAGACGGCAATCTGAATAGTCACCGGGGTGAGCAAAAGCATGGTGGTGACATTATCGAGAAAGGACGAGGCGATAGCGGTAAAAGCCATGAGGATGACGGCCAGCAGCGAGATATTGCCGCGGGCCAGCTGATAACACTTATAGGCGCACCATTGAAAGATCCCGGTATGTTTAAGAATACCGACGATGATCATCATGCCCATCAACAAAAAAATGACATTCATATCGATGGCTTTGATGGCGCTTTCGTAGGAAAGGATATGGTATTCCGGATTCAGCGTCCCCAAGGTATAAGAAATAACCAACATGGTCGAGGCGCCGAGCATGGCCGCCATTGTTCGGTGCAGCAGCTCGAAGGAAATGAGTATATAGGCCAGAACAAAAACGATCGTGGCAATCCAGAAGGCGGGCCCGGCGGTACGCTGAATCTGAATTTCTGCCAGGCCGATGAGGTTTCCGCCATCCTTGGTCAGTTCATAACCTTTTATTTGATAACTTTTCTTTATAAAACTGGGCTTGTAAGCGGTTATCTCCAGTGTACTGTCATCGGTCACCAGGCCCGCCTGCAACCATAACCGAACCTGATAACTCCCGTCACTCTCGGTTGTGAGGGAATCGTCCGGCTGACCGTTGCCATTGGCACGAGATATTTTCAGCGGCGTTCCGTCCAGCAATACCTGAATGTGCGCGGCACCGACGCCGCTGTGGTGCGAGTCGAGAACCTTGCCAAAGAGGTCCACCCGGACTTGTCCCCCAGGATCAACTTTTTTTTCCGCAGCGACACTCTGCGAACCCAGCAAAGAAAAGAGCATGACCAAAAGAACCAAGACTCGCACCAAAACTCCAGGTGTCACGCGCCGTCGCCGGCCTCTCATAACCTGCAAAACCATACCGCCCCCCCGGGCATAAAGATCTGCCCAACAACTCGATAGTCCCTACAGATGAACAAGAAATTTCTTTGCTACATCGGCAATTTCATGCGCCTTGTCGTTGCCGTTGATACATCGCCTGGCACCTACGAAATCGGTTTTCGTTTCATCGAGATAGTCGGTAATCCTGCGACCGGTAAATGTTCCGGTTTTGAAGCCATGGACAAGGACAAACAACGCCACATTGGGCCGCATGGCAATATCCGGTTCATTGACCAGATCAAGGTCGAGCATACTGGAATATTGCTCGTAGTTGTTCTTCCAGGTCAACTGCACGTAGCCGCGACCATAAAAAGGGTAGTAAGGGAAATGACTCCTGCGCCAGTCCTCGTCCAGCCAATAGGCTTCCCGTACCGGCTCAAAGGTCTGATTCGTTTCCCATTGCGTTGTCGCCAGGACATAGGCTATCTGGCTATTCATCCCGATGCCCATTGCCCGGCACGCAGACTTGATTGCCTCAATTGTCCCTTCCTTGCTGGAAAAATCATGATCTTTTCTATCTACGATACCATCAAGTTTTTCCTGCAGTGCCACGACGGACTGCTTCCCCACAAATTCAGGGTTACCCGAGTAGACGTCGGTTTTGAACTCCGACCAGGAACTCCGCGTCTTCGGGCCGATTAAGCCATCTATTTTCCCCACCGGGTAGCCAAGAAGGCTCAAGGCTCTTTGCATCTCCTTGAGTTGCTCTTTTGATAATTGCCGAAGCGGTATAGGTCCTGCGATGGACAGCAGTTCTGCCAGTTTCATGGGTTTGCCTCCTGTCAAAAATTTCCCGGTTGATTGTACCTGGCGATATTTTCCAGGTGACAAGACATCAATAGCCCTTCATCTCATCCTTGGTGAACGGATGTGGCGGATCTGCCTTCAATATCTGCGCCATGATCGTGTTCATTGTCTTGACATCATTGTCGAATCCACCATGCGAAGTACTGGTGGTTACGCCTTTTTTGCCGTCCGAGTAATGCATCGACAAACCTGGATGCTTGGATAATTTTTTCGCATAGCGCTGCATCCCTAAAAGCGGCATGTCGGTTTTTCGCTCAAGAGCCCGGGACACCAGATAAAGCAACGATTTTCGGTAGACAAGCGCAACATTGTCATCCAGTTCCAGCTGTTCCGTCAGGTTGAAAATGGACAGGGCCGGCAGTTTCACCCTGGTTGTGCCGCTCTTCTCCGCCTGCAGCCGCGGTTCGTAGTGCTCCCGATAAAAATCAATCGAGCAGGCGGGCGCCATCAAAGAACAACTCTCGATGAGATCGGGACTATCCAGGATATCAAGGGCATTAAGCAGGTGACCAAGCAAAACGGCCCCCGTGCTATGCCCCGCCAGATGGATCTTCAAGGGGGTATTCTTCAATACCTCGACAAAGGTCTCGATGACGAAGAGGCCGTCGCTTATTGTATTCTTCTTTTTTTCTGCAAACGGCAGAAAGGCATCGCTTTTCATCTCTTCCCAGATGGGTGTAACCGGCTTGCGGGCAAAATCTTCTATCAACAGGTCACTTCGTTCGATCAAGGCGTCCTGCAAATCTCGGAAAAACCCCCTTGTCCGCACACCACGGAAAGCACGGACAACGGCATCCTTGAGTTCTTCAACCAGGCCGGTGTCATACATGATATGAAAGGGATAGATGCCGTTACGCTTGAAGCCTTCTTTTAAGGCTCGGATACGTTTTGCCGATGCGGCGGGGTTATTCAAACCACCGTGGGCATAGATGAGCAGGTGGTCATATTTTTTTTTCTCGGCGTATTCTCTTATAAGCTCAGCAGTTTTCACAATGTCATCGGCCGTACTCCAGTAATCCCCCCGCTGCTTGAATTTGCCGTCATCGAAATGGACGAAATGACCGGCTATTTCCAGCCTTTGCGGCGCAGCCTTGGCCGATTCCGCGTCAAAGGTGATCTGACTGCGGGCGGAAAGCCCAAAGATATCCGGCGTCGGAATGGCCAGCCGAAAGACCCAGCCGTCACTGATGTTTTGCAGCCAGTCTTCATAGAGCCAGATGGCGTACCCCTGTTGACCCCATTTCGGGCCCCAGGAATTCTGCACGATGAACCCCTGCCTGTTGTAGCCGACAAGAGCGAAGGCGTGACCTCCTTCAATAGTACTCGAAGGGCTTATGACCGCCGGCTCATTGCTCTTTGCCGCCTTCGGGCTGAACCAGCCGGAATGAACATCGGCTGAAACAAAGATAGCACCGACCTCATTGAGCGCCGTGTGGTAGTCGTTGATTTCCGGCCGAAGACGGTAATAGGCGCCAACGGTGCAGTACCTCGCCGCCTTGGCCCGCTCAATGGTCAAGTTTCCCGGGTCGTCGGCGGCATAACGCCAGTCGCTCTCGCTGCAGACGCCCATATTTTTCCAACCGCGTATTGCACCGCGGCAGCTGGAACCCGCATAATCCTCCCCCGGCCACTCGTCATGCTTTTTGGCCATTTCATAGAGCATCCGCGGGCTGGCCTTAAAGTGCAGATCCCTTTTATTGACATTTAAATAATTAATGACCGCTGCCAGACCGAAACCGGTACAGGCGCCTTCCGTACCCTGGTTGAGAATATCCGTCCCTCCGCGGTTATCGATTTCCGGCTGCAGTTGAATGAGGGCCGGCTCGTACATCCGGTCACGAATATCCGGGGTATCTTTCCGGGCGTTGAGAATACGTTTTTCACCGGCCACCTTTACACTTGGAAATGAATTTCCTGCCATACCCGCCTCCTTTTTTTGATTTTCCAACCAAAGCATCAACAGTACGGGGCATTATTGCCATTTTCTATGCGGTCGTTTTTTTAAGTATACTGGAGAGTACCGAAAAAGATTTCTGTTTAACTATCAATAGAGGTTATTGTTACAACGAGTTGCAGAAAAATCAAGGAGATGATCAGTAAACGGTCATCAGAACCACATCTGCTTTATTATTGACCTTTACCGAGGGAAAAATTCGGCCTTACAAAGCAGAAAGCCACCGGCTGACAGCTTCACTCACCCCGCCGTTATCGTTTGACGCGACACTCTGAAAAAGTGCTTTTAAAGACGGCGGACCGTTGGCCACAAGAAAGCCTTGTCCGGCCCAATGGAGCAGGTCTTCGTCATTATAATCGTTGCCGACGGCGCAGACCACCTTCCGCTGCAGGCCAAGGTTGTCGATGAGCCATTCGACCGCCTGACTTTTGGAAACGGTTGGCGGGAAGATCTCGATCCACATCGACTGACCGTCCAGCGGTGAAGTGGCCTTGATGACATTGCACTGTCTGCAGGCAGCGGCAATCGCCGCGGCAACCTCATGGCCGTTATTGCCGTTACGGCTATTCAGGTCGTTATGGCCGGGTACGATACAGATGATTTCGGTGGCGTCGCCAAAATTAAGCAGGGTTTCAGGGGTTAAAAGTGTGGCGAAATCATTGTAAATTTCCAGTCTCCGGTAAAAATCGGGGTTATCGCTGCCATTGTGGCTGTAGTGAAAGTACCGCGTGTCCGGCACCGGTCTGTGGATCATGAAATCGAGTCCGGCATTCTCCAGATAGGCAGCCGCACTGCGAACGTCGCTGGAACCGAGGGAATTTTTTTTCAAGAGTCTGTTGCCACGGTAATCGAGTATTCCAGCTCCGGTGGAGAAAATAACGTAATCGACGGGAAACAAGGTATCGCCCTCCCCATAGCCGAGTTCTTCCATGAGCAGCGCAAAGGAATGGTTCGATCTGCCCGTGGCTGCGGCTACGAGAAAACCCTTCTGCCGCAGGCGGAAAAGTGCAGCCAGGTCAATCGGCGCAACCCTCTTCTCCGAGGTCAGCAGCGTCCCATCCAGGTCGACGACAAACAACCCCTGGTAACTCTTCAGGTCATCTCTTTTATTCAACTCGCTCAAAAATGCTCCTCCGGTGTAACTTGTTTACTCGTTCAATCGAACCGACTTCCCGTACTTTTGTGTCTGTTCCTGCAGCAAATCGGCCAGGCCACTGCAACGCTCAATTTTCCTCGACAGCGCCTGGGCAAAGACCTGCCGTCCGGCGACGAGCTTGACCATCTTTCTCGCCCGGGTGAAGGCGGTATAGAGCAGCTCCCGGCTAAGAATTCGATTGTCTTCTTCGGGCAGGACGACAACCACTTCGTCAAATTCCGAACCCTGACTTTTGTGGATGGTCATGGCAAAAACCGTCTCGCAGCCGGGCAAACGATACGGTGAATAGCTGCGCAGACTGCCGTCCGACCGCTCGAACCAGACTCTGCTTGTGCCATCGGCAAAGTCCGGCAGACAGATGCCGATATCGCCGTTAAAAAGGTCCAGGCTGTACTCATTTCTGGTGATCAGCACCGGCCGTCCCGGATACCAGCTATCCGGCCGGCAGTCAAATCCCCGCCGGGCAAGAAACGTTTCAACCCCGCGGTTAATCCCGGCAACACCTCGATTGCCATAATGGATGGCGCAAAGAACCTGAAAACGATGAAATGCGGCGAAGATCTCCCTGACGCCCGTCTGTGGATAGCGATACACAGAGGCCATATACCCGGTGTATTGCCGGCCGATAAAGTCAAGCAGTTCTGTCTGCAAAACCGTGACGTTTACCCTGTTCGGATCGGACAGGCAGGCCCAGGCCCCGTCACTGTCACCGGCATTGACACTTTCCGCGAGAAACTTGATATTATCATCAAAACGATAGGTTTTTTTCAATTCAATGGTATTGTCCGGCAGGCTTTGGATAAAATCCCCGAGCACCGCTCCCGATTCCACCGAGGCCAACTGGTCCTTGTCACCAAGCAGCAGCAGCCTGGCACCGGGTTTGAGCGCATCGACGAGCTTGCTCATCATGGCCAGATCGACCATCGAGGCCTCATCGACCACCACGACATCCCAGCCCATCGGCTGTTGCCGGTTATGGCGAAACTGCGGGGAATGGCGGATAAAGCCCAGCAGGCGATGCAGGGTCTTCGCCTCGGTGGGTATGGCCGCTTTCACTTCTACCGGAAGCGGCAGCCGGTCGAGGCTGCCGCCGATGGATTGACTGAGGCGCCTGGCCGCCTTGCCGGTGGGTGCGGCCAGCGCCACATCGAGTTTACGATCCGTCGTCATAAACAGCAGGGCGAGAATGTGCACCACCGTCGTCGTTTTTCCGGTCCCGGGCCCGCCGCAGATGATCGTCAAGGCTTTTTGCAAGGCACTCCCTGCCGCCTCTTTCTGCCGGTTCAATCCTGGCAATCCTGGTTCATCATCATCGAAAAAGGCATCCAGCAGCTTTTCGTGCCCTTTTCCCGGAAAGCACACCGCCGCTAAGGTACGAATCTGTTCAGCCAGCCGGGTTTCGTAATGGAAATAGCGGTGCAGATACAGCTTGTCATCATGCAGCACAAGCGGCGTCTGCCCGCCGTCCGAGACGAGATGGAGCGTTCGCAGGAAACGTGACTCCATCTCCGGTACCGGCAGACAACTATGTCCGGCCTCATGGGCAGCGGTCAGTTTTTTCACCAGCTGGCGAAATCTTTCTTTCTCGACACCGGACAGGCCGGACCGTTCAGCCAGGAACCTTGAAAAATAGCTGTCAAGGAAGGGCGCGCCCTGCTCAGTCATTTTCGCCTCCGCCTCCGCCGAGAACCAGGTCCAGCCGCAGCACTGTATCGTACTCAGGCAAGGCGGCATAGACGCCGCTGCCGGGAATGCCCGGGTCCATGCCGCGCACAAAAAGATAGCGTACGCCGCCGAAATGGTGCGCATAGCTATAATCAGGCACGCTGTTCTGCAGGTGACGATGCAGCACCAGGGTGTAAATCCAGTACTGCAGGCCATAATTGTGCGACTGCATGGCCGCAACCAGCTGGCCCGGCGCATAGTCGCCCATCAATTCGCCAAGAAAATTGGTTTTATAATCGAGAATATAATATTTCCCGGCGTAGGCACAAATAAGATCGACAAAGCCGGTCAAATAACCGCACATCACTTTATGGCCAAGAGGAACAAAGGTCGGTTCCTCCGCCAGAAGGTCATTGATCCGGTCGGTTGCCAGGCGACTGAGATGGAAGTAAAAGCCCATTTCCTTCAGACACAGCTCGTCGGCCAGCATGGCAAGGGCATAGCTTCCAGCCGTCAAGGGGGTGGCCACCACCAGCTCGAGCATCTTTTTTATCTCCTCGGCCGCTGCCTGCACCCCGTGACGTGCACACTTCTGTCTGACCAAGTCAAGCACCTCCGCGTCATCCTCCTGCCGGGCAATGGCGGAAAACGACAGGCTTTCAAGCAGGTCATGGATAACATTACCGAAGTGCGGCCCTGCCGGCAGGCCGGTCACGGGAATCCGTTGCCGCCCATCGCCCATCCGATCCTCCAGAACAACAGATTCATGTGCATAATCACTGAGCCCAGCCATGGCCGAATAACTCGACATCTGCCACTCGGTCTGCAGAGACCGACCGGACGCCTGCCGGGGCTGCAGCGCGGTTTCCCCATGATCGTTCCGGTAATCGACACCAGGTTCATCTGCAGAAACAATCAGGTGCTGCACCGATTTTTCCAGCGCCAGCTGATGAAATTTTTCCTGCTGCACCTGATACTCGACATTGGCGCCGGCAAAGAGCAAATAGCCGAGGGCGGATTGAAAGGAATCACCGACACTGCCGCCCGGCTTCACATCCGCCCAGCCGGTGTAACAGCGGATTTGCGCCCGGGTCACGGCGACATAGAGCAGTCGCAGGTCTTCGGCCATCTCTTCCTGTGCGGCCTGTTCCCGGCGGGCGGCAAAGAGGTCGGAACCCAGATCGAGGAGCGACCGGTGCTCCTCGTCATGGCAGCTTATCTGATATTTTTCTCCTTTGCTCCGGTTGCCGGCATACCAGAGGTAGGGGCAGAACACCACCGGATATTCCAAGCCCTTGGCGCTGTGCATGGTGACTATGCGCACCGCTTCTTCGTCGCTCTCCAAAAGCAGCTCGGCATTTTCCGCACTCTGGCTGCCCTGCATCATCTTGCGCAGCCACTGGAGGAGCTGGCCGATGCCAAGCTTTTCTTCGTTTTCCTGTTCGCCAAGGAGCCCGGTCAGATGTGAAATATTGGCAATGGCCCGCTCGGCCAGCTGCCCGGAGGCTAAGGTGGGCAGGACCTCTTCGGCTACCAGCAGCCCCATCATCATGGGCAGCACCCCCTGCTCCTGCCAGCGTTGATTGTACTGCAGGAAACGGCTATGGTAGCGGCTCAACTGTTCCTCATCCTGCCACAGCTCGTGGAGGCGGTTCCCGGTGAAGCCGAACCAGGATATGGTCATGGCCGTTTTCAGATGTCCGGTATCGCCCGGTGCGGCGATGGCCTGAAGCAGAAGAAACAACTCCCGACACTCACGGGTCTGGTAGACGGACTGCCTGCTCCCCACCACCGCTGGAATTGCCGCCTCGGCCAGGGCCTGGCGATATTCCTCCGCCTGCCTGTTGCTGCGCACGAGGATGGCGATATCATGGGTTGCCAGCGGCCGCTGCTGAGGGACCTGGCCGGCCGTCTGCAGGAAAACTGGACTTGTCGGATCAAGAAGGCGGCCCAGCTCGGAGGCGACAAACCGGCGGAACTGCTCGGCCGCTTTGCCGGAGGTCCAGCGGCCGTTTTTATCTTCCGGCTCGCTGTCCAGGGTACAATAGACCATCCCAGCCAGTGACCGGCCGCCTTGTATTAGGTCTATATCGCCAGCCTTTTTGGCCGCCAGCACCGGCCGATACTGCAAAGTGCTTTCATCAAAAAAGAAGGGCCTGCTTCTTGAACTAAACAGCCGGTTCACCTCCTCGACTAAAAAAGGATGGGACCGATAATTTTTCTCCAGCGTCAGCAACCGGCCCGCCGATTCCCTGGCCAGAAAATAGGAGTGGATATCAGCGCCGCGAAATTTATAGATCGCCTGTTTCGGGTCGCCGATCAGATAGAGATAATGGCTGCCGCCGCCAAAAAGTGTCGAAAAAATATGCCATTGGCTGTTGTCGGTATCCTGAAACTCATCAATCAGGGCGACGCTGAACCGCTCGGCTAAAGTCTGCCGCAGGCCATGGCCCGGTTCGCCCATGTCCCTCTTCAAGGCCGCGGACAACCCCAGGATCAGATCATGAAAGCCCATGGTCCCCTGCTCAAGAAGACGACGGCTCACTTCACTGTATAATTCCTCGGCAAGCTTGACACGAAAGGTCAGGAGCAAACCGGCAACCGCCTCAAGCAGCTGATCAATTTTACTCTCCGGCAGCGGCCAGTCGGCGAGAAAAAGGTTTTTTTTCGCATCACCACGGATTTTTGTGCCATGCAGTTGACCAACAAGCGACTGCCGCTGCAGCAGGCCGATATTGTCCGGAACAGACAGGCTCGTTCCGCTGAAAAACCCTCCCAGAGCGGCATACCAACACTCGAAATCAGCACGAAACGTTTTTTTGAAGTAGCCCCCCGCCAGGCTGCCGGAAAAAAATTGGTACAGCCCGCCGCTGTTTTCCCGCCACCAGAGAGTCATTGCCGTCATTGCCCTTTGCAGCTCGACCAGCACCTCGTCAATGGTACCGACCCGCGGCTCAATCCGGCCCTCTCCGTTAAACACGCGGGAGACGCTGGCGAGCAATTTATCAGGGGAAGAAAAGCTGCCGGTGAGCAGGGCACAGGGCAGCGGCGCCAGCGGATATATCCGCTGGCGCCAGAAGTCGTCAGCCACCTGACTGCGGATATGATTGATATCGGTGAGCAACTCGACGTCAAAGAGCTGCCCGCTCTCCAGAGCCTGTTCGACCAGCATGCGTTGACAAAAACCGTGGATGGTAAAGATACCGGCCCGGTCGATGTCATAAAGGGCCAGCTGCAGCAGCTGGACGGCCGCCTGGCGATCCTCGATGGTGCCGGCCCAGTCAAGAAGCGTCTGGTCGGTCTTTGTGTTGCTCATGTCCGCCTTGCTGCCCAGCAACTCTCTGGCCTCGACCAGTCTTGCCCGGATGCGGCTTTTCAGTTCCTCGGTAGCGGCTTTGGTGAAGGTGACAATGAGAATTTTTTCAATGGGCTGGCCGAGCTCGACCAGTGCCCGCAAGACGAGCATGCCGATGGCATAGGTCTTGCCGGTCCCGGCGCTCGCTTCAACCAGATTGACACCTTTTTGCAGCGCAACCCGGGCGGCATCAAATATTTCATAACCGCTATGCATCGGTTGCCCCCCATATCGGACACATGATCTCCCGGCAGAGCCGCTCAAATTCGACCATAAATTGACAGTTTTTCCCGCTGCCGCCAAGCAGCAGTTCCCATTCCGGCTCATAACCCTTAGCCAGACGGCCGTTCAGCTCCTGCAGCGCTTTCTCGAGCGGCGGGGTTCGACCTTGATCGCTCGCCTCTTGCCGGGCATAGCTGAGGGCGGGTTCGACAAAAAACGATGAGGGGCCGCGGCAGCCTGCGTCAAAATGAGCAAGCAGGGTCGCCAGATCAGCGCCATCCCCCGCACCGTTGAAAGCGGCCAGACCATCGACGGCGACCAGCCGGGTTTGCGCGGACGGCGTGAGGGCCCCGAGCACCAGATGATGTATCCAGCCGGCCAGGAGATCGCGCCCCCGCAGATTGCCGAAACGCAGCAGCATCACCCCCTTTTCGTAGAGGTTGGTGAGCGAGCCCAAGAGACGATAGTTGCCTGCGTTGAAATCAAACGGCATATCGACACGCTTTTCGCCCATCTGCTGCTCGTTTACCCGGTCAACAAACCTGGCCACTTCGCTTTGTTTTTCGGCAAAGGCCAGCTGCCCAGAGGTACCCAGCGGCCAAAGGCCGGCGGTCTGCATTTTTTTGAGCAGATCGGTTGTTTTTCCGGAGAGCACCGCACGCACCATTTCCTCTTCGACATAATATTTACCGAGACCGGTTACGGCAAATATCTCCCGATCTTCCGGCAGCTCTTCCCCGCTGTCCAGGCGGATGCCCAGACAATCCCTGACAAAGTATTTCTGGGGATTGACATAAAAACGCAGCAGATCGGCAAAAGCGACTGTCTCTCTTTTTTCAGTGAGCTGTCCCTGCCACCAGGGGACAGCCGGACGAGGCCCCCGCTGCAGAATTTTCGCGGTGGTGCAGGCATAGTCATCATAGCTGAACAATTTTGCATCGTTTTCTCCCCGGAAATATTTTCTGCTGAAGGGATGAAGAGGATGGCGGACGACAATGTCTTGCACGCCATACCCGTTGTCGAGCACTTCGAGCAATTCCGTCACGACAACCGAGGGTGGAATCAGTTCATTGGTGCGGATCGACTGGCCGATATAGCTGAGATAGAGATGCGATCTTGCCGCCAGCAGCGCCTCGAGGAACTGGTACCGATCGTCCCCCCGCGGCGAGCGGTCGCCTGGCCGGAAGCCGGTGGTCATCAGATCAAAGGTGTCGTGGCTATCGTTTTTTGGAAAGACGCCGTCGCAGAGGCCTATCAGGCAGACCACCTGGAAAGGTATGGACCGCATCGGCAGCATGGAGCAGAAGGTCAGCTGCCCACGCAGAAACCCGGTGCTCGACCGGCGCTCTTTCGCCGATTGCATAAACCATTCACGGATGACCTTATACCCAACCTCCGCTGCATGAAACGGGCGGATTGACTCGCTCAGCTCGGCAATGAACGTACGCAGTTCCACCAGCTCCTGTTCGTTTCCGTCGCCGAAAAGCTGCTGCACGATCCTCTGCAGCAGCTTCGACCAATCGTCAAGCGGGCGATTCTGCAAAAAATCGTCATGCGCATCTTCCACCAGTTCCATAAACCGGCATAGGCCGCCGAGGGCCAGCGCCCCTCTCCCTTCGATATCAGCAAAAGGCAGCACCCCATCGATATAGGCATCGGCATCGATGGCATAGCCCATGAGGAGTCGGTCAAGTCCGGCCCGCCAACTGGTCTCCTCAAAGCCGGCCAGACCGGCTTCGCTCCTTTGCCGACCGGATAACCCCCAGCGGATTCCGGCCCGGGTAACCCATTGCTGCAGGCTATCGAGATCGGACAGGCAGAGCTGGAACTGCGGGAAGACAACCGGCTGGCGCAACAGATCGAGCAGTTCACTCCAGCCGAATCTGCCGTTGAAAAGATTGAGAAAATTGAGAAAGGAGGCGATTATCGCGTTACGGCCGCGGATACTGCGATCGGCGATGGAATGTTGTATGTCATCAAAGACGGCGGGGATCAGCGGGGCATAGTCCTGGATATCCGGAGCCATGACGATGATGTCCCGCAATTCGAGCAGAGGGTTGCGGTGCAGCAGATGCAGCAGATGATCCTTCAGAACGGTAATTTCCCGCAGTTTGGCATGACAGGAAACCACCTGGATCGAGTCATCATCCGCCGCTACCTCGACCGGCGATCCGTCCGGCAAACAGCCTGCGAGCAGATCCGCCTGGAGGCGCTGCAACAGTTTCCCGGCAGCAGGGTCTTGGCCGTCAAGGGGATCAGCGTAGCTGGCAAACTCCAAGGCAAAACCGGCCCCCTCAAGCATCATATTCTGCAGATCACGCCCCTGCCCGCCAAGAGAGGCCAGCAGCGGATGGTGCTCCTCTGCCATAAGCTCCCTGCGGTCAACACCTTCTTGTCCGACGCGTTTATACTGCATTCTCTTGCTCTGCACATTGCCCCAGTAGCTGCGACAAGGGGAAAGGAGAAAGAGATGGACATCCATGTGGTTTGACAAGCTGTTGAGGTAACTTAAAAACACCGGCGGCATGGTATGCAGGCCGAGAACGGAAATGCGCTTTGGCAGCTGTTCGGCGAGGTTTTCCCCGCTTTTCAGCCGCTCTATCACTTGTCGAAAAAGCATACCGCGATGCACCTCACCGCCTGGCTGAACAAGCAGTCTGCGCCACAGCGCCATCTGCCAGGGTTCCGCCGGGTGGCCGGTCCCGAGGAGGCCACGCTCCCATTTTTCCAGCATATCCGGGCGCATGAGCTGATACTGGTCAAAGATGTTCGCCAGGCGACGAGCCAGCTGAAAACGCTTCAGGGCGGAATTTTCTCCGGCGAGATAGCCGGTCAGCGGCTGGTACACCTCCCCGCCAAGATCCCGGAGCAGGCCATCGAGTCGCCAGGCAAGAGTCTGCCGCTGAAAACCGTCCGGGGTGATGCCCATGCCCAGGTTCCGGGCGACAAATCCGAGGAAATCGAGGGGCAGGAAAAACTTGAAATTACAGAAGCTGCCAAACGCATCGGCCAGGCTTTGCCCGATCATCCGCTCCATGCCCTGACTCTGGATGAGGAACAACTCCGCGGCAAAAAAATCCTCCTGCCGATCCGTCCGTATGACCTCGGCCAGGTGACGCAGCAGGTTTTCCGTGCGATTTGAGACGTGGAGATAAAACATAAGCAACCAGGGAGATATTCATGGCGGCCACCCCCCGACCAGGGGAGACCGCTGCGATGGTGGATCTTTTTCCGGCTGTCGATTCTTCCATTTACCGGGTGACAGAGTGCCTACGTCCAGGTATTATTTGCTGCCGGCACCTACGCCGGCGTATTCATATATGCCATACACAAGTCCGGCCATGATACCGATTGCAAAAAACAGGCGCAACCGCCGGTCCCAGGGCAGTTTTTCACCGTCGGCCATATACTGCAGAAGGGCGATTATGACATAGGTGACGCCGGCGACATAGGGCGCGGTCTGAGCGATCTGCCAGAAGGTCGCCTGCAGGGTTGCACTGCTTTCTGTTCCCAGGCGCAGATTAAACAGTACATAAACCGCGGCTGAAAGATACAACGAAACTTTTCCTTTGATACGTGCCATATGAACTCACTGAATGCTCTCTATTTTCCGGTAACGGATCTCTACTCGATACGCCAGTATCCGATATTTCTGTTATTTCAGAAGATGCACCTCATCAGGCCGGTGGAAGAAGATCCCGCCGGCTCGGGTGAGCAGCAATCCTCCGATAGTTTCATTAAATCAGGATTCTGTCAAGTACATACTCCCTGTCCACTCTCCGCGAACCGAGATCGGTTTGTCCATCTGGTGGCCGATATCCGCAGGAGAAAAGACGATTACGCCGCCCAGTTGAGCTCTCTTATTCTCGCCGGCACACCCAGTACATCTGCCAGGGATGACGATTCCGAACGGGCCATCAGGAGCTCTTTATTTACCCCGGATACCGAGAAGGCTAAAGTGGAGCAGGAGGATAAAGACGGCAAACTCTGGCAAGCTCGACTGGTGCTGGCCATCGCTGAGATCCTCGACCGGGAAGAAGAAGAAATTGCCCGCAACCTGGCCATGTTCGAAGACGATCAGGCGGCTCTTTTCAAGGAACTGCATGGCGACATTGACGAGCTGGAAGAAGAGAATCCCTTTGCCGAACTCAGCCGGCTCGAGAGCAATCTCGGCGCGGCCAATTCGGGAAATATGAAAAAAAGATGCAAGGCCTGGAAGACCCTCTTTCTTGAAGGTGACATGCGGGAGGGCGAGATATTTCTGACGATCAGCCAGGACGCCGGGGATTTCCTCCTGGAAGCTTACGAGCAGAGAACCAACCAGCCTGGCCTGCTTGCGGCAACGCTTGCGCTTCCAGGTCTTATCGGCTGGAACAGCGCGGAGGCGTATCACGCGGTAATCGATTTTCGTGACCGAAACAGTGAACTGCTCTCACGCCTACATGGGTGTCTTGCCGATCTTATGCAAAAAGATACCTGCACGGAACTGACAACAGGAAGCGCTGCCATTACAGCCCTCACCGAGCAATGGAATGGACAGCTCGAGACCACTTTTCCGGCGGACCAGTTCGGCAGAATTCCGGCCAAATGCTATGTTTTCCCGGGTCTGTCCTGTGCAACGCTCATCGGCACCAGGCAACCTGAAAACACCGCAGCAAAAAACGGCCTGTTGATCGTGGTGGACTGATCGATTCGACCGTTTTTCCTGCCCTGCGCCTGCCGGGCCTGCTATCTGCAGCAGGTGTAAGGATTAATAGTCATGACCGGACAGGCAGCGGCCCGCACGACCTTATCGGCAACGGAGCCGAACATTATCTTCTCCAGGCCTTTATACCCATGGGTGCCCATGACGATAAGATCGGCCTCGATCTCGTTGGCATATTCGACAATTTTTTCACCGACATCGCCCATGAAAACCTTGTAGTTCAACTCCTTGACCCCTGCTTTTTCACAGAATGCAACCATCTCTCCGCAAAATGAGGCCATTTTTACCTCAGCGCTCTCGGCAAGTTCCCCTTCCAGGGTCGGCAGGGTCATCTGGGGTACAAAAAACCCGGAATAATCCTCGAAGTTCTGCACGATGAAGACAAGATACATCGATGCGGCAAATTTTCCGGCCAGATAGCCAGCGGACTCAGCGATCAATTTAGAATTATCAGAGAAATCAACCGGTACGACAACTCTCTTAATTTCATTCATAAAACTCATATATCCCCCTCCCTGTTATAATTAGAAAACGAACTGCGCCTAAAAAAACTGCTCTTCTTGTTCAATTGTCTCGTGACCTCCCGATGGATGCACATTTTTCACGTCTCCCGGCGCCGGTTCAGAGCCCATATCACACTCTATTTACCCGTGGCAAACGGAAAACAAGTCAGGGCTCTTTTTAGCGCTTTAAATCCCTGGACGAGTGGTGTAGTTTAGCTACCTTTTCTTTCGAGATTTCTCGCCATCCCTCAATGAACGGCTGCCTCCACTTCACTATGCAACTTAAATACAAGCTCGAATACACTTTACTCAGAAGTACGATATTTTTCATCAATCTCCTGCCTGTTCCGGCAATTCTCTTTCTTTGCACCACTATCGGCTACTGTGCCTGGGTTGTGTTCCCGTTTCGTCTCAAGGTCGCCTACAAAAATCTTTCCACCGTTTTCCCTGAGCTGGACCATGCCGCGAAAATACGCCTGCTGCGGCGAGTGTACCTCCAGTTCACCAGAACCTTCGGCCTGGTATTTATTCTCCATCGAAAAAGCTTCAAAACGTTGATCCAAAACGCCCGGGTCTCCGGCCGAGACAAACTTGAAGAGGCGCTCGGTCAGGGAAAAGGGGTGATTCTCACGACAATCCATGCCAGTTGGTTTGAAGCATATTTTGCCTGGTTCAATATGTCCGGACTACCGACGACTCTTATCTACAAGAAACAGAGCAATCCCCTTTCCGACCAGTTTTTTGTTCGCCAGCGCAGACACTACGGCACCAGCCTGCAGCAGGTGAGCAGCCGTGATGGCATGAAGGTTTACCAACAGGCTCTGACGGACAACAGAATACTTATCGTCAGTCTTGACCAGCGATATTCCGGCACCGGTATCAGTATCAATTTTTTCAACCGGCCGCTCTCCTGCGCCAAAGGATCGGCTATACTGCATCTGAGATCAGGGGCGCCGGTTATGACCAGCGTCTATTACATGCAAGACGGAGAGTTGCATATTGATTTTGACACCGTCAATCTCCCCAGCTATGAGGAAATAAACGACGACAACATTAAAGATATCTGCAGACGATCCATGCAGAGGTATGAACCCTTCATCAGGCAATATCCGGAACAGTGGTTCAGCCTCTTTCATCGCCTCTGGTGTAAAAAGGGGTATTCCGCAGTAAAAAGATCCTTCCGGCAGATATTTTTTTAATGACCAGGGAGGGATTTTTTCCGGTTCATGAAAAATCATTGCGTCAAGGAAGGCCTGCCGGACCAGAGGCCACTGAACCGAGCCCCGCTCTTTGCAGGCGGTTAAATAGTGCTTCAGTAATTGTCGACACTGGTGTATTACTAGGAACGTTTTGCACTCAACAACCGGATAACCTTCGGCAGTGAAGGCACTTACCCCGTTTGCCCGGGTCAGTTTCTCTCTGCCTTTTTTCATTGCCACCGCCCATCACCCCCATGACCAACAAAGATATTTTCAAGCGATTATATGAAGTTATACATCCCTATCAGGTAAAACTCATCGTTGCCATGCTGGCCATGATCTGTGTTTCAGCCGGAACCGGCGCGCAGACCTGGCTGGTGAAGGACGTTCTCGATAAAATATTTATTGAGAAGAACACTTTTTACCTGGAACTCCTGCCCCTGGTTCTGCTGCTTATTTTTTTCCTGAAAGGTGTCGTCTATTACATTTATTCCATTCTGCTGGAACAGGTGGGGCAGTCGGTTATCCGTGATTTTCGGCTGGATATCTTCAACCACATCCATAAACAATCCCTCTCCTTTTTCAACAAGATGCCCACCGGCACGCTGATGTCCCGGGTAATTTCCGATGTAGCACTTATCCAGCAGGCGGTATCAAAGGCGCTTGTCGGCGCTGTCCGCGATTTTTTTCAGGTGATAATTCTGCTCGGGGTCGTCTTTGTTATGAACTGGAGGCTGGCGATGATCACCTTTATCGTCCTGCCGATCGCCGCCTATCCAATCGTGAAGTTTGGTCGCTTATTCAGAAAAATAAGCACGTCAACCCAGGAAGAGGTCGCCCACGTCTCCAATATCCTCCATGAGACAATCACCGGTAACCGCATCGTCAAGGCGTTCACCAAAGAGGCATATGAGGGCAAACGATTTCAGGGCCAGGTTACCCGCCTCTTTGTTTTGACCATGAAAGACGCCAAATACCGCTGCCTGCAGCATCCAATGATGGAATTTATCGGCGGCGGCGCCATTGCCTTGATTATCTGGTTTGGCGGCAAAGAGGTTATCGGCGGAGACATGACTCCCGGAACGTTTTTTGCCTTTCTGACGGCGCTTATTGCCGCCTACGAGCCGGTTAAAAACGTGACAAAAATCAACTCGACAATCCAGCAGGGACTGGCCGCCGCGGCCCGTGTTTTTGATATTCTCGACATTGAACCGGAAATCCGCGATAAAAAAGACGCCGTCACCCTGCCGCCCTTTTCCGACCGTATCGAATGTAAAAATATACGCTTTTGTTACAACGAGGAAGAACCTATTTTGTCGAATATAAATCTCACCGTGCCGGCCGGTCAGGCCCTGGCCATTGTTGGCCCGAGCGGCGGCGGCAAGACGACACTGACCAACCTGATTCCCCGCTTTCTCGAGCTAAAGGAAGGAAGCATTGTCATCGACGGAAGAGATATCAGAGATATCACCGTGGCGTCACTGCGAAATCAGATCGCCATGGTGACCCAGCAGACCATCCTCTTCAACGACACCGTACGCAATAATATCGCCTACGGCGATCAAGAGGCGCCGGAACAGAAGATCCATGACGCGGCAAAAGCGGCTTATGCCTATGACTTTATCAAGGCACTGCCCCAAGGTTTCGACACCATGATCGGCGAAGGCGGGGCGCGTCTGTCCGGGGGGCAATGCCAGCGCATAGCCATAGCCAGGGCTCTTCTGAAAAATGCACCCATTTTGATACTCGACGAGGCGACCTCCGCCCTCGATACCGAGTCGGAACGCGAAGTACAGAATGCCCTGGAAAATTTGATGAAAGACCGCACGACCCTGGTTATTGCCCATCGTCTGTCGACAATTAAAAATGCCGACAGAATCATCGTCATCAAGGACGGCGTCATCGTCGAACAGGGCACCCACGATTCCCTCATTGCCCAAAAGGGTGAATATGAAATGCTGTATACGATGCAATATACCTAGCGCCAAGCCTCGAATATGCAAAAGAGCGCGGCACAATGCCGCCGCGTCTTTCCGGCAACTGTGGAAACCAACAGGAAACAAAGAGATATTTGGAACAGATGCACCAGAACTGACATTCTGTCCATTACCACCTGCTTTTTCCAGGGAACTTTCCGCCTGGGTTGAGCGTTGACAGCACGCATGCATGCCTTGCCGTTTTCTTGTACCCAACAACCACACGCCTTCCTGCCGAAAACATGGCCAGGCCTGTAAACAATCCTGGCAATGAACCACACGCGCTGCACGCATCTGCCTGCTTTTCTGTCATTAGATGAGGCGCATTGGAGAGCGGCACCCCTTCGACACCCGGGCCAAGTCGTCGTTTCCGTCTTGTAAACTTACATTGTTATTTGTATACAGAATGTAAACGATGACCGGCACGTTACATCTTGACAATGGCCGGGCAGGCATCGGTCATGCGCCATCTTCAGTCAACGGCAAAATCACCCGAACCTCCGTATACCGGCGGGCAACACTGCTCAGCTCCATCCATCCGCCATGTTCCTCAACAATTTTTGCTGACATGGCCAGACCTAATCCGGTCCCATTGTTTTTGGTTGTAAAATATGGATCAAATACCCGGCCCAGGTTTTCCGGCACGATTCCCACCCCGTTATCCCGGACTGTTATGATGATTCTTCGTGCAGCATGCTCCGTCGCCACGAGCAACTCGCCGCCATCTTCCATGGCCTGAATGGCATTCAGGAACAGGTTGAGAAAAACCTGATTCATCTTATCTTTGTCAAGCACAACCTGGGGCAGATCAGCGGCCATTTCCAGACGCAGAGTAATGCCAAAAGACTCTGCATCGACCTGCACCAGCGAGACGGTCTTTTCGATGATTTCGGTAACGGATGCCCTCTCCCGCCTCAACTGGCCGGGCTTGGCATAATCGAGCAGTTCTCCGATGCTGCGGTTGAGCCGTTCCACCTCCTTGACAAGAATATCGGCGGTCTCCGCCTCCTTGCTGGCATGGGAGAAATTTGACTTCAATACTACCGCGAGCCCTTTGATAGAACTCAGCGGATTGCGCAGTTCGTGGGCGACCCCTGCGGCCATTTTCCCAAGAGCCGCCAGCCGTTCGCTGCGCCGCAGTTCTTTTTCAAGCCGCTTCACCGTCGTCAGGTCCCTGATAAGCAGGACCTCCCCGGCAAAACCGCCACTATCGTCCAAGACCACCATGGAGGCAAGCTGCAAGGTCTTGTCTTTTTCGGGCAGACGAGGCAAATGGATCTCGGTCTGACGGACGATGGGGCCGTCCATTTCCTTGCCGGAAAACATCTGCGCCAGTTTTGCCGGCAGACAAACCCGCGGCCTGCCGCCGATGACCCTGTCCGCATCAAGGCCAATGAGCTCTTTGGCAGAAGCATTATAGACCTGAATGACATCACTGCTATCCGTGGCAATCAAGCCTATCGGCAGAGACGAAACGAGCATATCGGTGAACGCCCTCATTTTGCCGAGACGCAGCTGGGAACCTTTTAATCCTTTCAAGGTTGCAAACGATAGCGTTCCGCCTAGGCCGACAAGAAAAATAACGACGAGCAATATAATGATCTGCAGCAACTGACGATTCAGCGGAGAATTGAACTGCTCGAAATCCAGCTGGACGATATAGATGGGTTGCATGTCAAGCAGTCGATCCATCTCCTCCTGTACCAGACGAAATTGAGGATGCTGGCTCAATCCGCGCATCATCATCTGGCCTCTACGGGGAGGCGCATCGGCAGGACCATGCAGGGCATCTCGCATGCTTGGCGGCATATACCATGAGGCTATCTGGAACTTTTTCTTGTCTCCGTCTGCATCTTTGACTAGGCGCGTGACAAATCGACCGGCATCATCGGCACGCAGAACACCGGCAAAAGCCAGGCTGCCCGGATCAACGGTGTTCTCCGGCAGATTTTTTCCAGCGCCCGACAAGACGGTGCCCGCGGCGTCGATGAGCAAAACAAATTCCACCCCTGGCTGCTCAACCGCCTGCTCCATTGCCGCCTGCATGTGATCTTGCCAATGATCCCACTGCCGGGAGGTGCGCAGGTTGACCCGGATCGATTCTCGCACGGAACTGTTGATAAACCGCATGAGGGTCAGCCCTTTTTGAGCAATCGCCTCAACGATCAACTCTTTTTCCCGCTGGTAGTTGCTCGCGGCAAAGATGGTCAGGAGAATCAGCAAGAAGGTGCAGGCGATTGCCAGCAGCCAGGGAGAGAAATTGTACAGCAGATTGCCTTTGTTTTCAGCCTTTTGCCGTGTCGTCATGATTGGTTATTTTTTCCAGAATTACTTTGGATATCATATAGGTGGAGACAATACCTTCGTCGCCCATCGGCCCCGAGGCCAAGGTCTCGCCGGAGACCATCGGGTTATCCGATGCATAATAGGCATATCTGGTTTTCATATCGGCGGGAATGTGTCGCTGAATTATCGCCCCGCTTATCGCTCGCTGATAATGCCCCCCTT
The DNA here is from genome assembly GCA_945863875.1 of Desulfopila aestuarii DSM 18488. Classification (GTDB taxonomy): domain Bacteria; phylum Desulfobacterota; class Desulfobulbia; order Desulfobulbales; family Desulfocapsaceae; genus Desulforhopalus_A; species Desulforhopalus_A aestuarii_A. Next base: position 75,644 of record CAMBBS010000016.1, read on the forward strand.
CCATTTCCAGTCCGACCGCCCGCCAGCTCGAAGAATAAAACCGCTCCAGGACATCACGATTTTGCAGCGAAGTACCGAGCACCGTTACCATCGGACCGGTATGGACATCGACGGAGCCATCAAAATCGGCGGCGGTGAGATCGTTTTGCACGATATAATTGTCGGCGGTTCCCTCCATGACATGCGCCGAAGCAAGCATGATATCGCCCTTTTTACCAGGCAGGACCCCGGCTTTGCCCATGATGGAAATCGATTTGACATTCAACGAAACCTCCTCGCCGTTAAAACGAAAGGGATTGAGTAATTTATCCATAATATCAAAAGCCTGAGTACCAAAAGCATAATCGATAACGAGCAGAACCGGTGCCGTCTCCTTGATGAAATCACAATTGAGGTGCAGCGATGGATGGATATGTCTCCCGTCGAGGAGGGAAAGATCAATAATATTCACATCAATATTTGAGCCTGATTCGTCTTGCTGGTAGACAAAGCCCGGCTCCGCAGTGAATGTCTCGAGAGAAAATTCTTTGTCCCGAACGGCTCTGACCATGTCATATATATTGTCAGGGACACGTTCTCCTACGTCCGCCAGCACCTTCGGTCCAAAAAGCAAATTCCGCATCGAATGCATGTTGGCACTGATCACATGAACCGGCCGCCCCTGATAGTGCAACCGCCCTAATGATTCTTTCAATTTTTCGGCCCAGAGGCTTGCATACTTCTGGTGATCGATCATTTCGTGTAAAGACGGCGTGAAATAGACGGTCAGTTCATTATTAACAACGGTCCGCTCAGCCATAACTCTTTTGCCGATACCATATATTATGTTAAAAAGACCGTTGTTGGTGTTGTGTTCTATCCTGTTTTTTTCTAGATAATCGTATGTTTCCCGTGTCTCTTTGTAGGTTCGTCCCAGAACAATCGACAGGTTCCAGATGGCCTGCTCCAGTTCCTCGTTGTTCAGGATCTTTTCCTTGGCAACAATTCGCTCAAGTTCCAGCCATTCCGAGCTCACTTCGTCGACTCTCATCCGCGCCTGGCGATAGATCTTTTGCGCCTCTATATTAAGAAATGTTATATGCGTCAGGATGTCGTAGATTTCGCTCTTTCCCGTAGTGATAACAAAACAGACTTCATTTTTTGAAACGGCATAGGAGACTCTGCGCCTTTTGAGAGGAACAATTTTTGTAAAGGAGGTTTCCTTAAAATCTTCCTGGGCAGTGAGAATAATTCTGCTGCAGTTCTCAATACCTTGAGGCATTCTGTCGATGACATATTCCAGTCCTTTCAGTTCGACAATTCTCGCATCCGTCATCGAACCATAGATTTCCGGGCTGAGCTGCTTTAAAGCCTCGGTCAATTTTTCGCCAATCCTCCCGGATGGCCGATACGATCCCTGGAGTGACAGGGAATCAGCTAAAATTTTAAAGGTTCGTATGGCGTGTCGTGCTTTCTGTGATTTCGACAATTCCTGCATCGCGTCTCCTTCTCCTGTCCACCACTGCTGCTGCCGGGCCTGCCGTTTTTATTTCATGCAGCAGCCAGCTCAACTCGAAAAACGGGTTCGTCATCATCTCATTATCTTATATCACGACCAGGCCTATCGGCACAAAAAAAATGCCCACTTTTACAAGCAGGCAACATGACGGGAATGGCGGGAATTACGTTTAAGGCAGCAGGCTGTCCCCTGTTGAAGAACAAGCCGCCGGTTTTCCTCGACTAGGCGCTGAGAAACCTCGTCAGAGCAGCGACGAGCTGTTCTCGTCCCTGGCCGGTTTTTGCCGAAAACAATATTCTCTCCTCGGCGTTAAAAGTGTGGCCGGCATCAAGGAGCCTGGCATTTTTTTCTCTGATGCTGCCGGAAACCTTGTCTATTTTCGTATACACCGGCAGGCAGGGAATGGAATTCTGCTTCAGCCATTGAATCAATTGGGTATCCTGGGTCTTCGGTTCATGGCGAATGTCCATGATGACGACCACACAGCGCAGGGTTTCCCGCTTTTCCAGATAGGTCGATATCAAAGCCTGCCAACTGTTCTGCATAACCTTGGGAACCTTGGCAAAACCATAGCCGGGAAGGTCCACCAGGAAAAAATGATCCCCTACCCGGAAATAGTTCAGCCCCTGGGTTTTCCCGGGCCGGGCACTCACCTTAACCAGGCTTTTCCGTCCGGTCAGTTTATTGATAAGACTCGATTTACCGACGTTCGATCGACCGGCAAAGGCTATTTCCGGCAACTCGAGCGGAGGCAGCTGTTTCAGACTATGCACGCTCAGGAGAAACTCTATTTTGGAAAAATCCATACTCTTCTCCTTGGAGGAAGATCACGAAATAATTTTATTCAGGGGGTATTCAATAATGCCTTCCGCACCCATTTTCTTTAACCGGGGGATAAGATCCCTGACGATATCTTCGGAAACCACGGTCTCAACGGAATACCAGTCTTGATTATACAGGCTCGCCACCGTCGGGGCATTGAGTGACGGCAGAATGGCGACAATATCATCAAGTTTGGCACTGGCCACGTTCATTTTCAGGCCGACAATTCGATCGGCATTCAGTGCCCCCTGTAACAGCAAAGCGATGTTTTCGATTTTTTCCCGTTTCCACGGATCATTCCAGGCCTGTTTATTGGCGATGAACTGGGTGTTGGACTGCATCAATTCGTGGATAATGCGCAGCCCGTGCGCCCGGATGGTGCTTTCCGTTTCAGTCACCTCGACAATGGCGTCGGCGAGACCTGCCACCACCTTCGCCTCGGTTGCTCCCCACGAGAACTCTATGGTGACATGAATGTTCTTCTCTTCGAAAAAACGTCTGGTGACATTGACCAGCTCGGTGGAGATCTTTTTCCCTTCGAGATCCTCAATGGTTTTGATGGCAGAATCCCCGGCCACGGCGATAACCCATCTGGTCGGCCTCCTGCTCACCTTGGAATAGACCAGGTCGCAGACCAGCACGGTATCCGACATGTTTTCCATGGTCCAGTCCTTCCCGGTGATCCCCGCATCAAGCATCCCGTCTTCCACGTAACGGGACATTTCCTGGGGTCGACAAATCGAGCAATCCAGCTCGGGATCGTCGATTTTCGGAAAATAGTTCCTGGCTGCGGGCTTAATGAGCCAGCCGGCTTTTTCAAAAAGCTCAATCGTCGCATTTTCCAGACTGCCCTTCGGTAAACCCAATTTCAACTGCTGCATCGTCATATCTCCCGCGACTTCAAATCCTTATTTTTAAAACGCTAAGCGCTCACTTTGTACCGTAGACTGCCGCCGGGTCAAATATTTTTTCCCCCTGGACAACCAGGTCGTTGCCCTGCAGCCGGCGGAAAAAGCAGGACCGATGACCGGTATGACAGGCCGCACCACCCAGCTGTTCAACCTGATAGATGACGGTATCATCGTCACAATCGACCAGAATCGCCTGGATAATCTGCACATGACCAGAGGTTTCACCTTTTAGCCACAGTTGATTTCTTGAGCGACTCCAGTAATGTGCCTTGCCGGTTGCCTGGGTTTTTTCCCATGCCTCTTTATTTATATAGGCGAGCATCAGTACTTCCCTTGTCTGATAATCCTGCACGATTGCCGGCAGAAGCCCATCGGTTGTTTTGGCGAAATTTAAGGATATCATGAAAATTAACTCGTAATTCTGCTTTGATTAATGGTTTTGTTCGGCTTCATTGTGCAGATTTCTTCCTTTCTTCTCCGGCCGCTTCGACAAGCTCCACCCCTGACGGAAAAAACGAGCAGCGACAGAAAGCGAAAAGATGCATAAACTAGACAGCTCTTTCTGCTTTGTCAAGGTACACTGACAGATTTTGCAGTTTTTATGCTATCTCCTTGCATAAAGTTGTTCATCTCCTATATTATGCCACTCAATTTTCTTCCTCTTCAATCATGTTGTATTTTTTCAGTTCGTACTAAAAACAAGGAGTTTGTTATGTCACACCCCACGCAAAAAGCCATGGTATCCCTTGCACTCGTAGGAAAACTGGACAATGGCGAAATATTTATCTCTGTCGAAGAGCAGGATCCCCTTCGTACCCAGATCGGCAACAGCGATCTCCCGCCGACCGTCGAACAGACGCTGCTCGAGATGACGGTCGGGGAACGTCGAAAAATCCGCATTCCTCCGGAGGAGGGCTTTGGTCCCCGCCAGAAGGATCTTCTGCAGACCATCGACAGTCAAAAAATGGTCGATGCGCTGCAGCCGAAACCAGGCATGGTTCTCGCATTGAAAATCGACAAAGACGGCGTCGAGCAGAAGGTTCCGGCTACGGTTATTTCCGTTGAAGGCTCACTCATCACCGTTGACTATAACCATCCACTCGCCGGACATCACCTGACCTACGAACTGACGCTCCTTGACATCGAGCAGGGCGCGGCATAGGCACCACCTGCTTTTCTCCACCCGCAGCTTCACCAACAACAAGACGGTTTGAAAACAGGCTTTGCCGAACGCTTGTTTTCAAACCGTTTTTTTGCCCGCCTTTCAGCTGCAACGTCAACCATATCGTTCCCTTTCACCGCGATTATAGGCTTTTTTCAGCCGGTTTTTTTCAGGCGGCCCCCGGGGTCCGATTATTTTTTTCAAAAAACCCCTGTACATACAATTGGCTCTATGTATAACCTTTAATAGTGAACTGGATTATAATTCAAATGCAGGGAGTGCTTTATGGAAATAGAAGACGACGAAATATTGCAGGGATTCATCGAGGAGTCACTGGAACACCTCGCAGATATTGAAAATGACCTTTTGGCCGTTGAAGAAGGCGGGGCCAACATCGATGAAGACCTTGTCAACAAGGTTTTTCGTGCAGCCCACTCCATAAAGGGCGGCGCTGGATTCATGGGTCTGACGACCATTCAGGATCTATCGCATGCGGCAGAGAATGTCCTTGGGATGATTCGCAGCAAGAAGCTTATACCCACGCCGGAAATAATCAACGTTCTGCTGATCGCCGCAGATCAACTGCAGAGCTTGATTGAAGATGTGCAAAACAGCAATGCGGTGGACATTTCATCACACCTCACCCCATTGAACGCCATAGCGGACGGCACATTTTCCCAGCCGGCCGACGAGAAGCAGTCGAGACCACAAAGAGAGCCCGCGGCAGTGGCGGAAGCCCCTGCAAAAGTGCCCGCTGAGAAAAAGACCGCACCGAAACCGCTACTCACCCTTGATGAAGAAGACGAGACTTTTATCGAAGAAGTAGAAGACAGCTTGCTGCCGGACGATGAATTCGAAGCGGAAACAGAGGCGCAGGCGATGGGGGATCAATCTTTTTCCGCCATCGAGCCGGCCGCGTTAAACAATCTGCCGTCAGGCAAATCGCCCCAGGCGCCACCGGCAAAAGCGGAGGCATCGCTCCGCGTCCATGTCAGCCTGCTCGACTCTTTGATGAACCTGGCCGGAGAACTGGTACTCAGCAGGAATCAACTGCTGCAGACCATCGGGTCAGACGATCTGCGCAACGCAGAGGCGGTCGGTCAGCGCATCGACCTTATCACCTCCGAGCTGCAGGAAGCGATCATGCTGACCCGTATGCAGCCGATAGGCAATGTCTTCAGTAAGTTTCCCCGGGTTGTCCGGGACCTCTCCAAAAAACTGAAGAAAAAAATTGATCTGACTATCGTCGGGAAAGATGTCGAGCTCGATAAAACCATCATTGAGGCAATAAACGATCCGTTGACGCATCTGGTGCGAAATTCCGTCGACCATGGCATTGAGATGCCTGCCGAACGAAGGAAAATCGGCAAGGCGGAAACGGGTCTTGTCGTCCTGAAGGCCTATCATGAGGCCGGACAGGTTGTCATCGAAATCAGTGATGACGGTAAAGGTCTCGACGGTGATGCACTTGCCGCGAGCGCCGTCAGCAAGGGTCTTCTCTCCAGCGAGCAGGCCCAGATCATGTCGGACAAGGAAAAGGTCAATCTTATTTTTCTGCCCGGTTTTTCCACGGCCAAGGAAGTGACCGATGTATCCGGCCGCGGCGTCGGCATGGATGTCGTCAAAACGAATCTTGACCAGCTTGGCGGCAATGTCGATATCATTTCCGAGAAAGGTTCCGGTACGACAATTTCCATCAAACTGCCCCTGACCTTGGCGATTATCCCCTGCCAGATTATCGAAACAGCCGGGGAAAGGTATGCTATCCCCCAGGTGAACCTGGAGGAATTACTGCGTATCCCCGCCGGTCAGGTGAAAGACCGAGTCGAAAGAGTCGGCGACGCGGAGGTCGTCCGCTTGCGGGGCGTGCTGCTCCCCCTTATCCGACTGGCCGATGTCATCGGCATCAAGCGAACCTATTATGATCGCGGTACCGACGAAGTAAAACCGGACAGAAGAGAAAAGATATTTGATCGGCGGGGCAAGGACTCACCCCTCTTTAACAGTGACGAGGAGTCGAGAAATGATACACCACCGAGTCGAAACGATCGCCCCCGGTCGGTACTCGACCGCCGTTTCGCCGCCTCCAGCGCGCTGAATATCGTCGTCGTCTCCACAGGCTCGATGAAGTACGGCCTGATCGTCGATAGACTGCAGGATTCCGAAGAGATCGTCATCAAGCCACTCGGCAGGCATCTGCAGCAATGTAAAGGATATGCCGGCGCCACCATCATGGGCGATGGGCGTATCGCGCTGATCCTCGATGTCAGCAATCTTGCCCGGATGGCCCACCTTACCTCCGTTGACGGCTCAGACCGGGCATCGGAGGTGGCCAGGGCGGCCGAGGCGGCAATCAAGGCGATAAAGGACAAACAATCTCTGCTCATCTTCAAGAATTCCGAGGTAGAACATTTTGCGGTTCCTCTCAACCAGGTCGAACGGATTGAAAAAATCAAACGGTCGGACATAGAAGAATTCGGCGGCAGGCGCGTCATGAAATACCGTGGCGGCAGTCTCAGTCTCATCCGTGTCGATGACCTGGCCATGGTGCAGCCGATTGCCGATCACGACAGTCTTCTGGTCATTGTTTTTACCATTGCCAAACGATCCGTCGGCCTGCTTGCCGTTGGGCCGATAGACGCCCTCGAGGTGAGCGCCGACATTGATGACACGACCCTGAGCCAGCCGGGAATAATGGGCTCGATCATCATCGACAATCAAACGACAATGCTCGTCAATGTCTTTGAAATGGTCCAGACTCTATTTCCCCACTGGTTTCTCGAACAGGAAAAATTCGAGCTTGCAAATGTCGAGACAGACGTTTTACCAACCATCCTTATCGCCGAGGATTCCAAATTTTTTCGCAATCAGGTCAAAGGCTACATGACCGAAGTCGGCTATAATGTCATAGAGGCTGAGGACGGCCTCGAGGGCTGGCATAAATTGATGGAGCACGGGGATGAAATTTCCATGCTGGTCACGGATATAGAGATGCCGAACATGAACGGTTTTGAGCTCACGCAAAAAATCCGCAGTGACCGCAAGTATTCCGACCTGCCGATCATCGCCCTGACAACCCTGGCCTCGGCGGAGGATGTCGCCAGGGGGAAGGCAGTCGGAGTAAATGAGTACCACATTAAACTGGACAAGGAACGGCTCATGGTCTCCGTCCACGATTACATCAAGAGAAGACACTGACCCCGGAATGCATAAATCGCTCGAGGAGGCCGGAGCAAAAACCCTCCTCGAACCTTGCGGCAACATGAAACACTCCAACGGAATGGACATGACAGATACCAGCTCAAGAACAGACAGCAAAAAGATTGTTGAACTCGCGACTTTTTATATCGGCGACGCCCTGTGTGGCATGGATATTTTAAAAATCCAGGAAATCAATAAACTTATGCAAATGACCAAGGTGCCTCAGGCCCCGGAATATGTCCTTGGTATACTCAATCTCCGGGGACAGATTGTCACTATCATCGACCTGGGACGAAAACTCGGACTCGGGGAAACGGATATCACCCAGGATCCTCGCAATATCATTGTTAATTCGACAGGTGGACATGTCGGCTTGCTGGTGAGAAAGATCAGCGATGTCGTTTCAGCGGACATGGATAAAAAGGAGTCGGCACCGGCGAACATGCGTGGCATTCAGGGGGAATATTTCAATGGGGTCTATAAAACTGAGACCAACCTCATTGGCATCCTGAACGTCGACAAGGTACTCAGCATAGAGGATTAAGTGGCTGCATGATCGGCAGAAAAAACCTCCGCGTTCTTGTTGTTGATGACACTATTGTCTACCGCAAGGCAATCTCGGATATTATCGAGGAAATCCCGGGTGTTGAACTGGTGGGCGTGGCCCACAACGGTAAAATTGCCCTGGCAAAAATCACTTCCCTTAAACCGGATATTCTCACTCTTGACATAGAAATGCCGGAGATGAACGGCATAGAGGTGCTCGAGGAAATACAGAAACATCACCTCGGGGTCGGGGCAATCATGGTCTCGACCTTGACCGCCGAGGGCAGTGATATGACCCTGCGCGCCCTCGAGCTGGGCGCCTTTGATTTCATCCTGAAGCCGCAAAGCAAAAATCAGACGGAAGGCAAGCGGGAAATCAGAGCGGCTCTGCAACCGATACTTCAGGCCTATGCACGCTCTCGGCTGGGTTCGTCGCTGCTGCATAAAACCGGGCGTATCCCCCCAGGCAAGACCACTTTCAGCACACCGCCCCCGCGGCCGGCAGCCGGTCAAGGCATGACAGTCCGTCCCACTCCGTCCGGATCGCCGGCAGTACGGCGGGGAAAATCGGAAATCATTGCCATTGGTATTTCCACGGGCGGACCAAACGCCTTGACCCAGATGCTGCCGAGGCTCCCCGGCGACCTGGGCGTCCCCGTTCTCATTGTCCAGCATATGCCGCCGGTATTCACCAAATCCCTCGCGGCAAGTCTTGACAAAAAATGTCAGCTTACCGTCAAGGAAGCGGAGAATGGGGAAAATATTTTGCCGAATATCGTCTATATTGCCCCAGGCGGTAAACAAATGAAACTCGTTGCCGGTACCGATGGCCTGCACCGGCGGATTAAAATTACCGACGATCCTCCGGAAAATTCCTGCAAACCTTCCGTGGACTATCTGTTCAGGTCCGTCGGCGATTACTATGTCGGCCGGACAACGGCAGTAATCATGACCGGCATGGGTTCGGACGGCACCAAGGGCCTGGGCATACTCAAAAGCAAATCGGCATTTATCATCGGGCAGGACGAAGCATCCTGTATCGTCTATGGCATGCCGAAAGCCCCCGCAGAACACGGGTACCTTGATGTCGTGGCACCACTCGGCAAAATTGCAGACGAAATAGTCAAGAGTGTGAAATAAGATGATTAAGATCGCTCCCGCAGAGTTAACACTGATTTCACAATATATTCAGACCATCACCGGCATATATCTTGATCAGAGCAAATCATATCTGTTTGAAACCCGTCTCAGCTCGATCGCCGAAGCACAGGGCTGTGCTTCCTACCAGCAGCTGGTCCACAAATCCAGGCAGGATCCAAGCAAGAAAATCGAAAAGGACATCATTGACGCCATCACCACCAATGAAACCCTTTTTTTTCGAGACAAGGGGCCATTTGAACTGCTGCAACATAAAATCCTCCCTGAAGTCATCGACCTGCGGTCAGCACAAGCCCCTCTCAAGACGCGAATAAAAATCTGGAGTGCCGCCTCATCAACCGGCCAGGAACTCTATTCGATTGCCATAGTTATCAAGGAATTACTCAGAGAATTATCAAATTATTCGTTCACGCTTTTTGGCACCGATATCTCCGATGCGGCCATAGCCCAGGCGAGTTACGGCAAATACAACCGGTTCGAAATCGAAAGGGGGCTGGACAAAATATACCTGCAGAAATATTTCACGCTCTTTGGCGATTCATGGAAAATCAAGGATGAAATCAGGGGCATGGTCAATTTCAAAAAACTTAACCTGATGCAACCGTTCACTTCTCTCGGCAAATTTGATATAATATTTTGTAGAAACGTCGCTATCTATTTCACCTTAGAGGATCGCAAAAAACTCTTCAACAAACTGGCCGACAGCCTGGCCGATGATGGATATCTCGTCATAGGATCAACCGAGTCACTGACCGGGGTCTGCCCCAGGTTCGTAGCAAAACGCCATCTGCGATCGATTTTTTATCAAAAGAAATAACCGAGAGGCCCGCCCATGAAAAACCCTTCCATCCTTGCTGTCGACGACGATCCGGTCATACGACATCTGCTGGAACAGCGCTTGAAAAAAGCCCATTACCGTGTCCAGGTTGCCGAAGACGGCTATGTCGCCGAGAAAATGCTGCGCACACATACCTACGACATCGTCTTGACCGATTTGATGATGCCCGGCGACATTGGTGGCATAGAGGTGCTGGAAATTGCCAAGGAGATAAACAGCCGGATCGAGGTCATCCTTATCACCGCCCATTCTTCCGTGGATACCGCAGTCGCCGCGATGAAAAAAGGGGCCTGTGATTATCTGGAAAAACCAATAAATTTTGACGAACTCTTTCTGCGCATAGACAAGATCGCCAACATGCAGACTATTTTACGAAGTGCCCAGGACCTGCAGGTGGCGATGGATACCACGGAAAATGTCGCCTCGTCGACCATACAGAACCTGGAGATGCAGGTTACCGGGCTCCAGAACTCACTGGACAGAATCGAAAATATACTCCGGGAAGATCACGTCCCCGACGACATAAAAATCCACCATGCATTGGATATTATAGCTGAATCCTGAGCCGAATGAAACGGCCGGCGCAGTTTCCGGCGGTACTGCGAAACCGATGCACTCTGTGCTCGGTTGCCATGCTTGCCTCTCTTCCCATGTCCAGGGAGATAGTGGTTGTGCCGCACTGCACAGCCCTCAATCGTCACCCCTTGCCGTATCTTCTGTTTTTTGCCAGGATTGACAAATAAATGCCGAAAAAAGAACCACGAAGCAGAGGAGGAAGTTTCCGACTTTCAAAGGCAGCAGCTGTTGAGGGTGCAATTGATTGGAGCCGGTGGTGCATGCAAGATAGCCAATGCAACACCAGGGGAAAAGCGGTATTGATCTTTTGTCTCGTTTAGGGGAGTATGGGTGGCAAGGAAGCCGGCGAACCGTTTTTACCACGCCATCACTATTGTTTTTATTCCTTTTGATGTGATATGCTAGTGGGTAGAGAGACATCACGCGCAAGATAAGTCTCAAGCAAACGATCTCTCCATACTGGGCCCGGTCAACGGAAAAAAACCAGAACCCTCTTAAAATGAAAGCATGTAACGAGCACGCCAGGTTATGCCGCCAAAAGAAATGAGTGACAGCGAAGAAGAGACCAGATCTTTTCTGATTAATCTGCCTATTTTTTCAAGCTTCAATGTAGACGAACTTTCGGTCTTTGCCAAACATATGAGCTTTATTCATTTGCAGCGTGGAGAATACCTTTTCATCGAAGGCGATCAGGGAACGTTTATGGGTTTTGTCGTAACCGGTATTCTGGAGGTGCAGAAAAAAGCCGAGACCGGTGAAAATATCACCCTGGCCCGGCTCACGAAAGGCAGTTCCATAGGCGAGATGGCACTTATTGACAGGTCACCGAGATCAGCAACCGTCATAGCCAGACAGGCCACTACCATGGTAACACTTACCGACAAAGGGTTCGAGATCCTGGCGGAGAAATATCCGTCTCTGGGCATCAAGGTGATTCAAAAAATTGCCCGCTTACTCAGCCTCAATATGCGAAGAACCTCCAGCAAACTTGCTGACCTGATGCAATCTTCTCTCTGAGAAGATCTCCGGAAACAAATCAAAAAACACGCGTCCGCCTGAATAATTACATGGTATCTCCCCCGACAATACTTTTTGCAGACAGGCAGGCAGATGGACTCTCCGCCGTGGCAGATACGCTCGATTTACAGTTCACCTGCACCATTGATCATGTGTTCACCGAGCAGGATCTTGACGCGGCATTACGGACACATTCGATCACCATCCTGGTCATTGATCTCTACTTTGCCGGCAACGACAATGAATTATCACTTATCACCGCACTGAAGAAAAGCCATCCGGACACGCTTATAGTTCCTATCATTCCTGCCGGATGTCCACACTTCATCAGACAGGTGCTGGACCTCGATCTCTTCCACTTCATTCATCGGCCGATCGACCCGGTGGAAACGACTTTGGCGTTAAGAAGAGCATACGAGGCGCTGCCATCCGCCGGGAAGCTACAAAAACAACCGGACAAGCCGAAACATGTACCGTTTCACGGAATGATCGGGGCCAGCCGGCCGATGCGCCAGCTCTTTGACCTGATTACCCGGGTGGCCGAAGATGATATTTCCACCGTTCTCATCAGGGGGGAATCAGGAACCGGCAAAGAGATGGTTGCAAAGGCCATCCATGCAGAGAGTAAAAGACGCGGCAAAAATTTTGTGCCGGTAAACTGTGCGGCGATACCCGATGACCTTCTCGAGAGCGAGCTCTTCGGCTACACGAAAGGTGCTTTTACCGGGGCAACAGCCAACAAACCCGGCAGAATCCAGTATGCCGACCAGGGAACACTCTTTCTCGATGAAATCGGCGACATGAAATCAGCCCTGCAGGCCAAACTGCTGCGGGTCATCCAGGAAAAAGAATTTGAGCCGGTTGGTGCTTTTCAAGCCGTTCCGGTCAATACCCGTATTCTCGCGGCGACCCATTGCGACCTCGAGAAAATGGTCAGTGAAGGGCGGTTCAGGGAGGACCTCTACTATCGTCTCAGTGTCGTTCCTCTGCATATTCCCACACTGAGAGAAAGACCCGAAGACATTCCCCTTCTGATCGATGCTTTTTTTGAAAAATTCGCCGAAAACCGCGGTAGAGAACGGTTCACTTTTGCACCCCGGGCGCTGGCGGCAATTCTTCATTACCAATGGCGCGGCAATGTGCGGGAGCTCGAGAACCTCATCCAGCATATGACCATTCTCTACAGCGGCAGGCAGGTCGAGTTGAAAGATCTCCCGGAAAAATTCCATGGTGTCGTCATTCCGGAGATGGAGGACGTCACTCTCGAGAATGGCGCCATGGAGCAAGCCACAGGCCAAGCCGGCCAGCAGGCGGCTGTACAGCATGTTGCCTGGGAAAACGGCACGATTGATTTCAACGGGCTGATCAATGATTTTGAGACCCAGCTCATTGTCCAGGCCCTGAAATTCACCGATGGCAACAAGAAAGAGGCCGCCCGTTTATTAAATCTCAAGCGAACAACCCTGCTGGAGAAGATAAAGAAAAAAGATATCGCCGGCGACTGGGACAAATAAACGCCGGGAAAAAACCCTTTTCGCCGGCTGTCAGGCGGCAAGTTCAAGCAAATTATTGTTCAGATTTTCTGTAATATCCCCTTCCGAGGCAGGTGTCAGCAATATATCCCGGACACCATATTTAACGGCCTTGATCACCTTCGTTCTCGTCCAGCCCGGTCCGGCGGCTATCAGCGGTACGGAACATGCCGAACTGACTTTTATCGCCACCCCAAAGGCCTGCTCATTGACATCGCGCATTACCAGATAGATTGCTCTCAGGTTACCGGGAATGTAGTTGTGCAGATTGTCCTTAAAAGAGAGCGTCTTGACGAAATATCCGGCATTGCCGAGAACCGCTGCAATCTTTGCCACTTCTGGTTCATCGTCGCCGACCACAAGAATATCTAACGATTTCCGATCATTTTTTTCAATTTTCTGCGCGGACCGGCTGTCGGTCTGTTCTTCATCCGAGCCTGCCTGGCCAATGGCGGCTGTGTCTTCTTTGTCGCCGACAGGAACACTGCCCGGTCTCAGCCCGCCGAGCTGCAGCAGCTCAGCGGGGAAAAGGAGGTTTACCTTGCCAAGTGCGGCACCGCCAAGGGTCAGGTCCATCCGGCTCAGGTAGTAGTCCTGATCCGGTATCGGTTTATCGGCAGCAATGTCGACTTTCATGGGGGCGACCTGCTGCAGGCCGGTTTTTACGAAACGAATGCGTTTGGCGTACTGCTCTTCAAAAACCGCCGTATACACCCCGGCAATGATGTTGGCGATTTCGCCGTAGGCATCCTGCGTGTCCGCACTGAACTCTTCCTCACCAACCACCGATTCAAGTTCGCCGGCAGGAAGCATAATGAGTGTGCCACCGATTCGGATGGCATCGCGCAGACCAACCGACAGATAGCTTGTTCCTTCAAGCTCACCAACCACATCCAGGTCGGCAATGATCTGCCTGCCGGACACCTCATCAAAAAAGAACTGTTCTTTACTGACAAGGATGTTTTCAAGATGGGTCAATGTAACGTCGGTGCCGAGAAGAGCGCTTACCTCCTCGGCCATTTTGTCCTTACAGGAAGAGAGGATCTTATCTACCCGTATTTTATGCTTCTTGACATCCGGTTGCGCCACCTTGACCGAAGCGTCCTTCCCCGATCCGCCGGCAGCTGCACCTTCTAAGTTTTGCTCTTTTTCGGGTGGGGCCTGGCTCCCTGCAGCAGAGCCACTTTCGATTGATTTGGCGGCGGGTGTTTCCTCTTCTGTTTTTTCCAGCAGTGCCTCAAGGCGGAGCATTTCTGCCGGAAAAAGCATATGCATCTTGCCAAGCGGCTTTCCGGATACCGCCATGGCCATACTGCTCGTGTAATATTTTTTATCCGGCAGAGGTTCGTCGGAGGCGGTATCGACCTTGGCCGGAACCACTTCGCTGAGTCCCTTGCGGATGAATCTGAGTTTCTGGTTGTACTGTTCTTCAAAAACGGCAGTATACACACCGGATATAATGTTGGCTATTTCTCCGTAGGCATCGCGGGCATCTTCACTAAAATCTTCTTCCTTGATGACATTTTCCAGTTCGGCCGGGGGAAGCATGATGAGTATGCCGCCAAGGTGGATGGCGTCTTTCATACTGACCGCCAGATAACTTTTCCCCTGCACCTCGCCCGCCACTTCCAGCTCGGCCAGGACCTGACGTCCGGCAACATGGTCGAGAAAAAATTCTTCCTTGCCAAGGAATTTATTTTCCGGAGCACTCAGGGTGATGTCTGCGCCGATGAGTGCGGATACCTCGGCGCCTATCTTCTTCTGACATTCAACGAGAAGACTATTGACCTTTTTCCTCTGTTTCTCGACATCAAACCGTGGCCCGACGGGTGCTTTGCCTTGTGGTTCAGTACCTTGTTTTTCCTCTGATTGCGACCGGAAGCCATCTGGCTCTTTCAAACCGCTGTCTTTGGCAACAGCCTCGGGTTCACCGGGGGCGACGTCCGCCTCGTCCGGCTTGCCTTCTTCCTGCAGACCGAAAATGGCGGCCGGCATGAGCATGACCATGTCGCCCATCTGCTTTCCATCAAGAACCATGGAACTGGAGACCTGGTAATATGTCTGGTTTTCTACCGGGCTGTCCCCGGCAATATCAACCTTGGACGGGAGGAGGAGTTCCTGTTCCTTGCGGACAAAGCGACAGGATTTCGGATACATCTCCTCAAAATCCTTGGTGAAGGAACCAGCAATGATATTGGCTATCTCACCATAAGAGTCTTCAACCTCCTCACTGTATTCCTCTCGGCCGATCACCTCTTCCAGTTCGCCGGCGGGCAACATGATAAGCGTACCGCCGAGACGAATAGCATCCTTGACACCCAGCAGCAGACAGCCTTTTCCGGTTATTTCGCCGGTTATATCCATCAGGGCACAGATCTGTTTTCCCTGCCGGCCTTCAAAGGCGGCTTCTTTCGTTACTACTTTATTGTCTCCACCAATCAGCTTGAAATCAGCGCCGAGCAGGGCGCCGACCTCGTCCTGTATTCTCGCCTCAACAGCCTTGATTATCTTGTCTATGCGTTTTTGCTGATTCATAAAAGAAAGGGGTCAGAGATCGTTGGGTACCTGCAATCAGTTGTACTCAGTACTTCTTATCGGCGGCAAGGCACGAAGGATTTACCTCAAGAAGCACATTTATCAGGCTTATGCGTTAACAACATACATGAGTTCCACCCAAAAGATCGCATCGGCCATTTTCAAGGGAACAATTATTCTCTTTGCATCGGCAATGCCACTGACATAGAATGATTCCCCGACAATAGATGTCGGGATGGCCAGTTCAACGTTGATACCTATTTTCGCATAGGAAACCTTCAAGTTTCCAGCGACCATATTGGCAATTTCTCCAATGGCATCCTTCACATCATCGTTGAGTTCATCGACATCCATGCCGAGAAACGCGCCGGTAATCGCTTTAGCCACCGACGCAGGACAGTGAATGGCCAGCAAGCCGCGGATTCCACCGCCAAGCCCAATCATGCTCGTCAGATTGGATTGAATGGCGCATTTTTTATTCTCGATAACCGCTTCACTTTCAAGATCGACCATCAGCATGGTGGAAAACACGTCCTGCGTCCCGCTGATAATTTCATTTCCTATACTGAACATCTCGGCCATAATTCTGATCCTTGGCGTTAAAAAAGAAACAGGCAGAATCTAAAATTTTGACACTGCCCGTTCCTTTTTACCTTTTAACTATTTTTATTTTTCCAGTTGCAGGTCGATGGCAAATTCTCCGGCAGCACAGTGGAAAGGAATAATAATTCTTTCAGCCTCTTTGGTCGGTTGGAAATCATAGTTCTGTCCGGTAATCGTTGAGGGCAGGGAGAGACTTATGTCTCTGCCGTTTTCCGAGAGAATCGACTTCACATTGCCACCGAGCATATTGGCCAGCTCCCCGACAGCATCCTCGACATCTTCATTCATTTCAATGACATCCATTCCGAGAAAGGCACTGGTGATGGCCATGGCGACCTTGTTGGGTATATGTATTGCCAGGACCCCTTTATGGGTGCCTGCCAGTCCGATAACGCCCGAGATACTCTCCTTCAAGGCCATGCTTTTGGTCGTCTGTTCACCATGTACAGCGATTTCCATCATCATCATTGAGGAAAATATTTCTTTCGCGGACTCGATGATTTTTTCACTTAGTTCCACACCCAACTCCTTTATATCCCATGTGATTTACAGTTTTCTTACAGTGACTTACAGTGACTTACAGTAAAGGCCCAAGCACCTCATTGACCTTATCCGGGGTAAAGGGCTTCTTGATGGCGCCGACGGCGCCAAGGGATTTCGCCTCGCCGATAATATCGTCACCGGTTTCAGTGGAAATCATCAACACCGGAATGTTTTTTATGCCGGGACGGTTCGCCTTTTCTCTGAGAAAGGCAATACCGTCCATATTGGGCATGTTTATATCACTCAACACAATATCAACATGTTGATTTTCAAGGACATCAAGCGCTTCCAGACCATCAGCCGCCTCAAAAATGTTATCGAAGTCAATACCGGCCTGCCGAAGTGACCGGCCGATAATTTTTCTCATTGTGCTTGAATCATCGACTAACAGTACGTTCTTTCCCATGTGTTTCTCCTGTATTAATATGATGCATAGATCATTCCCAAAAATTGTTCTCATCATAGTATCAAGAAGTCATTCAAAAAATCAAATAACTAATGGAGAAAAGAAGGCTCTCGGTGTTTTTTTGTTATCAATTGCTTTCGTGTGCAATCACCCGTGTGTCATTATTTTGTCACCTGGCGGCGTTTTCCATCAACAAACTGTCACGCGTTGGCGCCCGGCCAGAACAACCGGAGAATTGGGACAAAAAAAAGATGCATGGAATATTTTTTGCATATAGTTTTACCATGAAACGATTACTTGCATGCATACTCCTCTGGCTCACCGTTCTCCACTGTACAGCTGACGCGTCCGAGCTCATCAAGGTGTCAAGAATAGACAGAAAGGATATCGTTCAGTTCTATTTCACCTTTGATGTCCCCCCCGAGTTCAGCAGTATCAGAAGCGAGAGACGTATCGATCTTGAGTTTTTCAAAACCACCAGCGCGCCTTCCGTGTCCCTGGGCAGCCCCGACAAGGACATTGTCAAAATATTGCCACGCCCGGCAGAAGACAAATTTATTTTATCTCTTTTCTTTCGATATCGACCACAGGACCATAAACTGACGAGAAGCAGCGACGGCAAATTGGTCTTTGAGGTAGTGCTTGGCAATGAATACAGTAATTCCTATCAAGACCTGGCCGACAGGCTCAAAGGGCTGACGGTTCTAGAATCAGCCCCGCTCGATGCCTTAAACCCTTATCTGCAATCGCCTTATGCCAAAGACTGGCCGTCGTTTTTTTCTCGATACGAATCACCGGTTGCAATAGACATCCCCGTCAAATTCAGTTATCCGCCGTTTCCGCTTATCAGCTTGCTCCCCCCGGGAGGAGAGACAAACCTTCAGCTCCTCACTGCTGAAATGCTTGATTTGGCCAGGCTGAATCTTTGGGATGATCTGGCCAAGAAATTACTGGAATCGGTACAAAACAGTCAGGATGTCGAGGCAAAAAAACTCCTCGCTCTGACCTATGGCGAAGTATTGAGCAGAACCGGAAATTTTGCCGATGCATTCAGACAACTCTACCTGCTGAAAGAGCAATACGGCAACGAGCTCCTCGGCACCTATGCCAAATATCTGTTAATTCATCTGGGGTCTGTGCACGAAGATCCCTATTTAGCCGAAAGCAACTACACATTACTGGAACCATCGATCAGCAATACCCTTCCCCTGGCGCCATACTTTCTCCTGTCCCAGATCGAGACAGCCCTGGCCACCGCCAATTATGCACGGCTCAACCATCTGTTACTGAGAGAGGATGTCGCCTTGCCACAACAGGTTGCGGAAATAGTCCAAATTCGGCAGGCCGATTACTGGTATGCCATTCATCAGCCGATAAAAGCCAAAGCGGCATATCAGCTCCAGGCGGCTTCCCAGATGCTGCAGACCATGCCCTATTCGCTCGCCGCCTCCTGTCATATTTATTATGACCTGCAGAAATTCGCCGAGGCCGCCACCTGCTACAACACCCTGTCGACATTGGTCTCCGACGAGACCCTGCTTGGTCTCATCGACTACAGAAAAAACATGTCGAAGCTTCACACCCCTGGCCAGACTGCACTCATTGACGAATTTTCCCGCATTGAAAAGAACTTTCCCGGCACGGAACCAGCATATCGGGCAGCATTAAAGAAAAACGACCTGCTCTTTCTGCAGGACAGGACCTGGGGGCTGGAGGCAACAGCACATTACGCCGGCATAGCGCAAAAGGCCAATTCCCGTCCCCTTCGTGAAGAAGCCTTGTTCAAACAGGCCCTGGTACATGCGCTCCTTGATGACAAGACCACGTCTGTTCAGCTGCTCCAGCTATTTCTGCGTGAATTTCTGACGGGGGATGTCAGAATATCGGCGCAGGCCCTGCTCATCGACCTGCTGCCGGGCGAAATAAAACGGCTGGTTGACAACCAGGAATATATCCAGGCACTTGTTCTGGCCAAAAAAAACAAGGATCTTTTCCAGAAAAAATGGATCGACAATACGTTTCTCGTCGATATTGCCAAGGCCTATAACCGCATAGGCATTTATGATGAAGCCCAGAAACTGTATCTCTATCTCATCGAAATAATGCCCGTCGACCAGAGAGAAGATCTTTTTTTACCGATGATTCAGGCAACTTTTGATCACGGCAACTATTCTTTAGTCGACGACTACGCGGCCCAGTACAGCTACACCTATCCGGCTGGCCGGCACACCGACCAAGTGCTTTTCTTCCGCCTGCAGTCTTTGGTCGCCGATGAACGGCTGAGCGATGCCCTGCGAATTTTACCCGAGCCCCTTCCGGAAAACATTGCCATCTATGAACTGGCGGCCGCACTGTTTTTCAGAACGGACGACTACGAAAAATGCCTTGATGTCGCAAAAAGACTCGCTCGCCTAAAAAACCCCCTCTCGCATACAGAACAGTATATGCTCGCCGAAAGCCTCTGCCGGACAGGTTTATTTGCCGAGGCGGAACAGGCCTTTATGGCCATCGGCAAAGAAAGTGGCTTTTACCAGCAGAGCCTGTACCGGCTGGCCGAACTTGCCCGCCGGGATAAAAACGAGAAAAAAGCGCTAAGCCTCTTTGAGAAACTTGTCGAAACAGAAGAAAACAGCCTGTGGAAACAATATGCGGAACGAGAATTGCAGCTCGCCTTGCAGGCGGCCCGCCTGTAAGGCGAGCTTTTAATTGCAAATGAATTTCCAGAACACCACAGCCGGGAGGACAAATGGATCCATTAAGACCTTTTGACAGCAACATGCAGCTTCTGAGCAAGGTCTTGGATCTGCGGGCGGAAAAAGCCCAGGTGATTTCCTCGAACATTGCCAACGCCGAAACCCCCGGATATTCGCCGTCGAGATTTGCTTTTGAAGAAGATCTGGCCCATGCCATCGGCAGACCGAATAGTCTCCCGCTCGCCACCTCTGACGAAGTGCATATCTCGCTTGGCCCGGCCAATTTCAATTCGGTCAGCGGCAAAATACGCACCGTCGAAGACCAGTCGGGCCTTGGCGACGGCAACGGCGTGAGCGTCGACCAGGAAATGCTCGCCCTTTCGGAAAATGAACTGCTGTATGAGACAACCGCCCAGCTCCTGAAAAAGAAACTTACCCTTCTCAAACATGTCATATCCGGTGGGCAATAATACCGGTACCGGGCAATAACTCTCACGAGGAATTTTCATGGATATTTTGAACACCTTTCGAATCAGCGGCTCCGCACTGCAGGCCCAGAGCATCCGGCTGAACACCATCAGTGCCAACCTTGCCAATGTCGAGACTACCTCGACTCCCGAAGGCGGTCCTTACAAAAAAAAGTCCGTCAATTTTCAGTCCGCTCCGCTCAGTTTCCAAGAGGAGCTTGCAGGAAACATGAAAAAAGGAGTGCAGGGGGTACAGGTGACGAAAATTACCGAGGACACCACACCGCCAAGAAAAGTATACAATCCATCACATCCTGACGCCCAGGAAGACGGCTATGTGGAAATGCCCAATATCAGCGTGCTCGAAGAGATGGTTGACATGATGTCCGCCACCCGGTCCTATCAGGCGAATGTGACGAGTATAAAAATGGCCAAGAGAATGGCAATGAAGGCCCTGGAAATCGGGAGATAACCGACAATGACCACAATAGACAGTCCAAACAGTATTACCCTTATGCCGCCAGAGACGAGAGACACCAGTGCAATCAGCAAAAGCGCGGCAGGTTTTGGCGACATGCTGACATCGATGTTGGGCAAGGTCAATGAGGCACAGATTACCGGTGATGAGGCGGTGACAAAACTGCAGAGCGGTGAGGCGAGACACCTCCATGAGGTCATGATTGCCGTGGAGGAAGCGGATGTCTCTCTGCGCATGCTCGTGCAGATGCGCAACAAGGCGCTGACGGCTTATGAAGAAATTATGCGCATGCAGATTTAACAAAACCCTGCAGGGGGCACTCAGCCGCTGTCAAAAAATAACATGGCCCGTTTATCGCGCAACGCCTCCTAAGAATTTTTAAAGGAACTGGTAAAAATGGATGTAGCAGAGAAAGGAGTAACAACCACAACACGACCGAATCCCCCTGATGTTTTTCGACCAGAACGAAAAAATGTCATTACCCTGGTGCGGGAATGGCCTCTGTCGAAAAAAATTGCCACGGTGACAGTTCTTCTTGTCTCGGTTGTCCTCTTTGCTTTTTTGATTCTTCAGGCGCGAACTGCCGACCAGCAGCTTCTTTATGCCAATCTACCGATGAGTGATGCCTCGCTGGTGACAGATTGGCTGAAAAGCCAGAAAATTGACTACACCCTGAAAAACGGCGGCAAAGACATCTGGGTTGCCGCCGACAAAATCTACCAGTCCCGTCTTGATCTGGCGGCCAATGGTCTGCCTACTGGTGGGGATGTCGGCTTTGAGGTCTTTGACAAGCAGAGTTTCGCCCTGACCGACTATGTGCAAAAAGTAAATTACACCAGGGCCTTACAAGGGGAACTGGCGAGAACGATTACCTCGCTCGCCCCGGTGGAGTCGACCCGGGTACATCTCGCCCTGCCGGAAAAACGGCTTTTCAAAAATCAACAAAAAGACGGCACCGCCTCGGTGATTGTTACCCTTGTCCCGGGCAAGGGACTTGATCAGGCGCAGGTTCAGGGCATCATCCATCTGGTCGCCGGCTCCGTCACCGACCTAAGCCCTGAAAACGTCAAGATAATTGATTCCAACGGTGTTGTGCTTGAGGCGGAGGAAAAATCTTCTGAAGACGAGCTTCTTTCCGTCGACAGGCTGGCCTTCCAGCAGGAGGTGGAACACCGCATGGAAATGCGTGCCCAGGATCTGCTCGATAAAACCATGGGTACAGATAATGCCATGGTCCGGGTCTCCGCCACCTTGGATTTTGCTAAAGTCGAAAAGACCGAAGAGCTCTATGATTCCGAGGAGCCGGTTATCAGAAGTGAACAAATTAATGTCGAAAACAGCGGCTCGGAAACAACCGGAGGGGTCCCTGGGGTCGAATCGAACATGCAGGGAAATCAATTGGCCGAGAAGAATGCCGCCATACCGGCAAACAAAAACTCCCGCATAACCAATTATGAAATCAGCAAGACCATCAGCAAGATTGTCAATCCTATCGGCAGCATAACGGCTCTTTCGGTCTCCGTACTTGTTGCCGACAAAATACAGCTTGATGCTGACGGCAACCTCATCTCGGCGACTCCACGCTCCCCCGAGGAATTGAAGTCCATTGAAAACATGGTCGCCTCGGCGATCGGCCTGGTGGCCGAACGGGGAGACATTATCAACGTCCTGTCCATGCCCTTTGTTGATCCGAAACAAACTGCCGCTGCCGGAGAACCGGCGGCGGACAATCTTCTCTACCAGTATATGCCGCTGATAAAATATGGACTGATCGGCCTGGGCCTGTTTCTTATCTACCTGATCCTGCTCCGACCTGTTCTCAAGACGGTGAAAAGCGATGTGCAGCAGCATAATAAAACGGTCGACCAGCTGGAACGGGAACAACGCCTGCTGCTCGAAGCTGAACCGGTCGAGCCGCCGCAGCCGATAGACGATACCATTACCGCCCTGCGCAGAGAAGTGCAACACAATCAGGTTCCGACAGCCTTTATATTGAAAAACTGGATTCAGGAAGGTTGATAAACAATGGGTATTGAGACACTTACCGGAATCAACAGGGTCGCTGTTTTACTTATATGTCTAGGGGAGGAGGCGACGGCAAAGGTTTTTGAGGAGCTCTCCGACGATGAAATACGCCAGGTAACCAGGGCGATGTCGACCATCGACCATATTCCCATCGATATCAAAGAAAAAGTTTTCTCTAGTTTTCGTGAATCCCAGAATCGATTTGCCGGTCTTTTTGTCAAGGGGGGAGATTTTGCCCAAAAGGCCATCGCTGCCACCTCAGGGGACAAAAGGTCGAAATTTCTTATGGACCAATTCCTGTCCGGCACCGAGACAAAATCGCTCGAGACCATCGCCTTAATGGCGCCTCTGATGGTCGCCGGTCTGCTGCAGCAGGAGCATCCCCAGACCGTCGCCCTGATTCTCTCGACACAGCATGTCGAGCACGCTGCCGAAATCTTAACCCATTTACCGGAGGAAATCCGTGCCGATGTCGCCTATCGTATTTCAAAGATTGAAAAGGTCTCTCCGGTCGTACTGAGCAGAATCGAAGATGCGCTCCATCTTGAGATAGGTCTGGTCTCGGGAAAAACACACAAAAAGGTTGGCGGAGTTGATGCGATAGTCGGTATCCTCAACCGCATGAAAAACAAGCTCGATGTGGATATTCTTGAAGACATGGAACAGACGGATCCGGATATGGCGGAAGAGATCCGCAAGAAAATGTTCACCTTCGAGAACCTTGTCGCTCTTGACGGCAGGTCGTTACAGATGATCCTGCGCGAAGTCAACAACGACTCCTTGACCCTGGCGCTGAAGATTGCCTCCGAACAGATGCGGGAAAAAATATTTGCCAACATGTCCTCCCGGGCGGCGGATATGATTCGTGATGATCTGGAAGCCATGGGTCCGGTACGACTTTCCGAGGTGGAGCTTATGCAGCAGTCCATCGTCAAGATCGCCATGAAACTCGAAGAAGAAGGCAAACTGGTGCTCGGTTCCGGAGGTGGGGATGAGCTTGTCTAAATATTATAAAGATTCCACTTCTTTTCAGCCTGAAGACCTGGTTAAGCGCGAGGTGCATCCCCCCCCGGGATGGCAGTCACTGCAGTCTAAGGCGGGTCTCCCATTTCAGTCACAGCAGCTTCCGCTGGTTGCCGACCCCAAAGATCTCGCCCGGAATCCAATGATTGACACCACCGTCCCGGCAGATACTTCCACGAAGAAGACCGCGGCGGCGGTTCAGAAAGAGAAGCAGCCGGCGGCCCCTGCCCCCCCGGTTCCTCCAGCGCCCCCGAAGCAGGAAATCGATCTAACCAACTACCTCGAGCTCGCCGTGGCGGAGAAAAAAATCGAACAGGCATACCAAAGAGGCATCAAGGCGGAAAAGGATAGAATCGAACAGGACTTTCAGGCCGCGACAAGGGCTCTGCTCAGCACATGCCAGCAACTTGACACGATACGCGAGACGATTATCAGCAACAGCGGCGAAGAAATACAGCAATTTGTCCTGGCAATAGCCGAAAAAATTCTGCGTATTTCCGTCCGTGAGCAGGACAGCACGATTATCGCCACCATTGAAGAAGCATTGCAACGGGCGGTAAAATCCGATGAATTCACCCTCTATATTCACCCGGATGATTACACGACCGTAACGGAAAACTCCTCGGAAATCGTCGCCGGGCTGACCGGACTCAACAAAGTTGTTATCAAAAGAGACAAGAGCGTCGAGCGGGGCGGGGTAAAGATTGAATCTGACAACTGTACCATTGATGCGACCATCGCCAGCCAGTTCGAGGTGATCAGAGAGGAGATAAAAAAGAATCTGTAATGTCTTCGGCCACACTCTTCATCAACATTTCTTTGTGTAAGAAAAGGTGCATCAAACACTCCACTTAATCGGAATCACCGACGAATGTCATTTGATCATAGCCAGCTCAGTCGCCTCAATGTCATTAAAGTATGGGGAAAAATCACCCGGATTGTCGGCCTGGTCATTGAAGGCTACTGTCCCCATGCCAGCATTGGTTCGCTCTGTGAGCTGACCACTGTCGCCGGGGATCTAAAAATTTATGCGGAAATTGTCGGTTTCAGAGATGGCAGGGCCCTGCTCATGCCGCTCGGAGATTTGCGCGGGCTTGGCCCGGGAAGTCTGATCAGGGTCATTCGCAACAGTGCCACCATAAAAGTCGGCAACAGTCTTCTCGGCCGGGTCATAGATGCGATGGAGGTTCCCCAGGACGGCCATCCCCCGCCGCACCTCAGCGAGGAAAAAGATCTCTATTCCCTTCCCCCGGGGCCGATGGAACGGCAAAATATCACCGAGACCCTGGACCTTGGCATACGGGCCATTAACGGCCTTATAACCTGCGGCATGGGCCAGAGAATGGGCATTATGGCCGGCTCGGGTATCGGCAAAAGCGTCCTTCTCGGCATGATGTCGAAATATGCCAAAGCGGATATTAACGTCATTGCCCTGATCGGCGAACGTGGCCGGGAAGTGCGGGAATTTATCGAACGCGATCTCGGCAAGGAGGGTTTAGCCAGATCAGTGATTGTTGTCGTCACCTCCGACCAGCCGCCGCTGCTGCGCATGCGCGGCGCTTTTGTGGCCACCGCCATAGCCGAATTTTTCTGCAATCAGGGGAAAAACGTCCTGCTCATGATGGACTCCGTCACCCGTTTTGCCATGGCCATGCGGGAGATCGGGCTGGCCATCGGGGAACCGCCGACAACTAAAGGATACACCCCGTCCGTTTTTGCCACCCTGCCGAAACTCCTCGAACGGGCCGGCAGATTTCAAGGCAAGGGGTCGATAACCGGTTTGTATACGGTACTCGTCGATGGCGACGATATGACCGAGCCGGTGGCCGATTCCGTCCGGTCAATCCTTGATGGTCATATCGTCCTTTCCAGGGCAATGGCGGCAAAAAATCATTTCCCGGCGATAGATATCCTCAACTCTGCAAGCCGGGTGATGCGCGATATTACCTTTCCCAGGCACCTGGAGCTGGCCGGAAAAGCTCGAGGGGTGCTGGCCAGTTACAGCGAGGCGGAAGATCTGATAAATATCGGCGCGTATGCAAAAGGCTCTAATCCGAAGATTGATTACGCTCTCAGCAAAATTGACGCAATCAATGATTTCTTACGGCAAAATTACGATGAGACAACAACCTTAAAGGAATCTATTGAACGCCTGGGGACCGTGCTCAGCGACCGCCGGGACGAAGAACCCCTGAAAAAGAATCGCCGGCAGACCGATAGAGGTTAATGCGCCATGAATTTTCGTCCATTTTGATGGGATACCCCATCCTATGAAACCGTTTAGTTTACAAACAGTGCTTGATTACCGTAAACGCCTGGAAGACCTCGCCCAGCATCGTTTTATCGAAGCAAAAAAAATCCAGGAAACTATTCAGAAAAAATTAAATGAAGAGGTTCATGGCCTTGCCCTGTTCATCGATGAAATTGAAAAAATGCAGGCCGAAGGCATAGGCATAACGGAACTGATGCGATTCGAAGAAAGAATTACCGCCCGGAAAAGCAACGTTGAAGCGATCAAGAAAAATCTCACGGAAAAATCCGCACTGGTAAAAAAAGAACAGCAAAGCCTTCTCGACCGGAGCAAGGAAAGGCAGATAATGGACCAACTGAAAGATACTCAGAACAGGGCCTGGCACCTTTATCTCAATAAAAAGGAAGCGGCCATGCTCGACGAGATAGCCACCACTCGGCATGAGCCGGACACCTTCTAAGCACACCTCCATATGATACTCTACCGCAAACATCTCCTCCTCTTTCTCTCTCTAGCTCTTTTGCCGCAGAACCTTTTTGCCGCCGAGACGGATCCTGCAAAAAATTACGGTTCGGTAGAAGAGAGAAGAATCGATACATCAATTTTGCAGGAACGTGAAAATATCAGAAAAGAGCAGGAAGAAATCTCCCTGCGCAAAAAGGACCTAAAGACCCTTGAAGAGGGGGTCGATAAGAAACTAACCGAAATAGACGGGAAACTCGAAGAGCTCAAAAAATTACACGACAAGATTGAGACCCTTCTCGCCGATAAATCGGCAAAAGAAATAAAAAAGCTGCAGGAACTGGCGAATATTTATCAAAAAATGTCGCCGGATAAAGCTGCCCTGGCCATAAACGGCTTAGATCAGCAACTGGCGGCGGACCTGCTGGCCAACATGAAAGTGAAGGCCGCGGCAAAAATTCTCGATCAGATATCTCAGCAGAAAGCGGCGGAACTCAGTACGACTTTTTCAACCCTGCAACTTGAGTGAAACATTATGCCACAAATGGTCTCTATCCAGCCGGTCATTGCACAAGGCCCGCCTCCAGGCACACCAGGCAAAAAAGAACAAGACCAGTTCTCACCCCACCTCGAAAAAGCACTCTCCAGCAACAAATCACAACAGCAAGGTGCCGACGACAAGCATCTTGAAAAAACGTCACGCTCAAACGACCAAAACGTATCGGCAGACGGAGAGAGTCCAGCACCGGCAAGAGAAGGTTCTGAAGCCCTTATGACAATAGCCGGGGAAGATCCCGGAGACAGCCCTCAAGAAAATCCTGCGTCATCCGGCCTGGCATATTTTCTGGAAGGAACAGCACGGACCATACCGGCAACATCCATTTTTTTTAATTCTCACCAGGTTGAATCTAGAACAAATCGGCTTCAAAATGCATCAGCGGTGATCGATACTATGGCAGCTAATGCCAAGACGCCGCCCGGCCCCGTCGCAATTCATTCAGAACTGTCTGCAATGACGACAGAGGCAGAAGGTTTGAATTTCATCAAACCAGGTGTCGCAAACAAACAAGATGCCCTCCTGAACCAATTGCAGCAGATTATCGACAGCGCCAACGAAACCGGTTCAGTAGCAATAACGAAGGCAACGAAAAACTCCTCGCCCCATGGTCTCAGAAACAACATGCATGGTTTGTCCACGGCGCTGTTTGCTGTCACTGCAGAACCAGTTACTGCGAGCCCAGCCGGGGAGACAAATGACCTGACACTCGGCAGCTTACTCGTGGCCGGTGGCGACGGCATGGAGAAGACTGCCGGCAAACCGGCGCAGAACTGGACGGGAAGCAGGCAGGATATGCAGCAGCAATATTTCAATGCCAAAAATACGATGCAAAATTCTGCTGAAAACAATCAAAATTTTCAAAATAATCAGCAGGGAGAAGAATTCTCCCAGCAAACGATGAGCAGCGGCCCGCAGAGTACTGCCTTGGGTGCAACGGAGCCGACAAACACTTTTTCTCAAGTTTCTGCGACAGTGCAGCCGGGGACCGCACAACCTGTCAGCGAATCACCAAAACCGATCCTCTTGCCCTCAGGGACGATAGTCCATGAAGACGAAGTCATCCGGCAGCTGAGTGAACGGTTTCAGATCTCCAGCCGGCAGATGGATTCGCGGATAAATATAAAGCTCCATCCGGCGGAACTTGGCGAACTGAAAATCGATTTAACCGTTAAAGAGGGGTCCATCCGCGCAAATGTTGTCGCCCAGAGTCAACACACGCTGGAGATTTTAGAAAAAAATATTCAAAAATTAAAAAACATGCTCGAACAACAAGGCTTTACCGTCGAGCAGATATCGCTCACCGCCGAGTCCGAATCGGTCGGTGACTTCGATCTTTTCGATCGGCAGCTTTTCGGCAAAAATGACTATATCCCCAACACCGCAAAAAATCGCCGTGGAGATGGGACCACTTTTTCATTAGCTGACCATGCAATTGCTGCCCCGGTGTCAAACACCGGGGTCAATGTAAAAATTTAGGAGTTCCGATGAGCAGTTATATCGAATCCATCAGCCAGGCTACCGCCGCCTCCACGGGAACAAGCACCGCAAAAAGCACCAAGGATGCGGTCATGGG
Organism: Desulfopila aestuarii DSM 18488; assembly: GCA_945863875.1. GTDB lineage: Bacteria > Desulfobacterota > Desulfobulbia > Desulfobulbales > Desulfocapsaceae > Desulforhopalus_A > Desulforhopalus_A aestuarii_A. Next base: position 104,523 of record CAMBBS010000016.1, read on the forward strand.
AAAACAGGATTTTTTAATGCTGCTTGTCGCCCAGCTGCAAAACCAGGATCCGCTCAGTCCCGACGACCCGACTGAATTTACCGCGCAGCTCGCTCAGTTCAGCTCTTTGGAACAGCTATTCACCTTAAATGAGAGTATGGAAAATCTTGCTGCATCGAATGCCAATTCCGACCTGTTTTCCACCCTGAACACCATCGGCAAGGACGTCGCTTACTACGGCAGCAGTTTTACTTTTACCGGTGAGCCGGTGGAAATAGGCTACAAGCTGGATGGGCAGGCCTCACAAGTCACTTTGTCCTTACAGCAGAATGGGGTGACCCTGGCAATACTGAAGGGAAAAGAACTTGGGACCGGGAGTCATTATTTCACCTGGGATGGTCTCCTGTCGGGCGGCAAAAAGGCACCCCCGGGTGACTATACAATTATCATTGAAGCACAGGCCGCAGCCGGGGAAAGTGTTGGGGTCGCCCCTCTCGTCAAATCAGAGGTAACCGGTGTTGATCTGCAGGGAGATTACGGCGGCATACTTAAGACCAAAGCCGGTGAAATCGCCTTTCACTCTATCCTCGGTGTCTACGAACCCGGCAGCTCATCTGCGGGAACAGCAGAAGAAGACGCCCCGTAGGCTGCCGACGAAAAATGGCCCACGCCAGGGTCGGCCGCCTACTGACCGTCAGCTCTGTTGCATAAGAAATCGATAGCTTATACACAATAACGCAAGTCGTTGTATCAAACGGACTTTGAGGAAAAGGAGAAAAAATGGGTATTTCGAGTGCATTATACAGCGGAGTCAGCGGTCTGAACACCAACGGCCAGGCCATGACTGTCATTGGTAATAATCTTGCGAACACCAATACACTGGGTTTTAAAAGTTCCCGAACTATCTTTGCCGATCTCCTCTCCAGCTCGATAAATGGTTCGGGCGGTATATCCCAGGTTGGGCGCGGCGTCGGTATGTCCAAGGTTGACCAGATTTTCAGTCAGGGCACCTTTGAATCGACCGAGTCAAATCTCGATGTCGCCATTGAAGGCGACGGTTTTTTTATCCTCAAGGAACCCGGCAATGCAACCGCCTACTACTCACGGGCCGGTTCTTTCCGGTTTGACCAGGACGGCTTTCTCATCAA